>NZ_JWMA01000003.1 GCF_000812465.1 Cupriavidus sp. IDO | reverse complement strand
CCCCATCTATTGACACCGGGAGTCATATCAACGCGTTTTTGGTTACTTTTGTCGCTCGGACAAAAGTGACTCGCCCGGCAGGGCGAAACCCGTCCATCCACCATCAACATCAGCCAACCACAGCCATCGCCATTCAGGCCGAAACCTGAGGCCGTCGACCATCGACAGCGCCCAACCGCAACCACCAACTTCAGGAACATCAGCTTGCCGGCGATGCAGCCGCCGTGGGATCGCGCCAGTCAGAGCGGGAAAGCGTCAGTCGATATCCCCAACTGACCCGCCATATGCTCGACCAGCGCCTGCAGCCGCTCGACTTTCGCGGCCAGTTCCTTCTGTTCCGCCCGAAGCTTCTCGAGCTCGGAGGGCGATACCGCGATGTCCGCGGCGCCGCGGTCGGCGCTCTCGACGAAGCTTTCCGCGCTGACTTCACCACTCAGCAGATGCATCCACCGGCTTTCGCGCTCGCCGGGTGAGCGCGGCAGCCGGACCACATAGGGCGGTTCGTGGCTGGCCAGTTCATCGAGGAAGGCTTCCACCGACGAAATATCCGCAAAGGCGTGCAGCCGCGCGGTATTCAGCCGCAATTCAGCGGCGGTTTGCGGGCCGCGCAGCAGCAACAGAGCCAGCAGGGCCGCAGACTGGCTCGGCACGCCCAGCACGCGCTGCATGTTCTGCTCGAAGCGCGGCACGCGGCTGCTGCTGCCTTCGAACACCAGGCTGAGGCTCTTCAGGCCGTCGATGGCAGTCAGGATCTCGGCCTCGGTGACATTCATTACCGGCGAGCGCGCGGTCTTCTGGTTGCAACCGGAGGCAAGGGCGTTGAGCGAGAGAGGATAGGTGTCGGGCACGGTGTGCTGCTTTTCCAGCAGCACGGCCAGCACGCGGCCTTCGATGGCGGTCAGGGCGCGGATGGACTGGCGGGGAAGGCTTTCAGGCGTGGAACTCATTGATGGGGTCGGCGTGCGCGAGTTGCGCGGGATGGCGAGGCGATCATTCAATCCCAACGCGGGGCAATACGCAACTGGCACGCAGCACTGCCGCTGAATACGTACCCGACAGCCGCACGGGCGCTTTGAATTATTCAATTAACGGCCAGGAATTAAAACCACCTTCGAATGCGGGGCCTGCAGGTGGGCGGCCCGGGTTTTAGTTCACCACCGGGCCCGTACGTCTCTTATCCGTCCCTGCCATTCTGGCCGGAGCCGAGTACTATCGATGAGCGCGCGACTGCTGACAGCGGTCGCCACATGCAGTCGACGGCAGTCGGCGCCGCCTGCCGCCCGTGATCCCATGTCCGGATCGCGCGCTCCGAGCCGACACCCTTCAAGGTATGGGAGGCAGCATGGCGATTTCGCAAGCGGATCCTTTGATGGCAGGCGGGGCAGCGGATGAGGTGCCGGCCGGTCCGGACCCGGGCGCAGAGCTGGAAGCGCCGTATTCGACGCTCGAATCGCGGCGCCACCAGATGTTTCCGCAGCTCAATGCCGACGAAATGGAGCGCGTGCGTCGCTTTGGCACCCCGCAGCGATGGCAGGCGGGGGAGCGCCTGTTTTCGGTCGGACAGGTCGGCCGCGGCATGTACCTGGTGGTGACCGGCCGCGTGAAGATCGTCCGGCGCGACGGGTTGGGGCGGGAACATCTGATCACCGAGCAGGGCCCCGGCCATTTCCTGGCCGAAGTGGGCACGCTCAGGGGGCACCCCGCGCTGGTGGACGGCGAGGCGCTCACGGATACCGAAGGCTATGTGATCCCGCCTGACCGCCTGCGTGCGCTGCTGGTGGCCGAGGCCGAGCTGGGCGAGCGCATCATGCGCGCCCTGATCCTGCGCCGCGTGGGCCTGATTGAATCCGGCAGCGGCCCGGTGCTGGTCGGCCACGGGACGGAGCCGTTGCTGCTGGCGCTGCAGGCCTTCCTGCGCCGCAACGGCCATCCCCACACCGTGGTCGACATGGACGCCGACCGCGATTGCTCGGCGCTGGTCGAATACGCCCAGGCTCCCGCCACCGACTTCCCGCTGGTGATCTGCCCGGACGGCCGCGTGCTGCGCGCGCCGGACGAAGGCCAGCTGGCGTCGTGCCTGGGCCTGCTGCCCGAATTCGATCCCAATCACGTGTACGACGTCGTCGTGGTGGGCGCTGGGCCGGCCGGGCTGGCCACGGCTGTGTATGGTGCCTCGGAGGGCTTGTCGGTGGCGGTGATCGACTGCCGCTCGCCGGGCGGACAGGCGGGCGCCAGTGCGCGGATCGAGAACTATCTTGGCTTTCCCACCGGCATCTCGGGGCAGGCGCTGGCGGGGCGTGCCTTCGTGCAGGCGCTCAAGTTCGGCGCGCATATCGCGATTCCGCTGGAGGTGAAGGCGCTGCATTGCGGACAGGACCCGATCCGGCTGGAGTTGGCCGACGGCCGCATGATCCCGACCCGCACCGTGGTGATCGCCACCGGCGCGCAGTATCGACGTCCTGGCATCGAGGCGCTGGAGCATTTCGAAGGCCGGGGCGTGTATTACTGGGCCTCGCCGGTGGAGGCCAAGCTGTGCAAGGACGAACCGGTGATGCTGGTCGGCGGCGGCAATTCGGCCGGACAGGCGGCGGTCTACCTGGCCTCGCATGCGGCGCACGTGCATATGCTGGTGCGCGGGCCGGGGCTGGCCGCAACCATGTCGCGCTACCTGATCGACCGCATTGGCGGGCTGCCGAACCTCACCCTGCACACGCATGCCGCAATCACTTCGCTGGATGGTGACGGCTGGCTTTCGACCGTGCGTTACAACGCGCGCGCGGAGAGCCCGGCGCCGATCTCGATGCCGGTGCGGCACCTGTTCCTCTTCATCGGCGCGGACCCCAATGCGTCATGGCTGCGCACCTGCAACGTGAAGGTGGATGACAAGGGCTTTGTGCAAACCGGCGGCGGCGACCTGGGGTGCGCGGCGGCAATCCCGTATCCGCTGCAGACGAGCGTGCCCGGCGTGTTTGCCATCGGCGACGTGCGCTCGGGCTCGACCAAGCGGGTGGCGGCCGCGGTGGGCGAGGGGGCGGCAGTGGTGGCGCAGATCCACAGCTATCTGGCAGGGCTGCCGGCGATGGCCGCAGTGGCCGGAGCAAGGTCTGCCTGAGCGCCGTGGTAGTCCGCGCGGGCCGGCGTGAACCGCCGGCCCGTCCGTTCGGCGCGCTACTGCATCTTGTCCAGGTTGCCGATGCGCACCAGCATCTCGGTGAACATCTGCAGGTCCAGGCCTAGATCGGACACTTCCTTGTACTCCTTGGCGTTATGCGCCGTGTACTTCTTGCCGGGCATGGCCGGGCCGAAGTTGATGGCGTTGGGAAGGAGCTTGGCCGTGGTGCTGCCGGCGGTGGAGACCGGCTTGGCTTCCAGGCCAGTGGTCTCGCCGAAGATATTGAGCAGGGTCGACAGCCACGCGCCCTTCGGGTCGCGCGCCATCCAGTTGCCCTGGTCATGCTTGACGTTGACGACGGCGTTGTTGGCCTTGGCCCAGGTGTAGATGTGCTTGAGGATCGCGCCGCCCAGGGCGTCCGGCGTGCTGCCGCGCGGCATGCGGACATTGGTCGTCACCTCGAGCTCGTCGCCGTTCTGGCGGATCAGCGTGGGAGAGAGCGTCAGCGGGCCCATGAACGGGTCGCGATAGGCCACGCCCATCTTCACGCCGAGGTAGTCCACCCCATACAAGTCGTTCAGGTACTTCACGGCCTTCAGGTAGTGGTTGTCGGCGAGCTGCAGTCCCGCTGCCTGCAGGAACAGCGCCAGCCGCGGCAGCGGATTGACGCCTTCCTCCGGCCGCGAGCCGTGTGCGGACACGCCCGTGACCCTGACCTCGACCTGCTCGCCATCGCGCTTTACATCGATCGAAAACTTGCCGCCTTGCGGCGTGTACTTGCGCAGAAAGGCGGCACGCGCGCCTTCCAGCTTTGCCTCCACCGCGGCTGGGTTGCCGCCGGCGATCCTCGCCGTGGCCGTCTGCGGAATGGAGTTGGCCGAGGCCGCGCCGGTCATCGCGACGATGGCCGGGAGCTTGCCGTCGGTCGCCTGCACCGGGAACAGCACCTTCAGCGCGCCGGAGCCTTTTTCGGCGACCACGGCGGGGTACTTGCTGTCGAGCACGATATTGAATTCGGGCAGCGCGGTCTGCTGCCGGTAGTACTTCATGCCGTCGCCGCCGGTCTCTTCGGTGGTCTCGATCATCAGGCGGATGGAGCGTTCGAGCGGCACGCCGCTTTCCTTGACGGTCTTCATCGCGTAGAGCGCCGCGGCGATGGAGCCCTTGTCGTCGATGGTGCCGCGGCCGTAGAGGTAGTCGCCGACACGGGTGACCTTGAACGGGTCAAGCTTCGTGCCGTCGTCCAGCACCCATTCGTCGGCCACCGCCGGCACCACATCGGCATGGGTCAGGATGCCGAAGGTGTCCTTGCCGCTGCCGGGCAGCGTCACTTCGAACACGCGGTTGTCCACGTTGCGGAAGGCCAGGCCGAACTCCCTGGCCATGGCTTCCACCAGCTTGCCGAATTCGATGATGGCCGGACTCTCGTGTGGGGGAACCTTTTCGTCGCGCACGGTGCGCAGCGCCACCATTCTGCCGATCGCATCGATGACGGCCGGCTCGTTGCGCACCCGGTTGTAGGCACCGAGCAGGCGGCCGATGTTGACGAGGTTGTCGCCGCTGAGCGGCGCCTTGTTCTGCCAGGCCGTGACCGCGGGCGCCACGGCCGGGTCGGCCTTGGCGGCGCTGGCCAGGAATGCGTCGAGATCGGCCGGGGCGCCGGCTTTGGCGCTGGCGGCAATCAGGGCATCCAGCGCGGGCTTCTTGATGGTTTCGGCACAGACCGGCTGGGCAAGGGCCACGGACAGGGCAAGCAGGGAAGCCAGGCGGCAGAAAGGCAACTGGCGGCGTGGACGGGTCATGGATCACAGGAAAAGTCGACAGGTGGCCGCATGATAGGGCACTGGCGCCCGCCTGCCAGCAAAAACATGCCGAAGATAACGCCCGCCCCTCGGCCGGCGCGCGCGGGGAATCGCGCCTCCTGATTCCACTGGATGGAATTGCGTAGCTGCGTGAAGCGACGCCCGAGCCTACGCTACAGCCATCGAAAACGCGCTGTCGGCCCGGGTCCACCAGCCGGTAGCGCCACTACAGCAACAGGAGACAGCCTTGGCATTCCCCCATTTCCGCGCCGCCGGCCGGCTGGCAGCGCTTTGCACGACATTCGCCATCCTGGGCGCATCGGCGCCGGCTACCGCGCTGGCCGCCGCACCCGCCTTCCCGGACAAGCCGATCCGCATTGTGGTGCCATTCTCGCCGGGCGGCGGGACGGACTTGATCGCCCGCGCCATGGGCGTGGCGATGGGGCAGGACCTGGGCCAGGCCGTGGTCGTCGACAATCGCCCCGGCGGCGGCACCATCATCGGCACGGACAACGTGGCCAAGAGCGCGCCGGACGGCTACACGCTGGTCATGGCGACCTTCGCCCACGCCGTGAACCCGAGCCTGCAGCCGAAGCTGCCCTATGCGACCGACAGGGCGTTCGCGCCGGTCATGCTGGTCGGCCGCTCGCCCAACGTGCTGGTGGTGCGCGCGGACAGCCCCTACAAGACCGTGCAGGATGTGATCGCCGCCGCGAAGGCGAAGCCGGGGCAGGTCTCGTTTGCCTCGCAAGGCCCCGGTACCTCTGCCCATCTGGCAGGGGAGCTGTTCAAGAGCCTGGCGAAGGTCGACCTGAACCACATTCCCTACAAGGGCGCCGGCCCAGCCATCACCGACCTGCTGGGCGGCCAGGTGGACCTGATGTTCGCCACGGCATCGGCCGTCGGCAACCTGCTGGAATCGGGCAAGCTGCGCGCGCTCGGCGTGACCAGCGCGCAGCGCTCCGCCAGCCCGGACCTGGCCAAGGTGCCAACCATTGCCGAGAGCGGCGTGCCCGGCTACGTGGCCGAAAGCTGGTACGGCCTGTTCGCGCCAGCTGGCACGCCCGCGCCCGTCATTGCCCGTCTCAACGCCGCCGCGCGCAAGGCGGTGGGCTCCGACGCGTTCCGCAAGCGCGCGGCCGCCGAGGGCCTGATCGTCAGCCCCGGCACGCCCGATGACCTGGCCCGCTACGTCCACGGCGAAGAGGTGCGCTGGAGCAAGGTCGTCAAGGACGCAAAGATCACCCTGAACTGAATCTCCCCGAACTTTCCGAGAACCTCACCCATGACCGAATTCAACCTGATCCGCCTCGACGTGCGCGATGGCATTGCCGTGCTGACGCTGAACCGCCCCGACAAGCGCAACGCCATCAGCGACGATATGCGCTCCGAACTGATTGCCGCGCTCGAGCGCGTGTCTGCCGACCGGGCCATCCGCGCGCTGGTGCTGACCGGCGAGGGCAAGGGCTTCTGCGCCGGCGGCGACGTGGCCGGCATGCAGCGGCGCATGGATGCGCCCCCGGGCGAGGTCGGCTTCAACGGCTGGACCCGCCAGCAGCGCGTCCATCATTCCGTGGCGCTGCTGCATAACATGCCGAAGCCGACCATTGCCGCCGTCAACGGCGGCGCCAACGGGCTGGGCGCCGACATGGCCATGGCCTGCGACTTCGTGATCGCGTCGGAGTCGGCGAGTTTCGCCTGGTCGTACATCAACCGGGGGCTGATTCCCGATGGCGGCGGCATGTACTTCCTGCCGCGCCGCACGGGGCTGTCGAAGGCCAAGGAACTCATCTTTTCGGGCCGCAAGGTGGAAGCGCCCGAGGCACTCCAGCTTGGCATCGCCGACCGGCTGTCGTCGTCGCCGGAATCATTGCTGGCTGATGCGCTGGGCTGGGCGGCGGCGCTGTCGCACGGTTCGCCTACCGCGCTCGGCCTGGGCAAGAGCATCCTGAACCAGTCCTTCGAACTGAGTGCCGACCAGGTCTTCGCGCAAGGCAGCCAGGCTCAGGGCATCTGCTACACCAGCACGGAACACCGCGAGTCCGTGCTGGCCTTCCTGGCCAAGAGCGCTGCGGCAAAGGGCTGAACCATGGCAACCGAACACCCTTCCTCCACATCCGCGGCGATCTCGCGGCTGGTCAGGCCGCGCAGCGTGGCCGTGATCGGCGCGTCGGCCGACCCGGCCAAGACCTCGGGCCGCCCGGTGTCGTACTTGACGCGCCACGGTTTTGACGGCGCCATCTATCCGGTCAACCCGAAAGTGGATGCCATCGATGGCCTGCGCTGCTACCCGGATATCGGCTCGCTGCCCGAGGTGCCGGATGTCGGCATCGTGCTGCTGGGCGCCGAACGGGCGCATCAGGCGGTGCGCGAACTGGCGCAGCGCGGCACGGGTGCCGCGATCGTGCTGGCCAGCGGCTATACCGAGACCGGCGCCGAGGGCGCGCGCCGGCAGGCGGAACTGATCGAGGCCGCCGGCAGCATGCGGCTGCTCGGTCCCAACACGATCGGCCTGGTCAACCTGACCGACAACATCCCGCTGTCTGCCAGCGGCGCGCTGGAAATGGAGCATTTCCCGGCCGGCAGCATCGGCGTGGTGTCGCAGAGCGGCGGCATCCTCGGCGCGCTGCTGTCGCGCGCGGCGGCGCGCGGCATCGGGCTGTCCAAGCTGGTGTCCACCAGCAACGAAGCCGATCTCGACCTCGCGGACTTTATCGACTACCTCGCCGACGACGACGCCACGCGCGTGATCGCGCTCTATGTGGAAAGCGTGCGCCATCCTGAGAAATTCCGTGCGGCGGCGCTAAAGGCCGCGGCGGCGGGCAAGCCCGTGGTGGCTTTCAAGATCGGCCGCTCGGAGGCCGGTGCGCGGGCCGCGGTGTCGCACACGGGGGCAATGGCGGGCGCCGACAGGATGTATGACGCGCTGTTCCGGCAGGTCGGCGTGATTCGCGCGCAGACCTTCTCGGACCTGCTCGATATCCCGGCAGCGCTGGCCACGGGCCGCGTGCTGCAGGGCAGGCGCGTTGCCGTGCTGACGTCGACGGGTGGCGCGGGCACGCTGGTGTCCGACAGCCTCGGCGTGTCCGGTTTCGAAACGCCGGCTCCTGACGCGATGACCGCGGAGCGCCTGCGCGGGCTGCAGAAGGGCGACCATGCCGCACTGGACCGCAACCCCATCGACGTCACGCTGGCGGGCCTGCAGCCGGACCTGCTGCGCGGCGCGATTCGCGCGCTGCTGGCCAGCCCGTCGTACGACGCCGTGGCGATCATCGTCGGCTCGTCCGGGCTCGCCATGCCGGACCTGATGGCCGATGCGATCCGGGACTGCCTGCCCGAGAGCGACAAGCCGGTGCTGGCCTATGTCAGCCCGCACGCGCCTCAAGCGGCAGTGGTGCTGAACCAGCGCGGCGTACCGGCGTTCAGCGCACCGGAATCGTGTGCGGTGGCGCTGGGGGCGATGCTGGCGGCGGGGCAGTTGAAGGCGGTGTCGACTGCGCCGCCTACCTGCGCTTCCAACGACATCGACACATCGGACCTGAAGCCGGGATCGCTCGATGAAGCTGCCGCCAAGCAGCTGTTTGCACGCTTCGGTTTGCCAGGCGTGAGGGAAGTGGTGGTGACGAATGGCGATGAAGCGCTGGCGGCGGCGCGTGATCTCGGCGAGCGCGTGGTGCTGAAGATCCTGTCGTCGGCCATCACGCACAAGAGCGAGGTGGGCGGCGTGGCGGTCGGCGTGGCGCCGCACGATGTGCCCGCGCGGCTGGCAAGCATGGCCGAAGACGTGCGCGGCCATACCGGCTCGGCACCGGCGCGCTTCCTCGTGCAGGAGATGGTCAGCGGCGGCGTCGAACTGATTCTCGGCATGCACCGCGACGCGCTGGGCACGGCGATCCTGCTGGGCATGGGCGGCGTCACGGCCGAACTGTTCCAGGACACGACGATGCGCTTGTTGCCGCCCTCGGGCGGCCTGTCGCGCGACGAAGCGCTGGCGATGCTGCGCGACCTCAAGACCTGGCCGCTGCTCGACGGCTTCCGTGGCCGGCCGAAAGCCGACGTGGCGGCGCTGGCGGATGCCATTGTCGCGTTCTCGGCGATGACAGCGGCCATGGGTACGCGGCTGGTCGAGGCGGAAATCAACCCGCTCTTTGTGTTGCCGGCGGGGCAGGGCGTGCGCGCGGCGGATGGCGTGGTGGTGGTCGGCGAAGCCTAGCAGGCTACAGGATGCCCTGGCGCTGGCGAACTGTGCGAGACTCGCCTCTGACATTTCCGTCTGACGGAATTGCAGGGCAGACGCCCAGCCAGCGCACAGGGAGACCTACCGTGGAATTGCAGGATGCCAGGAGCCGGGCCCGTGGCCGCCCCGCCAGCACCCCCTCCAACCGTTCCCTGGAGCGTGGCATGGAAATCCTGCGCGCCTTCCGGCCCGGGTCCGACGTTCTGGGCAATGGCGAACTGGCGGAGCGCACCGGCCTGTCGCGGTCCACGGTGTCGCGCCTGACCCAGACGCTCGTGGATACCGGCTTTCTTGAATACGATGCTGCCTTGCGCGCCTACCGCCTGGGCGCGCCAGTCCTCAGCCTGGCGCATGCGATGCACACCGGTTCCGCAATCCTGCAGGTGGCCGCGCCATTGATGCGCGAGCTGGCGCAGGCGCAGCACCTCAACGTCGGGCTGGCCATGGCAGACCGCGACGAGATGGTCTATCTCGAATCGATCCGCTACAGCCGCAAGGTGTCGCTGCGAACCGTGGTGACGGGGCAGCGCGTGCCGATGGCGCTGACCTCGCTCGGCCGCGCCTGGCTCGCCACGGCGCCCGCCGCCGAGCGGCAGGCCCTGATGGCCGTGTTCGCACGGCGCTTTCCGTCTGGCTGGAGTGCACTGGAGCGGGAGATCCTGGCTGCCGTCAGGCAGGTGCAGCGGTATGGCTGGTGCGTTGCCAGCTGGCAGCCCGAGGTGGTGGCCATGTCAACGCCATTGCGCCTGGGTCATCACCCGGTGCATGTGCTCAATGTCAGTCTCTCGACCAAAGCCTCTGTCTCCGAAGCTACGCGGGAACTGGAGCCGCATCTGATGCGGCTGGCTGGGGAGATTGGCGAGGTTTTTCGGGCCAGCGTTGGTGAGTAGGCTTGCCGCGCTGGGGGCGGTCCTGGTTGGGCTTCTCCTTGGTGATTGGGTCTGATGGCTGGGGTTGGCTGATGTTGACGGTGGATGGACGGGTTTCGCCCTGCCGGGCGAGTCACTTTCTGTCCGAGCGACAGAAAGTAACCAAAGAACGCGTTTACTGTCCTCGGCGGACGGCCAGTCTTATCGTAGCGTGCGCAGGTTTTTGTACGGGTATGGGCTTCAGGGCATAGTTACGATGCCTGCCGCGTGGTGACGAGACGGCGCGAGGCATTGACAGGCCGTCCTCCCGACCTCGTGAGAGCGGAGTGGTACGCAGATTGACACTCGCCGGTATGCGCGGCGACATCGCGCACCACCGTTGTGGTCCCGAACCTCTTGCCGCAGGCACGCCGCTTGATGACCGTGCCACTCCGCTCTCACGAGGTCGGGAGGACGGCGCCGTTCCCGGCGTTGCCCCTGGCGATCTGCGCGGCAGGCAGTCCAGCTATGCCCTGAAGCGAATACCCGTACAAAAACCGTAGCTCACTACGATAAGACTGGCCGCCCGGCGGGCAAAAAACGCGTTTTTGGTTACTTTTGTCGCTCGGACAAAAGTGACTCGCCGGCTACGCCGGCGAAACAGCCACGCCTCCAAGAACTCAAACGCCGCAATCCGCCAAAGACCCCTTTCATCCTAGCTTGATAGCTGATATCAATCACAATGTTTTAAACGATGAATTGTACAAATCACGGGCCGATCGACAGAATGGGGCCTTCGCTGCATCAAGCAGCCAAAACCCAACCCCAAGGAGTTCTTCGATGCTGCAATCCCGTGAAGGCCAACGCGTTCCTCAAGTCACTTTCCGCGTCCGTGAAGACAATGAGTGGAAAACCGTCACCAGCGCGGAACTGTTCGATGGCAAGACCGTTGCCGTGTTCTCGCTGCCGGGCGCCTTCACGCCGACGTGCTCGTCCACCCACTTGCCGCGCTACAACGAGCTGGCGCCGGTGTTCAAAAAGCACGGCGTGGACGCCATCCTGTGCGTCTCGGTCAACGACACCTTCGTCATGAACGAGTGGGCCAAGGACCAGGAGTCGGAGAACATCACCATGATCCCCGACGGCAACGGCGAATTCACCGAAGGCATGGGCATGCTGGTGGACAAGGCCGACCTGGGCTTCGGCAAGCGCAGCTGGCGCTATTCGATGCTGGTCAAGGACGGCGTGGTGGACAAGATGTTCATTGAGCCGCAGGAGCCGGGCGACCCGTTCAAGGTCTCCGACGCCGACACCATGCTGGCCTACATTGCCCCCGATGCGCGCAAGCCGGACCAGGTGGTGGTGTTCTCCAAGGTGGGCTGCTCGTTCTGCGCCAAGGCCAAGCAGCTGCTGGACGACAACGGCTACGCGTACATCGACGTGCCGCTGGACAACAAGGTCCGCGGCAAGGTACTGGGCGCAATTTCCGGCGAGATGACCGCTCCGCAGGTCTTCATCAACGGCAAGCTGATCGGCAACGCCGAGGCGGTTGAGCAGTACCTGGCCAAGTAAGCCGCAGGACTCCCCGCTACCGGCAGTCGCCGGACCCGATGACGCCGCCCTGTTCCGCACGAGCAGGGCAAGGGCGGTGTCATCCAGCCCGCTGATTGACGCACCCAGTCACGCCATCTCGAATCAAGGAATCGCAAGTTATGACCACCATCCAGACCGACGTCGCCGTCATCGGCGCAGGTACCGCCGGGCTTGCCGCCTATCGCGCCGCTATCGCGGCCGGCAAGCGCGCCGTCATCATCGAAGGCGGCCCCTATGGCACCACCTGCGCCCGCGTGGGCTGCATGCCGTCCAAGCTGCTGATTGCAGCGGCGGAAGCCGCGCACGAGCTGCGCCACACGGCCGCGTTCGGCGTGCACGTGGATGGCCAGATCCGCATTGACGGCCGCGAGGTCATGGCCCGCGTGCGCCGCGAGCGCGACCGCTTTGTCGGCTTCGTGGTGCGCGGCGTGGAGAGCATTCCCGAGGCCGATCGCATCCGCGGCTATGCGCACTTCATCGACAACACCACACTGGAAGTCGACACGGGCGAGGGCAAGACCACCGTGCGCGCCAGCCGTGTGGTCATTGCCACCGGTTCGAGCCCGATGCTGCCGGCGCCGTTCAAGGCCTTCGGCGACCGCCTGATCGTCAACGACGATGTGTTCGCATGGGACGAGCTGCCGCGCAGCGTGGTGGTGTTCGGCCCGGGCGTGATCGGGCTGGAACTGGGCCAGGCGCTGTCGCGCCTCGGCGTGCGGGTGCGCGTGTTCGGCGTCACCGGCTCGCTGGGGCCGCTTACCGATCCCGTCATCCGCGCCTATGCCGAGCAGACGTTCAGCGACGAGTTCTACCTGGATCCGGACGCGAAGGTCATGGAAATGGGCCGCGACGCCGACGAGGTCGTGGTGACCTATCTCGACCGCCATGGCAGGACCGTCACGGAGAAGTTCGATTACGCGCTGGCCGCCACCGGCCGCGTGCCGAACGTGCGCGGCCTGGGTCTGGCGAATGCCGGGCTCGAGCTGGATGCGCGCGGCGTGCCGGTGTTCGATCCGGCCACGCTGCAGTGTGGCGTATCGCCGGTCTTTATTGCCGGCGATGCCAACAACATCCTGCCGCTGCTGCACGAAGCCGCCGATGAAGGCAGGGCGGCCGGCGAGAACGCCGCGACGTATCCGCAGGTGAAGCCGCTGGCCCGCCGCGCGCCCCTCGCCGTGGTGTTCTCCGACCCGCAGATCGCGATGGTCGGCCAACGCTATGCAGACCTGGCCGAGGGCAGCTTTGTCATCGGCGAAGTCAGCTTCGAGGACCAGGGCCGCAGCCGCGTGATGCTGAAGAACCGGGGCCTGATGCACGTCTACGCAGACAAGGCCACGGGTCGCTTCCTCGGTGCGGAATGGACCGGCCCGCGCGCCGAGAATATCGCGCACCTGCTGGCATGGTCATACCAGCAGGGCCTGACCATCGACCAGATGCTGGGCATGCCGTTCTACCACCCGGTGGTGGAAGAGGGCCTGCGCACTGCACTGCGCGACGCTGCGGAAAAGCTCGCGGTGTGAGTGGCGTGACCGGCAGCCCGCATGGGTTGCCGGCCACCGCCTGCCGGGGGCAAACCGCAGGCGGCATCGCAGGCGGCTAGCGGCTGCGCAGTACCGGGGCGCGCTTGTCCACAAACGCCCGCGTGCCCTCGCGCGCATCGTCCGATGCAGCGGCGATCCGGAATTGCATGGCTTCCACCGCCAGTCCTTCATCGATGGGCAGATTGATGCCACGGGTGACGGCTCGCAGCGAAGCGGTGACCGCAAGCGGCGAGTGCCGCGCAATGCGGTCCGCCAGCGCCACGCAGGCCGGCAGCAGGCCATCGGCGGGCACCACGCGATTGACCAGGCCGATCCGTTCGGCCATGACCGCATCGATGGCATCGCCGGTCAGGATCATCTCGTTGGCGCGCTTGCGGCCGACATGCCGGGGCAGGCGCTGGGTGCCGCCGAAGGTCGGCGGAAAGCCCAGCCGGATCTCCGGCTTGGCAAAGGTCGCATGTTCGGCTGCCACCGCCAGGCTGCACGCCTCCGTTACCTCGCAACCGCCTCCGAACGCCAGCCCGTTGACCGCGGCGATGACCGGCTTCGGGAAGTTCTCGATATACCGGGTCAGGGCCTGGCCCCGTTCCAGAAAGTTGCGCAGCGCCCGTTCCGGCGACGCCGCGATATCCGGCGCAAAGCCGGCAATGTCAGCACCGGCGCTGAAGGCGCGCGGGCCCTTGCCGGTCAGGATCACGCAGCGGACCGAATCGTCCGCCTCCAGCGCGCGCAGGCTTGCTGTCAGTGCGTCGATCAGTGCATAGCTGAGGGCGTTGAGTTTTTCGGGCCGGTTCAGCACCAGCAAGGCATGCTGGCCAAGGCGTTCGGTCTCGATCAGGTCGGTCATGTGTGGCTCTCTTCGGGGGATGGAATGGATGCGGGCCATGCGTCGGCGATCCATGCAGCCTCGGCTTCGATGGCGACGCATGCCGGTTCGCGGTGCAATGCCGAGACAAGGCACGTGACCGCGTGCGCCGCGCAAAAGCGCTCGCGCGGTGCGAGCACGATGTCGGAGCAGGCTTCTTTACGATCCATGGATGCCTGGGTGACCCACACCAGGCCCTGCAGGCAAGTCAGGCAGTCGCCGCGGGCGAGCCGTATGCATTGCGGCGCGCGGCCGGCAATGCGCCAGAGCCGGGGATGCTTCACGACAGTCTCCTCATTGCGCCTGACGGGTTGGTCAGGCCGTGACATCATTGTTGTCGTGATCCGGCCGGGGTGGCCGGAAGTGTTTTCATCCGAGGTATTCCAGCCCGTCATGACGCTACTCAGCCTTGCTTCCGCCAATGCCTTGCGTGCCATGTCGCTCGACGCCATCCGTGGCTTTGAATGCAGTGCGCGGCATCTGAGCTTTACCGCCGCCGCTCAGGAGCTGTGCCTCACGCAGTCGGCCGTGAGCAAGCAGGTAAAAAGCCTGGAGGAAGTACTGGGTGTGGCGCTGTTCCTGCGCGGCGGCAAGGGCCTGAGCCTGACCGCGGAGGGCCGGCAGCTCTATGAAGCGGCACGCGCAGCGATCGGCCAGCTGGGCGATGCCGTCGACCGCGTGCTGGCCACGGACCGCGTCTCGATCGCGGTAACCACTACGCCATCGTTCGCGTCGCTGTGGCTGGTGCCGAAGCTGGCACGCTTCCAGGCGCTGGCGCCCGGCATCGACGTGCGCGTGGATGCGTCCGAGGCCAACACCAATCTGGAGAGGGAAGGCTTCGATGTGGCGATCCGCCTGGGCCAGCCTGCCGCAGACGAGATCCCCCTGCTGCGCGAGCGCCTGATGCTGGTGGCCGCGCCGGCGGTTGCCGCGCGTATCCGGAGCGCGAGCGAACTCACTTCAATACCGCTGCTGGTCTACTACGACCCGGCCGGGCGCTTTCCCTGGATGTCATGGACGGAGTGGTACCGGCGCCTGGCGCTTTCGCGCTCGCCGCGGCAGCCTTGCCTGTATTTCTCGCAGTACGAAGACGTGCTGAACGCGGCGGCGCAGGGTGCGGGCGTTGCCATTGGCCGCACGCCGCTGGTTTTGCCGCTGCTTGCCAGTGGCCGGCTGGAGGTTGTCCTGCCGCAGCACGTGGCGGACGGCATGGGCTACCGCATCGTCGAGGCCGCACCTGCGCGGCCCGGCGTACGGCGCTTCCGGGAATGGCTGGAAAGCGAACTAGGGGCAGAGGTACTGGGCTAGTGCGCCAGCGCGGTATCAATCGCCATCTGCAGCCGCTCCATGCCGAACGTCACATCCTGCACCGCGCCATTGACGAAGAACGAAGGCGTGCCGCGGACATGGCAGCGTGTGCCGCCCTGCTGGTCGGCCCGGACGTGTTGCAGGAAGCTGTGCGTGGCCATGTCGCTGTCGTAGCGGCCGAGATCCATGCCGATCATGCCGGCGTACTGGCGCAGCGCATCGGGCTTCAGGCCGTACGGGTGCTCGTACAGCATGCGGTACATCGGCCAGAACTTGTCCTGCGCACTGGCTGCCTCGGCGCACTCGGCCGCGGCTTCCGCCGACGGATGCCAGCTGGTGAGCGGATAGTGCCGGTACACAAAGCGCACTTGCGGCCCGTAGTGCTCCATCAGGATCTTCATGGCGCCGTACGCGATCTGGCAGTAGGCGCATTCGAAGTCGCCGTATTCGACGACAGTAACCCTGGCGGTGTCTGGGCCGATCGCATGGTCGGCGGCGGTGACGGCGACTTCCAGCATGTGGCTCTCCGGTACTTGCGCGGTCTGGCCTGCGCAAGGGGTGGCAGGATTTACCAGTTTAGGCGCCGCCGGAAGGATGGGAAGCGCAAGTTGGCGCCGGGCCGGGGGCGGAGCCTTGCCGGCGCCTGTGCTCAGGGCACGATCGACAGGAACAGGTACGCCGCGAAGATCACGAGGTGGACCACGCCCTGCAGGATCGTGGTGCGGCCCATGCCGAGCGTCAGCGACGAGACCACCAGCGTCAATACCAGCAGCAACATGTCCTTGGCGCCCAGGCCCAGTTCCAGCGGCTGGCCGATCCAGATAAAGACCACGGCGACCGTGGGAATGGTCAGGCCGATGCTGGCCAGCGCCGACCCCAGCGCCAGGTTCAGGCTGGTCTGGATGCGGTCGGCACGCGCCGCGCGCAGGGCGGCCAGGCCTTCGGGCAGCAGCACGATCGCCGCGATCACGATGCCGACCACGGCCGCCGGCGCGCCGGCATTGAGCACCGCGGCTTCGACCGAAGGCGACAGCAGCTTGGCCAGGCCGACCACCAGAACCAGGCAGACGAGCAGCAGCAGGGCGCTCACGGTGGCAATGCGTGCCGGCGGCGGCGGTGCGTGGACGTTTTCATCCGAGCTGCCTTCGACCAGGAAGTAGTCGCGGTGGCGGATGATCTGCACAAAGACGAACGAGCCGTAAAGCACCAGCGACATGACGCCCGAGAAGGCGAGCTGCGCGGACGTCAGCACAGGGCCGGGCGAGGAGCTGGTGTAGTTGGGCAATACCATCGTCAGCACCAGCAGCGCGGCCAGCACGGCCATGGTTGCGTTGGCGCCGGGAGCCTGGAAGGCCTGCTCGCGATGATGCAGGCCGCCGACGAACAGGCACAGGCCGACGATGCCACTGCAGATGATCATCACCGCGGCAAAGACGGTGTCGCGCGCCAGGCCGGCTTTTTCCGGGCCGGAAGAGAGCATCACCGAAACAATCAGCGCCACTTCGATCACTGTCACGGCAATCGCCAGCACCAGCGTGCCGAACGGCTCGCCAACCTTGTGCGCCACCACTTCGGCGTGATGCACGGCGGAGAACACGGCGCCGGCGAGCGCCGCCGCCATCAGCGCGATCAGCCAGCCCTGTCCGGGCATCGCCAGTCCCAGGCCAAGCGTCGCCGCCGCCGCCAGCGGCGCCCAGATGGTCCATGCCGGCAGCTTGTTGGAAGTCAGTGCCATCCCTGTTTTCCTTTCTTGTTTTGAGTGCCGCGGCCGGGCGGCAGCGGGGCGTGTCGGCTATTACACGCGCATTATGTCGGAGGAGAGTGCAGCGGGGCCGTTTGACCGGCGCGGCAACAGTGATAAGGCAGGCAGGAGCCCGATCGGTTCCATGAAATGGAACTTGGGCGTAATTGGCGTGGTTTTCGCCGGGTTTTGGTGGCGATGAGGTCAGGCGGGCGGAGGCTCGGATCGGTCTGCGGCTGCAGCGCCGGCCTCGGGCTCGGCCGGGTCCGGCTCCCGCAATGCCGGGTGATTCCGCAAGATCCAGCGGGCGGCGATAAGCAAGGCGAGCAGGCAGGCGAGGAAATACCCGCCGACGACGACGATGTTTTGCATTTCTGACCCTTGTTTGCCGGCTCTTCTGGCCGGTGATGGGGGGCAGTATGCGCAGCAATCGTTACGTCCGACACCCTCTTGAGGTAGGGCATGGTGCACTTGAAACCCGCATCAGCCATAGGTTTGCGCCGGCCGGCGCGATCCTGGCGGGAAAACAGGAGCGATTCGCGGGGTACAAACAAAAGAGCCCTCGGCCGGGGTGGTCGAGGGCTCGAAGTGGTGGGGCGTACCCGTTAACCGCCCCGCAAACGAGTGTACCGGCGATCCATTTCACGGCAACCCGCGGTCCGCGGCGTTGTGGCGCGGCAGCGACGGTCCGCGGATTCAGTCCGCGTCGGGGATGGCCGCACCCGGCACTTTTGGCGCAGGCTCGGCGGCCATCCGTTCTGGCGGAAGGAGCGTCAGGAACGTGCGTGCCACTTCCGGATCGCGGCAGGTGAGCCAGTCGTCCCACTGTGCGGGCGGCACGATGACCACCGAGCGCTTTTCGTCGCCGGGCTTGTGGAAGCGGTGCATCAGCGCATGTTTTTCCGAATTGACAGTCAGCATCGTGAACGAAGAAGCACCGTCGGGCCAGTCGCGCCAGAGACCGGCCACGGCGAAGGCGGGTTCGGCCGGCAGCCAGACGCGCCATCGCACCGGCTTGCCGGGGCTGGCCGCCGTGCCGTCTTCGGGATAGGCGAACTCATAGAAGGCGCTGACCGGCACCAGGCAGAGCTGGCCCTGGCGCCAGTACTTCGCGAATGCCGGACGTTCGCCGACGGTTTCGCTGCGCGCGTTGGTGGTGTCGAACTTGCGGGCACCCGGCTGAAAGCGCTTCCTCGGCACCATGCCGAAGCTCGCTAGCGTGCAATGCCGCTCGCCGTCGGGCGAGGCGCGCACGATTGGGGCGGGATAGTCGGGATACGTCTCGGCCTTGAACAGGCCAGGCGGCGGTTCTACGCCGAACACATCGCGCAACACCTGCCGCTGGACCGGCGCGTAGTTGGTGCACATCGGCGGCTTTCTCCCGGGCTATGTCGCGATGGCGTCGCGGCGGGCCGCACCGCGCCGCGACGATGCCAGACATCGTCCGCGCGATACAGCGCCCCGTCAAGCCGACGCGTGGCGGGATCAGCGCGGTTGGAGACGCAGACGCAGCAAGGCGCATGCACGCAGCAGCGCGCGACGCACGCGCAGGCGGCCGGCGCCCGGCATCGCGCGCACCGCGTGCAGGCGGTCGGCGTCGTGGGCGGCAACTTCGGGGTGGCGGAAGTCGGGCAGCAGGATCGAGAACTTCATGATGGATCTCCAGTGATGTCCCGACCCGGCGCCGTTCAGGCAGGCCATGCCGGCACTGGCAGCCGGGGCGGGGAAGCAATGAAGGCGCGCATGCCAGGCTTGGCGCGCGCCGGCGGGCATATGGCACTGCAAGGGTCGTCGGGCATGATGGATCTCCGTTCTGGTGTCGGTCGGAATGCGTCATCGCTGGCGCACGGGCGCGTGCAGGCGATGGCGCACGCGTTGTGCGCAGCCGGTGTCGCGGCGATGGCAAGCGCTGCGCGCGCGAGCAAGGCCGTGACGAAGCCCGCGCATGGCAGCGGCCAACGCGCAAGCGTACTTTCGAATTCGGGTGGTGCGGAGAACGTGCGGCGAACCGCAGCGGATGCGCACCGTCAGGCGATACCTGCCAGACGGTGGCCCTGTGATTTGCCGGCGCAATGCAGGCAGGAGGGACGAAGGGTCTGGCCGGGATTACCTGATGTGTCGGTCAGGACAACTGGCTGAGTCCAATTGGAACCCCAAGGCTGTGAACAACGGCGGAGTCTAGCGGCGGCTTGCGCGCTCGTCAACCTCTCTTAGAACCCGTTGCATAATGAAAGAGGGGCGCGAAGGCTGCATGGCAAAAACGGTCAGCGCCGATGGAGGAATCGGATATTGTCCCGCCCGTTCGCCTGGCCCACACTCGTGTGCGCACATGGCGCCGTGCTGGCAGGCACGAGGCCGCATAACACGAAAAAGCACCGGATCAATACCGCATAACTTCTGGAGACACCCATGCGCGACTACGCCGAGACCTTCGCCGGATTCTCTTACCAGGACACCGTGGCAAGGCAGTTGCACGGCAGCCTCGAGGCCATCAATGCCTGCGTCGAATGCTGCGACCGCCACGCGTTGCCGGGCCGCATCGCGCTGTTCTGGGAAGGCCGCGACGGTAGCTCGCAGACCTACACCTTCGCGCAGTTGCAGGCACTGTCGGCGCAATTTGCCGGTTTCCTGAAGGCGCGGGGCGTGCAGCCCGGCGACCGCGTGGCGGGCCTGTTGCCGCGTACGCCGGAGCTGCTCGTCACCATCCTCGGTACGTGGCGCGCGGGTGCGGTCTACCAGCCGTTGTTCACGGCATTCGGGCCCAAGGCCATCGAGCACCGTCTCAATACCTCGGGCGCGAAGCTGGTGGTGACCGACGGCGCCAACCGCGCCAAGCTCGACGACGTGGCCGGCTGCCCCGATATCCTCACCGTGGCCGGCAACAAGGGCCGCGGCCTGGTGCGCGGCGACTTCAGCTTCTGGGCCGAACTGGACCGCCAGCCCGCCAGCTTCGAGCCGGTCATGCGACGCGGCGACGACCCCTTCCTGATGATGTTCACCTCCGGCACCACCGGGCCGGCCAAGCCGCTGCAGGTGCCGCTGAAGGCGATCGTGGCGTTTGCGGGCTATATGCGCGATGCCGTCGACCTGCGCGACGAAGACGCATTCTGGAACCTGGCCGATCCGGGCTGGGCCTACGGCCTGTACTACGCCGTCACGGGGCCGCTGGCACTGGGCCATCCGACCACGTTCTACGACGGCCCGTTCAGCGTGGAAAGCACCTGCCGCGTGATCGAGAAGTACGGCATCACCAACCTGGCAGGGTCGCCGACGGCCTACCGCTTGCTGATTGCCGCGGGCAAGGCGGTCTCGGGCCCGCTGCGCGGCAAGCTGCGGGCGGTCAGCAGCGCCGGCGAGCCGCTCAATCCGGAGGTGATCCGCTGGTTCGCGAGCGAGCTGGGCGTGACGATCCATGACCACTATGGCCAGACCGAAACGGGCATGGTGCTGTGCAATCACCATGCGCTGGCGCATCCGGTGCGCATGGGCGCAGCCGGGTTTGCCAGCCCGGGCCACCGCGTGGTGGTGGTCGACGACGAGAACCGCGAACTGCCGCCGGGCAATCCGGGCACGCTGGCGCTGGACCTGACACGCTCGCCGATGTGCTGGTTCGGTGGCTATCACGGCACGGCTACCAGTTCGTTTGTCGGCAACTACTACCTGACCGGCGACTCCGCCGAACTCAATGACGATGGCAGCATCAGCTTCATTGGCCGCGCCGACGACGTGATCACCACCTCGGGCTACCGGGTCGGCCCGTTCGATGTGGAAAGCGCGCTGATCGAGCATCCCGCCGTGGTGGAAACCGCGGTGATCGGCAAGCCCGATCCCGAGCGCACCGAACTGATCAAGGCCTTCGTCGTGCTCGATCCGCAATACCGCGCCACGCCGGAACTGGCCGAGGAACTGCGCCTGCACGTGCGCAAGCGCCTGGCGGCCCATGCCTATCCGCGCGAGATCGAGTTTGTCGCCGAACTGCCCAAGACCCCGAGCGGCAAGGTGCAGCGTTTCATCCTGCGCAACCAGGAGGTGGCAAAACTGCGGGAGGCGCAGGGGCAAACCGTCCGCTGAGCGGGCAGAACGGGCGGCGGACCGCTTCCTATAATGGGGAAGCGGTTGTCGCTTCCACCTGCCAACGCCGGACCCTGCGGGACGAAGCGGCACCGCGCCAGGCGCGCTCGCGGGCAGGAGCGCGCTCCTTCCCATCTCCAGACCATCAGGCGAGGCAGACATCATGCAGAGTAGCGAAGCGGTGCTGACGCAGGCTCGCGCAGCATTGGCACATGTGCCTTATCACAGTCATCACCTCCATCCCACCATCCAGTTGCGCCTGTCAGACGGCGCATTGATTCTGGAGGGCGAGGTGGCCGATATCGTCGACAAGACCCGTGCGGCCGCGATGGTGCGGCGGGTGGACGGAGTGACCAGCGTTATTGACCATCTGCGCGTGACGGACGGCGGCGTACCGGTGGGCGACGGCGAGCTGCGCGACGCGGTGTGCGAGCGGCTGCTCAACGCCATCGATTTCCGCAACTGCAAGATCTGCGCAAAGATAAAGGGCCAGCTCGAGCCGATGCGCGAAGCCGTCGGCGAGCGCAACGGCTGGATCGAGGTATCCGCCAGCAATGGCGTGGTGACGCTGAGCGGGCAGGTGATCAGCCTGTCGCATATGCGGCTGGCAGGCGTGCTGGCATGGTGGTCGCGCGGTTGCCGCTGCGTTGTCAACGAGCTGGTGGTGGCACCGGCCGAAACTGACCGCGACGACGAAATCACCGAGGCGCTGATGCTGGTGCTGGAGACCGACCCCTTCGTCGACGCCGGGCGCATCGGCGTGCGCACCGAGAACCGCGTGGTGACGCTGGATGGTTATGCCTCGACGGAAACCGCGCGACGGCAGATCGAGCGCGACGCGTGGTACATACAGGGCGTGGAGAACGTCATCAACCACATCGCGCTGCGCAGCTGAGCGCAAATCCGTGCCGCGCATGCAGCCATCATGAGCGGCTGCGCGCGCGGCCTGCGCCCGCAGCATCTTCCATTCGCCAGTAACGGCGCTGCGCGCGCAAGGCAAAGCGCGCACGATAGTCCGACATCGACATCCCCGCGGCGCGCTGGAACAGCCGCCGGAAGGCAGCGGCATCGCTATAGCCGCAGGCTTCCGCAATGGCTTGCGTGCCGTGCAGCGTGACCTCCAGTAGCATGCGGGCGCGCTCCACGCGCAGCGTATGCAGGTAATCCAGCGGTGAAAGTCCCGTGACCTGGCGGAAATGCCGCAGCAGCGTCCGTTCGCTGACGGCCGCCGCCTGCGCCACCGCGCTCAACCGGTAGGGTTCGCCCACATGGGCCTGCAGCCAGTTGATGGCGCGGTACACCGGGCTGTCCGCGGTCTTGCTCAGCCAGCGCCGCGACACCAGCTCCGGCACGTTGCGCTGGCGCTCCGGCTGGTACAGCAGCAGCTGCGAAGCTGCCTGCGCCAGGTCTGGATCATGCAGATGGCCCAGCACGCGCAGCATGAACTCGACCTGCAGCGCAGGCGCCACGCAGGTGAACACGTGCTCGTGCACGCTCATCGGCTGGTCCGAGGCGAAATCGCAGCGCGGGAATCGCGTCGTCATCCAGCTCTGGTAAACCCACGGCGCGCCAAGGCGCGCGCCATCGAGCAAGCCCATCTGCAGCGGGTACAGCATTCCCGAGGAAGCCGCGGCAATCCAGCCGCCGGCTTCGGCATGGCGCTCCAGCATGCGCAGCGTCGCGGTGTCGCCGGCGACCATTTCACCCAGCTGGTGCGCATTGCTGGCCAGCACCCCGGGGATCACGATCAGCGTGCGGGCATCGGGTGCGCGGGAGCGGCGCGTGGCGGCAATCATGCCCGGCAGGCTCACCGGCACGGCGCGTCCGTTGGCGGAAATCACCTGCCAGCTCAATGTGGCCGGCGCATCGGGGCGCTGCAAACGGGCGACGCCGGCGATGGTGCGCAAGACATCGAGCGTGGTGAACAGGGTGCCCGGCATGGCCTCGGGCAACCAGAGCAGGCGGACGTGGAGCGGGGCAGGGCTGGCGGGCATGAGGGTGGCGATAGCGGGGGGCTTGGCGGGATCGGCATTCCGAATGGCGATATTGGTCCTCCCCACGGGTTCATGCAAGGGCTAGCATCTTGCGGCACCCCATAACGACACGCCAGGAGACTTCATGCATTCGCTTCGTCCTATCGCCAGGGCGGCCGCAGCCGCCGTACTGGCCCTTGCCGGAGCCGGCAGCGCGCTGGCCGCCGCGCCGGATACCGCCTTGCTGGAGGCGGCACGGGCCGCGCAGCCTGCGCTGGTGCAATCGCTCAGGGAGATGGTGTCGATCGAATCGGGCAGCGCCAACGCGGCGGGCCTGGCGCAGATGGCCAGCTATACCGAGAAGCGCCTGCAGGCGCTGGGCGCGAAGGTCGAGCGCGTGGCCGTGACGAAGAGCCCCGGCACCATGGTCAAGGGCACGTTCACCGGCACCGGCAAGCGACGCATCATGCTGATCGCCCATATGGACACCGTCTATCCGGCCAATACGCTCGCCACCCAGCCGATCCGCGAGGACGGCAACCGCCTGTATGGCCCGGGCATCGCCGATGACAAGGGCGGTATTGCGGTGATCCTGCATTCGCTGGAGATCCTGAAGAACAAGGGCTGGCGCGACTATGCCCAGCTCACCGTGCTGTTCAATCCGGATGAGGAAGTGGGCTCGGTCGGTTCGGGCGAAACCATTGCCCAGCTGGCCGACCAGCACGACGTGGTGCTGTCGTGCGAGCCGACCGCGGCGAAGTCGGTCGTGAAGGTGGAATCGCTGCTGCTGGGCGCGAGCGGCACGGCCACCGCCACCATGCAGGTCAAGGGGCGCTCGGCACACGCCGGCACTGCCCCTGAACTCGGCCGTAATGCCCTGCTGGAGCTGGCCTACCAGCTGCAGCAGACGCGCGACGTGGCGAAGCTCGTGCCAGGCACGCAGCTGAACTGGACCAACGCCAACGCCGGCACGGTGCGCAACCAGATCCCGGAAAGCGCGGTCGCGTACGGCGATGTGCGGGTCACGGTCAACGGCGGCGCCGAGAAGCTCAAGGTCGCGCTGCAGGACAAGGTCAAGGCCGGCCAGATCATCCCCGATACCCAGACCACCGTCCTGATGGAAGAAGGGCGCCCGCCGTATGTGGCCGACGGCAAGGGCCGCGCCCTGGCCAGGCATGCGCAGGAAATCTATGCGGAGCTCGACGGCCGTCCGCTGGCGCTGACCGAAGGCACCGGCGGTGCCACGGACGCCGGCTATGCCGGCCGCTCGGGCAAGGCCGCCGTGGTCGAGAGCTTCGGCCTGGCCGGCTTCGGCTACCATGCCCGCGACGAGTACATCGAACTCGACTCCATCGTGCCGCGCCTGTACCTGATGACGCGGATGCTGGAAGATATCGGCAAGAACTGATCGGGAAGGCGCAGGCCAGTGCGGGCACGCTTCCGGTCACGGAGGCATGACATGGATCGCCTGGGTGCAATGGAAACCTTCGTCTGCGTGGTGGAGACGGGCTCGTTCTCGGCGGCCGCGCGCCGGCTGGAGGTGGGGCAGCCGGCGATCTCCAAGGCCATCGCCCAGCTGGAGGCGCGCCTCGGTGTGCGCCTGCTGGCCCGTACCACGCGCGGCCTGACGCCGACCGAAGCCGGGCAGCAGTTTTATGAGCGCGCCCGACGCGCCATCGAGGAAGCCGACGAAGCCGAGCTGGCCGCGCGCGGGGCCGGCGCCAGCCTGACCGGCAGGCTGCGCGTCTGCGCCGCGGTGACCTTCGCGCGGCTGAACGTCATTCCGCGCCTGAAATCCTTTCTCGCGGAACATCCGGAGCTCGAAGTCGACATCGTGCTCGACGACCGCAATATCGACCTGATGGAAGCGGGCATCGACGTGGCCCTGCGCATGGGCAAGCTTGCGGATTCGAGCCTGATCGCACGACGCATCGGGCAGAGCCGGCGCGTGGTGGTGGGTACGCCGGCCTACTTCGCCAGCGCGGGCGTGCCGCAGCAACCCGCCGATCTGATTGCGCATCAGGCCATCGTCTACGACCAGCGGGGCGGAGGTGTTGCGTGGGAGTTCCGGGATGGCAGCACGGAAGTCGCGGTGGTTGTCTCCGGCCGCCTGCGCGTGAGCGCCGCCGAGGGCGTGCGGGCGGCGGTGCTGGCCGGCCTCGGGCTGGCGATTGCCTCCGAATGGATGTTCGCGCCCGAGCTGGAGAGCGGCCAGGTGCGCCAGGTGCTGAGCGACTGGAGCTTGCCGCCGGTCGACCTCTGGGCCGTTTTCCCCGGCGGCCGCATGGCGAGTGCCAAGGCACGCGCCTTCGTGGCGTTCATCGAGGCGACGCTGGCAACCGCGGATGCCGGCGCGCCTGCTGAGGACGCTTGATCAGGCCACTACACGGCCCGTGGCGCTGCGTAATGCAGGCAGCATGTCCGACGGCTCCGGGCGATGCGTGTAGTCCGGGTTCACCTCCGAATAGAGGATGGTACCGTCCTGGCCGATCACATAGCGCGCTGGCATTGGCAGCGTCCAGCTCGGGTCGCCATTGAACGCAGGCAGGTCGTTCTTCAGCGTCTTGTACAGCGCCACCAGATAGTCCGGCAGCGAGAAGCGCAGGCCAAAGGCCGCGGCCACGTCGTTCTTCGTATCGCTGAGAATCGGAAAGCCAAGGCCGTTGGTGCGCACGGACTTGCGGCTGTTGACCGGGTTCTGCGGCGAGATCGCGACCAGGCTCGCGCCGAGCGCCTCGAACGAGGGCAGTGCCTCCTGCAGCGCCTGCATTTCCATATTGCAGTACGGGCACCACACGCCGCGATAGAAACTGATCACGAGCGGCCCTCTGGCGAGCAGTTCTTCCGAAGAGACCGGCCTGCCATCGGGATCGTTCAGCACGAATGCCGGTGCCTTGTCGCCGGCCTTGAGCGCGCGTTCCGCCTGGCCGGATGCAATCAGTTCCGCAGTGGCGCGTTCCATGATCGGGTGGATCTCGGGCGGGGCGAAGTACGGCGCCTTGCCGGCCTTGAAATCCGCCTTGAAGGCGTCGAGTTTGTCTTGCAGTGTCATGATGCAGCTCCTTGGCCTGGTTTCCGTTTGCATTGGCGATGTCGCATCGCACGTCTGCATAGTCGGATACCGGAGCCGTTGCCGGTAGGCCGGCGGCGCTCATGACACTTATTCCGGCAAGGCATGCCGTGACAGCAATCTTCACTGAGCCCGCATGCACATGGACGCTGCCGGAAGGCGGCCGGCTAGCGTTTGCCGTTGTCCAGCACGATCGTCACCAGCAGCGAAGCCTTGCTGATCGCCGTGACGTCATACGCCACGCCGCTCGCCAGGTAGACCAGGTCGCCCTGGCGCAGCAGGCGGTGGCCGCCGTCCACGCCGATATCGACTTCCCCTTCCAGGCACTGGATGGTGACCGGACCCGCCACCGAATGCGTCGGCACGTGCTTGCCGGCGGTCAGCACCAGCCGCATCACCTCCAGGCGCTCTTCCTTGAAGAGCGCTGAAGTCGGGGTCTGTTCGAGTTTGGCGCCAAGCGGCAGCACGCTGGCTACCTGGCCGGAGGATAGGTGGGGCAGGGACATGGCTCGCTCCTCGCTGTCTGCGTTGTGGGGCATGACGGCAACTGCCAGCGTACTGCGATCCGGGCGCACTGTGAATGTGACCTTCTGCATGGCCGCTCGGCAGCCGATAGTTATCGGCCCGCGCGTGAGCAGTCGTCGTCACTAAGCGGCTCGCTACAGCTGCGATTCGATCGGCAGGATCGACATGAACCAGATTCCCAGCCGTTGCCACCACGTTGTGTTCGGCTCGGTGTCGTAGCGGAGCACCTCGTCGCCGCGCCGCTCCAGCCAGTACAGCTTGCCGTTGTCGTCAAGGCGGACCGCATAGGCGTTTTGCGGCACGGCGGTAGCGAAGGTGGATTCGATCCTGCCGGCGAGCGTCGGGCTGTCGATCACGAAGCCGAGCTCGGTATTGAGCCTGGCCGAGCGCGGATCGAAATTGAACGAGCCGACGAAGACCCGGTTCGCGTCGACGGCAAAGGTCTTGGCGTGCAGGCTCGATCCCGAACTGCCGAAGGGGCCGGCGCGTTCTTCCTTCTTGTCGGTGGCGCCGGCCGAGCGCCGCAGTTCGTACAGGTCGACACCCGCCTTGAGCAGTTCAGCGCGCCGCCTGGCGTAGCCTGAGTGCACCGCAGCGACGTCGGTGGCTTCGAGCGCGTTGGTCAGCACGCGCACCGCTACGCCGCGCTCGGCCAGTTGCGTGAAGTAGCGGGTGCCGGACTCGGCCGGGACGAAGTATGGCGAGATCAGGTCCAGTTCGCGCTCGGGTTCGCCCAGGATTTCACGGAGCTGGTGCGGCACCATTGTCTCGGGTGGCGCCTGGTTCAGCGCCTTGGCGGGATCGTCGCTGACGATGCGCGTCTTCGCCCACTCGAACGTCAGTGTGCCGTTCAGCATCTGCTGCACGTCCGGCTGGTCGCGCAGCGCGGCCATGTAGGCTTCGGCGGCCGGCTCGCGTTCGGCTGCCTGCGCCTTGCTGACGAGGGCGTCAAGCTGTTCTATGCTGGCCGCAGGCACGATGCGGTCGACGGGATAGGACGAGCCGCTTGCCCAGTACCGGTCGAAATCCTGCGCGACGTCGGAGGCGGCGGGCCCGATTGCGATCACGTCGAGGTCGGCGAAGAGCACGCCGTCGGTCGCGCCGAAGTACTCGTCGCCCACGTTGCGTCCGCCGACGATGGTTGCGATGCCGTCGGCGGTGAACGACTTGTTGTGCATGCGCCGGTTGAGGCGGGAGAAGTCGGTGAGGAAATTCAGGAGCTTTGGCTTGCGGATGACGAAGGGGTTGAACAGGCGGACCTTGATGTTCGGGTGCGCATCGAGCGCGGCGAGCGTTTCGTCCAGGCCCGAGATGCCGTTGTCGTCCAGCAGCAGCCGCACGCGCACGCCGCGGTCGGCGGCGGCGTGCAGGGCTTCGAGCATCAGCGTGCCGGTCAGGTCGTTGCGCCAGATGTAGTACTGCACGTCCAGCGTGCGCCGTGCCACGCGCGACAGTTGCACGCGCGCCGCGAAGGCTGCGTGCGCATCCGACAGCGGATGGATGCCGGTCAGGCCGGGATGCCGGTCCAGCTCGCCGGCCAGCGCGCGGCCGAGCGGCGTAGCCAGTGCCTCGGCAGGTGTGAGCGCCGCCGATGGCGTGCGGTTGTCGAGCGGCGGCAGGGCGCAGCCGCCGAGCAGGGCGGCGCAGGGCAGCAGGCACGAAACGATGCGCAGCCCACGTCGGACCGGGCGGGGCGGGACGTCTGTCGGCGATGGCATGGCGTGTTCCGGGGCCTCCGGGGCTGGGCGGACGGTGCAGGGAATGTCCCACATGTTGCCATGGCCGGGGCGGGAGAGGTGCAATCGCGGCCCGCTGCGGAACTCCTGCTACAGTAGCAGCGCGGCCACGACCGCCGATGCCACGTGGATTGTCAGTGCGCGGGCACGACCAGAACAGACTTCCGGGGGAGACACCACATGAACCGAAAAGGCTTGCTTGACGCCGCCGCCGCGCTTGACGACCTGGCCGCCGGCAACCAGCCCGTGCCCGCCCAGGTGGTGGCCGGGGCCGCCGCGCTGGAGCGGGTGTACGCCGACTATCCGGGCTGGCGCGATGTCGGCGACGCGCTGTTCGGACTCAAGGCGCTGGCAAGCGGCTGCGGCATGGACCTCGACGCCAGGGGCCGGCAACGCGCCGGCCGGCTGGCCGATATCGTGCGCAGCCTGCTCGACCAGATTTGATTCCGGCGCACCGGGCTGGCTTTCTGCAGGCAGAGGCGCCTCAGGCCTTCAGCCGGCGCTCGGCCAGGGCCGTATCCGCCCATCAGCGCCGGCGACTACCTGCGGCAGCGCGTGAACGCGAACTTCAAGGGGTATTGAGGAGGGCAGCGAGGCAGGGCTTTCTCCCCTCTCCCGCTTGCGGGAGAGGGAGAACGCCAGCAGTGTCGATTGACTGCAGCAGGCCGACCTCAGGACGCCGCCACTACCCCGCACGCAATCCGTCCGCCCGAATTGCCAGTCGGCTGCGTCTTGTAGTCATCCGGGTCCTTGTGGACCACCACAGCGCGGCCGATCACGCTGTTGGGGCCGCTGCCCACACTCAGGTCGGGCAGCAGCACACTGACCCTGGCATTGCCGCCGGCGTCCGCGGTGAGGTTGTTCATGTCGCCGGCATGGTGGTCTGGCATGGTCATCTGGCCGTGCGGTTTGCCGGTCGGATTGAAGTGTCCGCCTGCGCTCATGGCATCGGGCGCGGAGCAGTCGCCCTTTTCGTGAACGTGGAAGCCATGGGTGGTGCCGGGCGGCAGGCCGGTCACGCTGGCCACCATCATCACGCCGCCGCCGGCCTGCTGCTGGAAGGTCACCGTACCGCCGGTGTTGGTGTCGCTCTTGGGCGAGAGGGTGGCAACGGCCTTGGCACCGCTACGGCCGGCGGCGGTGCTGCCCATGCCTGTGCCGCTGCAGCCGGCCAGAGTGATCGTGATTGCCGCCCCGGCTGCCAGGCTGAAAAGTACACGTTTCATCGGAACCCTCTCTTTCACGTAATTGCGGAAGAAACAGTATAGGACGGCACACTTACGCTGGATTCCGCCTCAGGGCGATTTCCCACCTTCGCAATTCCGGCCTCGCCAGGTCATGCGGCCAGTTGCTGCGCCGCCGCACCAAAGTGCGGGTAGCGCGCGAAGATCTCTGCCGCCCAGTTGACGAAGACCCGGACCTTGGCCGAGAGATGCCGGTTCTGCGGGTACATCGCAGAGATCGGCAGTTCTTCGGTCTTCCAGTCCGTCATGATTTCCACCAGCCTGCCGCTGGCCACGTAGGGCTCGGCCATGACGCGCGAGAGCTGGGCGATGCCATGGCCTTCGAGCGTGCAGCTGAGGTAGACCTCGGCATCGTTGGTGGAGATCGCCGACGGCAGCAGGACGTCGCTGCGCTCCGTGCCGCGCGCCATCGGCCACGGCATCTCGCGCCCGGTGCGGTTGGACAGGTAGTTCACCGCCTTGTGCTGCGCCAGTTCCGCCAGGTCGCGCGGCGTGCCGAAGCGGTTCAGGTAAATCGGTGAAGCGTAGTAGGCCAGTTGCAGATGCCCGATGCGCCGGGCCACCATCGATTCATCGACCGGCGCGCCCACGCGCAGCACCACGTCCACGCCTTCCTGCAGCAGGTCGATGGGCTTGCCGTTGAGGGTCAGCTCGAGCTTGAGGTCGGGATAGGCGCGGAAGAAGTCGTGCAGGTGCGGTATCACCACCAGCCGCGCCAGCGCTGTGGTGGTATCCACCCTGAGCGTGCCGCGCGGGGAGTTGTTGTGGCGCGTCAGCGACTGCTCGGCCTCATCCACATCGGCCAGGATGCGCACGCAGCGTTCGTAATAGGCGGCGCCGTCATTGGTCACGCTGATGCGCCGGGTGGTCCGGTGCAGCAGCTTCACGCCCAGGTGGGTTTCCAGGTTCTGGATCAGCCGGGTGAGGGTGGCCTTGGGCAGGTCCAGCGACTCGGCTGCCCGCGCGAAGCTGCCGACATCGACCACCCGGGTGAATGCCTGCATTGAAACGAGACGATCCATGATGATGTTCCGACGAGAGTTCCGGACGGCATCGCCGAGCGGGGTTGCCTGCTGAATAACGGGTGCCGCGTGTTTCCGAACGACGACTTGCGAATCGATTGTTGCGAACTGAACTGAACTGAAGGGCCGGGAGAAAAGTACCTGGGACGCCTGCGCCGGTTTGTGCGGCAGGCCTTCGGGAGATCAGGATGCGGGCCAGGCTGGGTGGCTGGTTCCGTCGCTCCTTCGGCTCGCCGCGCCGTGAACCCGCGATCTGCGTGCCGAGAGCGGGAGTGAATCACATTTCCGAAGACCTTGTCATGCGTGGGGTTTCGATCACAGCGATTATTCCAGTTTGGGAACAGTGCATTGGCAATGTCTCGCTTTATCCCATCCCCGTCAATCACCATAATCCGTTCCATCGCAACACATGATAAGCGCGCTTTCCCATCGGTGCGCACGCCGCCATGCCACAAAAGCCCGGTCATCGCCTTCCCGCCGCACCGCCTGCAGCCGGCAATGCGCAGGCCCGCGTGGTGGAGCACACGGTGACCAGCGGCGACCGGGAAATTGCGGTTTGCCTGTGCTACCCGGCGGGCTATCCGGCGCCGGCTTCGGAGGGCGGCGCGCTGCTGCCCTGGCTGGTGTACCTGCACGCCGGCGGCTTTGTGGATGGCGGGCTGGAGAAGGCGCGGCGGTTGGTGTACGCGCTGGCCGCTTCGGTGCCCGCGGTGGTGGTGACGCCGGACTATTCGCTGGCGCCGGACCATCCGTTCCCGGCCGCGCCGGAGGATGCGCACAGCACGGTGGAATGGGTGTTGCGCAATGCCAAGCGCCTGAAAGTCGACAAGACCCGCTTTGCGCTGGTGGGCGAGGAAGCCGGTGGCAACCTGGCGATCGCGCTGTCGCAGATGCTGCGCGACCGCGGCACGGCGCAGCCGCTGGGGCAGTGGCTGATCCGGCCGGTGACCGATCCCTGCCTGCAGCACGCCTCGAGCTCGGAATGGTCGGGCAACCAGGTGCCGATGGAGACGCTGCGGCAGCTGGCCTGCAACTATCGCGACTACCTGCCCACGCCCGCGGCAAGCGTGCATCCGTATGCCGCTCCCGCCATGGCCTCCCGGCTGGCGGGGCTGCCACCTACGCTGATCCAGGTGGCTGAATTCGACGCGCTGCGTGCCGAAGGCGAAGCCTTCGCCGGGCGCCTGGGCAAAGCCGGTGTGCCGGCCGAAGCCATGATCATGCCCGGCGCCTGCGGCGACGGCGTGGAAGAGTCCCATGACAGCTGTCAGGCATGGGTAGACGAAGGTGCGCTGTTCCTGCAGCGATGTCTTGCAGGGACCGACGACGCCTCACCCCTGACCGAACGCCGGCCCGGAGCCACATCCGGCCGGCCCGGAGCCAAGCCAGCTGGCTGAGCCGCTCCGGAACGAGACAGCCGGCTCCGTGCGGCCAGTTCGCTGGCCGCTACCGGGCAAGTAGCCGGCCCGAGTCAGACCATTAGCCCGGCCTTTGTCCCGATCCGCCCACGCGGACCGGCAGGCGGCGTTCGGCCATTTGCTTTTCCGGTTGAAGAAAACCCGAACCAGGAGTTTAGAGAAATGCATTACCAGAATCGACGTACATGGATTGCCCTTGCCATCGTCGTGGTGCTTGGCGCCGGCGTGGCAACCTCGGTCCTTCGCCCCTGGCACGGCGGCGAAGCGCATGCCAACACCCCGCCGCCCGCGCCGTCCATCGAAGTGGCGGCCGTGGTAGGCCAGACCATCACCGAGTGGGATGAATTCTCGGGCCGCCTGGAAGCGGTTGACCGGGTCGAGATACGGCCGCGCGTGAGCGGCACCATTGATGCCGTGCACTTCCGCGAAGGCGCGCTGGTAAAGAAGGGCGATCCGCTCTTCACCATCGATCCGCGCCCGTATGCGGCCGAGGTGGCGCGCGCCGAAGCAGCGCTGGCGGCCGCGCAGGTCCGCGCCGCCCATGCACAGACCGAGCAGGTCCGTGCACAGCGGCTGCTGGACGACAACGCGGTGTCCAAGCGCGAGTTCGACGAGCGCATCAACACCGCCCGCGAGAGCAATGCCAATGTGCGTGCCGCGCAGGCGCAGCTCGATGTGGCAAAGCTGAACCTGACCTACACCCGCATCACGGCCCCGGTGACTGGCCGCGTCTCGCGCGCCGAGATCACGGTGGGCAACCTGGTCGCGGCCGGAACCTCATCGCCGGCGCTGACGACGGTAGTGTCGGTGTCGCCGGTCTATGCCAGCTTCGAGATCGACGAGCAGAGCTACCTGCGCTACACGGCACCGGGCGCGGGCGGCGGCAAAGCCAACCTGCCTGTTTATCTCGGCCTGGCCAATGAAGACGGCAATCCGCACGAGGGCAAGATCCAGTCGGTCGACAACCGCCTGGACCCCAAGAGCGGCACCATCCGCGTGCGCGCCGTGTTCGACAACGAGGACGGGCGCCTGCTGCCGGGGCTGTACGCCAAGATCAAGCTCGGCGGCGGTTCGCCGCATCCCGCGGTGCTGGTGAACGACCGCGCGGTCGGCACCGACCAGGGCAAGAAGTTCGTGCTGGTGGTCGATCCCGCCAACAAGCTGGTCTACCGCGAAGTGGAACTGGGGCCCAACTATGAAGGACTGCGCGTGATCCGCAAGGGCCTGAAGCCGGGCGAGAACATCGTGGTCAACGGCCTGCAGCGTGTGCGGCCGGGCGACACGGTGGCGCCCAAGCCGGTGGCGATGGCATACCGCAGCGAGCTGGAACCGCGCGGTGCCGTGCCGGACCGCAAGCAGGCGGCCAGCGAGAAAACCGAGGCCGAGGGCAAGCCGGTGAGCTGATCGCCGCGCCCCACAGCCAGTCAATCCTTGCCATCCCCGTGATGCAGATGGCGCCCGCCAAGGCGGGCCGCCAGGGGACCTTTTACGCCCAACCAGGCCGAGACCAAGATGAATCTCTCGAAATTCTTTATCGACCGCCCGATCTTTGCGGGGGTGCTGTCGGTGCTGATCTTCCTGATTGGCGCCATCTCGATGTTCAGGCTGCCGATCTCGGAATACCCGGAAGTCGTGCCGCCGTCCGTGGTGGTGCGGGCGCAGTATCCGGGCGCCAACCCGAAGGTGATTGCCGAGACGGTGGCGTCGCCGCTGGAAGAGCAGATCAACGGCGTGGAGAACATGCTCTACATGTCGTCGCAGGCCAACAGCGACGGCCTGCTCACGCTGACGGTCACCTTCAAGCTGGGCACCGACCCGGACAAGGCCCAGCAGCTGGTGCAGAACCGCGTCTCGCAGGCCGAGCCGCGCCTGCCGGAAGACGTGCGCCGCCTGGGCATCACTACCGTGAAGAGCTCGCCGGACCTGACCATGGTGGTCCACCTGGTCTCGCCGAACAATCGCTATGACATGACGCACCTGCGCAACTATGCGGTGATCAACGTCAAGGACCGACTCGCGCGGATCCAGGGCGTGGGCCAGGTGCAGCTGTTCGGCTCGGGCGACTATTCCATGCGCGTGTGGCTCAACCCGGACAAGATGGCCGAGCGCCAGCTCGCTACCAGCGACGTGGTCAAGGCCATCCGCGAGCAGAACGTGCAGGTGGCGGCCGGCGTGATCGGTGCATCGCCGTCGCTGCCGGGCGCTGACCTGCAGCTCTCGGTCAATGCGCAGGGCCGCCTGAATTCAGCGGAGGAGTTCGGCGATATCGTCTTGCGTACCTCGGCAGACGGCGGCGTGACCTACCTGAAGGACGTCGCCCGTATCGAGCTGGGCGCGTCCGAATACGCGCTGCGTTCGCTGCTGGACAACAAGCCGGCCGTGGCCATTCCGATCTTCCAGGCGCCGGGCTCGAACGCCATCCAGATCTCGGATGACGTGCGCAAGACCATGGAAGAACTGAAGCAGAACTTCCCTGACGGCATCGACTACAGCATCGTCTATGACCCGACCCAGTTCGTGCGCCACTCCATCGAGGCCGTGACGCATACGCTGTTCGAGGCGATCTTGCTGGTGGTGCTGGTGGTGATCCTGTTCCTGCAGACCTGGCGCGCGTCGATCATCCCGTTGCTGGCGGTGCCGGTGTCGATCGTCGGGACCTTCGGGCTGATGCATGCGTTCGGCTTCTCGATCAACGCGCTGTCGCTGTTCGGGCTGGTGCTGGCGATCGGTATCGTGGTCGATGATGCGATCGTGGTAGTGGAAAACGTCGAGCGCAATATCGAGGAGGGACTCACGCCCAAGGAGGCCACCTACAAGGCCATGCGCGAGGTGAGCGGCCCGATCATCGCCATCGCGCTGACCCTGATCGCCGTGTTCGTGCCGCTGGCGTTCATGAGCGGCCTGACCGGCCAGTTCTACAAGCAGTTCGCACTGACGATCTCGATCTCGACCATCATCTCGGCCTTCAACTCGCTGACACTGTCGCCGGCGCTGTCCGCGCTGCTGCTGCGCGGCCATGACGCGCCCAAGGACTGGCTGTCGCGCGCCATGGACCGCGTGCTGGGCGGCTTCTTCAAGCGCTTCAACCGCTTCTTCGGCGCCAGCGCCGAGCAGTACGGCAAGGGCGTGAAAGGCGTGATCTCGCGCAAGAGCGCGGTGTTCGGCGTGTACGCGGTGATGCTGGCACTGACCTGGGGCGTGTTCCAGATGGTGCCGAAGGGCTTCGTGCCGGCACAGGACAAGCAGTACCTGGTGAGCTTTGCCAAGCTGCCCGACGGCGCCACGCTGGACCGCACCGAGGACGTGATCCGCAAGATGTCGGAGATCGCGCTCAAGCATCCGGGCGTGGAGTCGGCGGTGGCCTTCCCGGGCCTGTCGATCAACGGATTCACCAACAGCCCGAGCGCCGGCATCGTGTTCGCCACGCTCAAGCCGTTTGAAGAGCGCAAGAGCAAGGAACTGTCCGGCAGCGCCATTGCCGCCGACCTGAACCAGAAGTACGCGGCAATCCAGGACGCCTTTATCGCGGTATTCCCGCCGCCGCCCGTGCAGGGCCTGGGCACCATCGGCGGCTTCAAGCTGATGATCGAGGACCGTGCCGCGCTGGGTTATGACGCGCTGTTCGAGGCCACCAACGCCTTCGCCAACAAGGCGCGCGCCACACCCGAGCTGGCCGGCATCTTCAGCAACTACCAGGTGAACGTGCCGCAGCTCGACGTGAAGCTCGACCGCGTCAAGGCCAAGCAGCTTGGCGTGCCGGTGACGGATGTGTTCGATACCCTGCAGACCTACCTGGGATCGGCCTACGTCAACGACTTCAACAAGTTTGGCCGTACCTACCAGGTGAAGGTGCAGGCAGACGCGCCGTTCCGCGCCCATGCCGAAGACATCCTGCAGCTGAAGACGCGCAACGCCGCCGGCGACATGGTGCCGCTGTCGTCGCTGGTGCAGGTGAAGCAGAGCTTCGGCCCGGACAGCGTGGTGCGCTACAACGGCTTCACCGCCGCAGACATGAACGGCGGGCCCGCGCCGGGCTTCTCGTCGGGGCAGGCGCAGGCTGCCGCGGAGCGCATCGCTGCTGAAACGCTGCCCAAGGGCATGAAGTTCGAATGGACCGAGCTGACCTACCAGGACATCCTGGCCGGCAATGCGGGTGTGTGGATCTTCCCGCTGTGCGTGCTGCTGGTGTTCCTGGTGCTGGCTGCCCAGTACGAGAGCCTGACGCTGCCGCTGGCGGTGATCCTGATCGTGCCGATGAGCTTGCTGGCCGCCATGACCGGTGTGTGGCTGACGCGTGGCGACAACAATATCTTCACGCAGATCGGTTTCATCGTGCTGGTGGGCCTGTCGGCGAAGAACGCGATCCTGATCGTGGAGTTTGCGCGCGAGCTGGAGCATCACGGCCGCACGGTAGTGCAGGCCGCCATCGAAGCGAGCCGCCTGCGTCTGCGCCCGATCCTGATGACGTCGTTCGCGTTCATCATGGGTGTAGTGCCGCTGGTGGTGTCGACCGGCGCCGGTGCGGAGATGCGCCATGCAATGGGCGTGGCGGTGTTTGCCGGCATGCTTGGCGTGACCTTCTTCGGGCTGTTCCTCACCCCGGTGTTCTACGTGGCGCTGCGCCTGTGGGCGACGCGCGGCGAGCGGGCCAGGGCGAAAGAGCAGCAGGCCCAGGTACTGGCCGCCTCGGCTGAATAATGGTGAATAACATGAATGCCTTTGCGTTTTCGACAAATCAGTTCCTGCCGAAACTGGCCACGCTGGCGGCCGCGCTGATCCTGGCCGGCTGCTCGCTGGCCCCGACCTACAAGGTGCCCGATACCGCCACCGTGCCGGCTTACAAGGAAGCCGAGGCCGCCCAGGCCGAGGGCGCGCAGTGGAAGACCGCGACCCCGGCCGAAGGCCAGCAGCGCGGCGAGTGGTGGAAGATCTTCGGCGATCCCGAGCTGGATCGCCTGATGACCGCCGCCGGCACCTCCAACCAGGACCTGGCGATTGCCGCGGCGCGGCTCAAGCAGGCCCGCGCCTTCACCGGCGCCACTGAAGCGGATCTCTACCCGCAACTGAGCGTGGGCCTGGACCCGACGCGCTCGCAACCGTCGGCCGCTTCGCAAGGGCTGCCGGACGGCACCCGGGTGCCGGCGCAGACCGTGCTCAAGGCGCGCGCTTTTGCCAGCTACGAGCTTGACCTGTTCGGCCGCGTGGCGAGCAGCGTCAATGCGGCACGCGCCGATGGCGAAGCTGCCGAGGACCTGTACCGCTCCGTCCAGCTGGCGTTGCAGGCTGACACCGCGCAGGCCTACTTTGCGCTGCGCACGCTGGACAGCGAACGCGATCTGCTCAATGCCACCATCAAGCTGCGCGAGGACGCGCTGCAGTTGCTCAGGAAGCGCTTCGACGCGGGCGAGACCACCGACCTCGATCCCGCGCGCGCGGAAGCCGAACTCGGCACCGCGCGCGCGGACCTGGCCGGGATCGAACGCCGCCGGTCCAACCAGGAGCATGCGCTGGCCGTGCTGACCGGCGTGCCGCCGGCGGCGTTCTCGCTGCCGGCGCGGCCGTTCGACGCGGCGCCCATTGCCGTCCCGGCCGGGCTGCCGTCCGAGCTGCTGGAGCGGCGCCCGGACATCGCGGCGGCGGAACGCCAGATGGCCGCCGCCAACGCGCGCATCGGCGTGGCCAAGGCGGCGTTCTTCCCGCGCATCACGCTGACGGGCCTGTTCGGCTTCGAGTCGGCGGACCTCGCGAACCTGTTCAAGTGGTCTTCGCGGACGTGGGCGCTCGGGCCGCTGATCGGGAGCACGATTGCCCAGACGGTCTTCGACGGTGGCCGCAACAAAGCAAACCTGGCCGGCGCCCGCGCCGCGCATGAGGAGAGCGTCGCGGCATACCGGCAGACCGTGCTGGTGGCGTTCCGCGAGGTGGAAGACAGCCTGGCCGACGTACGCTGGCTGAGCCAGCAGGCCGGCGCGCTCGACAGCGCCCTGGGCGGAGCCCGCCGTGCCGCGCGAATATCGCGCAGCCGCTATGACGCCGGCGCCGTGGATTACCTGACCGTGATCGATGCCGACCGCACCGTGCTGCAGTCGCAGCGCGACGCCAACCAGGTGGCTGGTTTGCGCGCTGCAGCAACGGTCTCGCTGGTACGGAGCCTGGGTGGCGGATGGGGCCCGCTGCCGGAATCGGTGGCCGCCAACCAGACTGCACGGGCGGGAAGCACCGGGAGCAACTAGTCCAGCGTGCAAGTCGGCGGGGCTGGCGCGATGCATCCGGGTCACTACACTGGATGCATCGCGCCATGCGCCCGGGGCGCGCGATCTGCCCCGCTGACATGCATCGACACAAAGCGTTGTGGTGGGGAATCCTCGCCGTCATCATCATCGTTGCAGCCCTGTTCGTGCCGCTGCCGTGGGCTGACCGTACGCGCATCCATAACGAAGTGATCATCGCCAGGCCGCCGGCCGAGGTGTTCGACTATGTGTCGACGCCGGGCAACTGGCCCGCCTGGCATCCGTCCTCGCTTGGCGTTAGCGGCGCCACCGATCATCCTCTGGCAACCGGCGAGCGCGTGACCGAAACCTTCGTGGTGGCCGGCCGCAGTGGCGTGGTGGTCTGGACCGTGACCGACAGCAAGCGGCCGCGCGAATGGGTGATCGAAGGCGAGATCGAAGGGCGCAAGGCCGGAACGGTCACTTACACGCTCACCCCGGCGCTGACGCCATCACTCACGCCCACCAGCGAAAGCACGCGCTTTGAGCGCGATTTCACCTATCAGTCCCCTACGCTGCTGTTCTTGCTGATGAACCGTCTTGTATTGCGCCCCCGCATTGAAGCCGAATCCACCGATGCGGTGGGACGCCTGAAGGCGAAGCTGGAAGCGGCGCGCTAGCGCAGGCAGAGGCAGGTCGCCGCGTGACGCGCGGGTTGCTTGCATCGCCTTGTGATCCGCACTAAGTTGGAACAGCCGTCACCTGATGGGGCCGATATGTTGCCGCGCTGCAGACTCGGGCGCCTCACATCCGTATTGCCCTGGCAGCGGTCCGCGCTGCCGTCGTTGCTGCTGGCCGGTGCCGTCATGCTTGCCGCGCCGGCGCCGTCCGCCCAGACGAGGCCTTCCATGCCGCTTACCCTGACTTCCACCGCGTTCGCCCACGGGGGCGCCATTCCTGCGCGGCACACCTGCGAGGGGTCCGACGCCTCGCCGCCGCTGGCCTGGTCGGGCGTGCCTGCCGGCACTGCCAGCCTGGCGCTGATCGTCGATGACCCGGACGCCCCGGACCCTGCCGCGCCCAAGATGACATGGGTGCACTGGGTGCTCTACAACCTGCCGCCGCAGGCCGGCGCGCTGGCGCAGGCGGTCGGGCAGGCCGGCCTGCCAGCCGGCACGCGCGAGGGCCTGAACGACTGGCATCGCACCGGCTACGGCGGGCCGTGTCCGCCGGTCGGCCGGCACCGCTACTTCCTCAAGCTCTATGCGCTCGACGTGGTGCTGCCGGACCTTGGCATGCCCGACAAGGCGGCGCTCGAGCGTGCCATGCACGGGCACGTGCTGGCACATGCGGAACTGGTCGGCACCTACCAGAAGCAGCATCGTTAGCCGTCGGATGCCGAACAGGAGATCCGCATGAACCACGTCTTCGTCATGCCTGCCACGGCGCGGCGCTTCACGCTTGCGATGACGGCCGCCTTGCTCGGGCTGGTGCTTTGCACGATCCGGCCGGTGCATGGGCAGCCACAGGAACTGGGGCCGATCACGGTGGGCGGCTCGGTCCATGCCAGGGGACCGGTGGTGGTTCACGGCAGACTGAGCGTCGCGGGCCGCGTGCGGGCACGTGGTCCGGTAACGGCGGCGTACTTCTCGGGGCCGGTCAGCGCCGCGGGGATTCCCTTCCAGGGCGGCTATCTCAAGGAATTCGACGGGCCGCTGACGATACACGGCTCCATGGTCGTAAGAGGCGATCTGCTGGTCGACGGGCCGCTGACCGTGGATGGTCCGATCGAGGCCAACGGCGGCATCGATGCCGACGGTCCGATGCGCGAACGGGAGTACTCGCGCTGAACGGAAACGGTGCGGGCGCGGGTTGTGGATGGCCGGTGTTGCACAATATCGGCTTTCCATCACAACCACGGAGCCCCACCCATGGCAAAGCAGGAAGCGCTTGGCCTGAAGAGCATTGCGCTGTTCGAGGCCGCCAAGGGCGCGCTGGTGATCCTGGCCGGCCTCGGGCTGGTCGCGCTGCTGCATCGCGATGCCCAGGCGCTGGCGGAATCGATCATCATGCGCCTGCATATCAACCCGGCCAGCCGCTATCCAACCATCTTCCTTGCGCTGCTCAATCATCCGAGCGATGCCCGGCTCTGGGCCATCGGGAGTTCGGCGGCGGTCTATGCGCTGATGCGTTTCGCAGAGGCGTATGGGCTGTGGCGCGGCCTGGCGTGGGGCAACTGGCTCGGGGTGTGGTCGGGAGGCATGTATATCCCGCTGGAGCTCTATGAGGCATTCCGGCATCCGAATCTGCTGCATATCGCGCTGGCAGCCGCCAACCTCATAGTGGTGATCTATCTGACGATGGGCCTGGTGCGGCGGAAAGTGGCGGCGTAGGAGCAAGACGGCACGCAGCACGGGCCTGCGCGCGAACACTGAAGAAATTCGAAGAAATTCTGTAAGGCCACGTATCGGGCAGCGACCAACGGGAACATTCACCCCCCGTTGGAGACTGCCATGACCCCCATCCTCGCCAAGACCCTGCTGACTGCCGTAGCGACAGCCGCCGCCCTCTCGTTCGGTGCTGCACATGCTGCAGGTATCCATGCCGTGCGTACGCCGGATCCCTACAGCGACGGCGCCCGTACCGGCAAGGTCGATCCGTTCAGCGATGGCGCGCGCACTGGCAAGCTGGACCCGTTCACCGACGGCGCGCTGACCATCGCCGGCATGGACCGCGCTGGCGTCTCCGCCGATCCGGCACGCAAGTTCGACACCTCTACCGATGGCGCACGCACGCGTCAGGCCGATCCGTTCACGGATGGCGCCCGGACCATTGCCGGGATGGACCGCGCTGGCGTGTCCGCCGATCCGGCCCGCAAGCTCGACTCGTACACCGATGGTTCATTGACTGTGGCTGGGCTGGACCGTTCGGGTCCCTCCGCTGATCCGGCCCGCAAGTTCGACACCTATACCGATGGTGCCCGCACCCGCCAGGTCGATCCGTTCACCGATGGCGCGCTGACGATCGCAGGCATGGACACGCGCGGCGTGTCCGGTACGCCGGGCCGCACGCTCGAAGCGAATAGCGATGGTTCACGCGTCTGAGCGTGATCCGCTTCTGATCCGTCGATGCCATGCCGCTGCAGCCAGGATGGGGCTGCCGGCCGGTGGCAGCGCCGATTGTCAGCGCAACCAGCCGCGGTTGCGCAACAACACCAGGACGGCCGCGGCGACGATTGCGAGCAATGCCAGCGGATCGGCAGCACCGCCCCCGCCGTCAGGCACGTCGGTGGCGTGCGGACTGACCGGAACCGGGCCTGCCCCCGAACTGCCACTGTCAGGCTGCGTTGCTGGCGAGCTGTCCACGGCATCGCCCAGTGCCACGTCCACCAGCACCGGGTCATGATCCGATGAGCGATAGCCATCGGGCGCGTAGTAGCGCTGGCGCTGCGTTGCATCCCGCCAGGCCTGCGAGTAGGCAAGCGCGGCCGGTTCATCGGCATTGATATGCCAGGGCTGTACGGCCCGGATGCGTCGTGCCAGCGGCGCGCTGGCGAGGGCGTGGTCGAGATAGCCGGCCTCGCCGGCAAAGACGTAGCTGTAGGCATCCTTGCCCGCGAACTTCGCCATCATGTCGGCATACCCGCGGCTTGCCAGCAGGCGCACCGGGGCCTCCATTGCGTAGCTGTTGAGGTCGCCGATCAGCAACTGGCCCGCATCGGCAACGCCGGTCGGCGAGGTGGAAAGCCAGTCGGCAAGCGCCTGTGCGGCGTGCTGGCGCGTGGGGTTCCAGCAGCCTTGTCCGTCGCCCTGGTCGGCATCCGGGCCGGACGCACCGGTACAGCCTTTGGACTTGAGGTGGTTGACCACGACGGTGACCGCGAGGCTTTGCCCGACCCGCCGGAAGGTGCGCGCCAGCGGCTGGCGGCTCCGGTCGTCGATGGCGAGCGTGGCCGGGACACCCACGGGTACCACGGTACGGCTGTTGTAGATCAGCGCCACGGCGATGGCGTCGCCCCCCAGCCGTGGCAGGCCGGGGTCGACGAAGCGCCAGTCGGGGCCGAGCCTGGCCGTCAGCCGCCGGATCGCGCTGGCTTCGCCATAGCCGTCGTTCTCGATTTCCATCAGCCCGATCACGTCAGCGTCCAGCGCGCGCAGCGCCGCGACGAGCTTGGCTTCCTGCCGCTCGAACTCGGCCTGGGTCTTTGCACCGCGATTTTCCGGATCATCGAAGCCCGCGCCCTGGCCGTTGCCGTTGAAGTAGTTGAGCACATTGAACGACGCCACGCGCAAGTCGGTGCCGGCATGGCGCAGCGGGGCGCCGGTGCGCGGGTTGGCCGGGTGGAAGACCGGGGCAGGGGCGCCCGGCACCGGCTGCAGGCGCCAGGCGTCGTGGCGTTTCTCCAGCACGCCCTGCACGCCGCTCACGGTATCGCCGCTGCGCACCGGGTTGGCAGCGCTCAAGCCGGGCGCGGGGTAGGGAACCGTGCCCGGATTCTGGCGGCTTGCGCCATCGTCCAGCACCAGCCTGTTGAGCGCATTGGCGGCGGCAACCCGGGCGGCGTCGTTGCCCGGCGGCGCCACATTGGTTGGTATGCGCAGGCGGCCGTTGCTGAGCAGCAGGCTGCCGTAGCGGGCCAGCTCGTGGGTTTCGCTGACCGTCAGCGTCTGCGGCAGGCTGACCAGCATGCCTTCGAACGCGGCCAGCGCCTGCGTGTCGGCCACCGGCAGTGTCAGTTTGGCCGGCGTGACAGTCCGGCCGGTCGCGCATAGTGCGGGCGTGCCGCTCAGCGCGAGCTGGGTCTGGCCGAACTTCTCTTCGATCTTGCCGGACATGCGCAGCAGGTCGCCGGCGCGGGCGGCCACATGCGGCGCGTAGACGAAGAGGCCTTCAGACACACCAGGACGGTGTTGCCGCTGCGCATCCGCCTGCTGGATGAAGAATCCCTTGAAGCCATCCGGTCCGCTGTAGTCGGCGGTGACCACGGCTTCGATCTCGACCTTGCGGCCCGCGAGCGGCGAGGTGGGCGTGGAGCCCTGTATCTCGGCAATCGGCGTCGCCGGCGTGCCGCACGGAGGGCCGGCGCCTAGCGCGGGCGTGCCCGACAGGGCAAGGCACAGCAGGAGGGAACGGCGTGGATTCAGGCGCATGGTTGGTTCGCTATGGCTGTCAGTCAAGCGAGGGATGCTAAGGGGCCGCGGTAACGAAAAGATGGCCGAGCGCTGGCGCCGGCCCGGCCCGGTGCGCGACCCCCGTCGCGTGATCGTGCTAAGGTAACGCAGTCCGCCCGCAGATGCCGGCCCAACCGCAACCAGCAAGAGAAATCATGATCAAGGAAATCGCCCAAATCACCGTCAAGCCCGGCATGGAAAGCCAGTTCGAGCAGGGTGTGAGCAAGGCCACGCCGCTGTTCCTGCGTTCGCGCGGCTGCCACGGCGTGCAGTTGTTCCGCTCGGTCGAGCACCCGGAGCAGTACACGCTGGTGGTTGAATGGGAAACCGTGGAAAACCACATGGTTCATTTCCGCGAGGCCCCCGAGTTCCAGGAGTGGCGTGCGCTGGTCGGCGACTGCTTTGCCGCGCCGCCCAACGTGGGCCACGTGTCCAAGGTGCTGTAAGGGGCCACCACCGGTATGCTGACGCCGCCGGAGCGTCCCCG
>NZ_JWMA01000034.1 GCF_000812465.1 Cupriavidus sp. IDO | reverse complement strand
AAAGAAGCAGCGGTCGGACACCTGCCAATGCCGCAACCGCATGCGGACTATAGGCGACGATTGTGACGCTGAAATGGCAGCTCGGTAAAAACCCTAGGATGCCACTATTGCGGCGTCCGGATCACAAACCGTAGCGCTTGATCTTGTCGTACAGCGTAGCCTTGCCCACCTGGAGCAAATCCGCCGCCTGGCTGACGGCGCCGCCGGTGCGGGCCAGTGCGTCGGCGATGACGGCGCGTTCGTAGTGTTCCATGCGCTCGCGCAGCGGCGTGGATTCATCCGGTGCGGCGGCCTGCGCGCCAGCCTGGCCGCCTTCGGGGACGCCGAGCACGAGCCGGTCGGCGGCGTTGCGCAGCTCGCGCACGTTGCCTGGCCAGGGGCGCTGGGCCAGCGCCTGCCGCTGCAGTTCCGACAGGATCGGCGCGGGCCGCTGGTAGCGCACGGCGGCGACCAGCATGAAGTGCTCGAACAGCGGCACGATGTCTTCGCGGCGCTCGCGCAGCGGCGGCAGGGCGATGGTCACCACGTTGAGGCGGTAGTACAGGTCCTGGCGGAAGGTGCCCTGTGCCACCAGCGCATCCATGTCGCCCTTGGCGGCGGCGACGATGCGTACGTCGATCTTCACGGATGCATTGGAACCGAGCCGTTCCAGCGTGCTTTCCTGCAGCACGCGCAGCAGTTTGACCTGCAGCGCCAGCGGCATGCTTTCGATCTCGTCGAGGAACAGCGTGCCGCCGGAGGCGTGTTCGAGCTTGCCGATGCGGCGCTTGCCGGCGCCGGTAAAGGCGCCGGCCTCGTGGCCGAACATTTCGCTCTCGAAAATGGCTTCGGGCACGGCACCGCAGTTCAGCGCAATGAAGGGGCCGTCGCTGCGGTTGGAGAGCGCGTGCAGGCTGCGCGCGACCAGTTCCTTGCCGGTGCCGGTCTCGCCGTTGATCATCACGGGCACGTCGGTGGGTGCAACGTTCGCCACCAGCGCGCGCACCTGGTCGATGGCGTGCGAGCGGCCGATGATGCGCGTGCCGGCGGCGGGGCCGGCCAGTTCGCGGCGCAGGGCCTGGTTTTCCAGTTCGAGCGCGCGACGTTCCAGCGCGCGGCGCACGGTATCGGTCAGGCGGTCGGCGCCGAATGGCTTCTCGATGAAGTCGTAGGCACCTTCGCGCATTGCCTGCACGGCCATGGTGATATCGCCGTGGCCGGTCACCAGCACCACCGGCACGCCGGGCGCGGCATTGCGGCAGTGTTGCAGCAGGTCCAGGCCGCTGGCGCCGGGCAGGCGGACGTCGGTCACAAGCACGCCGGGAAAATCGGCGGAAAGGTGCGGCATCGCGGCCTCGGCCGAGGGCAGTGCGATCACGGCAAAGCCGGCCAGCTCCAGGCTCTGCGCGGTGGCTTGCCGGACCAGGGGTTCGTCTTCGACGAAGAGGACACGCAGACCGTCTTGCATGGGATTACTCGCTCGGTTGGGAAGCCGGCCGCTCACGGTCGGGTGCGGTGGCCCGCGACAGCACGATGGTGAATTCGGCGCCGCCGCCGTCGACATTGGCGGCGCCGAGCTGCCCGCCGAACTCGCGCACGATCGACGACGAGATCGCCAGGCCCAGGCCCAGGCCCTGGCCGATTTCCTTGGTGGTGAAGAAGGGCTCGAACAGGCGGGGCAGGTCTTCGGGCGGGATACCGGTGCCATTGTCGCGCACGGCGATGGTGACGGTGGCGGCATCGGCTTGCACGTCGATGCCGATGCGCCCGGTGGCCAGCCCGGCGGCAGCGATGGCGTCGAGCGCATTGCCAACCAGGTTGAGCAGGACCTGCTCGAGCTTCAGTTCCTCGGCCCGCACCGCCACATCGGGCAGTCCGTCGAGCCCGGTCACGCTGACGGTGGCCGCCGCCAGGCGCGGCGCCAGCAGGGCCAGCACATGCTCGATGGCGGCGCGCACCGGGACCGCGCGGCGGGTCGGCCGCGCCTTGCCGGCAAACAGCTTGAGCTGGCCGGTGATCTTGCCCATGCGCTCGGTCAGGTCCGCAATGGCAGCGAGATTGCCTTCGGCCGCCGCGAGCTGGCCGCGTTCGAGCAGCACGCGCGTGTTGTCCGAGAACGTACGCAGCGCCGCCAGCGGCTGGTTCAGCTCGTGCGTGATGCCGGCGGCCATCTGCCCCAGCGCGGCGAGCTTGCTGGCCTGCACCAGTTCATCCTGCGCGGCGCGCAGCTCGCTCTCCGCGCGGGTGCGCTCTGTCACTTCGGCTTCCAGCTGTTCGTTGATGGCCATCAGGTCGGCAGTGCGTTCCTCCACGCGCCGCTCCAGCTCATCGTAGGCGGCCTCAAGCAAACGGCGGCTGTACAGCATGTCGCGCGCACGCTGGCGGCGCTGGCGCCAGTTGACCAGCAGCAGGCACATGCAGGCATAGGCCAGAGCGGCCGCCACGGTGGCATTGCGCGCGTTGGCCAGCACGGGATCGAGCGGCGCCATCACCTGCATGGTCCAGCCGGCGGGGCCGACCTTGCGGCCGAGCTCCAGATAGCGGTCGGCGCGCTCGCTGCCGTCCGGCCCCGGGGCGTTGCTGCGCACGCGTACCAGCCGCGCGCCATTGTCGAGCGTGGTGTCGGCCAGCCAGCGCGTGACGGGCGAGGTCAGCGGCTCCAGCGGCAGCGGCGAGACGTCGCGGTCATGGTACTGGCGGGTCTCGCCGAGCTGAGCGTGCAGTTCCGGCGGCAGCGGCCCCAGCGTGCGGTACTGCCATTCAGGGACCGAAGACAGGAAGATCACGCCGTGGTCGTCGCTGACCATCAGTGGCTCGGCGCTGCCGCCGCCGGCGCGCTGGAACCACTCCAGGTTGAGCTTTACTACGGTGACGCCGATCACCTTGCCGCCGGCTTCGACCGGTTGCGCGATGTAGTAGCCGGGCTCGTCGCTGGTAACGCCGATGGCGTAGAAGCGTCCCAGGTCGCCGCGCGCGGCGATCTGGAAATAGGGGCGGAAGCGGTAGTCGGTGCCGACGAAGCTGCCGGGCTGCCCATGGTTGCTGGCGGCCAGCGCGATGCCGTTGGCGGCGATCACATAGGTGGCCGAGGCATGGGCGCGGCGGTTGACTTCGGCCAGGTAGTGATTGGCGGCGGCCACGCGGGCCGGATCGCCGGGGGCTTCGAGCAGCCCGCGCACGAAGGGGTGCAGCGACACCAGCGCGGGCAGGAATTCGTAGCGGTCGAGGGTGCTTTCGAGCGTGGCCGCGTAGCGATCGGCACGCGTGGCGGTGGTCTGCTGCAGGCTGGAAATGCCGCGCTGGACCGAGACCAGCCAGGTCAGCGCGCACAGCAGCAGGAGCCCTGCCGCCAGCACGACGGCAAAGCCCCACCAGCGGCCGTTCTCGGTGCCCGGCTCGTGCACCACCGCCTGGGCGGCGGCGGGATCGTGTACGGCGAGAAAATCGTCGGAGTGGGGCATCGGCGCGCGCGAGGGGTGTCGCGCCGATGATACCCGCTGGCGGGCGGCCAGGGCAGCCGCCCGCGTGGCGTCAGACGTTCTGGCCGGCGTCGGCAAGTTGTTCCGCTTCATCGCCGCCGTGCCGCAGCACGCTGTTGAGCTTCTTGCGGTCAAGCTCGCGCTCCCAGGCCGAGACCACCACGGTGGCTACGCCGTTGCCGATGATGTTGGTCAGCGCGCGGCACTCGCTCATGAAGCGGTCGATGCCCAGGATCAGCACCATGCCGGCCACCGGGATGGTGGGCACCACGGCCAGGGTGGCGGCCAGCGTGATAAAGCCGGAGCCGGTCACGCCGCTCGCGCCCTTGGAGGTCAGCATCGCCACCGTCAGGATGGTCAGCTGCTGCATCAGCGTGAGTTCGATACCCGTCGCCTGCGCGATGAAGATCACCGCCATCGTCATGTAGATGTTGGTGCCGTCCAGGTTGAACGAGTAACCGGTCGGCACGACCAGGCCCACCACCGAGTTGGAGCAGCCGAGCTTTTCCAGCTTTTCCATCAGCTGCGGGAGCGCCGCTTCCGACGAGCTGGTGCCCAGCACGATCAGCAGTTCTTCCTTGATGTACGCGACGAAGCGCAGGATGCTGAAGCCGGTCAGGCGCGCCACCGTGCCCAGCACGAACACCACGAAGATGATGGCCGTGAAGTAGAACGTGCCGATCAGCTTGAGCAGCGGCACCAGCGAGCCCAGGCCGTACTTGCCGATGGTGAACGCCATCGCGCCGAAGGCGCCGATCGGGGCCACCTTGGTAATGACGTGGACGATATGGAAGAAGACCTTGGAGACCTGTTCCACCAGCGTGAAGACGATGCGCGCACGCTCGCCGATGATCGACAGCGCTGCGCCGAAGAACAGCGAGACCAGCAGGATCTGCAGGATGTCGCCATTGGCGAAGGCGCTGAAGATCGTATCCGGGATGATGTGCATCAGGAATTCGACCGTGCTCTGGCCGTGCGCCTTCGACACATACTGCGCGATGGACGCGGTATCCAGCGTGGACGGGTCGATGTTGAAGCCCACGCCCGGCTTGAGCAGGTGCGCGGCGCCCAGGCCGATCAGCAGCGCGAAGGTGGAGATCACCTCGAAATACAGCAGCGCCTTGCCGCCGACGCGCCCGACCTTCTTCATGTCGCTCATGCCGGCAATGCCGGTGACGACCGTACAGAAGATGATGGGGCCGATGATCATCTTGATTAGCTTGATGAAGCCGTCGCCCAGCGGTTTCATGGCGACGCCCGTATCCGGCCAGAAATGGCCCAGCACGATGCCAACGAAGATGGCGAACAGTACCTGCACGTACAGGATCTTGTAGATGGGTTTTCTCATGGTGTCGTCCTCGGTGTTGACCGTACCCGTCGCGGCGGCGCCGGGCGCGCGCCATCACGAATGCGGCGCGTCTGGAACATGGAAACGCAATCGACGTGCCAGTCGGGCCGTCATCGATAAGTCACTGATTCCAAAGGGAAGGGCGGCAAGCTGGACGCTGCCGCGCTCCGGGTTTCCGGAAATCCGGAATGCGGCAATCCGGAGATTCGGAGGCCTGGGTGGATGCTGGGTGCCCGGAGCGCCACACCGTTGCGGCGGATGGAGGTCGCAAAGGCCGTTCGCGGCGGTTTCGGCCGCGATTGAGCGCGGATCGTACGGCCTGACGCCGTATAATTCCGAGCTTCCATCATTGCCACCGGACCGCGCCGCCGGAATCGCCAGCGCACCCCGGTTGCCCCCGACAGCACGCATGAGCAGCTACTACAAGCATCACGTCTTCTTCTGCCTGAACCAGCGCGAGGCCGGCGAGAACTGCTGCGCCAACCACAACGCCAAGGCCATGCAGGAATACGCCAAGAAGCGTTGCAAGGAACTCGGCATCGCAGGCGGCGAAGGCCGCGTGCGCATCAACAAGGCCGGCTGCCTCAACCGCTGTGAACTCGGGCCGGTGCTGGTGGTCTACCCCGAGGCCGTCTGGTACACCTTCGTCGACGAGCACGATATCGACGAGATCATCGACAGCCATCTGCTCAACGGCAAGCCGGTCGAGCGGCTGATGGTGGACCACTGAGGCGGACTGATGGCTCCGCTGTCTCCGGAGTTTTTCCCGCGTCTGTCCCATGTTTGTCATCCAGTCCCGCCACGCTACTGTCGGGGCGGATTTTATTCCTGCTCCAAGCCGTCACGTCCGTTGCCATCATGAACGCGCACACCCAGGTACTCACTATTGCCGGCCCCGTCGGCGCGATCGATCTTTCGGTCGACCTGCCCCAGTCCGAAGCGCCGCGCGGCCTGGCGCTGGTGGCGCATCCGCATCCGCTGTTCGGCGGCACCAAGGACAACAAGGTGGCGCAGACGCTGGCACGCAGCTTCGTGCAGCTCGGCTACGCCACGGTGCGCCCGAACTTCCGCGGCGTGGGCGGCAGCGCCGGCGAGCATGACAGCGGCGTGGGCGAGCAGGATGACCTGCTGGCCGTCGTCGCGTGGATGCGCGAGCAGACCGCATGGTCGCCGCAGGCCGCGACGCTGCCGCTGGCGCTGGGCGGGTTCTCGTTCGGCAGCTTCGTGACCACGCATGTGGCGCGCCGCCTGGCTGAAGCCGGCACGCCCGCGCAGCGCCTGGTGCTGGTGGGCACCGCCGCCAGCCGCTGGCAGGTCGCCGAGGTGCCGGCCGATACTATCGTGATCCACGGCGAGCAGGACGACACCGTGCCGCTGGCGAGCGTATTCGACTGGGCCCGCCCGCAGGAACTGCCGGTCATCGTGATTCCCGGCGCCGATCATTTCTTTCACCGCAAGCTGCACCTGATCAAGCAGCTTGTCGTCAATGCGTGGGACCGGTAAGGCTGGCCCTTGCGCCATTGCGCCAGTACCGCCACATCGAACCTTCCTCGCAATCTTCTTCTTGTCGGAAAACTGAAACATGCTGAATAGAGCCACGCCGCTTTCTGCGTCCGCCTTTGCCCCCGCCGCCATCGTTGCCGCAGTTGTACTTGCCGCCGCGCCTGCCGCCGTCCTTGCCCAGGGCGTGCCGATGCCGCAGGTTGCCGCCAAGTCGTGGATGCTGTACGACGTGACCAGCGGCCAGGCCCTGGCTTCGCAGAATGCCGACCTGCGCATCGAGCCCGCTTCGCTGACCAAGCTGATGACCGCCTACCTGGCGTTCGAGGCACTCAAGGAAAAGCGCCTGACGCTTGAGCAGACCGTGGTGCCGACCAATCTGGTGCTGAAGGTGAAAAGCGACGAGTCGCGCATGTTCATCGAGCCCAACAAGCCGGTCAGCGTGCAGGACCTGCTGCTCGGCCTGATCGTGCAGTCGGGCAACGACGCCGCGCTGGCGCTGGCCGAGGCCGTGGGCGGCTCGGAAGAAGGCTTCGTCGCGATGATGAACCGCGAGGCCCAGCGCATGGGCATGAAGAACACGCACTTCACCAACACCGACGGCATCCCCGACCCTAACCACTACACCACCGCGGTGGACCTGGCCACGCTGACCACGCGCCTGATCAAGGACTTCCCCGAGTACTACGCCATGTACTCGCAGAAGGAGTTCACCTATAACAAGATCAAGCAGCCCAACCGCAACCGCCTGCTGTACATCGATCCGACCGTCGACGGCGTCAAGACCGGCCACACCAAGTCGGCCGGCTACTGCCTGATCTCGTCGGCCCAGCGTCCGCTGGCCAATGTGCCGAACGGCTCGCGCCGTCTGGTGTCGATCGTGATCGGCACCACCACCGAGCAGGTCCGCACGCAGGAAAGCCTGAAGATCCTCAACTACGGCTTCCAGTTCTTCGACACGCTGCGCCTGTACGACAAGGGCCAGGTGCTGGCCACGCCCGATATCTACAAGGGCAAGAGCGGCACCATCAAGATCGGCGTGCAAAACGAGACCTTCGTCACCGTGCCCAAGGGCACGGGCGGTCGCCTGAAGCCTGTGCTGGAGCGCCAGGAACTGCTGGTGGCCCCGATCGCCGCCGGCCAGCAGGTGGGCACGGTCAAGCTGATGGACGGCACCAACAAGGTGGCGGAATTCCCGGTGGTGGCGCTGGAGGAAGTGCCCGAGGCCGGTTTCTTCGGCCGCCTGTGGGACACCATCCGCCTGTGGTTCAAGCGCAAGTGACCTGATTGAGCAGACTGGCGCGCAGTACCCGCGTGCCAGTCCGCCGGAGAATCCGACATGACAGCCGACAACAAGGACAGTGGCAAGCCGGGCGATATCCCGCCGGACCAGTCGCTGATCGAATACCCCAGCCATTTCCCCATCAAGGTGATGGGCGTGATGCAAGATGGCTTTGCCGAAGCCATCGTGACGCTGGTGCAGGACTTCGATCCGGACTTCCACGCCGGCAAGATGGAAATGCGCCCGTCGAGCAAGGGCAATTACCTGGGCCTGACCGTGACGGTATGGATCACCAGCCGCGAGCAGCTCGATGATCTGTATCGCGCGCTGACTTCGCATCCGATGGTGAAGGTGGTGCTGTAAGGCTTCCTCTCCCGCTTTGTTTTCTCCCCTCTCCCGCTTGCGGGAGAGGGGCCGGGGGTGAGGGCAGGCGTTGGCATGCTGACGCCCGTCACTTCGCTGACGCTCCAGCCCTCACCCCCACCCCTCTCCCGCATGCGGGAGAGGGGAGCCCTCCGGCATGCCCATCCGCGGCTTCAACGGCCGGGCTCCGATGTACTCCCATACCAACATGAACACCATCACCCTGAAACCCGGCAAGGAAAAGTCCCTGCTGCGCCGCCATCCGTGGATCTACGCCACCGGCATCGCCACGACCGAAGGCCGTTGCGAGCCCGGCTCCACCGTGACGGTCCGCGCGGCCGACGGGCGCTTTCTCGCCAAGGCCGCCTACAGCCCCGAATCGCAGATCCGCGCGCGCGTGTGGACTTTCGACGAGAACGAGCCGGTCGATCACGCGATGTTCAAGCGCCGCGTGGCCGCCGCCGTGGCCCATCGCCGGCAATGGGTGAAGGACAGCGACGCCGTTCGCCTGATCTTCGGCGAGGCCGACCGCCTGCCGGGCCTGATCGTCGACTACTACGGCAACGGCCCGGAAGGTCAGCTGGTCTGCCAGTTCAATGCCGCGGGCGTCGAGCAGTGGAAGACCGCGCTGGTGCAGGCGCTGATCAAGGAAACCGGCTGCCCCAACGTCTATGAGCGCTCCGACGCCGCCGTGCGCCAGCGCGAAGGCCTGGAGCTGGTCACCGGCGTGCTGGCCGGCGCCGAGCCCGATCCGGCGCTGTCCGTGACCGAGCACGGCGTGCGCTACTACGTCGACGTGCGCAGCGGCCACAAGACTGGCTTCTACGTCGACCAGCGCGACAACCGCAAGCTGGTGGGCGACCTGGCCGAAGGCCGCGAGGTGCTCAACTGCTTCTGCTACACCGGCGGCTTTTCGCTGGCCGCGCTGCGGGGCGGCGCGAAGTCGGTCACGTCGATCGATTCGTCTGGCGATGCGCTGAAGATTGCCGCAGGGAACGTCGCGCTGAATGGTTTCGACCCCGAACGCGCCACCTGGCTCGATGCCGACGTCTTCAAGACGCTGCGAGAATTCCGCGCCGAGGGCCGCCAGTTCGACCTGATCGTACTGGACCCGCCCAAGTTCGCACCGTCGTCTCACCACATCGACCGCGCCGCGCGTGCCTACAAGGAGATCAACCTGGTCGGCACGCAGCTGCTGCGCCCGGGCGGGCTGCTGTTCACGTACTCGTGCTCCGGTGCGATCAGCATGGAGCTGTTCCAGAAGATCATCGCCGGCGCCGTGACCGATGCGCGCGCCGATGCGCGCATCCTGCGCCGCCTGTCGGCCGGCACCGATCACCCCATGCTGGCGGCGTTCCCGGAAGCGGAGTACCTGAAGGGGTTGCTGCTGGAGAAGGTGGCCTGATCTGATGTGGCGCTAAACCTCAGCGCCACATCAACGCCACATATTCCGCATCCGGCTGGCCAGATCCACCGGCGCCAGCGTCGGCTTTGCCGGCGCCTCGCCCGGCATCGGCGGTGGCGGCCAGGAGCGGCTGTAGAAATGCGGCATCACGCGATTGGGCAGAAAGCGCGTGCGCGACGCATAGACGTGGCGATCGCCGAAGCCGACCTGCTGGTGCACGTAGAAGCGTTGCGGCACCACGATATCCAGATGGTCCTTGGCACGCGTCATCGCCACGTACATCAGGCGCCGTTCTTCCTCGATCTCTTCGGTAGTGCCGGTGGCCAGGTCGGACGGCATGCAGCCGTCGACCGCATTGAGCACGTACACCGCTTTCCACTCCTGGCCCTTGGCCGAATGGATCGTCGACAGGATCAGGTAGTCCTCGTCGCGCGAGGGCACGCCTGATTCGTCGCTGGATGCGCTGGGCGGATCGAGCGTCAGCTCGGTCAGGAAGCGCTCGCGCGAGCCGTAAGTGGCGGCAATCCGCTCGAGCTGCTGCAGGTCGGCCAGCCGCGCTGCGGCATCGTCATGCATGCGCTCCAGGTGCGGCTGGTACCACGCCACCACCTGCTCGAATTCCGACGGCCATGGCGATACCGGCGCCATCAGCGTGCGCGCCAGCGCCAGCAGGTCGGACCACGCCGGGGCCGCGGCCGGTGGCGGTTCGAACGATTCCAAGGCAAACAGCGGCTCGGTTGCGGCCGCCAGTCCGTCGAGCACGCGCGCGGCGGTCTTGGGGCCGATGCCGGGCAGCAGCTGCAGCGTGCGGAAACCCGCCATGCGGTCGCGCGGATTCTCCAGCCAGCGCACCACGGCCATGGTGTCTTTGACGTGCGTCGATTCGAGGAATTTGAGGCCGCCGAACTTCACGAAGGGAATGTTGCGGCGGGCCAGTTCGATCTCCAGCTGCGCGCTGTGGTCGGCGGCGCGGAACAGCACTGCCTGCGCCATCAGCGCCAGCCCGGCCTCGCGCCGCGCCAGGATCTGCTCGACCACGTAGCGCGCCTGGTCCGCTTCATCGTTGACGACGATCACGCCGGGCTTCTCGGCGGAAGTCCGTTCTGACCACAGGTCCTTGGTGTAGCGCTCCGCCGCCAGGCCGATCACCGCATTGGCGGCGTGCAGGATCGGCTGCGTCGAGCGGTAGTTCTGCGACAGCGTGACCTGTTGCGCGGGCGGCGTGAACTGCATGGGGAAATCGAGGATATTGCGCACGGTGGCGCCGCGGAAGGCGTAGATCGACTGTGCGTCGTCGCCCACCACGGTCAGGCCGCGTCCGTCGGGGCGCAGTGCCAGCAGGATCGCCGCCTGCAGGGCGTTGGTGTCCTGGTATTCGTCCACCAGCACGTGGTCGAAGCGTGCGCCCATATCCTGTGCGATCGACGGCTCGGTCAGCGCCTGTGCCCAGTAGAGCAGCAGGTCGTCATAGTCGAGCACCTGCTGTTTCTGCTTGGCTTCCACATAGCCGGCAAATAGCGTGCGCAGCGCATCGACCCACATCGTGTAGCGCGGGAACTGCTGCTTGAGCACGTCTTCGAGCGGCGCCTGCGTATTGACCACGCGCGAGTAGATGGCCAGGCAGGTTTCCTTCTTCGGGAAGCGGCCGGCCGTTTCGGACAGGCCGAGGTCGTGCCGCACCACGTGCATCAGGTCGGCGGCATCGCCGCGGTCGCTGATGGTGAAGGCGGGCGACAGCCCGAGTGTCTCGGCGTATTCGCGCAGCAGGCGCGCGCCGATGGCGTGGAAGGTGCCCGACCATTGCAGCGCGGCGCGGCCGGCGCCGGTCTGCGTGCCCAGTGCCTGGTCGACGATGCGCTCCACGCGCCGCCCCATCTCGGCCGCGGCGCGGCGCGAGAAAGTCAGCAGCAGGATACGGCGCGGATCGGCGCCGTTCAGGACGAGGTGCGCGACGCGGTGCGCCAGCGTATTGGTCTTGCCGGAGCCCGCGCCGGCAATGATCAGCAGCGGCCCTTCGCTGCCGTGCTCGACCGCCGCGCGCTGCTCCGGGTTGAGCCGGGACAGGTAGGCGGGTGCCGCTTCGGCTTCAGAGGCGGCGGCGAGGTCCGCGGCGGGGGCAAGTTCGAGTGACACAGGCTAGGGTTCGGGCGCGGGCGGGCCGCGGATGTGCGCGAATCGCCAAGGGTAAGGGACGGCAGGAAAAAGCTGGCGCCAACTGTATATCCATACAGGCCGACCGCGCAAGCCGGGACTGCGCGATCCCGGAGGAATACAAAAAAAGGTGCTCGATGAGCACCTTTTCGTGGCCGCTGCGGGGAGGAGCGTTAAGCGGAATTAAGCCGACTTTGCGAGCGCGCCGTCCAGCAGCTTGTGCAGGGCATCCCACTCGGGCTCGCCCACATAGCGCTTCAGGATGCGCCCATCCTTGTTGACCACGAAGGTGGTCGGGGTCAGCTGCACATTGCCGAAGGCCTTTGCGGCAGCACCATCCGAATCCATCGCCACCTTGAACGGCAGGCCGCGCGTCTTGGCGTAGTTCATCACGTACATCGGCGGATCGTAGTTCATGGCCACCGCGACGAACTCCAGGCCCTTGCCCTTGAACTGCTCGTAGGTGCGGACCATGTCGGGCATTTCCTTGACGCAGGTGGCGCAGCTGGTGGCCCAGAAGTTGATCAGGTAGACCTTGCCCTTGAGGTCGGCGGTGCTCACCTTTTCGCCGGACAGCAGCGTGAAGGTGGCTGCCGGAACATTGTTGGCCGGAGCCATCGCGCGGTAGCCGAACCAGCCGAGCAGGGCGACCACCACGACCGCCACGGCGAATGGCCAGACCTTGCGGGGCGAGGAGGAAGTGGCGGAAGAGGGGTTTGTCATGGTGATGCGGTCCGGCAAAGTCAAACGGCGAAATCGCATTCTACTGCCGCTTGGCGGTATTCGTTGGCCGCCGGCTGGCTGCGGCAATCTGTCGCGTCGGCGCGTTGGACGGATTTAGTGTCCTGTTCCGCAAATACCTTGCCATGAAATCGCCCGGTTGCCCGCCATGCGTCGTTGCTCGTCGTTGCCATAGCTACGGCTATGGCGCCTCCTCGCGCCTAGCCTGACGAGCAACCGGACGATTTCATTTTGGCAAGTTACTTGCGGAACAGGACACTAGCGGCTGGCCGCCACGGCCGCGCGTGCCTGGTCCAGCGCCTGTTCGAGGTAGGCACCGTAGAAATCAGGTTGAAGGCCGTGCAGCGGAGCGGCCGCCTGGCGGCCGCGGCCGTCGAGGAACAGCACGGTCGGCGCTACGCGCACCTGGTGGGCACGGGCCCAGGCTTTGGCGGTGGTCATGGTGCCGTCGGCGTCGCGCAAGGGTGTGTCGGCGGTCATGTCCAGCTCGCGCACGGCGATCTGGCCGTCGGCAGCCTGCGGGCCGAGGTAGCTCTTGCGTACCGTTTCGCAATAGCCGCAGCCAGGCAGGGAGACCAGCACCACCAGCGGTTCGCCGCGGCGCGCGGCGTCGGCGCTGTGTGCGGCGAGGTCTGTGGCGGCGGGCAGGTGTGCCGGCGTGGCGATGGCCAGCGGCGTCGCGCAGGCAAGCATCAGCCCGACCAGGCTGCGGACAGCGGCGCTACGCAACGTGAAGGACAGCAGGGACATGGGCGGGGGCAATGCGGAAGCGGCGAGCAATGACGCGCCGGTTCCCGGATAATACCGGTTTCCGTCCTAGGGTATCGGCCGCCGCCGTTGCGTACTTTTGCCCCGGATTTCACCTTATCTGTCCGCTGCCCGGCATTGCCCCCGATGCATCTTCCGCAGGTTCGTCAGCTCTTCCGTACGCGCTCGGTTTTCCGCGGCCGCGTGATCCTGCCAGTCCTGCTGGCGGCGACGGCTCTGGCCGCATGCTCGCCGCGCTACGACTGGCGCACCATCCGGTCGGGCGAAGGCGGCTATGCCGCGCTCTATCCGGGCAAGCCGACCAGCGCTGCGCGCGAGGTTGCCATCGCCGGCCGCAAGCTGCCGATGACGATGGAAGCCGCCCGCGTCGACGATACCCTGTTTGCCGTGGGCGTCGTCACGCTGCCGGCCGATGACGCTGCGGTGCGGCGCGAAGCGCTGGCGTCGATGCAGGCGGGCCTGCTGGCCAACCTGGGTGCGCATGCCGGCGATGCGGTGCGTACGCGGCCGGTCACCATCCAGTCAGCCGATCAGCCGGCAAAGCCAGTGGAGGGCGTCGAGCTGCAGGTAAGCGGCGTATCGCCGCAGGACCAGTCCCCGCGCCGTCTGACTGCCCGGCTGGTCGCAGTGGGAACACGCGCCTACCAGGCCGTGGTGCTGGAATCCGGCGATGCCGCGCGCGACCAGCGCCAGGCCGAGCAGGTCGAGCAGTTCCTGACCGGTTTTCACCCGTATTGAGATGCGCGCCGCCAGGACAGCGGCGCGGATCGTTGTGGTTGTCAAAGGAGAGTTGTCATGCATTGGGAAGTCTGGCTGGCCTATTTTGCCGCGTGCTGGGTGATTGCCGTGTCGCCGGGTTCGGGCGCGGTGCTGTCGATGAGTCACGGGCTGTCGTACGGGCTGCGCAAGACGACCACCACGATCTTCGGCCTGCAGACCGGGCTTGTGATCATCCTGCTGGTGGCCGGTGGCGGGCTGGGCGCGCTGCTGCTCGCTTCGGAACAGGCGTTCGCCGTGGTAAAGACCGTCGGCGCGCTCTACCTGATCTACCTGGGCGTGCAGCAGTGGCGCGCCCGCGTCGAGACCAGCGCGGATACCACGGGGGTGGCCCGCGTGGCGGTAATGAGTCCGCGCCGGCGCTTTGCCACCGGCCTGCTGACCAATGTCACCAACCCCAAGGGCATCATCTTCATGGTGGCGGTGCTGCCGCAGTTCATCGATCCCAACCAGCCGCTGGCGCCGCAGCTGGCGATCCTGGCGGCAACCATGTGCGGCGTGGACCTGATCGTGATGCACGGCTACGCGCTGCTGGCGTCGCGCATGCAGGGCCTGTTCCGCAACGCGCGCGCGGTGCGCTGGCAGAACCGCTTCTTCGGCAGCGTGCTGATGGCGGTGGGTACGGCGCTGTTCTTCGTGCGCCGGCATCACGCCTGACGCATTTCGGCGCCTGGCGCGGGCCGGACTGGCGCGCGCCGGCCGGGTTTGCTTCAATGGGGGTAGACCTTTGCCGCGGAGAAGCACGCATGCCAGGCTCCCTGAAGATTCGCGTCGGCGCGCCCGCGCGACCCGCACACACCGTGCCCCCGATGGACGAGCCGCCTCCTCCGGGCATTCCCCCCGATCTGCCGCTGCCGCCAGAAGAGGATCCGACACCACCGCCGGTCGAGCCTCCGGTGGCCGTGCCGGCGCCGCCTATTGCTTCACCCCGTAGACATCGTTGAGGCAGTAGCCGTCGGTAGGCTCGATCGGCTTGTCGCCGTGGGTGTAGCCGGTGCGGATGATATGCAGCAGCGGCTCGCCCGGTGCGACGTGCAGGCGCGCCGCCAGCTCGTCAGTGGCGACTATTGCCATGAAAGGAAACATCCTGACCCCCGCAGGCTGGGTCTTCGGCCAGGCCCATGTCGGCCAGGACGGGCGCATCGCTTGCGTCGAGGGCGTGCCCGTCATGCCTGCGGACAACGACGCGCCCTATGTGCTGCCGGGCTTCGTCGACCTGCTGAACCACGGCGGCGGCGGCAAGGACTTCATGGACGGCGAGGCGGCGGTGCCGGTCATCCTGCGCACCCATGTGCGCTTCGGCACCACCAGCCTGCTGGGCAGCACCATGACTTCGCCGCCGGAAGTCCTGCTGCCCGCATTGCAGGCGCTTGGCCGCGCCTGCCGGTCGCGCCCGGCAGGCGCGGCACGCATGCTCGGCGTGCACCTGGAGGGGCCGTACATCAATCCGGGCAAGCTGGGGGCGCAGCCCGATACCTCGGCCATCGCCACGCAGCCCGAGCTTGAGCAGTACCTGAGCGCGGCGCCACTGGAGGTGGTGACGCTGGCGCCCGAGCTGCCCGGCCACCTCGACATCATCCGCTCGCTCGCCGCACGCGGCGTGCGCGTGCAGCTGGGCCACACGCTGGGCAGCTATGAAGATGCCGTGGCCGCGCTCGACGCCGGCGCCAGCGGCTTCACCCACCTGTTCAATGCGATGACGCCGCTGAAGCATCGTGCCCCGGGCGTGGTGGGGGCGGCGCTGGCGCACGCCGAGTTCGCCGAGCTGATCCCTGACCTGCTGCACGTGCATCCCGGCGCGATCCGGGCTGCGCTGCGGGCCATTCCGCGCCTATACGCGGTCACCGATGCCACCGCCGCCGCCGGCATGCCAGACGGCGTCTATCACCTGGGCAGCCAGACCGTCTACAAGTCCGGCGGCAGCGTGCGGCTGGCCGACGGCACGCTGGCTGGCAGCGTGCTGACCATGGACCAGGCGCTGCGCAACTTCGTCGCGATCGGGCTGGACCTGGCCGACGCCTCGCGCCGCGTCTCGCTGTATCCCGCCGAGTACCTCGGGCTGGCCGATCGCGGCAGGCTTGCCGCGGGCTGCTGGGCGGACGTCACCGTGCTTGACCGCGCGCTGTCGGTGCGCGCCGTGTATGTGGAAGGGGAATGCTGTGTCGAAGATGCTTGAGGAGGCGCTCGGCAGTTCTAACCGGACAACTACTAAGAAACGCTGTCTGAAAGCGCACCTTGGTCCCCACCGTTTCATCCTTCGGGGGCGGGCGCACCCGATGGACAACTGTTAACGAAAAAGGCCGCCAGAACGGCGGCCTTGAGGCTGGTCGGCTGGGACGCCCGGGTCATGCGCCCCCGGTGGTATCCACGGCACCATTGGCCGGGATGATACCCGCGCGGCGCTCCAGCTCCGCGACGCGGGTTTCCAGTTCTTCCAGGCGGGCGCGCGTGCGGGCCAGCACCTGCGACTGCACATCGAATTCCTCGCGGGTGACCAGGTCGAGCTTCGAAAAGCCCTGGGTCATCATGCTGCGCACGTTCTTTTCGATGTCCCTTGCCGGCGAATTGCGCAGCGCCTCGCTGACCTTGTTCTGCAGGTCGTTGAAGAGATCGGTCGGTTTCATGGGTTTCTCCTTTGTGCACCGAGGTGGTGCCAATGAGGGAAGTGACCTGGCGTTTAGCGCGCTTTCGCACGATATCTGTGCGCCCCCAATGCGGGCGAACCCCTAGTGGAGGCGCTCGCGCCGGTCACCGTCAGGCCTAGATTATCGCCCTTCAGGCACGTGGGCGAAAGCGCCCTTGCGGCGGCGTTGACACCTTTTAACCCGAACTTGCTTTGCTGCAAGGCAGATTCAAGCGCGGGTTCGGTCACCCGTCGCATTTCCTCCTTCCCCGGTTTCGGGGTTTTCCGATAGCTGGCACGGCAGTTGCAGTAGTGGATTCGACCGTATCACCGAACCACAAATAAACGAAATCCGAGCCAAAAAGGAAAAGGAGTAGAAATCCATGAAGAAGTTGGCCCTTGCAGTCAGCGCGGCCGTTCTCTGCAGTTCTGCCGCCACCGCATTCGCCCAGAGCACGGCCGAGGCCCCCGCAGCGGCACCGGCCGCTGCGGCCGCCGAGCCGGCATCGCCCCATACGTTCACGGCCAACGTTTCGCTGGTCTCGGACTACCGCTATCGCGGGCTGAGCCAGACGAACCGCCGCCCTGCCATTCAGGGCGGTTTCGACTACGCGCATGAGAGCGGCTTCTACATCGGAAACTGGAACTCCAGCATCAGCTGGATCTCGGATGCCGATTCGTCGGTGTCCGCGCCGATCGAAATGGATTTCTACGGCGGCTACAAGAACACCTTCAAGGTGAACGAGCTCGAGTTCAACTATGACGTCGGTGTGCTGCAGTACTTCTACCCGGGCGGCTATACCAGCACGCGTCCCTACACCACCGAGTTGTATGCGGGCATCGGCTACGGCCCGGTGTTCCTGAAGTTCTCGCAGGCGCTGACCAACCTGTTCGGCATCGCCGACAGCAAGTACAGCAACTACGTCGACCTGAGCGTCAACTATCCGCTGAACGTCTGGGACCTGACCCTGAACGCGCATGTCGGCTACCAGACGGTGCAGCACGTCAGCGGCGCTTCCTACCTGGACTGGAAGCTTGGCCTGACCAAGGACCTCGGCAAGGGCTTCTCCCTGGCGCTGGCCTATATCGGCACCAACGCGAAGGACTCGTTCTATACCAACAGCCACAACCACAATGTCGGCAACAACACGGCGTGGGCTTCTCTCACCAAGACTTTCTAATTGAGCGTCAGTCAGGGCAGGCCGCAGCCGGCTTGCCCACAGGAGAAAACGATGAAACTGATCATCGCAGTCATCAAACCCTTCAAGCTCGACGAGGTGCGTGAAGCGCTATCCGATGTCGGCGTGTCGGGCATCACCGTCACCGAAGTCAAGGGCTTCGGCCGCCAGAAGGGCCATACCGAGCTGTATCGCGGCGCCGAGTACATCGTCGACTTCCTGCCCAAGGTGAAGATCGAGGTGGCCGTGCCCGACGACGTAGTGGAGCGCGCCATCGAAGCCATCGAGAAATCTGCCCGCACCGGCAAGATTGGCGATGGCAAGATCTTCGTGGCCCCGATCGAGCAGGTCATCCGCATCCGCACCGGCGAGACCGGCGGCGATGCCCTGTGACAGCACAACGACAAGAGGTTAATCACATGAAAACCTGGTTCAAGCGAATCCTGACAGCCGGCGCAATGACGCTGGCCATCGGCACGGCCGGTCTCGGCCTGTCTACGCATGCCGTGGCGCAGGACAAGCCGGCTGCGGAGGCCTCGGCTCCCGCAGCTTCCGCCCCCGCAACTGCTCCGGCCGCAGCCGCCGCGGCTGCACCTGCCGCAGCGCCTGCCGCCGCGGCCCCCGCCGAAGCGGCCGCCGCCCCCGCGGCGCCTGTTCCCAACAAGGGCGACACCGCCTGGCTGCTGGTCTCGACAGCCTTCGTGATCCTGATGACCTTGCCCGGCCTGGCGTTGTTCTATGGCGGCCTGGTGCGTTCGAAGAACATGCTGTCGGTGTTGATGCAGTGCCTGGTCATTTTCTCGCTGGTGATGCTGCTGTGGGCCATCTATGGCTACAGCTTTGCCTTCACCGAGGGCAATGCCTTCTTCGGTGGCATGGACCGGCTCTTCATGAAGGGGCTGAACGTCGACGCCGTGGCGGCCACCTTCAGCAAGGGCGTGGTGGTGCCTGAGCTGGCGTACTTCGCCTTCCAGGGCGCGTTCGCGGCGATCACCTGCGGCCTGATCATCGGTGCCTTTGCCGAGCGCGCCAAGTTCTCGGCAGTGCTGGTCTTCATCGTGCTGTGGTTCACCTTTGCCTACCTCCCGATTGCCCACATGGTCTGGTTCTGGCCCGGTCCGGATTCCTACACCGACGCTGCCGCCGGCGCCGCCGCGACGGCCAAGGGCGGCTGGCTGTTCCAGAAGGGCGCGCTCGACTTCGCCGGCGGCACCGTGGTGCACATCAACGCCGCGGTGGCTGGCCTGGTGGGTGCCTTCATGTTCGGCAAGCGCATCGGCTTCGGCCGCGAGGCGATCCGTCCGCACAGCCTGACCTTCACCATGGTCGGCGCCTCGCTGCTGTGGTTCGGCTGGTTCGGCTTCAACGCCGGCTCGGCGCTGGAAGCCAACGGTTCGGCTTCGCTGGCCTTCGTCAACACGCTGCTGGCGACCAGCGCCGCGGTGCTGGCCTGGACCTTCGGCGAGTGGATCGGCAAGGGCAAGCCCTCGATGCTGGGCGGTGCCTCGGGTGCGGTAGCCGGCCTGGTGGCGATCACCCCGGCGGCCGGCTTCGTCGGCCCGATGGGCTCGATCGCGATCGGCCTGCTGGCTGGCCTGCTGTGCCTGTGGGGCGTGACCGGCCTGAAGCGCATGCTGGGCATGGACGACTCGCTGGACGTGTTCGGCGTGCACGGCGTCGGCGGCATCCTGGGTGCGCTGCTGACCGGTGTCTTTGCTGCGCCGAGCCTGGGCGGCACGGGCATCTATGACTACGTGACCAACAAGGTGGCGGATGACTATTCGATCGCCGGCCAGCTCTGGATCCAGTTCCAAGGCGTGCTGACCACTATCGTATGGTCTTCCGTGGTGGCCTTCGTGGCCTACAAGCTGGTGGACATGCTGATTGGCCTGCGGGTGCCGGAAGAAGAAGAGCGCGAGGGCCTGGATATCACCTCGCACGGCGAAACTGCCTATGAGGTCTGATCGTAAAGGTGTTGTGCTGGAGAGCTGATTGGGAATCTTCTCTCAGGAGTTTTGCCCGGCCGCGTGCCGGGCTTTTTTATTTCCGGGGCGCCTTGCCGGGCCTCCCGCCAGCATGCCCCCAGCGCTGACAAGGGCCGGCAAGGGGTCGGCAGGAGGCAGGTGCATTTTTCGTAGAGTGCTTAAATCCGATCTTAAAAAGCTTCAATTGTCTTTAATGTGGTGCGCACATAAAGTGCCAGTGAGGCAGTTTCCTCCACCTGCAGAACGCTCCCCGTATCTGTCAGGCCATTTGAGAGCGCGGCACCGCCGCGCTTCTTTTTTTCCGGGCGCCAGCCCGGAAATCGGGCCTTTAATTCCCGTCAGGTCATCCCCATATCGTTATCCCTTATGTCGGGCGGCGCATATCCTTATAGAGGGCGTGCCAGCGCCCGGTTGGCCGTTCCTCTACAATCGGGGCGAACGATAAAAGACGATCACTAGGATGGATATGGTCCCGCATCTCATCACCGCGCTGAACGGTCCGCTGCTCGAACTGGAAAAAAAGATCCTGGACGCCACGCCGTCCATCGAGCGTTGGTTCAGGCTGGAATGGCAGGAACATACGCCTCCGTTCTACTGTTCCGTGGATCTGCGCAACGCCGGCTTCAAGCTGGCGCCGGTCGACACCAACCTGTTCCCGGGCGGTTTCAACAACCTGGCGCCGGAAATGCTGCCCCTGGCGGTGCAGGCGGCCATGGCGGCAATCGAGAAGATCTGCCCGGATGCCAAGAACCTGCTGCTGATCCCCGAGCGGCATACCCGCAACATGTTCTACCTGCAGAATGTGGCGCGGCTGTCGCTGATCATGCGCCAGGCAGGCCTGAACGTGCGCCTAGGCTCGCTGTCCGAGGAAATCACCGAACCGACCCCGATCGAGCTGCCGGACGGCCAGACGCTGGTCGTGGAGCCGCTCGCCCGCTTGGGCACCAAGGGCCGCCGGCTGGGGCTGAAGGATTTCGATCCCTGTTCGATCCTGCTGAACAATGACCTGTCGGCCGGCATCCCGCCGATCCTGGAAAACATCAACGAGCAGTACCTGCTGCCGCCGCTGCATGCCGGCTGGTCCACCCGCCGCAAGAGCAGCCACTTTGCCGCCTATGACGAGGTGGCCAAGAAGTTCGCCAAGCTGATCGACATCGATCCGTGGATGGTCAACCCGTACTTTGCCCGCTGCACCGGCGTGGATTTCCACGAGCGCGTGGGCGAGGAGGAACTGGCCGACGCGGTCGAAGGCGTGCTCAAGAAGGTGGCCAAGAAGTACCGCGAATATGGCATCAAGGAAACGCCGTATGTGGTGGTCAAGGCCGATGCCGGCACTTACGGCATGGGCATCATGACCGTGCGCGATCCGTCCGAGGTCAAGGGCCTGAACCGGAAGGAGCGCAACAAGATGAGCGTCGTCAAGGAGGGCCTTGAGGTCAGCGACGTCATCATCCAGGAAGGCGTGCATACCTTCGAGAAGGTGAACGAGGCGGTCGCCGAACCGGTGGTCTACATGATCGACCGCTATGTGGTGGGCGGTTTCTACCGCGTGCACACGGGCCGCGGCAATGACGAGAACCTGAACGCGCCGGGCATGCACTTCGTGCCGCTGGCGTTCGCCCCCAACGGCATCCCGGACAGCCACGCCAAGCCTGGTGCGGCCGTGCCGAACCGCTTCTACATGTATGGCGTGGTGGCGCGGCTGGCGTTGCTGGCGGCGTCGCTGGAACTCGAGAAGACCGACCCGAACCCGATTATCTGACGAGCCCCCATGCGCATCCTCTTCATCACCGATCCGCTGGAGACCTTCAAGACCTACAAGGACTCCACCTACGCCATGATGACCGAGGCCGCCGCGCGCGGCCACGAATTGTTCTGGTGCCTCCAGTCGCAGCTGTCGCTGTCCGGCCAGCAGGTGGAGACCGCGGCGACGCACCTGCAACTGACCGGCGACAGCCACGACTGGTACCGCGAAGGCAACCAGGCGCTCGAACCGCTCACGGCCTTCGATGCGGTGCTGATGCGCAAAGACCCGCCGTTCGACATGGAATACGTCAACAGCACCTGGCTGCTGGAGCTGGCCGAATCCCATGGCGCCAAGGTCTTCAACAAGCCGCGCGCGATCCGTGACCACTCGGAGAAGCTGGCGATCGGCCAGTTCCCCGAGTTCATCACGCCAACGCTGGTGACGCGCGACGCCGGCCGGATCCGCGACTTCCATGCCGAACATCGCGACATCATCGTCAAGCCGCTCGACGGCATGGGTGGCATGGGCGTGTTCCGCGTCGGCGCGGACGGCATGAACCTGGGCGCCATCGTCGAAACGCTGGGCGAGGACGGCGCGCGCACGCTGATGGTCCAGCGCTACATTCCGGCCATCAAGGACGGCGACAAGCGCATCCTGCTGATCGGCGGGGTGCCGGTGCCATACTCGCTGGCGCGCGTGCCGATGGCTGGCGAAGTCCGCGGCAACCTGGCCGCCGGCGGCACCGGGCGCGCGCAGGAACTCAGCACCCGCGACCGCGAGATCGCCGAGGCGCTGGCGCCGGGGCTTTGGGAACAAGGGCTGCTGCTGGTGGGCCTGGATGTGATCGGGGATTACCTGACCGAGGTCAATGTGACGAGTCCGACCTGTTTTCAGGAGATCACGCAGCAGACCGGCTTCCAGGTCGCGGCCATGTTCATCGACGCGCTCGAGCATGCCGTGGAGGCACATCGCTGATCCGCGCAAGCTGTCCGCCGCGGTTATCGGGTGGACAGCAAGAAATGGCAAAAAAGCGCGCTGAGGGCGCCTGCTACAATCGGGGCAATCCAACGGATTCACCATCATGGCAGGAATTCTGATCATCGCGCATGCACCGCTGGCTTCGGCCCTGCGCGATTGCGCCGCCCACGTCTACTGCGGCGCACCGCAGCGGGTGGAGGCTATCGACGTCCTTCCAGACGCGGATCCTTCTGTAGTCCTGGCCGAGGCCAGGCGCCGGCTGGAGTCCGTGTGCGAAGAAAACGGCGCGCTGGTGCTGACCGACATTTTCGGCGCCACGCCTGCCAATATCGCCGCGCGCCTGGCCGAAACGGGCCGCGTCAAGGTGCTCGCCGGGGTCAACCTTCCCATGCTTGTACGCGCCATCTGCTACCGGAGCGAAAAGCTCGACCAGCTTGCCACCAAGGCGCTGGCCGGCGGGTCGCAGGGCGTGCTGCAGGTCGGCACGACAACCGTACAAAACCAAACTGCCAACCTTCCCGACAAATATGCTGCAGAGGGACACCACCATCATCAATAAGCTCGGGCTGCATGCCCGTGCATCCGCAAAGCTGACACAACTGGCGGGTAGCTTTGTCAGCCAGGTCAAGATGTCCCGCAACGGACGCCAGGTCGACGCCAAAAGCATCATGGGCGTGATGATGCTGGCGGCGGGGATTGGTTCCACGGTGACCATCGAGACCGATGGCCCGGACGAGCAGGAGGCGATGGACGCGCTGCTGGCGCTGATCGCCAACCGCTTCGGTGAGGGAGAGTGAGGCCGGCGGCCTCTGCCAGAATTCTTAAACGTTCCTGACGGAGCGGTACATGCCTTTCGCCCTGCACGGCATCCCGGTCTCGCGTGGCGTCGCCATCGGTCGCGCCCATCTGCTGGCGCCGGCGGCGCTGGATGTCTCGCACTACCTGGTCGACGAGGACCGCCTGGACGCGGAGGTCGAGCGCCTGCGCTCGGCGCGCGCCGCCGTGCGGTCCGAGCTGGCCACCCTCAAGCGCGATCTTCCGCGCGAGGCTCCCGAGGAGTTGGGTGCCTTCCTCGATGTGCACGCGATGATCCTCGACGACGAGGCGCTCTCGCGCGAGCCCGAGGCGCTGATCCGCGGCCGACGCTACAACGCGGAGTGGGCGCTGACCACCCGGCTCGAGGAGCTGATGCGCCAGTTCGACGAGATCGAGGACGCATACCTGCGCGAGCGCAAGGCCGACATCCATCAGGTCGTGGAGCGCATCCTGAAGGTGCTGGCGGGCGCGCCCGTGCTGGCGCCGGCACCGGTCCCCGCGCTGGCGGCCGATGGCGAGCCCGCGCCAGGCGTGATCGTGGTGGCCCACGACATCGCCCCGGCCGACATGCTGCAGTTCCGCCACACCGTGTTTCACGGCTTTGTCACCGACATGGGCGGGCGCACCTCGCATACCGCCATCGTCGCGCGCAGCCTGGACATCCCGGCGGCGGTGGGCGTGCAGAGCGCCAGCGAGCTGATCCGGCAGGACGACTGGATCATCATCGACGGCGATGCCGGGCTGGTGATCGTCGATCCGTCGGCCATCATCCTCGAGGAATACCGCCATCGCCAGAGCGAGCGGGTGCTGGAGAAAAAGCGCCTGCAGCGCCTGCGCCACACCCCGGCGGTGACGCTCGACGGGCTGGAAATCGACTTGCTGGCCAATATCGAGATGGCCGAGGACGCCGGCGCAGCACTGGCTGCCGGCGCGGTCGGCGTCGGCCTGTTCCGCTCCGAATTCCTGTTCATGAACCGCCGCGGCGACCTGCCCGACGAAGAGGAGCAATTCCAGGCCTACCGTGCGGCGGTCGACGCCATGCACGGCCTGCCGGTGACGATCCGCACCATCGACATCGGCGCGGACAAGCCGCTGGACGGCCGGGGTGATGGCCGCAGCGACGACTTCGAAACCGCGCTGAACCCGGCGCTCGGGCTGCGCGCGATTCGCTGGTCGCTGTCCGAGCCTGCCATGTTCCTCACGCAGCTGCGCGCGCTGCTGCGGGCGTCGGCCTTCGGCCCGGTGCGCGTGCTGATCCCGATGCTCGCGCATGCGCGCGAGATCGACCAGACCCTGGACCTGATTGCGCAGGCCAAACTGCAGCTCGACGAACGCGGCCTGCCGTATGACCCCGGCCTGAAGGTCGGCGCGATGATCGAGATACCGGCCGCGGTGCTGCTGCTGCCGCTGTTCCTGCGCCGCATGGACTTCCTATCGATCGGCACCAACGACCTGATCCAGTACACGCTGGCGATCGACCGTGCCGACAATGCGGTCGCGCACCTGTTCGACCCGCTGCACCCCGCTGTGCTGCAACTCATCGCACGCACCATCCGGGAAGCCAACCGTGCCGGCGTGCCGGTCGCGGTCTGCGGTGAAATGGCGGGCGATTCGACCATGACGCGCCTGCTGCTGGGCATGGGCCTGCGCGAGTTCTCGATGCATCCGGCGCAGCTGCTGCGGGTCAAGCAGGAGGTCCTGCACGCCCACTGCGGACGGCTCGAGCCGCTGGTGGACCAGGTGCTCAACGCCTATGACCCGGAAGAGCTGGCGGCAGCGTTGCGGCAGCTTGCCAAACCCTGAAAGTTGTAGGGTTTTTCGCGGATCGTGCAAGCAGACCAGGGGTCACTTCTCAGAATAAAAAGTGGTTCTGGCAGCGCTAATTTTCTGCTCTCAGTGGCCTTCGAATAACGTTCCCAGATGTGGCTTAATGGGAATTGTTATCATTTTCGATCTCTGATATTCTGATGTTCATTCGGGGCGGCATGCTGGTGCCGCCAGCTCCCAAGGAGGGCCTTGTGTACGTCTGCATCTGCAACCAGATTACCGATCGTGAGATTCATGGTGCTGCTCACCTGGGCGTTGAAACGCTCGACGAGCTGGCCGAGACTCTCGGTGTCGGTACCTGCTGCGGCCGCTGCCGCGAATGCGCTCACCAGGTCCTGCAGGAAGGCGTCGCCGCAGTGCGAAACGTCACCGTCGCTACCCTTTCGAACATCCAGGTTGTGGAGATTTCTTCCTGTTCCGCATCCGGCCCATGTACCATAATGGACACTCGGGACCCGGCAGTCGCGAACGACCAGCGCAAGGCGCTGGTAGCCTGAACGCGCCCATGAACTGATCGATTCAGCTCCCGGCGCGTTTTTGCGCATTCGCATTATTGTCTGACTGCACACGGCGCCTCTGGCGCCGTTTCGTATTTTTGCGCGGGCCCGATGCAACAGGAGCCGCCAATGAAAGGTGACAAGAAGGTCATCCAGCATCTGAACGCCCAGCTCAAGAACGAGCTGACCGCGATCAACCAGTATTTCCTGCACGCCCGCATGTATCGCCACTGGGGCCTGAAGAAGCTCGGCGACGTGGAGTACAAGGAATCGATCGGCGAAATGAAGCACGCCGACCGGCTGATCGAACGCATCCTGATGCTCGACGGCCTGCCCAACCTGCAGGACCTGCACAAGCTGCTGCTGGGCGAAGACACGCCCGAGATGCTCAAGTGCGACCTGAAGCTGGAGCAGACCGCGCACGCCACCGTCAAGGAAGGCATTGCCTACTGCGAGTCGGTCGGCGATTACGTCAGCCGCGAGATCCTGGTCGATATCCTCACCGACACCGAGGAACATATCGAATACCTGGAAACGCAGCTGGACCTGATCGACAAGGTCGGCCTGCAGAACTATCTGCAATCGCAGATGGAGCCGGGCGAGCAATAAGCCACCGGGCTTTACCGGTCGCCAGTGGACTAATCACCGGCGGCCGGAATCTTCGCGTGGCGCATCAAGGCGCCGCCGCTTCGCATATCCTCCAGCCATAACCCTTCTCATTCCAATTCCTTTCTTCATCCAGATTGCCGGACAGGAGTCGTCATCATGGCCAACCCCATTCGCCTGACGCAGTACAGCCATGGCGCCGGCTGCGGCTGCAAGATTTCCCCCAAGGTGCTCGACGTGATCCTGGCCGGCAGCGGCGCGCAGAATCTCGATCCGCGCCTGTGGGTCGGCAATGCGTCGCGCGACGACGCGGCGGTCTACGCGCTGGATGGCGCGGACAGCGGACGCGGCGTGGTGTCGACCACCGACTTCTTCATGCCTATCGTCGACGATCCGTTCGACTTCGGCCGCATTGCCGCCACCAATGCCATCAGCGATATCTACGCGATGGGCGGCGATCCGCTGATGGCCATCGCCATTCTCGGCTGGCCCGTGAACGTGCTGCCGCCGGAAGTCGCGCGCGAAGTGGTGGCTGGCGGGCGCAAGGCTTGCGACGAAGCGGGCATTCCGCTGGCGGGCGGCCACTCCATCGATGCGCCGGAGCCGATCTTCGGCCTGGCCGTGACCGGTATCGTCGACCGGACCAATATGAAGCGAAACGACACCGCTACCGCGGGCTGCCGGCTCTACCTGACCAAGCCGCTGGGCATCGGCGTGCTGACCACCGCGGAAAAGAAGGGCCTGCTGCGTGAAGACAATGCGCACCTCGCGCGCGACTGGATGTGCGTGCTGAACCGGCCCGGCAGCGCGTTCGGACGCCTGGCCGGGGTGCGGGCGATGACCGACGTGACCGGCTTCGGCCTGCTCGGCCACCTGGTGGAAATGGCCGATGGCAGCCGCCTGACGGCGCGGCTGGACTATGCCGCGGTGCCGGTCCTGCCCGATGTCATGCCATACATCGAGGCCGGCTGCGTGCCGGGCGGCACCCAGCGCAACTTCGACAGCTACGGCCATCGCATCGGCGCGCTCGACGCCGCGCGGCGTGCGGTGCTGTGTGATCCGCAGACCAGCGGCGGCCTGCTGGTCGCGGTCGAGCCGGCAGGCGAAGCCGAGTTCCTGGCGACTTGTGCAGGGCTGGGCCTTTCGCTGAAGCCGATTGGCGAAATGGCGGTGCGCGGCGAGTACGCCGTCGAGGTTGCCTGATGCGCGAAGACACCAGCGATTTCCGACGGCTGTTCCTGAGCGGCGTGGCGCTGCTTGATGTGCGTGCGCCGCTCGAGTTCGCGCGCGGCGCTTTTCCGGGGGCCGTCAACCTGCCGCTGATGGACGACGAGGAACGGCACCATGTCGGTCTGCGCTATGCGGAACAAGGCCAACAGGCCGCTATCGAGCTGGGGCACCAGCTGGTCGCTGGTGAGCACAAGGCTTCGCGCATCGCAGACTGGGCGCGCTTCGCGCAGTCGCATCCGGACGGCTATCTCTACTGCTTTCGCGGCGGGCTGCGTTCCCAGCTGGTGCAGCAATGGCTGCGCGATGAAGCCGGCATCGACTATCCGCGCGTGAGCGGCGGCTACAAGGCGATGCGCGGCTTCCTGGTCGACACGATCCAGGGTGCGGCCAGCGGGCAGGACTTCCTGGTGCTGGGCGGCCTGACCGGCAGCGGCAAGACCGACGTGATCGCCGGGGTGGAAGCCGCCATCGACCTCGAAGGCCATGCGCGCCATCGCGGCTCGGCGTTCGGGCGGCGCGCGCTGGCGCAGCCGCCGCAGATCGATTTCGAGAACGCGCTGGCGATCGATATCCTGCGCCATATCGACGCCGGCTACCGCGCGCTGGTGGTCGAGGACGAGGGCCGTTTCATCGGCAGCCGCGACGTGCCCCAAGTGCTGTCGCAACGCATGCAGGCCAGCCCGCTGGTATGGCTGGAAGCGTCGTTCGGGGAGCGGGTGGAGCGGGTCCTGCGCGACTACGTGCTGGGGCTGGCCGCCGAGTTCATCGCCGAACACGGGCCAGAGGCAGGGTTCGAGGCCTACGCCACGCGCCTGCGCGACGCCATGGCGAGCATCGCGCCGAGGCTGGGCGGGGCGCGCTACGGAAAACTGTCGGAGTTGCTGGACCAGGCGCTGGCTCGCCAGTCAGAGCATGGCGAGCCGGACCTGCATCGCGGCTGGATCGAAGTCCTGCTGCGCGACTACTACGATCCGATGTATGACTTCCAGCGCGAAAGCCGCGCCTCGCGCATCGTGTTTCGCGGCGACCGTGCCGCGGTGACGGCCTGGTTACGGGAGCATGCGGGGCGCTAGTGTTCTGCGCCGCAGACCGGACAATCCGGCGTGCGCGCCAGCCGCATCGTAGTCCATTCCATCGTCATCGCATTCACCATCAGCAGGCGGCCTGCCAGGGTTTCGCCCACGCCCGTCAGCAGCTTGAGCGCTTCTGCAGCCTGCACCGTGCCGACCATGCCGACCAGCGGCGCGAACACGCCCATGGTGGCGCAGGCGACTTCCGGCGCCGGCTCCGAGGGCGGGAACAGGCAGGCGTAGCAGGGCGCGTCCGGCTGACGTCGGTCATACACGCTGATCTGGCCGTCGAAGCGCAGCGCGGCGCCCGAGACCAGCGGCACACGATGGCGCACGCAGGCCCGGTTGACGGCCTGGCGGGTGGCGAAGTTGTCGCAGCAATCCAGCACGACGTCGGCCTGTGCCACCAGCTTGTCGAGTTCGGTGTCGCCGACCCGGGCAGCGATGATTTCGATTTCCACGCCCGGATTGATCCGCAGCATGCCTTCGCGCGCGGACTCCACCTTGAGCCGCCCGACATTGGCGGTGGTGTGGATGATCTGGCGCTGCAGGTTGGTCAGGTCGACCTGGTCGTTGTCGACCACGGTGATGCGGCCCACGCCGGCCGACGCCAGGTAGGGCAGCGCGGCGGCGCCCAGGCCGCCGGCGCCGATGACCAGCGCGTGGCCCGAGAGCAGGCGTTGCTGGCCCTCGATGCCGAGTTCGTCCAGCAGGATGTGGCGCGAATAGCGCAGCAATTGATCGTCGTTCATGGCTTGGTACGCGGAACTGGACACTAGCGATGTCGAATGATGGCACGGAATGCAAAAGCGGCCCCGCAGGGCCGCTTTTTGCGTGGCTTGGCGCTCAGGGCGCCTTGCCGGTCGGCGTGCCGAGCGGCTCGCCGATCGGTGCGCTCGCCGGAGGCTGCTTGCCCGGTGCCGGCGCGGCCGGCTTGGCGGCCGGAGCGCTTGCGCCCTTGGTGCTGCTCTTCGGCGCGGCCTTGGCAGGCTTGTCAGCCTTGTCGGCCGGCGGGTTGGTCTCGAGCTTCGACTTGGAGCGCTTGACCGGCTGGCCGTTAAGCTGTGCGACGGCCTGCTGCAGCATGAAGTCCTCCGCCGAGCCGAACTCGATTGGCTTCTTGCGGCGTTCCTTCTCGCGCTCTTCCGGCGTCTTCTTGGCGTTATCTTCTTCCAGGCGGCGCAGTTCCTCGACGCGGCGCTGCTCGCGCTCGTTCATCTCGGGCTCTTCCGATTCCTGCTTGTTGTGCAGGTGGCGCTCGGTGTCGATCTCACGCGTGATCAGCGCATCGTCCGGATCGCCTTCGGGGTTCTGGTCGACCGGGATGTCCGGGCGGATGCCCTTGGCCTGGATCGACTTGCCGGTCGGCGTGTAGTAGTACGCGATGGTCAGCTTGATGCCGGTGTCGTTGGTAAGCGGGCGCACCGTCTGCACCGAGCCCTTGCCGAACGTGGTCTTGCCCATGATCAGGCCGCGATGGTGATCCTGCAGCGCGCCTGCGACGATCTCGGAAGCCGAGGCCGAGTAGGCGTTGGTCAGCACCACCAGCGGGATCTTCTTGTAGACCGCCGGCAGGTCCTTGAGCGGATCGTCTTCCAGCGACGACAGGCGGTAGTTGTTGAACGTCGCCTTGTAGACCCGCTTGGCATCCGGCACCTGGCCGTTGGTGGAGACCACCGTCGAGTCTTCCGGCAGGAACGCCGCGGCCACGCCGACCGCGCCTTGCAGCACGCCGCCGCCGTTGTTGCGCAGGTCCAGGATCACGCCCTTCAGGTTCGGGTCCTTCTGGGCCATCTCGGTCAGCCTGCGGCCCAGGTCGGCAACGGTGCGCTCCTGGAAGCTGGTCAGGCGCACCCACGCGATGTGGTTGTCCAGCATCTTGGTCTTGACCGACTGCACGCGGATCTCGGCGCGCGTGATCGAGACCGGGAAGGTCCTTTCCTCGCTCTTGCGGTAGATGGTCAGCGTGACTTTGGTGCCGGGCTCGCCGCGCATGCGCTTGACCGCCTGCTCAAGCGGCAGGCCGCGCACGGGCTTGTCGTCGATGCGGGTGATCAGGTCGCCCGGCTGGATGCCGGCGCGGAAGGCGGGCGTATCTTCGATCGGATTGATGACCTTGACCAGGCCCTCTTCCTGCGAGATCTCGATGCCCAGGCCGGCAAAGCGGCCGCGGGTGCCTTCCTGCAGTTCCTTGAAATCCTTCTCGTCCAGGTAGGCCGAGTGCGGGTCGAGGCTGGCGACCATGCCCTTGATGGCTTCGGTCAGCAGCTTCTTGTCATCGACCGGCTCCACGTATTCCCGCTTGATCTGCCCGAAGATGTCGGCCATCAGCCGCAACTGGTCGAGCGGCAAGGGGCCGGAGGAATTCTGTGCCGTCGCCGAAATCTGCAACGTGGCAAGCACGCCGGCAACAAGTCCGACCGAGACTAGGCTGATGTTCTTGAGCGTCTTACGCATGAGGGCTGCCTGAACGTGTACGTATGGGGATTATGCCGGCTGCAGCCGCCTGGCGTCGGGCGCCTGGCGGTTTGTCCGACAGTATAAGTGGGTGTGAACAAAAAGGCCTGTCACGTCCTGGTTCAGGGTGGGCGGCCGCACTGAACAACGGTGCCGCGGCCGCCCGGGCTTCGCTTAGCGTGCCTTGCCCTGGCTTGCCACGGCCGCGAGCGAGGCGGCGATGGCTTCCTGGTCACCCAGGTAGTAGTGACGCAGCGGGCGCAGGTCGGCATCCAGCTCGTAGACGAGCGGGGTGCCGTTGGGAATGTTGAGGCCGACGATATCGTCATCCGAGATCTGATCCAGGTACTTCACCAGCGCGCGGATACTGTTGCCGTGCGCGGCGACGACCACACGCTTGCCGGATTTGATGTCGGGAGCGATGGAATCGTTCCATAGGGGCAGCACGCGGGCTACCGTGTCCTTCAAGCACTCGGTCAGTGGGATCTGTTCGCGCGGGACGTTTGCATAACGCGGATCGCTGAATGAAGCGCGCGGATCGGTCGGCTCCAGCGCGGGCGGCGGGGTGTCGTAGCTGCGGCGCCACACCAGCACCTGCTCGTCGCCGAACTTTGCGGCGGTCTCGGCCTTGTTCAGGCCCGCCAGCGCACCGTAGTGGCGCTCGTTCAGGCGCCACTCGTTCTTCACCGGAATCCACATCAGGTCCATTTCGTCCTGCACGTGCCACAGGGTACGGATGGCGCGCTTCAGGACCGAGGTGTAGGCCACGTCGAAGGAAAGGCCCGCTTCGTTGAGCAGCTTGCCGGCCTGGCGGGCCTGCACTGCGCCGGTCTCGGTCAGGTCCACGTCGACCCAGCCGGTGAAGCGGTTTTCGAGGTTCCACGTGGATTCGCCGTGGCGGATGAGGACAAGCTTGTACATGCTGCTGCTTCCAGAGAGTAAATGACCTGCGTGCGTCCGGGCCGTCGCTTTGCGGCTTGTTGCCCGCTTTTGCCCTGCCGTGTGCCAGCCAGGCCACAATCGCGGCTGCCGATATGAAACCAGCCACCGGACGCCAAACCGCGTATTTTATAATGCCGCCGACCCAACCTACCGGAATGCCAACGTGAATTTCTTCGCCGACTATAACAACCTCGCCCTGATCGCCCTCGCCGTGGTCTCGGGTGGCCTGCTCGCCTGGCCGACCATTGCGCGCAGCACTGGCGGAAAATCCGTCAATACGGCCACCGCCACGCAGTTGATCAACAAGCGTAGCGCGGTTGTGGTGGACATTCGCGAGGCCGCCGAGTTTGCCAAGGGCCACCTGCCGCAGGCCAAGAGCGCGCCCCTTGCTGACCTGCCCGCCCGCGCCAACGGGCTTGCAAAGGACAAGTCTGTCCCCATCATTGTCGTGTGCCAGACTGGCCAGCGCTCGGGCAAGGCCCAGGCAGCGCTGAAGGAAGCCGGGTACAGTGAGATCTATTCGCTCGAAGGCGGCCTTGCCGCCTGGCAGCAGGCCGGATTGCCGGTCGTCAAGTAACAAGCCGCGGCCGGCAGGTCGTATCCGTCACAATGCGTGGCCCCGGAAACGCCCGGGTTCGCGCCGCCAGTATCAAGGAGAACCGCATGGCCCGCGTCGTCATGTACAGCACGGTGGTGTGTCCGTATTGCCAGATGGCCGAGCGCCTGCTCAAGGCCAAGGGCGTCGAGGCGATCGAGAAGATCCTGATCGACCGCGAACCCGGCAAGCGCGAGGAAATGATGTCGCGCACCGGCCGCCGCACCGTGCCGCAGATCTACATCGACGATACCCACGTGGGCGGTTTCGACGATCTCTCGGCGCTGGACCGCCAGGGCGGCCTGGTGCCGCTGCTGGCTGCCTGACGGAGCTGCCCCCGGCGCGGGTGTAATAGGCACCCGCGTCATGTACCATATGCGTTTTCCAACCGGGCGCCGACCCGCGCCGTCAACGGCTGCCGCTGACCGCACCACCGCGCCCAACGCCCATCATTCCGGAAGCCTTTCATGAGCGACCAGCAAAACACCCAGCAGGAAGATCAACCCTTCTTCAACATCCAGCGCGTGTACCTCAAGGACATGTCGCTCGAGCAGCCCAACTCGCCGGGCATCTTCCTCGAATCGGAAGCGCCGTCGGTGGAAGTGCAGGTCAACGTGGCCGCATCGCAGCTGCAGGAAGGCATCTTCGAAGTGGTGGTGACGGGCACCGTGACAACCAAGGTCCAGGACAAGGTTGCGTTCCTGGTGGAAGCCCACCAGGCCGGTATCTTCGATATCCGCAACGTGCCGGTCGAGCAGCTTGATCCGCTGCTGGGCATCGCCTGCCCGACCATCCTCTACCCGTACCTGCGCGGCAACATCGCCGACGTGATCACCCGTGCCGGCTTCCAGGCCATCCACCTGTCGGAAATCAACTTCCAGGCCCTGTACGAGCAGCGCTTGCAGGCCGCCATGGAAGAAGCCCAGGCAGCCGAAGGCGGCAACAGCGGCATCGTGATGCCCGACGGCAGCCAGGCCCGCCACTGATTCCAGGCGTCCGGCACGTCAAAACGGGGCTGCGGCCCCGTTTTGCCTTTTCTGAGACCCGGACTACCATCGACTGCGCCGACCCTCCGTTCGAGCTGCCATGAAACTTACTTTCCTCGGTGCCGGTGCCTGGGGCACTGCTCTCGCCAGCCACGCTGCTGCCACCAATGACGTGGTGCTGTGGGGCCGCGACCCCGCGCAGCTTGCGGAAATTGGCGCGACGCACGTCAATCAGGCCTACCTGGCCGGGGTGAAATTGTCGGAACGGCTGGCCGTTGAGGCCGATTTCGAGCGCGCCGTCAGCCACGCCGCGGATGATCCCGACGGCCTGGTGATCGTGGCGACGCCGGTATCGGGGCTGCGCGAAATGACACGCCGCCTCGCCACGCGCAGTGACAAGCCGGTATCGATGCTATGGCTGTGCAAGGGTTTCGAAGCCGGCACGCATGCGCTGCCGCACCAGATGGTGCGCGAAGAGCTGGATGCCGCCGGCCGGCACGATGGCTTTGACTACGGCGTGCTGACCGGCCCGAGCTTTGCCCGCGAGGTGGCGCAGGGCTTGCCGTGCGCGCTGACGGTGGCCGCCAGCGTGCCGGCGCTGGCGGACCGTGCGCAGGCCGCCTTCCATCACCACGCCATGCGCGTCTACGGCAGCGATGACCTGACCGGGGTTGAGGTCGGCGGCGCGGTCAAGAACGTGCTGGCGATCGCCACTGGCGCCAGCGATGGCCTCGGGCTGGGGCTGAACGCCCGTGCGGCGCTGGTCACGCGCGGACTGGCGGAGATGACGCGGCTCGGGCTCGCGCTTGGCGGCCGGGTCGAGACGTTCATGGGCCTGGCCGGTGTCGGCGACCTGATCCTGACCGCGACCGGCGATCTCTCGCGCAATCGCAAGGTCGGCCAGCAGCTGGCTGCCGGGCAGAGCCTGGAGCAGGTCCTGGCCGGGCTCGGACACGTGGCCGAAGGCGTGCGCTGCGCGCAGGCGGTGGCAGCTCTGGCCGCGGCGCACAATGTCGAGATGCCGATTGCGCGGGCCGTGTGTGCCGTCCTGTTCGATGGGTTGAGCGCTGCCGATGCCGTAGCGCAACTGCTCCAGCGCGATGCGCGCGACGAATAGCCCGCCAACCCTTCAGCCGTTCTCCACCGCCACATGCCTTCCCGCCGCCAAGCGCTGATCGCGCTCGCCGCCGCCTGCGCCGCAGGCGCATCCGCCAATGTCTTCGCCCAGCCGTGGCCGTCCAGGCCGCTGCGCATGGTCGTGCCGTTTCCGGCGGGTTCGTCGCCCGACCTGATCGCGCGCATCCTCACGGAAAAGCTGGCGGCCGTGCTCGGGCAGCCGGTGGTGGTGGAGAACCGGCCGGGTGCCGGCGGCAATATCGGCACTGGCATGGTCGCGAAGGCCGCGCCCGACGGCTACACGCTGCTGTTCACGATCAACGGGCCGCTGGTGACGGCGCCCACGCTGTCGCGCAACCTGAACTACGATCCGTTCCGCCAGTTGGCGCCGGTGACGCTGGTGGCGACCTCGCCCAATGTGCTGGTGGTCGACGCGCGGCTGCCGGTGCATAACCTGCGCGAGTTCGTTGCGCTGGCGAAGTCGAAGCCAGGGCAGCTCAACTATGGCTCGGTCGGCAACGGCAGCGCCGCGCACCTGGCGATGGAGCAGCTCAAGGCGATGGCCGGCATCGACCTGCAGCATGTGCCGTATCCCGGCTTTTCGCAGATCACGACGGCGATGGTGGGCGGACAGATCCAGGCCGGCTTCATGGTCCCGGCGATCGCCATGCCGCAGGTCAATGCCGGCAAGCTGCGCATTCTTGCGGTGACGAGCACAGGGCGCACCGCGGTCCTGCCGTCGGTGCCGACGGTGGCCGAATCGGGCTATCCGGGATTCGAGGCGATTTCCTGGCAGGCGGTGCTGGCTCCCGCGGGCACGCCGCAGGCGATCATCGACCGGCTCTACCATGAACTGGTGGCGATCATCGGCAGCACGGACGTGCGCGAGAAAATGCGTGCGCAGTATTTCGTGCCGGCCGGCACGGCCCCCGCTTCGCTGCGCCAGACCATGGCGAGCGAGAAGGCGCGCTGGGACAAGGTGATCCGAGCGGCCGGCGTCCAGCCGGAATAAGAACTGTCTTAGCTGCCGCCTGCAAAGCCGTTCTGGCGCCAGGCCTCGAACACCACCACGGCGACGGTATTTGAAAGATTCAGGCTGCGGTTGTTCGGCCGCATCGGCAGGCGGATGCGCTGCGCAGCGGGAAACCACTCGCGCCGCTCGGGTGCCAGGCCGCGTGTCTCTGAGCCAAATACAAACCAGTCGCCAGGCGCGAAGCTGACCTGCCCGAAGGGCGTCGAGCCGTGCGTGGTCAGCGCGAACATCCGCGACGGATCGGGCTGCTCGCTGGCCATCATGGCGTCCCAGCTGTCATGCACGCGCATGGTGGCGAACTCGTGGTAATCCAGCCCGGCGCGGCGCATGCGCGCGTCCTCCAGCGGAAATCCCAGTGGCCTGACCAGATGCAGCTGCGCGCCGGTATTGGCGCACAGGCGGATCACATTGCCCGTGTTGGGCGGAATCTCCGGTTCGACCAGAACAACGTTGAACATGGTGCGGGCTTCCTTGGCTGGAGCAGGGGGCACCCTGCGTGAAAATCGGTGCGCAGCTTACCGCGCGCATGGCGGGCTGTCACCCGGCCATCGGCTTCATGGTGTGCGCAGTGCGACGATAACGCTCACCCGGGCCGCGCCGTGCGCCTTGAGCATGCGCGCGGCTTCGTCCAGGGTGGCGCCCGAAGTCATCACATCATCCACCAGCGCAACATGGCGGCCTGCGAGGGAACGCGGCCGGCTCAGGCGGAATGCATCGCGCAGGTTCACCTGGCGCGATGCGAGGTCCAGCGTGTGTTGGGTCGCGGTGTCGCGCCGGCGTCGCAGCAGGACAGGATCGCTCGGCAGCCCGAGCGCGCGTGCGAGCGGCCGGGCGATCTCCCATGCCTGGTTGAAGCCGCGCTCCGCCAGCCGTTGCGGGGACAGCGGCACCGGTGCGAGCAGGTCGGGCGGCCGCAGGTGCGCAGCGGCCCACGCGGCGGGCAGACGCGCGGCCAGCGCCGCGGCGAGCCAGCCTGCCAGCGGCAGCACGTTGCCGAACTTCAGCGCGAGGACCAGCCCATCCTGCGGCGGCGCGTAGTCGCCAAGGGTGCAGGCATGATCAAAGGCGGGCTGGCCGGTCGCACATGCCGCACAAGGCTGGTTGCGCTTGCGGGCCAGCGCGCAGACCGGACAGCGGGAAACCGGGCGCAGCAGGTCGCCGGCACACTGCCGGCAGACTACGTCGTCCTGCACGGCGCCGCACAGCGTGCACTGGCACGGCAGCAGGGCGCACAAGGCACCCGGAAGCACGTGGCCACGGTGTGCGCCGAAGGCCGGTCCGACGAGTTCCGCGAGGCGCGCGTATACTTGCCGTCCAGCCGCAATGCGCCATCGGCGGCTGCCTCGCACGGCCGGATCTCCGGCCGCTTCTTTGTCCTTTTGCTGGCTTTCCCGTCCGTGTCCCTGCATGCTGCCGATTCTCCCGATGCCTTCCTGCCGCCCACGCGGCTGACCCGGCTTGCCTTTGACCGGCGCAGCGCCAGCTTCGGCAAGCTCGATTTCCTGCTGGGCGAGATCGGGCAACGCATGCAGGAACGCATGGAAGTGATCCGCCTGGCGCCGCAGCGCGCGCTCGATATCGGCTGCGGGCATGGCCAGGGCCTGGCCGCACTGCGCGCCCGCTTTCCGGATGCGCAGATCGCGGGGCTCGACGTTTCGGGGGCGATGCTGAGCGAGGCCGGACAGCGCGATCCGCAGCGCCGCCCCGGCTGGATCGGCCGCATGCTCGGCAAGCGGCCGCTGTTCGACCTGGTCCAGGGCGATCTTGCCACATTGCCTTTTAGTGCCGCGAGCTTCGACCTGTTGTGGTCCAACCTGGCGCTGCACTGGTTTCCCGAGCCGCATCGCGTCTTTCCGGAATGGCACCGGGTCACGCGCGACGAAGGGCTGGTGCTGTTCTCGCTGTTCGGGCCCGATACGCTGAAGGAGCTCCGCGCGGCGTTCGCGGAAGTCGACAACGCGCCTCATACGTTGCGATTTGTCGACATGCACGATATCGGCGACATGCTCGTGCACAGCGGCTGGTCCACGCCGGTGATGGACATGGAAACCCTGACGGTCACCTACGAATCGCCCGAGACGCTGCTGCGGGAAGTGCAGGCCTTCGGCGGACTCAGGACGGCCGGCCCGGGCGGGCTGCGTGGCCGCCGCTGGTACCAGGCGCTGCTGGCGGCGCTGGCGAGACAGCGCAACGCTGAGGGTGTGATCCCGCTGACCTTCGAGATTGTCTACGGGCATGCCTGGAAACTGCCGCCGCGCGGCGGCCAGGCGGTCGACGAACTGGGCCGGGCGGTGGTGCCGCTGGACAAGATCGGCAGGGCGCGGCCGCGTGGCTGACGGTTAAAACAGAGTTAACCTTGCGTTGAGCGGAATTTCCCGCCAACGCAGTGCTGGCGCGGCCTGGAAGGCGATATCAGTTGTTGTGCCAATGCATAAAACCTTGGGGCACGCAAGCCTTGTGGTCAAGTAGTGGCCTTGTCCGAGTATGGGAAGCGCCCTATAATGCGCCAGTTTGTCGCAGTGGTCCCCTGGCACAAGAACGCCCTGGAATTTGCACTCGCAAGTGCACCCTCGGCGCAATCGTCCCGGGCGTGCATCCGATGCAGAGTGGTTGGCGATGCAAGACTTGGGTATCGCATTCCAGACGGCAAGTGGTGACTCCGGCGGAAATCTCGACGGACCTCCCCCCGCGCCCACCGACTGGCTGATGAAGCGGAATTGCTCGCTTTCTCCACGCCAGGTCGGCTGGTTTTACCTCTCGATCTTCACTGTCTCGCTTGTCATCGCGTTGTTTTTCGCGTGGCAGGGGTCCTGGCTCGTGCTGCCTTTCGCCGGCCTGGACCTGCTCGGGCTGGGGATTGCTCTGCTTGTGTATGCGCGGCATGCGACGGACTATGAGCGCGTCAGTATTACCGACGGCATGCTGGTCGTGGAGACAGCCAGCGGCACGCGGGTGACGCGCCAGGAATTCAACCCGCACTGGGTGCGGGTCGAGCTGGGTGAATCGGTCCGGGCGCTGGTGACTCTGCGGTCGGGCAAGCGCGCTGTGCAGGTGGGGTGTTACGTGGACCCGTACAGGCGGCGCAAGTTCGCGCAGGAGCTCGCAGCGGTCCTGCGCCGCCTCTGAGAGGTGGCGGGGGCGGAGGCGGGGACAGATCTGAATCTGTAAATTGGGTAGATAACAAATGAAAATGTGGAAGAAGGCATCCGCAGCTTGTCTGGCGGGCGCGTCCCTGCTTGCCAGCCATGCGGCCTCCGCGGTCAGTGACATGCCGGGCGGCCCCGCCGTACGGCAGCTCAACCTGACCGAGCCGGTCACCAAGATCGCCGAGCAGATTCACTGGCTGAACTGGATGATGCTGATCATCTGCACGGTGATCTTTGTTGCCGTGTTCGGGGTGATGTTCTATTCCGTGTTCACGCACCGCAAGGCCAAGGGTGCCAAGCCTGCCTCCTTCCACGAAAGCATCACGGTCGAAGTGATCTGGACCATCGTCCCGTTCCTGATCGTGATCGCCATGGCCCTGCCGGCCACCAAGACCGTGGTGGCCATGAAGGACACCACCAACTCCGACATCACCATCAAGGCCACCGGCTACCAGTGGAAGTGGGGGTATGACTACCTGAAGGGCGAGGGCGAAGGCATTTCCTTCGTGTCGACCCTGACCACGCCGCGCGAGCAGATCAACAACGAGCAGCCCAAGTCGAACACCTACCTGATGGAGGTGGACAACGAACTGGTGGTGCCCGTCAACAAGAAGGTCCGCATCGTCACCACCGCCAATGACGTGATCCACGCCTGGATGATCCCGGCCTTCGGCGTCAAGCAGGATGCGATCCCCGGCTTCGTGCGCGACACCTGGTTCAAGGCCGAGAAGATCGGCGTGTACCGCGGCCAGTGCGCCGAGCTGTGCGGCAAGGAACACGCCTTCATGCCGATCGTGGTGCGCGTGGTGTCCGACGCCGACTACACCAAGTGGGTGGACGGCAAGAAGAAGGAACTGGCCGCCAAGGCCGACGACCCCAACAAGACCTGGACCCTGGACGAAATGAAGGTCCGCGGCGAGAAGGTCTATGCCACCAACTGCGCGGTCTGCCACCAGCCGAACGGCAAGGGCGGCGGCGCCTTCCCGGCGCTGGACGGCTCCAAGATCGTGAACGGCCCGAAGGCCGGCCAGATGCACATCCTGCTGGAAGGCAAGAACGCGATGCCGATCTGGAAGCATCTGTCCGACACCGAGCTCGCATCGGTCATGACCTACACCCGCAACAGCTGGGGTAACAAGACCGGCGAAGTGATCCAGCCGAGCGATTTCGTGAATGCCCGCGCGGGCAAGTTCCCGGAGGGCGGCGGCGCCGGCGGCGATGCCGCCCCGAAGGCGCAGGCCACGCCCGCCGACAAGACAGCAGACAAGCAGGCCAGCCTCGCGGACAGCCGCGTTGCAGGCTGACTCGCTGAAGAAAGAACAGGATTAGAGGAGCATTTGCGATGAGTACTGCTACCCCGGACGCGATCGCCCATCCGCACGACCACGCGCATGATGATCACGCCCACGATCATCCGCATGGCTGGCGCCGCTGGCTGTTTGCCACCAACCACAAGGACATCGGTACGCTGTACCTGCTGTTCTCGTTCATCATGCTGCTGTCGGGCGGCGTGCTGGCGCTGCTGATCCGCCTCGAGCTGTTCGAGCCGGGCCTGCAGTTCTTCCGCCCCGAGCTGTTCAACCAGTTCACCACCATGCATGGTCTGGTGATGGTGTTCGGCGCGATCATGCCGGCCTTCGTGGGCTTCGCCAACTGGATGATCCCGCTGCAGGTCGGCGCGTCCGACATGGCCTTCGCCCGCATGAACAACTTCAGCTTCTGGCTGTTGCCGCCCGCGGCCCTGCTGCTGGCCGGCTCGTTCTTCGCCCCGGGCGGCGCCACCGCCGCCGGCTGGACCCTGTACGCGCCGCTGTCGGTGCAGATGGGCCCGGGCATGGACATGGCCATCTTCGCGATGCACATCATGGGCGCGTCGTCGATCATGGGCTCGATCAACATCATCGTGACCATCCTCAACATGCGCGCCCCCGGCATGACGCTGATGAAGATGCCGATGTTCTGCTGGACCTGGCTGATCACCGCCTACCTGCTGATCGCCGTGATGCCCGTGCTGGCCGGCGCCATCACCATGGTGCTGACCGACCGCCACTTCGGCACGAGCTTCTTCTCGGCCGCGGGCGGTGGTGACCCGGTGATGTACCAGCACATCTTCTGGTTCTTCGGCCACCCCGAGGTGTACATCATGATCCTGCCGGCTTTCGGGATCGTCTCGCAGGTGGTGCCGGCGTTTGCCCGCAAGCGCCTGTTCGGCTACAGCTCGATGGTGTACGCCACCGCCTCGATCGCCATCCTGTCGTTCATCGTGTGGGCCCACCACATGTTCACGACCGGCATGCCGGTGACCGGCCAGCTGTTCTTCATGTACGCGACCATGCTGATCGCGGTGCCGACGGCCGTGAAGATATTCAACTGGATCGCCACCATGTGGAAGGGCTCGATGACCTTCGAGACCCCGATGCTGTTCTCGATCGGCTTCATCTTCGTGTTCACCATCGGCGGCTTCACCGGCCTGATGCCGGCCGTGGCCCCGATCGACATCCAGCTGCAGGACACCTACTTCATCGTGGCGCACTTCCACTATGTGCTGGTGGCCGGCTCGCTGTTCGCGCTGTTCGCGGGCTTCTACTACTGGGGTCCGAAGTGGAGCGGTTTCATGTACAACGAAACCCGCGGCCAGATCCACTTCTGGGGCTCGATCATCTTCTTCAATGTCACTTTCTTCCCGATGCACTTCCTGGGTCTGGCCGGCATGCCGCGTCGCTATGCCGACTACCCGACCCAGTTCGCGGACTTCAACGCGATCGCATCCATCGGGGCACTGGGCTTCGGCCTGATGCAGGTGTATTTCTTCTTCTTCGTGGTGCTCCCGTCCTATCGTGGCGGCCAGCCGGCCGGAGACAAGCCCTGGGAAGGCGCCGAGGGCCTGGAGTGGACCGTGCCGTCGCCGGCGCCGTTCCACACCTTTGAAGTGCCGCCGCAAGTCCGTTAAGCGGTAGTCACGCAACAAGGCCCGGGAGGCGGACCAGGTCCGCCTCCCGGGCCGGCAGATGAAGGCAGTAGCAGCAATGACGCAGTCTCCAGACAAAAACCCATCGCAACGGGACCAGAAAGCCGCCAACCGGCGCCTTGGCCTGATCCTGTTTTCCATCGTGGTGGTTTTCTTTTTGGGGTTCTTCGCCAAGATGGTGTTCCTTGGCTGAAGCTGCAGGGTAGTGAGATGAGCGTCGACCAGCAGGACCAGGCAAGTCGGGAAGCCGAGCGGCGATTCAACCGCGGCATGATGCTGCGGCTGATCGTGATCGTGACGCTGATGTTCGGCTTCGGCTACGCGCTGGTGCCGCTGTACAAGAAGATCTGCGACATCACCGGCCTGAACGTGGTGACGACGCGCGACCTGTACGGCGGTTCGGTGAAGAACACGCAGGTCGACAAGAGCCGCACCATTACGGTGGAGTTCGATTCGAACGCGCGCGGGCCCTTCGCCTTCCGGCCGGTGAAGAACAGCATGGAAGTGCATCCGGGCGAGATGACGACGATCGTCTACGAAGTGGCCAACGGACAGTCGCGCGATATCTCCGCGCAAGCCATCCCGAGCTACGCGCCCAAGCAGGCGACCGAGTATTTCAAGAAGCTGGAGTGCTTCTGCTTCAAGCAGCAGACGCTCAAGGCGAAGGAAGCGCGGGAGATGCCGGTGGTGTTCGTGATCGATCCGGCGCTGCCCAAGGATGTAAAGAGCATTACGCTGTCGTACACCTTCTTCGAGGTGGGCACCCCGGTGGCGCAGGCGCCGCAGGGCCAGCTGGAGGCCGAACCGGCGCCGGCGGGCAAGGGGATCTGAGGCAGCGGCGGTTCGTGCAGGTTGAAAGCAGTCTGGAGGACGTGCCGTGGATGAGCTGAAGGACGCGGTCAAACGCAAGATGTCGTTTGCGCAGACCATGCGGGCGGTGCTGTGGTCGTTTATCGGACTGCGCAAAGGCGCGGATCACGAGAACGACATGGCGCGGCTGAATCCGGTCCACGTGATCATCGCCGGGCTGATTGCCGTGGCGGTGTTCATCACGGTGCTGATCTTCATCGTACGCGCCGTGGTCGGCAACGCCGCGGCATAGCAGGGCAGGTAGGGTAGACAGAAAGCAAAAAGCAGTGCCGCCGGCCGGCCCAGAGGGGCGGGTGGCCGGATGCGCCAATAACGATTACTGAATCAAAGACTCTGAGCTGGAGATAAAAGAATGAGTGCGAACCGCGCAAACGCTCCGTACTACTTCGTACCGGGCCCGTCGCGTCACCCGGTCACGGCAGCCTTCGGCCTGCTGATGACCGGCGCCGGCGCCGCCGGCTGGGTGAACGGACAAGCCTGGGCACCGTACCTGTGCGGCATCGGCCTGGTGTGGTTCCTGTTCGTGCTCAAGAGCTGGTTTGGCGACGCCATCAGCGAATCGGAAGGGGGCATGTACGGCAAGAACATCGACCTGTCGTTCCGCTGGTCGATGGGCTGGTTCATCTTCTCCGAAGTGATGTTCTTCGCGGCCTTCTTCGGCGCGCTGTTCTATGCCCGCACCATCGCCATGCCGTGGCTGGGCGACCTGAACAACAAGATCCTGTGGCCCGACTTTGCCGCCGTATGGCCCAACACTGGCCCGGCCGGCGTGGTGGAAAGCTTCCAGACCATGGGTCCGTGGCCGATCCCGACTATCAACACCGCGCTGCTGCTGATGTCAGGCCTGACGCTGACCTGGGCGCACCACGCGCTGCTGGCCGGCAAGCGCAGCCAGCTGATCCAGGGCCTGGTGCTGACCATCCTGCTGGGCGCGATCTTTATGTGCTTCCAGGCGTACGAGTACATGCACGCCTATTCGGAGCTGAACCTGAAGCTGTCCTCGGGCATTTATGGTTCGACTTTCTTCCTGCTGACGGGCTTCCACGGCTTCCACGTGACCATGGGCGCGATCATGCTGACCGTGGTGCTGATCCGCGTGCTGAAGGGCCACTTCACCCCCGATCACCACTTCGCCTTCGAAGGCGCGGCCTGGTACTGGCACTTCGTTGACGTGGTGTGGCTGTTCCTCTACGTCGTGGTCTACTGGCTGTAAGCAGCGACCGTTGTACCCGCCGGCGGCCTCATCATGGCCTGCCGGCGGGAACCGCAAAAGAGAAGCGCCGCAGGAGGATGACCAGCCTGCGGCGCTTGTTTTTTGCGGTTCCCGTCTGCTTCAGGGATTCATGCGGATGCCGGTGCTGTGAATCCATCCCATCCAGTTCGAAAACAGGATGAACAGGAACAGCGCGATCGAGAAGCCGACGCGGAACATCAGCGAGCGCATCATGTTGGGCGTGCGGCCGCGGTCGCGCATCATGAAGAACAGGGCGGAGGCCAGGCTGCCGATGATAAGGATGAAGGCAACGATGATGACAATGCGCATGGCGGGGCGAGGTTGCCACGGTTGGTGCCGCGGTCTCGTTGGCGGAAAGTCATATTATCGCATCGGCGCCGCGCCTCGGTCGGCACCCGGCGAGGTCTTGTGATGAAACCGTGGCGCGTGTTAAGCCCGCTGCCGACGGCCGCCGCCGTGGTGGTGATAGCCGTCACCTGCGCGCTGGGCAACTGGCAGCTCAACCGCGCACATGAAAAGCTGGCGCGCGCCGCGCGGCTGGAAGCCCTGGCCGCGCAGCCGCCGGTGGTGCTGACCGCCGCGCCGCTGTCGCAAGCCGTGACCGACCGGGCCGTGCGCGTGACAGGGCGATTCGACACGGCGCACACCGTCTTGCTGGATAATCGCCCCCACGGCAACGGCAGCGATACCCGTGCCGGCTTCCTGGTGCTGACGCCGCTGCAGATCCGGGGTGATGCCGGCGCCATGCGCGGCGTGCTGGTGTTGCGCGGCTGGCTGCCGCGCGACGCAGAGGACCGCTTGCGCATCGCGCCGTTCCCCACGCCGGATGGCGAGATCACGCTGGAAGGCACAGCACTGACGGCGGTGCCAAAGGTCTATAGTCTCGGCCAGGCTGCCAGCGCCGAAGCCGGCAACAAGATCCGCCAGAACGTGGATCTGGCGGCATTTGCCGCCGAACTGGGCCTTCCCCTGCAGCCGCTCGTCATCGAGCAGCGCACCGATACCGGCGATGGCCTGGCGCGCGACTGGGCGCCCGCTGACTTCGGCGCGGACCGGCACTATGGCTACGCCTTCCAGTGGTTCGGCCTGGCGGCGCTCACGCTGGTGCTGGTGATCGTGCTGGGCTGGCGGCGTGCGCGCCGGCTTGCCGCCGGAACAGGGCACTAGGACACTTGGATACATGCGCGTGCGCCCGCGGGCGCGCGCGGACTCGGACAAACGGAACACAGACGTACCCATGCCACAGCAAGACTCCGCTCCGGCCCCGGCCGCCACGGCATCGCCGCCGGACTCCCGCATTGACGCGCGCACGCGCCGCGGCCGCCTCCAGATGCTGCTGCTGTTGCTGGTCTGCGCCTCGCCGGTGATCGCCTCGTACCTGACCTTCTATGTGTTCAAGCCTGTCGGCGGTGCCACCAACTATGGCGCGCTGATCGATCCGCAGCGCCCGATGCCGCCGGTGCGCGTGACCAATGAGCGGGGCGAGGCCGTGCCGCTGGAGAGCCTGCGCGGCAAGTGGCTGCTGGTGACGACCGACCCGGCCGCCTGCGACGAGGCCTGCGCAAAGAAGCTGTTCACCATCCGCCAGATCCGGGCCGGGCAGGGACAGGACCGCGAGCGCATCGTGCCGGTATGGCTGATTACCGACGACGGCGCCATCGATGAGCGCCTGACCGCGGCCTACAACGAGCCCTATGCCGGCGTGCGCTTCCTGCGCATCGACCGCAGGATCGCGCAGCAGTGGTTGCCGGCGGAGAAGGGCGGGCGCGCCGAGGACACCATCTTCATGGTCGACCCGCTGGGCAACCTCATGATGCGTTTTCCGAAAGACCCCGATCCGAAGAAGATGAGCGGCGACCTGAAGAAGCTGCTCAAGGTTTCGCGCATCGGCTGACACGGGGTCCACTGGCATGCTGCTTCAACTCGCCATCATCGGCATCCTGATCGCGCTGTTCCCGCTCTCCTACGTGCTGGTGAAGGGCGATCGCAACAAGTACCGCAAGCTGGTCTGGATCACCGCGTTCCTGACGCTGGACCTGATCATGTTCGGCAGCTTCACACGGCTGACCGATTCTGGGCTTGGCTGCCCCGACTGGCCCGGCTGCTATGGCCATTCCAATCCGCATACCGCGATGGAGCCGATCTGGGCCGCCGAAACGGCAATGCCCAGCGGCCCGGTAACGCTGGCCAAGGCCTGGATCGAGATGGTCCACCGCTACTTCGCGATGGCGGTCGGGGTGCTGATCATCACGCTGATGGTACTGGCGTGGGTCAAGCGCCGCGAACTGAAGCAGTCGCCGTGGTTCGCCACCGGTGTGCTGCTGCTGGTGTGCGTGCAGGGCGCATTCGGCGCCTTTACGGTGACGATGAAGCTGCAGCCGATCATCGTGGTGACACACCTGATGCTCGGCATGGCCCTGCTGGCGTCGCTGATCTGGCTGGGCTCGCGCAACGATCCGCCGCATCCGGTGGCGCCTCAGGCAGGCGGCCTGCGCTGGCCCGCGCGGGCGGCGCTGCTGCTGCTGGTGGTCCAGATCTTCCTGGGCGGCTGGGTGAGCACCAACTATGCAGTGCTGGCCTGCACCGACTTCCCGCTGTGCAACGGGCAACTAGTGCCGGAGATGGACTTCGTCCACGGCTTCACGTTCTGGCGCCAGCTTGGCATGACGGCCGCTGGCGACTACATCCCGCACGCGGCGCTGGTGGCGATCCACTGGGTGCACCGCGGCTTCGCCTTCGTGGTGCTGGCCTACCTGGCCTGGTTCGGCCTGCGCGCGCGCCGTTTCGACGGGCTGGACCGTGCTTCCGGCTGGCTGCTGGCGGCGCTGGCGCTGCAGCTCGCGACCGGGATGTCCAACATCGTGTTTGACTGGCCGCTGGTAGCTGCCGTGGCCCACAACGGGGGCGCGGCGGTGCTCCTGCTGCTGCTGGTCCGCCTCAACTACAATATAGGGCTCGCGACCCGACCCGCCGGCGCCGCCTCCGAGGTGCCGACTGCCGCTCGCGCCACATGAAAGACAAAACCCCTCCCGTGGTTACTGCTACACAATCCCATTCCGTGGGCCGGTTACGGCACCTGGCCCGGCAATATGCCGCCCTGACCAAGCCGCGCGTGACGCAGCTGGCGGTGTTCTGCGCCATCATCGGCATGTTCCTGGCCACGCCGGGCATGGTGCCGTGGCGCGTGCTGATCGGTGGCGCGGCCGGCATCTGGCTGCTGGCGGGCGCCGCGTTCGCCATCAATTGCCTGGTCGAGCAGAAGATCGACGCGCTGATGCGCCGCACCGCCTGGCGCCCGTCCGCCACCGGCGAGATCACCACCCCGCAGACGCTGGTGTTTTCCGCCATCCTCGGTGGCGCCGGCATGTGGCTGCTGCATGTGTTCGCCAATGACCTGACGATGTGGCTGACCTTCGCCACCTTCCTTGGCTACGCCGTCGTCTACACCATCCTGCTCAAGCCCGCGACGCCGCAGAACATCGTGATTGGTGGCCTGTCGGGCGCCATGCCGCCCGCACTGGGCTGGGCTGCCGTGGCCGGCGACGTGCCGGCCGAAGCCTGGTTCCTCGTGCTGATCATCTTCACCTGGACGCCGCCGCACTTCTGGGCGCTGGCCCTGTACCGCCGCGCGGACTATGCGAAGTCCGGGCTGCCGATGCTGCCCGTGACCCACGGCGAGCGCTACACGCTGCTGCACATCCTGCTGTACACGCTGATCATGATCGCGGCGACGCTGCTGCCGTTTGTCTACGGCATGAGCGGCTACATCTATCTGGCCGCGGCGCTGGTGCTCGGCGCCGCCTTCCTGGCGTATGCATGGAAGATGTACCGCAACTACTCGGACGAACTGGCGCAACGCACCTTCCGTTTCTCGATCCTGTACCTGTCGCTGCTGTTCGCAGCGCTTTTGGTCGACCACTACTTCAAGTTCGTGCCGCAGGTCTGACCTGCGGCGATGCAGGGCCTGCGACATCTTGTCGCGCGTCCTGCACCCAGGCGGCTAATGGGCGATACTGCGTGCAGTCGTCCTCCGTCCGCCCCGGCTTCACGCCTCCGAATTCCGCTCCCGCATGCCCAAGCCCAGTCACTCCTCCGGCCTGTTTGCCGCGTTCCGCCGATTCTCCCTGCTGGCACTGCTCGCGCTGATGCTGGCCGCCTGCGGACAGCAGAAGGCGTCGTTCCGCAATGTCGACATCACCGGCGGCGCGGATTTCGGCAAGGATTTCTCGCTGACCGACCACAACGGCAAGGTCCGCACCATGGCCGACTTCAAGGGCAAGGTGGTGGTGATGTTCTTCGGCTACACCCATTGCCCTGACGTCTGCCCGACCACCATGGCCGAGCTGAAGGCCGTGATGGAGCAGCTCGGCCCGGATGCCGACAAGGTGCAGGTGCTGTTCGTCACCATCGACCCCGAGCGCGACACACAGGCCCTGCTGGCGCAGTATGTGCCGGCTTTCGATCCGCGCTTCCTGGGCATGCGTCCGGCCGATGACGCCGCCCTGCAGAAAGTGGCGAAGGACTTCAAGGTGTTCTACGCCAAGGTGCCGGGCACCTCGCCGAACAACTACACGATGGACCACTCGGCCGGCAGCTACGTGTTCGACACCGACGGCAAGCTGCGCCTGTTCATCCGCCACGGGCAGGGCCCGGAGCCGATCGCGCACGACATCAAGCAATTGCTGTCGTAAGGTTCCGGCGCTCCGGAATGCAAAAGGCCGGTCCAGTGGACCGGCCTTTTTACATGGCGCCGAGCTGCGATCAGGCGAATGCCTGCAGCGCGCCCTTCATCTTCTTCATGGCCGCCGATTCGATCTGGCGGATGCGCTCGGCGGAGACGCCGAATTCGTCGGCCAGCTCATGCAGCGTGGAGCCGCCGGAGCCGTCGTCGTTCACGTTCAGCCAGCGCGCTTCGATGATACGGCGGCTGCGCTCGTCGAGACGCGTCAGCGCTTCTTCCAGGCCCTCGACCTGCATGCGGTCCTGGCGCTTGGCCTCCAGCACGCGAGTGGGCTCGTTGTGGTTGTCCGCCAGGTAGGCGATGGGGGCGAATTCTTCCTCGCCGTCATCGATCTGGCCTTCCAGCGCCAGATCGCCGCCGGACAGGCGGGTTTCCATCTCCATCACTTCCTCGGGCTTGACGTTGAGCTCGCGCGCAACGGCCTCGACCTGTTCGGGCGTGAAGGTATGGGCACCCTGCTTGTGGCTGCGCAGGTTGAAGAACAGCTTGCGCTGCGCCTTGGTGGTGGCCACCTTGACCATGCGCCAGTTCTTCAGCACGTACTCGTGGATCTCGGCCTTGATCCAGTGCATGGCATAGGACACCAGGCGCACGCCCTGGTCCGGGTCGAACCGCTTCACGGCCTTCATCAGGCCGATATTCCCTTCCTGGATCAGGTCGGCGTGCGGCAGGCCATAGCCCAGGTACTGGCGGGCGATCGACACCACCAGGCGCAGGTGAGACATCACCATGCGGCGTGCGGCATCAACCGAATCATGGTCGCGCAGCTCGCGCGCGAGACGCTGCTCTTCCTCGGCAGTCAGCAGCGGAATACGGTGGACAGCCTGGATATAGCTCTCCAGGTTGCCCAGTGTGGCGGGAAGCGTCAGCGCGAAGCTTCCGGCGTTCTTGGGCGCCGTCGGCAGACGGCTGGTGTTCGTCATCTGGTCGGCAGATAGGACTGCGTTCACTCAATAGCTCCTTTCGCATCCGGCGGTTCGGTTGCCGGCGCGCCGTCTCCCCGGTAAGGATCGGCACGGCATTGCAACACATATTAGCACTCAAGCCGGGTGAGTGCTAAGTTGGAGTCCTTATGGCGTCAATAGTTCCAGGCAATCGATGTTGCGAATCAAATAGTGTTACATCGACGGGGCGCCGGTTACCGCACACCGGTAGCCGGACATACTGGAGTTAGAGCGTCCGGAACTGTTACGGTTCTATATCCGCATGGGATGATCTGTTGCGCCAGCCGCTACACTCGAAACTGCGGTGCCGGCTGCGGCACCATGCCAGCATCCCCCACAAACCGGAGGACCTATGTCTGCCATCGAACACTTGCTCAAGCCCCACGTGCGGGACCTGGGCGATTTCACCGTGCGCCGCCTGCTGCCCGCGGCCGCCACCCAGACCGTCGGCCCGTTCATCTTCTTCGATCATATGGGTCCGGTGGCGCTGCCGCCTGGCCAGGGCGCGGATGTGCGTCCGCATCCCCATATCGGGCTGGCGACGGTGACCTATCTGTTCGAGGGCGAGATCGTGCACAGGGACAGCCTGGGCAGCGAGCAGGTGATCCGGCCCGGCGACGTCAACTGGATGACGGCGGGGAACGGCATCGTGCACTCCGAGCGCTCGCCGGACACGGTACGCGAGGCCGGTGCGCGCCTGCACGGCATCCAGACCTGGGTGGCGCTGCCCAAGGCGCACGAGGACGAAGCGCCGTCCTTCCACCACCATCCGGGCGCCACGCTGCCCAAGATCGAGCAGCCAGGCGTGCGGATGACCGTGATTGCCGGCGATGCCTTCGGCAAGACCGCGCCGGTGAAGGTGTTCAGCCGCACCCTGTACGTGGCGATCGAGATGGATGCCGGCGCCAGCCTGGTGATTCCGCCTGAACATGCGCAGCGCGGCATCTACCCGGTGGACGGGAGCGTGGCGCTGGACGGCGAAGCGTTGCCGGCCGAGCACCTGGTCGTGCTGACGCCGGGCGAGACGGTGACGCTGTCGGCCATGGCGCCCTCGCGCGTGATGCTGCTTGGCGGCGATCCGACCGACGGAAGGCGCTTTATCTACTGGAATTTCGTCGCGAGCAGCAAGGAAGCCATCGATGCCGCGGCCAGGCGCTGGGAAGACGACCAGTTCCCGCACGTGCCGGGCGAAACCGAGCGCATCCCGCTGCCTCCGCGCAAGGCCTGACGTTATCCGCCCGCTCAGAGCGGGCTGGCCCAGGCCACGCGCGTGCCCTGGCGCAGGCATTCCTGGATGGCTCGCACCTGGGTGGCGATCGGGCTGGGCACCGGCACCTCGCCATCCAGCACGCGACGGATCCAGGCGACGGTCTGGTCGACGTCGCTGCCTTGCGGCAATTCCGGCACTTCCCCAAGCGAACCGGCGGTCGGATCCACCAGCGTCTGCTGGTGGCCGTCGTGCAGCCAGTCGATGCGGCTGGCGCGCCGCGCATCCGCCACCACTTCGCCCTCGGTGCCGCGTGCAAGCAAAACGTTGGCAGGCTCGTTCGAGAAATAGTCGGTGAGGGTTTCCCGGTACTCCGGATGGGTGTAGCTGTACAGGCGCAGGGCTTCGGCCGGGGAATGCTCGCCCACCGGCTGGAGCATCTTGGCGACGGTATGGGACGAATTGCGCAGGCCGATGACGTTGCGCCGCTCCAGCAACTGCGACAGCCCCGGCGACAGCACGTCCACCGGCAGCACGGCCAGCGGGCCATGGTCGCCATTGCCGTTGTGCAGCTGCGATTCGGCCTCTGCGGTCGAGGTGCACAGCGGGATACCCAGCGCCTCGAACAGCGTCAGGCTCGTCACGCGGCCATTGAAGAGGCGCGAGCCATGCACCAGCACCGGGATCTCCTCGCGCGCCAGCAGCAGGGCCAGCAGCGGCACGAGGTTGGGCTGCTTGCGGGCGCCGTTGTAGCTCGGGATCACCACCACCTGGCGATCGGGCGGCGCGGCCAGCGGCTGGCAGTGCGCGTGCGCGGCTTCGAGCATGCCGGCCAGTTCGTGCGGGGCCTCGCCCTTGATGCGGTAGGCCATCAGCACCGCGCCCAGTTCCAGGTCGGAGACGCGGCCGGCCAGCATGGCGTCGAACAGCGCGTGTGCGTCCTCGCGCTGCAGGGCGCGCGCGCCGTTGACACCGCGGCCGATTTCCTTGATGAAGCGGGCGGCGGGGAAGGGAGTGACGGTAGGCGTAGTCATGGGCGACGGCGTGGGATGGTTTTGGTCTGGATTCATGATAGCGGAGCACGTCGGCTCCGCCCATCTTCGGCATGCCTACCCGCGCGCGACCGGCGCGGCGCTCACGCGGCTTCCTGCAAGGCCGGGTTGCGCTGCTTGCGGTAGAGGAAGTCCAGCACCGCCGTGCGGCAGGCGTGCCAGGTCTTGTCGTCGGCCAGTGCGATGCGGTCGCGCGGGCGCGGCAGGTCCACGCCGAGGATCTCGCCAATAGTGGCGGCCGGGCCGTTGGTCATCATCACGATGCGGTCGGCAAGCAGCACGGCCTCGTCCACGTCGTGCGTGACCATCACCACGGTACTGCGGGTGCGCGCCACGATCTTGATCAGCTCGTCCTGCAGGTGGGCGCGGGTGAGAGCGTCGAGCGCGCCGAAGGGCTCGTCCATCAACAGCACCTTGGGCGCCATCGCCAGCGCGCGCGCAATACCCACGCGCTGCTTCATGCCGCCGGAGATCTCGTGCGGATACTTGCTCTCGGCATGGGTCAGCCCCACCAGCGCCAGCGTTTCCTGCGTGCGCGCCTTCAGTTGCGCCTTGCTTTCGGTGGCGCCGAACACGCGCTCCACGCCCAGGTGGATATTCTCGAAGCAGGTCATCCACGGCAGCAGCGAGTGGTTCTGGAACACCACCGCGCGCTCCGGCCCCGGTCCGGCGATCTCGCGGCCGGCGCAGATCAGCGCGCCGCTGGTGGGCGTGGCCAGTCCGGCGATCAGGTTCAGCAGCGTCGACTTGCCGCAGCCCGAATGGCCGATCAGCGTGATGAACTCGCCTTCGGCAATGCTCAGGTTGATATCGCGCAGGGCCACGAACGGCCCTTTGCGCGTCTTGAAGGTCTGGCCCACGTTTTCAATGCTGACGAACTTGTTCATGGCGTTGCTCCCTGATGATTGCGGCCGGTGCGTCAGCTGTTGCCGTAGCTGAAGCGCCTGGCCAGCGCCAGCAGCGCGTGCTCCAGCACCAGCCCGATGATGCCGATCACGAAGATCGCGATGACGATGTGCTCCACCTTCAGGTTGTTCCATTCGTCCCACAGCCAGAAACCGATGCCGGTGCCCCCGGTCAGCATTTCCGCGGCGACGATGACCAGCCAGGCCGTGCCGATCGACAGCCGCACGCCGGTCAGCATATAGGGCAGCACGGCCGGAAACAGCACGCGCGTGAACACCTTCCACTCGGACAGGTCCAGCACGCGTGCCACGTTGAGGTAATCCTGCGGCACGCGCGTGACGCCTACTGCGGTGTTGATCACCATCGGCCAGATCGAGCAGATGAAGATGGCCCAGATCGCGGCCGGGTTGGCGGCCTTGAACAGCAGCAGTCCGATCGGCAGCCATGCCAGGGGCGAGACCGGCCGCAGCAGGCTGATGACCGGCGCCGTCATCGCGTTCAGGAAGGCAAAGCGCCCGATCACGAAGCCGGCCGGAATGCCGACCACTGCCGCCAGCCCGAATCCTGCCGCCACGCGCGCCAGCGAAGCCAGCACGTTCCAGCCGATGCCCTGGTCGTTCGGCCCGTTGCGATAGAACGGATCGGCAAAGAGCGGCACGGCGGCGTTCCACGTTGCAGCAGGCGTGGGGATTGCCGGAATCATGGTGGCGATGCCGTGCCAGGCCAGCACGAACAGTGCAAAGCCGAAGACTGGCGGTACGGCCTTCAGCACGAGTGCGGCCAGGGCTTCGCGGCGCTCTGTGCGGCGCGCCTGCGCGGCAATCTCCAGCTCGCGCCGCCGGGAGCGCTCGCTGGCGTCAGGATCGGCCTGCGTGGCAAGGGATGCGCCTTTTGGCGTGGATTGGGCGATGGCATTCACGTCTGGCTCCTATGGGTGGGGCAGGGCGCTGCGAAATTTCGGCACGGTCGGTGCGCGGGGCGTCAGACCTTGATCTTGAAGCCGTCGGCATAGGCCTTCGGATCCCTGGTGGCATCCCACACCACGCCGTCGAGCAGCTTCGCGCTGCGGAAGTCGCTCTTGGGAAGCGGCACCTGCGCGGCGGCCGCGGCCTGCTTGTAGAGGTCGATGCGGTTGACCTGCTTCGCTACCGCCAGATAGTCCGGGTGGTCCTTCAGCAGGCCCCAGCGCTTGTGCTGGGTCAGGAACCACATGCCGTCGGACAGGAACGGGAAATTGGCCGAGCCGTCCTGGTAGAACTTCATGGCATCGGGGTCGTCCCAGGTCTTGCCCAGGCCATTGTTGTAGCGGCCCAGCATGCGGTCCAGGATGATGTCCATGTCGGTGTTGACGTAGGACTTGGCCGCAATCGTCTCGGCCGTCTTGCGGCGGTTCGAGGCCGAGGCGTCGATGTACTTCGATGCCTCCAGCACGGCCGCCACCATCGCGCGCGCGGTGTTGGGGTACTTCTGCACGAACTCGGCGGTGGTGCCGAGCGTCTTCTCGGGATGGTCCTTCCAGATTGCCTGCGTGGTTTCCACGGTGAAGCCGATCTTGTCGGCAATGGCGCGCGCGCCCCACGGCTCGCCCACGCAGAAGCCGTCCATATTTCCCACGCGCATATTAGCCACCATCTGCGGCGGCGGCACGGTGATGGCCTTGGCGTCCTGCATCGGGTTGATGCCGTTGGCCGCCAGCCAGTAGTAGAGCCACATGGCGTGCGTGCCGGTGGGGAAGGTCTGGGCGAAGGTGTAGTCGCGCTTTTCCTTCATCATCAACGCCTTCAGGCTGGCGCCGTCCTTGACGCCCTTCTCGGCCAGCTTGGACGACAACGTGATGGCCTGGCCGTTGTGGTTCAGGCTCATCAGCACGGCCATGTCCTTCTTCGGGCCGCCGATGCCCAGCTGCACGCCGTAGATCAGGCCGTACAGCACGTGCGCCGCATCCAGCTCGCCGTTGACCAGCTTGTCGCGCACGCCTGCCCAGGAGGCTTCCTTGGTCGGCGTGATCCTGATGCCGTGCTTTTTGTCGAAGCCGAGCGTCGAGGCCATCACCACCGAGGCGCAGTCCGTGAGGGGAATGAAGCCGATGCGCACCTCCGGCTTTTCCGGCGCATCCGAGCCCGCCGCCCATGCCCCGGCGCGCACCAGCGGGTCGACCAGCGTCATCACGCTGGCGCCGGCGAAGGTGGCCAGCACGCGGCGGCGCCCGTTGCTGGCGGGCACCGCGTCGGCGGCTGCATCGGAGGCATTGACCGCCGCGTGCAGCGGCTTGGCAATCTTGAGGCGAGAGGGCATTGCAAGGCTCCAGGAAAAAAAGCGTCCCGATCCGCAACCCCGCCTTCGCCAGAAAACAGGGATGCAGTTCAGGACGCCGTTGTCCGTGATGTCATGCGGCCCACGTTGGCCGCGTGCATCGAATGTTGATCGGCCCTCGTTGGCCGATATTCGTGTAACGCAAGTGGTGTGCCAGTGCAGAACCGTGCAGCAAGAGGGCAAAAAGACGCGATCAGGGCATGCCGCGGCCGCCGGCAAGGCGGGCCGGAACGAAGAAGGGTGGCGCCGCCGGCAGGCAGCGCCAGATTTGTGCATTGCACCAGCGACGTGCGGCGGCACGCACCGCCGCAGCATGGTCAAGTCATCACATCGATAACGCGCTGGGCCGCTTCGACCAGCTTGAGGCCGCGTTCCATCGCCATGCTGCGCAGGCGCTTGTAGGCCTCGTCCTCGCTGATGCCGCGCGCCTGCATCAGCAGGCCCTTGGCGCGCTCCACCACCTTGCGCTCGGCTAGTTTCAGGCGGGTGGCATCGAGTTCGGCACGCAGTTGCTGGTCCAGCTCGAAGCGGGCGTAGGCCACATCGAGCACGGTCTTGACTCGCTCGGCCCGCAGGCCATCGACGATATAGGCGGTGATCCCGGCGGACAGCGCCGCCTTGATGCGCTGGGAGTCGTCGTTGTCGGTGAACAGCACGATCGGCCTTGGTGCGTGCTGTGTCGAGACGCAGACATGCTCGATGGTGTCGCGCGCCGCGGATTCCGAAGCGATGATGACCAGATCGGGCTGGCTGGCGGTAATCACGTCCGGCAGCCGCAGGTCGGCATCCACGATCTCGATCTCGGCAAAGCCGGCGCTGACCAGGCCGGCGCGGATGGTCTCGACATTGAGCGGACTGGCATCATGCGGATCCCGCACCAGCAGGATGCGCAGGGAGCGGCTGCCCGCGGCTGACGTCGGGCCAGGCGGACTGGTCGGGCTCGGAGGGGGCGGGTGGCGGCGGGTCATGGTTCTGATTGGGTTGCACTCCCCAAGCAATATTCGCGCCGGGTCCTGGAGGGACGGGGGTGCGGCTGCCGTCGCCCGGCCGCGGCGGATGCGCCGGACCAGGCGCTGATTGCAGGGTTCGGGGTTACCCATATTCACTGTATGCCGTCGTACGCAGGCCGTCGGCGCGGTGTATGCTGTTGCCCTGCTGCGCGGGGGCGTCTGCTGGCGACGCCTGTTTTCCCGGCGCAGTGCACATCAGAACAAGTCTGGAGAGATGCATGACCGAATTCGTGTTTGCCCCGCCGGCGCCCGTTGGCGTGCCCGTCCGCGGCAGCAACGCAAGCTTCCCGGTGCGCCGCGTGTATTGCGTGGGCCGCAACTACGCCGCACATGCCCGTGAGATGGGTTCGGACCCTGACCGCGAGCCGCCGTTCTTCTTCTGCAAGCCGTCGGATGCGGTGAGCTATGTCGCGGATGGCACGGAAGGCACCTTCCCGTATCCCCCTGGCACCAGCAATTGCCACTATGAAGTGGAACTGGTGGTGGCCATCGGCAAGGGCGGCAAGGACATTGCGGTGGAGCAGGCGGCCAGCCATGTATTCGGCTATGCCGTAGGCCTCGACATGACCCGTCGCGACCTGCAGAACGAATCGAAGAAGACCGGGCGTCCCTGGGAAACCGGCAAGGCGTTCGACCGGTCCGCGCCGATCGGCCCGATCGTGCCGGTATCCGCCATTGGCCATCCGGAAAAGGGCGCGGTGACGCTGTCTGTCAATGGCGTGGAGAAGCAGCGCGGCGACCTCTCGGACCTGATCTGGTCGGTGCCGGAAATGGTGTCCTACCTGTCGAAGCTGTTCGAACTGCAGCCCGGCGATCTGATCTTCAGCGGCACGCCCGAAGGCGTGGGCCCGGTGGTGAAGGGCGACGTCATGCAGTGCCACGTCGGCGGCGTGGGTGACCTGACGATCAAGGTGGCCTGATCCGATGCTCAAGCTTTACAGCTATTTCCGCAGCTCGGCCTCGTACCGCGTGCGCATCGCCCTGGAACTGAAGGGCCTGCCGTACGAGTACGTGCCGGTCCACCTGGTCAGGGAGGGCGGCCAGCAGCTCAAGCCGGAATACCGCGCGATCAGCGCCGACGCCCTGGTGCCGACCTTGATCGACGGCGACCACACGCTGCAGCAGTCGCTGGCGATCGTCGAGTACCTGGACGAGGTCCATCCCGAGCCGAAGCTGCTGCCCGGCACGGCACTGGACCGCGCCTATGTGCGCGGCCTGGCGCTGGAGATCGCGTGCGAGATCCATCCGCTGAACAACCTGCGCGTGCTGAAGTACCTCAAGCACACGGTGGGCACGGCCGAAGAGGTCAAGGACGCGTGGTACCGGCACTGGATCGAGCTGGGCTTCGGCTCGCTGCAGACCAACCTGGAGCGCGGCGGCAAGGCTGGCCGCTTCTGCTTTGGCGACACGCCGACGCTGGCCGATATCTGCCTGGTGCCGCAGGTGTTCAATGCACAGCGCTTCAACATCGACGTGGGCCGCTTTCCGGTGATCGCGAAGATCTATGAGGCGTGCATGGAGTTGCCGGCTTTCCAGCGGGCACAACCTGGATCGCAGCCCGACGCAGAGTAAGCCGCAGAGGGGTTGCAATGAAAAAGCCCCGGTGGTTTGCCGGGGCTTTTGCTTTCTGACGACACTGGAGTTCAGCCCAGCAGCGCGTCCGCGAACTCGTCGGCCTTGAACGGCTGCAGGTCTTCTACCTTTTCGCCGACGCCGATGAAGTAGACCGGCACCGGACGCTGGCGGGCAATGGCCGCCAGGATGCCGCCCTTGGCGGTGCCGTCGAGCTTGGTTACGATCAGGCCGGTCAGGCCAAGCGCGTCGTCGAAGGCGCGGGTTTGCGACAGCGCGTTCTGGCCGGTGTTGGCATCGATCACCAGCAGCACTTCATGCGGGGCGTTCGGCATGGCCTTGCTGATCACGCGCTTGACCTTCTTGAGCTCTTCCATCAGGTGGAGCTGCGTGGGCAGGCGCCCGGCGGTGTCGGCCATCACGATGTCGATGTCGCGCGCACGCGCCGCGTTGACCGCGTCGAAGATCACTGCGGCGGGATCGCCGCTTTCCTGTGCCACCACGGTGACGTTGTTGCGCTCGCCCCAGATCGTCAGCTGCTCGCGGGCGGCGGCGCGGAAGGTGTCGCCGGCGGCCAGCAGCACGGACTGGTCATAGCGCTGGAAATGCTTGCACAGCTTGCCGATGCTGGTGGTCTTGCCGGCGCCGTTGACGCCCGCGATCATCATCACCAGCGGCTGCTCGCGGCCCAGCGCCATGGATTTCTCCAGCGGGCGCAGCAGGTCGGTCAGCAGCGTGCGCAGAGCGGCCTTGACGCCTTCGGCTGACTCGATGCGCTCGCTTTTGACGCGCTTGCGCAGCTCGCCGAGCAGGTATTCGGTGGCTTCGACACCCGCGTCGGCCATCAGCAGCGCGGTTTCCAGCTCTTCGAACAGCGCTTCGTCGACCTTCACGCCGACGAACAGCGTGCCGATATTGCGGCTGGTCTTGGACAGGCCGGTGCGCAGGCGATGCATCCAGCCCTGTCTCGCCTCGGCCGTCGGGGCCGGCGGCGGCGTCAGCTCCAGCTCCAGCTCCAGCTCCTCGGCCGGAGCCGGTTGCGGGGCGGCTGCCGCAGCCGGGGCGGCAGCCGGTACCGGCACGGGTGCCGCAACGGTTGTTTCAGCGGGCGTTGCGGCGGGAACCGGGGTGGAAAGGGGAGCGGGAGCCGGAACCGGTGCCGGAGCTTGCACTTCGGCGGACGCAGGGGCGGGTTCGGCCTTGCGCTTCTTCCAGAAACTAAACATTGGGAAAGGGGTCAATACCCCGGTAGAATCAATCGCCAAAATTCTAGCAGACGGGGTCGCATGAACCATTGCGCTGTCGTGACCGGAGCGGACGCCGCCCGGCCTGAGTCCCTTCCCGCCTGCGCCGTGCATCTGGCGCGGCGCCTCCTTCCCGCCCTCTTGCTCGCCACGCTGCCCTGGTCCATGCCGGTCCAGGCACAGCCTGCCGTGGCCGCGCCGCCCGCGCTGTCCGGTCAGGCCGTGCCGGTCGGGGCGACCGAGCAGGGCACCACGGAATACCGGCTGTCCAACGGACTGCGGCTGATCGTCAAGGAAGACCACCGGGCGCCCACCGTCGCGCACCAGATCTGGTACCGGGCGGGCGCCATCGATGAGGTCAGTGGCACCACCGGCGTGGCCCACATGCTGGAACACATGATGTTCAAGGGCACGCCCAAGGTCGGCGTGGGCGAGTTCTCCAAGCAGGTGGCGGCACTCGGCGGCCGCGAGAACGCCATGACCAACCGCGACTTCACCTTGTACTACCAGCAGATCGGCAAGCAATACCTGCCGAAGATGATGGAGCTGGAGGCCGACCGCATGGCCAACCTGATCATCAGGAAGGACGAGTTCGACCGCGAGATGAAGGTGGTGATGGAAGAGCGCCGCCTGCGCACCGACGACTCCGCCCGCGGCACCGTGTACGAACAGCTGCTGGCCACGGTCTATACCGCCGCGGCCTACCGCCATCCGGTGATCGGGTGGATGGACGACCTGGTCAACATGCGGGTGGAAGACGTCCAGGACTGGTATCGCAACTGGTATGTGCCGGACAACGCGACGGTGATCGTCACCGGCGACGTCAAGCCGGCGGAAGTCAGGGCGATGGCCGAGCGCTACTACGGCAAGCTCAAGGCGCGCCCGCTGCCGCTGCGCAAGGACCAGATCGAACCGGTGCAGAAGGGCGTCAAGCGGATCTGGGTCAAGGCGCCGGCCGAGAACCAGTATGTGGTGCTGGCCTACAAGGTGCCGCGCCTGCGCGATGTGGAGAAAGACGCCGATCCCTATGCGCTCGAAGTCCTGTCGGCCGTCCTCAATGGCTACGACAATGCCCGCATGACGCGCGAACTGGTGCGCGAGCAGCGGCTGGCCGATGACGTCAACGTGGGCTACGACAGCATCAACCGCGGCGAATCGCTGTTTGTGCTCGACGGCACGCCCGCCGACGGCCACAACACCGACCAGATCGAACGCGCGCTGCGCGAGGAGATCCAGCGCATCGCCAGGGACGGTGTCTCGGCCGAAGAGCTCAAGCGCGTGAAGGCGCAGGTGGTGGCCAGCCAGATCTACAAGCGCGACTCGGTGTTCGGGCAGGGCATGGAGATCGGCGTGGCGGAGATCTCGGGCATCTCGTGGCGGCAGATCGACCGCATGCTCGACAAGATCAAGGAAGTCACGCCGGCACAGGTGCAGGCCGTTGCCGCCAAATATTTCAGCGACGACAACCTGACCGTGGCCACGCTGGTGCCGCAGCCGATCGACCCCAACAAGCCCAAGACGCAGGTCCCTGCCGGCCTGCGCCACTGAGGAGCGACGATGTCCCTGCCTGTCATCACGATTGCGTCGCCGCGCCTGGTTCGCAAGCTCGCCGGCACTGTTTGCGGTGCCGCGGCCATCCTGGCCGCGCAACTGGCGAATGCCGCCATCCCCATCGAGCACTGGACCGCCTCCACCGGCGCGCAGGTGTACTACGTGCACAGCCCGTCGATCCCCATGCTCGACATCAATATCGACTTCGACGCCGGCAGCCGCTACGACCCGCCGGCAAAGGCAGGGCTGGCGACGCTGACGGCCGCGCTGCTGGACAAGGGCGCCGCCGCGCAGGACGGTCAGCCCGCCCGCAACGAGGCGCAGATTGCCGATGCCTTTGCCGATACCGGTGCCGTCTTCGGCGGCGCCGCTGGCGGCGATCGCGGCGGTATCGGCCTGCGCACGCTGACGGCGCAGCCCGAACTGGATCAGTCCATTGCGCTGGCGGGACAGCTGATCAAGGCGCCCACCTATCCGGACGCCGTGGTCGGCCGCGAGAAGCAGCGCCTGATCACCGCCATCCGCGAAGCCGATGCGAAGCCGGGCGTGATTGCCGACAAGATGCTCTCGAAAGCGATTTACCCGAGCCATCCCTATGGCGTCTCGGCGACGCCCGCGACCGTCGAGTCAGTCTCGCGCGACGACATCCTGAAGTTCTGGCGTGACAACTACACCGCCTCGCGCGCGGTGGTGACGCTGATTGGCGCGGTCGACCGCAAGCAGGCCGAGGCCATCGCCGAGCAGCTCACGCGTGGCCTGCCGCAAGGCGTTCCGGCGCCGACCCTGCCGCAGGTGCAGATGACCATCCCCGCCAGCGAGCAGCGCGTGCCGCATCCGGCGCAGCAGGCGACGGTAGCGATGGGCCAGCCCGCTATCGCACGCGGTGACCCGGACTATTTCGCGCTGCTGGTCGGCAACTACGTGCTGGGCGGCGGCGGTTTCAGCTCGCGTCTGACCGACGAAGTGCGCGAGAAGCGCGGCCTGACCTACGGGGTGGACAGCTACTTCGCGCCGTCCAAGCAGCCGGGGCCGTTCGGCATCGGCCTGCAGACCAAGAAGGAGCAGACCAACGAGGCGCTGGCGCTGGTGCGCCAGGTGCTGGCCCGCTACGTCGCGCAGGGCCCGACCGACGCCGAGCTCAAGGCGGCCAAGGACAACCTCATCAATGGCTTCCCGCTGCGCATCGACAACAACCGCAAGCTGCTGACCAACGTCGCCAATATCGGCTGGTATGGCCTGCCGCTGGACTACCTCGACACCTGGACCGCGCAGATCGGCAAGGTGACGCGCCAGCAGGTGAAGGCGGCATTCGAGCGCCACGTGCACCCGGATGCCATGGCGACGGTGATCGTGGGCGGGCCGGTGTCGTCGCAAACCGTGGGCAAGCAAGCGGGCGGGCAATGAGACCGGCCGAACCCGCCGCGCGCGCTTGCGCGCCGGCAGGCTCTACAATCACGGGATGAATTCGCGTTCCCGATCTCCTTCGCCCGCCGCGAGCGGGCGATCTTCTTCCCCGGCGCCGCGCCAGGCGCCGTCCCAGGTTCGCATCATCGGCGGGCGCTGGAAGCGCACATTGCTGCCCGTGCCGGACGCCCAGGGCCTGCGCCCCACGCCCGATCGCGTGCGTGAGACCCTGTTCAACTGGCTAGGGCAGGACCTGAGCGGCCTGACCTGCCTGGACCTGTTCGCCGGCTCCGGCGCACTGGGCTTCGAGGCCGCGTCACGCGGCGCGGCGGCGGTGACCCTGGTGGAAGCCAATCCGCGCGTCGCCAGGCAACTGCGCGACAACCAGTACCGGCTCGACGCCAGCCAGGTCCGCGTAGTGCAGGGCGATGCATTTGCCCTTGCCGCCCAGATGCCAGATGCCAGTTTCGACGTCATTTTCCTGGATCCGCCGTTTGCCGAAGACTGGCTGCGCCCGGCGCTGGAGCATGCGGCAAGGCTGTCGCGTCCCGGTGGCGCGGTGTATGTGGAAACCGACCGGACCCTCACCGGTGCCGATGCACCGGTACCGGCATCGCTGGAGATCGTGCGGCAGGCGAGGGCGGGCGCGGTGTACTTTCATCTGTTGCAGCATCGGGCGGCGCCGAACGGGCAGGGTTAGGAACCCATTTCAATTTCATAATGAAGAAGGCGCCCCTTCTTCATTGTGAAATGGGTTCTAAGTCCGGTCATGCGACCCCGGGGGCACCCGTCGGCCTTCCGCGCAGCGCAAGGGTGCCTTTGCTGATGCAATGCGGCAAAACCGCAGGCAGTCGTCTTCCAAGTGGCGCATTTAGGGTTACACTACGCCGCTGTTATAACGCTCGCGACGCAGTGCCCACACCGGCCCGGCCGGCTGACGAGGCGGTCCATGCAGGGCCGGCAGCGAGCAGATCAAGGAGGAAGTATGGTCGTCGCGGTCTATCCCGGCACGTTTGATCCCATGACCCGGGGACACGAAGATCTGGTTCGCCGTGCGTCGAACATCTTCGACGAACTGGTGGTCGGCGTCGCCCACAGCCCCAACAAGCGGCCGTTCTTCTCGCTCGAAGAGCGTATCAGCATCGCCCGTGAGGTGCTCGGGCACTATCCCAATGTGCGGGTCGAGGGATTCTCAGGCCTGCTCAAGGATTTTGTCCGCAAGAACAATGCGCGCGTGATCGTGCGCGGCCTGCGTGCCGTCTCGGACTTCGAGTACGAGTTCCAGATGGCGGGCATGAACCGCTATCTGCTGCCGGACGTGGAAACCATGTTCCTGACGCCGTCGGACCAGTACCAGTTCATCTCCGGCACCTTCGTGCGCGAGATCGCGGTGCTGGGCGGCGACGTGAGCAAGTTCGTGTTCCCGTCGGTCGAGCGCTGGCTGCAAGAGAAAATCGGCAAAGGCGTAGAATAACGTGTTGAGATACGTCGATTCGCGGCCAGTCGGGCGCGGGCGTGTCAGCTGGAAGGAAACACCATGGCGCTGATGATCACCGACGACTGCATCAACTGCGACGTTTGTGAACCCGAGTGCCCGAACGAAGCCATTTCGATGGGGCCCGAGATCTATGAGATCGACCCCGGCAAGTGCACCGAGTGCGTCGGCCACTTCGACGAGCCGCAATGCCAGCAGGTCTGCCCGGTGGCATGCATCCCGAAGGATCCGAACCGGGTCGAGACCCATGAAGTACTGATGCAGCGTTACCGTCTTCTGACGGCAGCGAAGCACGCGGCCTGAGCGTTCGCCCGCAGTTCGGCGCAGGAAACCAAAAGCCCCTGTCACCGCAAGGTGACGGGGGCTTTGCTTTGCCGGGGAGATGCGTAAGGCGCCCATCGGCTTGTCGTCGGTCCTGCGCGCCATGATGGTGGACGAGCGCGGCGGCTTCGCGGCATCCGGCCAGTTCTTGATCATGCTGTCGCAAAACCGGCCTGGAACGCCCTCAGCGCGCGGTGTGCAGCTGCGCCATCGCGCGTTCTGCATCGCCCCTGGCCAGCAGGCCGAGCGGATCGATGCTGCGGTCGATGGCCTCGTCGATGGCTTCCTGCTCTTCGCGGCGAGGCGGCTTGAGGACGTAGTTGACGACATCCTCGCGCCCGCCCGCGGCGCCGCCGGGCAGGTTGCGCGGATGGCCGACGCCAAGGCGCAGCCGCCAGTAGTCCTGGGTCGTGAGATGCGCCGCGATGTCCTTCAGGCCATTGTGGCCGCCGGTGCCGCCGCCCCGCTTGAGCTTGGCGGCGCCGGGCGGCAGGTCCATCTCGTCATGCGCGACGACGATCTCGTCAGGCAAAATCTTGTAGAAGCGCGCCAGCGACACCACGGACAGTCCGGAGCGGTTCATGAACGTGGAAGGTTTGAGCAGCCAGACCTCCTGGTCCCACAGGCGTGCACGGCCTGCCAGCCCGTGGAAGCGGCCCTCCACGCGCAGCGTGATGCCGCCCATGCGGGCGAGCTGGTCCACCAGCCAGAAGCCGGCATTGTGGCGGGTGGCCTCGTATTCCGCACCGGGATTGCCGAGGCCGACGATGAGCTTGATCATGCGTTGAACAGGTTGGATGACGGCGCAGGCTACCCGCAGGGCCCGCAGGCGCCAAGCATAGCCGAAAAAAAACCGCCGGCGGAACCGGCGGTTTCTTCTGGTGCGGTCCGGGGACCGCACGCTGCGAGGGACAGCTTAGGCAGCCGGCGTTTCGCCAGCGGCTTCGCCGCCTTCCTCGCCCTCGGCAGCCGACACGCCACCGGCCGGCAGCGAGACGCTGGCGACGGCGGGGTTGTCGTCACCGTGGGTGATCACGGTCACGCCCTTCGGCAGCTTCACGTCCGACAGGTGGATGGTCTGGCCCAGCTCTGCGTTGCCCAGATCCACTTCGATGAACTCAGGCAGGTCGGCCGGCAGGCACGATACTTCCAGGTCGTTCAGGATGTGGTTGATGATGCCGTGGCCCAGCTTCACGCCAGGAGCGGTTTCCTGGTTCATGAAGTGCAGGGGCACCTTGACGTGGATCTTGTCGTTGGCCGACACGCGCTGGAAATCGACGTGCAGAACCAGCGGCTTGAACGGGTGCATCTGGAATGCGCGCAGCAGGGCCTGTTCCGACTTGCCAGCGACTTCCAGTTCCAGGATCGACGAGTGGAACGCTTCCTTCTTCAGGGCGTGCCACAGTGCGTTGTGATCCAGTTCGATCATCTTCGGCTCGGCGGCGCCGCCGTAGATGATGCCGGGGGTCTTGCCCGAATTGCGCAGGCGGCGGCTCGCACCCGTTCCCTGTACGCTACGCTCGAAAGCGACAACTTTCATGATGACTCCAAAAGTAAGAAGGCTGTCCGCGACCAGACAGCCAGCTGTTGCGGCGCAGTTCGTAGTTTGCGCCGATCAAGTCACGTTGACCGCCAGATGACTGGCGATCAACGCAGTAAAGCCTTAAATTCTATCAGGAACCCGCGAAGAGCGACATGATCGAGTCGCCCTTGACGATGCGCGTGAAGGTCTCGGCGAGCAGCGGGGCGGTCGAGAGCTGGCGGATCTTGCCGCATTTGGCCGCTTCGTCGGACAGCGGGATGGTGTCGCACACCACCACTTCGTCCAGCGCCGAGTCGGCAATGCGCGCTGCCGCGCCGCCGGACAGCACCGGGTGTGTGCAGTAGGCGAACACCTTCAGCGCGCCGCGTTCCTTCAGCACCTGGGCCGCCTTGCACAGCGTGCCGCCGGTGTCGATCATGTCGTCCATGATCACGCAGTTGCGGCCGTCGACTTCACCGATGATGTTCATCACTTCGGCCACATTGGCCTTCGGACGACGCTTGTCGATGATCGCCAGGTCGCAGTTCAGTTCCTTGGCCAGTGCACGGGCACGGACCACGCCGCCGACGTCCGGCGACACGACCAGCAGGTCGCCGTAGTTCTTCTCGCGCAGGTCGCCCAGCAGGACCGGCGAAGCGTAGATGTTGTCGACGGGAATATCGAAGAAGCCCTGGATCTGGTCAGCGTGCAGGTCCATGGTCAGGACGCGCTCGACGCCTGCCACTTCCAGCATGTTGGCCACGACCTTGGCCGAGATCGCCACGCGCGCAGAACGCGGGCGGCGGTCCTGGCGGGCATAGCCGAAATAGGGCATGGCGGCGGTGATGCTGCGGGCCGAAGCGCGCTTGAGTGCATCGACCATCACCATCAGTTCCATCAGGTTGTCGTTGGTCGGCGCGCAGGTGGACTGCAGCACGATGACGTGCTTGCCGCGGACATTTTCCTGGATATCGACCTGAACTTCTCCGTCGGAGAAGCGGCCAACGAGCGCCTTGCCCAGCGGAATGCCGAGGTGCTGTACGACAGCCTCCGCGAGTTTGGGGTTGGCGTTGCCGGTAAATACCATCAAGCCTTCGCTGCTCATTCGGGGCACCTGTCTTGCTGCTGGGGGAGCTTGGTGTCACCGGCAAAGCCGGTGACTGATCCTGAGGGTCCGTGAGGACACTATAGAAATGTAATGGCAGGGGAAGAAGGATTCGAACCTTCGAATGCCGGAATCAAAATCCGGTGCCTTGACCAACTTGGCGACTCCCCTACACAACCTTGCTGTTCTTCGTGGCACCTGACTACGATACCGCGCCGAACAATAACCTGCTATGCGAACGCTGCGAGCGGGTGATGTGCCAGACTCCTCACACACCTGCCGTCCCATTCGGGAGGCAACCGCTCCAGGACCTGCTGCGCCGTTCTCGCGTCAGGGTAACGCGCAAACACGCAGGCTCCGGAACCGGTCATCCTGGCTTGCTGATTGTATTGCTTCAGCCATTCCAGGGCTCGGGCAACTTCGCCGAACTTCGCTGTTGCTATCGGTTCCAGGTCGTTGCGACCGAAATCGAATTTGTTTGTGCAAGCAGCGAAGTCCGCAACTATAGAGATTGGCGTATTCCTTGTCAAGCGCCCGTCCGAAAAAATTGCAGCAGTCGGTACATGCTGGCGCGGATGGATGACGACGAACCAGCTCTGCGGCAGCTCGACCGGGGTCAGTTCCTCGCCCACGCCCTCGGCAAACGCATTCTGGCCGAACACGAAGACCGGCACGTCGGCACCCAGCGCGAGGCCGATCCGCATCAGTTCCGCGCGCGGCAGCCCCAGTCCCCACAGGTGGTTCAGCGCGAGCAGGGTGGTGGCCGCGTCGGACGAGCCGCCGCCGATGCCGCCGCCCATCGGGAGCGCCTTGTCGACGGCGATATCCGCGCCAAACTTCGTGCCGGTGGCTGCCTGCAGCGCGCGGGCGGCGCGCACCACGAGATCGGTCTCGGCCGGTACCCCGGGAATGTCCGTCACGCGCGTGACGACGCCGTCATCGCGCCGGCGGAAATGCAGGGTGTCGCTCCAGTCGATCAGCTGGAATACCGTCTGCAGCGTGTGATAGCCGTCCGGACGGCGGCCGGTCACGTGCAGGAACAGGTTCAGCTTGGCTGGCGCCGGGCAATCGCGCAGTTCGGGCGGCGGAAGGCTGGCGATAGCCGTCATGGCGCCGCCTCCGGATCGATCACGAGCCGTACCGAGAGCGGATTGGCGGCACCGTCGCGGGCCAGGTCGATGCGGCGCGGGCGCGCGGCGGCGCCCGCCGCATTTTCCGGCGTGTCCTGCCAGGCGACGTAGCGCACCGTCCAGCCGTTCTGCGCCAGCGTTTCGAGGCGGCCCTGCGCGTCGCGCGTGGCCTTGGCCGGTGCGCCCTTCGCGGGACGGCCGTGCAGCCAGTCGCGCATGCCGGCAACCGGCAGCGCAAAGCCAAGCGCTTCTTCCATCAGGCTGTCGACCTCGGGCGCGTTGCGCGGGGCCTGGTTGGGCAGGTCCAGGGTGGCGCCGGACGGCGTGGCGGTGACGACGGCGAGCGTCTGGCCCAGCGGCGACACCAGGTCGAGCCTCACGTTGCGGCCCTGCTCTTCCCAGCGGAAGCTGCCCTGCACGCCCTCGTCGCGCCCGTAGCGCACATAGTTGGCGGCAAAGCGCCCGGTGTAGTGCTCCGAACGAGCGGTTTCACCGGTATCGAAGTTGCGCGTGGGCGCGACGCTGGCGCAGGCAGCCAGCCAGAGCGGCGCGCCCAGGCAAAGCAGGGCCAGACGGCGGGATCGGATCATGGGCAATATCGGAAGGCGGGTCCGGCCGCCGCTGGGGCAGCCGGACAGGGCAGAGACAATGAAGTCCCGGACAAACGCTGCTTACTTGGACAGCAGGACGTTGTAGCGGCGCAGGGTCTCGACCAGGGTTTCGTTGTCCGGCTCGAGCCTGGCGGCGTCGGTCCAGGTCTTGCGCGCTTCTTCGCGCTGGCCGAGCTGCCAGAGGACTTCGCCGAGGTGGGCGCCGATCTCGGCCTCCGGCGCCTTGGCGTAGGCGTTCTTGAGCAGTTCGGCAGCAGGTTGCAACTCGCCCATGCGGAATTTGACCCAGGCCAGGCTATCCATGATGTAGGGATCGTCCGGGCCCAGCTCGGAAGCGCGTTCAAGCAGCTTGCGGGCTTCGGGCAGGCGCTCGTTGCGATCGGCCAGCGAGTAGCCAAGGGCGTTGTAGCCCTGCTTCTGCTCGGGCTGCAGCGCGATGACCTTGCGCAGGCCTTTTTCCATGCTGTCGTAGCGCTTTTGCCGCTCGTCGAGCATGGCAAGCTCATAGATCCAGTCGGCGTTGTCGGGCTCGGCCTGGACGCGCTCGTCCAGCACCTTGCGCGCGCGGTCGTAGGCCTTGGACTCGATCAGCGTGGCGACTTCCGCCTGGCGCACGGCGACCATGCGCTGCGCGCGCTGGCCGGGATCAGGAATATCCTCTGCGTCGCTGAGCAGGTCGCCGAAAATGGCCTGTGCATCGTCGAGCTTGCCCATGCGGGCCAGCAGCTGTGCGCGCTTGGCGGCCGCCGCCGGTGCCAGGCGGCTGTCCTCGATGCGGTCGAGCCACTGGATGGCGCCGGGATAGTCCTTCTTTTCCTCCGCGATCTGGGCGAGGTACTGGTAGGCGATGTCCGGATTGGCGGTCGGCATCTTCTCGGCCAGCTGCAGGTATTCCTTCAGGTAGACCTCGGCCTCGTCATAGTTCTTCGACTGCAGGCTGGTCAGGCCAAGCGCCAGCGGCACGCGGGGATCGGTCGGGGCCACCTTGCGCAGCGTCTCAAACTCCTGCCGCGCCGACTGCATGTCGTTGCGGATCAGGTAGAGGCGCGCCAGCGTGATGTGGCCATTGACGGAGTCCGGCGATTTGGCCAGAAAGCTCTGCAGGCCGGAGACGGCCTTGTCGGGTTCGGATTCCGCGCGCAGTTCCGCCGCCATCAGCGCGGCTGGCTCGTAGTCGGGCTTCAGGCGCAGCGCTTCATCCAGCGCGGTCAGCGCGCCGGGGTTATCGCCGGCGATCTCCCTTGCCCTTGCCAGGGCCAGATGGGTTTCCGGCAGCCGCGTGTCATTGCTGGTCAGCTCCTGCAACAGCGCGGCTGCGCCGGCCGGATCGCTGGTGCGCGACGTCTGCTGCTGCAATTGCAGGATGGTGTCGCCGCGATGGCTGGCCGGCACGCCTGCGAGCTGTTGCGCCAGGAAGGGCCTGGCATCGGTCCAGCGGCCGTTGAGCACCAGCAGCGTGGACAGGACCTGCCGTGCCGCGGGCGAGCCGGGCGTGATGTCGTTCCACAGCCGCGCGGCATCCAGCGCCTGCTGCGGAACGCGCGCATTGAAGGCGATCTCGGTGGCGCGTTGCGCGAAGCGCGGATCGCGCGTGGAACGCGCCAGCTCCATATAGGTGCGATAGGCCGGCCCCACCAGTCCACGCTGCATGGAAATCTCGGCCGCCATCACCATGTACAGGATGTCCGAGGTAAGCGGGACCGCCGGCAGCGCTGCCTTGGCCGATTTGCCTGCCGGCGCCCGCTCGCCTTCGGCGGCGGCCAGCTTGAGGTCCGCAGTGGCAGCGTGGCTGACCCCGAGCGAGGCGATTGCAAGGCAGGCTGCGGCAGCCAGCGCACGTGCGTGGCGCCGGGTCCGGGTGACGGGTTCGGCAGTCCTGCCTGCACAGAAGAGGGCAGCCTTGGTCCAGGAGGCCAGGCGGTCCGACGAGAGGTCCGACATAGGGTCCGACATGTAATAGTTGCTCCGGCGCGCTCTGGCGTGGGAATGGATAGGGTCATTGTAGCCTGCCGCTACAATGCGCTGCGCGCCCGCAAAGGCCTGCAGGGGCGCGGGTAACTGGAATTTGGAGCGGTAACTAACGGAGAGGTTCGATGCCTGAATTGCCGGAGGTCGAAGTGACCCGGCGCGGCCTGCTGCCGCACGTCGTGGGGCGGCGTATTGTCGACGTGACGGTGCGCCACCGTGGCCTGCGCTGGCCGGTCGATCCCGAACTGGAAGCGCGCCTTGCCGGCCGCGTGGTCGGGAGGATCGAGCGGCGCGGCAAGTACCTGCTGCTGGAATGCGTCGATCCTGCCGCCGCCGAGCCGGCCGGCTGGCTGCTGGTCCACCTCGGCATGACCGGCACGCTGCGGGTGCATGAAGATGCGCCGGCGCCGGGCATCCACGATCACCTTGACCTCGTGCTTGCCGGCAATGGCGGCGACATCGTGCTCCGCTTCCGCGACCCGCGCCGCTTTGGCGCCATCATCTGGAGCACGCTCAGCGAAGCGATGCTGCCGGGCCACCCCTTGCTGCGCGGTCTCGGCATCGAACCCTTCGATCCGCACTTTGACGGCGCCTGGCTCCATCGCCATACCCGTGGGCGGACCGCGGCGATCAAGACCGTGCTACTGGCGGGGGACATCGTGGTGGGCGTCGGCAATATCTATGCCTCGGAAAGCCTGTTCCGCGCCGGCATCCGTCCGACGACGCCGGCGGGCCGGCTCGGCCCGGCGCGCTGCGACCGGCTTGCGCTGGCCGTGCGCGAAACCCTGGCCCAGGCCATCGAACGCGGCGGCAGCACCTTGCGCGACTTCGTCGGCAGCGACGGCTCCAGCGGCTACTTCCAGCTCGACTGCTTCGTCTACGACCGCGCCGGCCAGCCGTGCCGGGTCTGCGGCACGCCGGTTCGGCAGATCGTGCAGGGTCAGCGGTCGACCTTCTACTGTCCCCACTGCCAGCGCTGAGGACGCAACGACACAGCCGGCGTCCGGAGCGGGCCGGATGGCGCACAAAGCGCTTCCGCCTGGCACGCCGATGGGTTGGCGCAACACTCGCGTCCCAAGGGACGTGAATTCCACAAAAGCGCCAAGGAAACATGTATCTTGTGCGCAGTCATAAAAAGTTACAAAAGCAGCCGGTCACAGAGCCGGCATGTGCGTGAACAGGGGTGTGTGCCAGTCATGCAGCCCCCATCGCGAACCCAGCCGAACAGCCTCCATGACAACGCTCGCCCATCAATTTGAACAATACGGCGCCTGGAGAACCGGGGTCCTCCAATCTCTGGCTGATTTCCAGTCGTGGCTGCAGCAGCACGATCTCTACGACGCGCAGGCCGAAGACCGTGCCCAGCGCATCCAGAGCGTGCTCAAGAGCGACCGCCTCAAGGTCGCCTTCATTGCCGAGTTCTCGCGCGGCAAGAGCGAACTGATCAACGCCATCTTCTTTGCCGACTACGGGCGCCGCATCCTGCCGTCGTCGGCCGGGCGCACCACCATGTGCCCCACCGAGCTGCGCTACGACGAAGCCGAGCCGCCGAGCATCCGGCTGCTGCCGATCGAGACCCGCCTGCAGGAGGCTTCGACCGCCGATTTTCTCGAGGCCGGCACCTCGGCCTCGCACTGGCACTCGGTGCCGCTCGATCCGTCGTCGCCCGAGGGCATGCTCGCGGCGTTCCAGCACGTGGTGGAAACCGTTCGCGTGACGCCGGCCGAAGCCGAATCGCTGGGCCTGTACCACGAGAACGATCCCGACGCCGCCTACGCAGTGGATGCCGACGGCATGGTCGAGATCTCGCGCTGGCGCCATGCGGTGATCAACTTTCCGCATCCGCTGCTGCGCCAGGGGCTGGTGATCCTCGATACGCCGGGACTCAACGCAATCGGCACCGAGCCCGAACTGACGCTGCGCCTGATTCCCGATGCGCACGTGGTGGTGTTCGTGCTGGCGGCCGATGCCGGCGTGACCAAGAGCGATCTGGAGCTGTGGCGCAGCCACGTCGGCGCCGGCCATCGCCGTGGTTGCCTGGCCGTGCTGAACAAGATCGACGGTCTGTGGGACCCGCTCAAGAACGCGGCCGAGATCTCGCAGGAGATCAGCCGTCAGGTCACCACCACCAGCCAGGTGCTGGGCATCGAGCAGGCACGCGTCTATCCCGTCTCCGCGCAGAAGGGCCTGGTTGCCAAGGTTACGCATGACGACGACCTGCTGGCGCGCAGCGGGTTGCCGCGATTCGAACATGTGCTGTCGGACCAGCTGATTCCGCGTCGCCGCGAGATCGTGTCGGACCAGGTGCAGCGGTCAGTGCAGGACATGGCGCGCGGCGCGCAGCAGCTGCTGCAGAGCCGCCGCCGCGACATCGTCGAGCAGCTGTTCGAGCTGCGCGGCCTGCGCGGCAAGAACCACGCGATGGTCAAGCACATGCTGATGCGCGTGCAGGGCGAGAAGGAAGAGTTCGAGCAGAGCATCAGCAAGTTCCAGGCACTGCGGCTGGTGTTCGGCCGCCACAGCGCCGACATCATCAAGAGCCTGCAACTGCGCGACGTGCGGCTGACCATGCGTACTGCCCGCGAGCAGATGAAGGAGCGCTTCTTCTCGCGCGGCCTGCGCGAGGACATGGACGCCTTGTTCGCGCAGCTCACCGCGCTGATTACCGACGCCGACAACAAGATCGGCCAGCTGCATCAGTTGATCGAAAGCATGTATCGCCGCTTCAACGCCGAGCACGGCTTTACGCTGCCGGCGCCAATGCAGTTCGTCACCGCACGCTATGTGAGCGAGTTGCAGGAGACGCTGCAGCTGGTGCACACGCACTTCGGCACGGTCAATATGCTGACGCGCTCGCGGCCGCAACTGGTGCAGAACGCGTTCAACACAATGGCCAGCCGCGTGCTGGAAAACTTCCGCGACCTGAACCGCGATATCGAGGTCTGGCTCAAGTCGGTGATGACGCCGCTGGAAGCGCAGGTGCGCGAGCACCAGAAGCAGCTGCGCCGGCGCGTGGATTCGATCGAGCGCATTCACGAAGCGACCGACACGCTGGAAAGCCGCATCGCCCAGCTGGAAGAGGTGCTCAACGGCCTGGACGAGCGCAGCGGGCATATCGAATCCTATTCGCAGCGCATCCTCCGTCCGGCCGCCAACGGTGGCGAAGGCGCGCAGCTGGCAGTGGCCTGAGCCGCGCGCGGTATCATGTGGCGCCGCCAAGTGCGGCGCTTTTTCTTTTGCGCTTTAGCGCGCCGTACACAGCATTTTCGCCCCGATGCCCCGCAAGTCCGCTTCTTCAGCCGTTTCCACTGTTTCGCCCGACATCCGGGTCCCGCCGGACTTCGGTGCACGCGTGGTCGACTGGCAGCGCGTGCACGGACGGCATGACCTGCCGTGGCAGAACACGCGCGATCCGTACCGCATCTGGCTGTCGGAGATCATGCTGCAGCAGACGCAGGTCAGTGCGGTGATTGAATACTTCCAGCGCTTTGTCGCGCAACTGCCGACCGTCGCCGCGCTTGCGGCGGCACCGGCGGACGAAGTGATGGCATTGTGGGCCGGGCTGGGCTACTACTCGCGCGCCCGCAACCTGCATCGCTGCGCCATGCAGGTCATGAGCGAACACGGCGGACAGTTTCCGGCTGATCCCGCCGTGCTGGCAACGCTGCCCGGAATTGGCCGCTCCACTGCCGCCGCGGTGGCCGCATTCAGCGCCGGGGTTCGCTCGCCGATCCTCGATGGCAACGTCAAGCGTGTGTTCGCGCGCTTCTTCGGGATCCACGGACATCCTGGCGAGCGCGCCATCGAGAACCGCATGTGGGAGCTGGCCGAATCCGCCTTGCCCGTGCCCGGCCCGCGCCAGGCGGAAGACATGGTTGCTTACACGCAAGGCCTGATGGATCTCGGTGCGACGGTGTGCTCGCGCGGCAAGCCCGCATGCCTCGCCTATGCCGGCGCTTGTCCGCTGTCAGGGGATTGCGTGGCAAGACGTCAGGGCCTGACAGGCGTGCTCCCTACGCCCAAACCGCGTGCTGCCATCCCCGAGCGCAGCACCGTCATGCTGCTGGTGCGGCATGGTCGCGAGATATTGCTGCAGTTGCGTCCGGACAGCGGCATCTGGGGCGGCTTGTGGAGCCTGCCCGAAATACCCGTGGAAACGCTGCCGTTCGATGCCGAGCTCGCGGAGCAGGCGGCGCTCGACTACGCGCGAAATTTCGGCGATCCGGCGCGGGCGGACATGGCGGGCGAACTGACGCACGTCTTTACGCATTTCCGGCTGCTGATCCGTGCGATCCGCGTAGACATGGGTGCGCTGCAAGTGCGTGAGTCCAATGGCGGCCCGCCGCATCGATGGCTCTCGCTCGACGACCTCGATGCACTAGGCACGCCTGCACCGGTGCGCAGGCTGCTGGACGACCAGGCCCGCGGCGGCTTGTTCTGACGGAGGGCTGAGCCGGGCAGCTACACCATATGGTGCTGCCGCATGTATTTGTGGACGATTTCGATGCGCATGCCTGCATCGGGCAAGGCCATCAGCATCTGCTTGGCCTTGAGCGGCACGGGTAGCAGCTCGCACAGCCGGTTGGCGACCCAGCTCGGGTCATCCCATTGATAGGGTTCGGAAAACGGCAGGCGATCGGGCTGTTCGGCGTGGAGCCTGGCGACGATGCGGCGCAGCGCTGCCAGGCATTCGCCCAGCAGTTCCAGCTTGCAGTCAATGATGTCGCTGGGCAGGAGTTCCGCCTGCGCCACCATCAGGCCGTCTTCGCGCGTGTGATGGCTGACCGTGCGGAAGCGCTGGCGGCCGCGCGTCTCGATCAGCAGCACACCGAGCTGCTCCATATTGCAGTCGACGATCTCGGCCAGGCAACCGATCGGTTCCGGCACGGTGGGCTGGTCCGGCCGCGCCACTTCCTCACCGCTCGCAATCAGGCAGACCCCGAACGGCGAGGCGTCGCGCAGGCAATTGCGCACCATATCGACGTAGCGCTTCTCGAAGATGCGCAGCGGCAACAGGCCATCCGGGAACAGCACGGTGTGCAGCGGGAACAGCGGGAGGTTTTCCAGCGTCAGCGGCGTCGAGTCGACGGGAGCGGTGTGACGGAGAAGATCGGTTGAGGACATGCGGTGCCAGCAAGAGTGTCGTGCAGGAATCGCCGGGGATTGCCTGTCACTCTGCGCCGGGGCCTGTTTCGGCCTCGCACAGCGCGTCAGCCAGCCGGCGCGAGCTCGCGGTGTCTGACCAGCACATTACCATGCGCGCGGAAGTAGTTGGCAAGTCTTTCCGCAATATAGACCGACCGGTGCTGGCCACCGGTGCAACCGATCGCGACGGTCAGATAGCTGCGGTTGTCGGCGATGAAACTCGGCAGCCACTTTTCCACGTAGGCGCGGATATCGTCGGCCATGGCAAGCACCATCGGCTGCGCCTGCAGGAAATCGATCACCGGCGCGTCGCGGCCGGTCAGCGGGCGCAACGCGAGGTCGTAGTACGGATTGGGCAGGGAGCGGACATCGAAGACCAGGTCGGCATCGCTGGGCACGCCGTGCTTGAAGCCGAAGGATTCGAACAGCAGCGTCAGCTGCTGGCTCTCATTGCTGATCAGCTCCTTGATCCAGCTGCGCAGGGTGTTGGTGCGGACATCGCTCGTATCGATCCGGTGCGCGGCCTCGGCCAGTGGCCCGAGCAGCTTGCGCTCCATCTCGATGGCTTCCATCAGCGCAGTATCGTTGAACGCCGGCTCGCCGCCCGCTCCGGTGGTGCCGTCGGTGCGCACTGAAAGCGGATGGCGGCGGCGCGTCTCGGAGTACCGCTGCACCAGGGCGTCCGTATTCGCGGTCAGGAAAATTACCTCGACCTGATGCTCGGACGCCAGGTCGCGCACCGTGTCGGGCAGGCGGTCGAGCGATTCGCGGCTGCGAATGTCGGTGGCTACACCGAGGTGCGTATAGCCTTGCCCGGCAAGATATCGCGTGAGCTCGGGAATGAATTGGGCCGGCAGGTTGTCGACGCAGTAGTAGCCTGCATCTTCAAGCACGTTCAGTGCGACGGATTTGCCGGAACCGGAGATGCCGGTGATGAGGATGATGCGCATAGCAACTGAAGCATAGCATCACGTGATGGCGGCGTCATGACAGCTACTGCACAAACAAAAATGGCGAACCGCCGGGGTTCGCCAGTTCCTGTCGTGCTGCCGCGCTTATTTCGACAGGCATTCCTTCATGTATGCCTTGTACTCGTCGCCCTTCTTGCCCTTGCCTTCCTTGCTGCAGGCGGCCATCTTTTCCTGCTGGGTCTTGGGGGCCGCAGCCTCAGCCGCAGCCGCAGGCTTGGCGGACAGGCAGTCCTTCATGAACGCCTTGCGCTCATCGCCCTTCTTGTCGCCGGCCTGGGCGTTGCAGGTCTTCATCTTTTCCTGCTGCGCGGTAGGCGCCTTGGCCGCCGAGGCGGGTGCCTTGGCAGTCGGTGCTGGTGCCTTGGCGGCAGGCGTAGCCGGAGTTGCGGGCGTTGCCGGTGTAGCCGGGGTGGCCGGTGTCTGGGCAAACACGCCCGTGGCGATCAGGGGGGTGACCAGCGCGCACATCGCGATCAGTTTCTTCATGCTTGCTCTCCTGGCTGTGGAAAACTTCATGGCCGCTAGCTACGCTGAGTGTTGCGGCTCGGACTGGGCTCGATGCCCATTACAGCACAAAACGGAGGACGTCCCAAGCACGTTGACCGCGTGGGTCACCTGCCTTGTAAGTAATTGAAAACAGATCTCTTAGAGGAGGCGGCCCTGGCCGCGCGACACCGCATCGGCCTGCATGGCCGCGCGCTGGCGGTCCATGAAGTCGCGCAAGGTATCGATGCCCCGCAGCCGCAGGATGGTGTTGCGCACGGCGGCTTCGACCAGCACGGCGAGGTTTCGGCCGGCCGCCACCTGGATCTTGACCATATGGATCGGCAGCCCGAGCACGTCGAGGTATTGCGAATCGAGCGGCAGGCGCTCGAATTCGCCGTCGTTGCGGCGCACCAGCTGCACCACCAGCTTCATCTTCATCTTCCGCCGCACGGCGGTTTCCCCGAAGATGGTCTTGATGTCGAGCAGGCCCAGGCCGCGCACTTCCAGCAGGTTCTGCAGCAGCGGCGGGCAGCGGCCTTCGATGAAGTCGGGGCCAAGCCGCACGAAATCCACCGCATCGTCGGCCACCAGTCCGTGGCCGCGCGAGATCAGTTCCAGCCCGAGCTCGCTCTTGCCCAGGCCGGATTCGCCCATGATCAGCACGCCCATCCCCAGGATGTCCAGGAACACGCCATGCATGGTGACGCGCGGCGCCGAGATCCGCGACAGGTAAAGGCGCAGGTGGTCGATCACGGCGGCCGACGAAACCGGCGTGGTGAACAGCGGCGTGGACGAGCGCGTGCAGCGCAGTTCCAGGTCGGGCGGCGGCTCCATGCCGTCGGCGACCACCAGGAACGGCGGCTCGAGCAGGATCAGCTCGCCCATCTGGCGCTTGCGGGTTTCGTCGTCCAGGCGCTGGTAATAGGTGATCTCGGGCTTGCCCAGCACCTGGATCCGGTTCGGGTGGATCAGGTTCAGGTGGCCTACGAGGTCGGCTGCCGAGGTGGCCTCGCGGGCGAATTCCACGTCGAAGGCGCGATCCGCACCCTCCAGGCCGGCCACCCACGAGAGTTTGATGTCGGCTGCGTTGTCGTCGAAGATCGACTGGGAGGTGACGCCGGTGAGTTCCATGCGGTATGACGTGTGGGGCGGGATGCCGGGCTAGGCGCTTATTGCAGCCTGCGCGATCTTTTGCCGGCCCGTTGGAAGGGTCAGGGATGCCATTCGATCAGCAGTTGATGCACTGAATCTGGCGTGGGCAGTGTCGCCAGTCCTTCGCGCATGTCGCGATCGGACAGCAGCTGCGCAATCTCGGAAAGGATTTCCAGGTGTTGCTGAGTGGCCTGTTCCGGGACCAGCAGGAAGATCAGCAGCGAGACGGGTTTGCCGTCTGGCGACTCGAAAGGAATCGGCTCGGCCAGGCGCATGAAGGCGGCCAGCGGCTGCTTCAGGCCTTTGATGCGGCCATGCGGAATCGCGACCCCGGCGCCTAGCCCTGTCGAGCCCAGCGATTCGCGGGCAAACAGGTTGTCGGTCACGGTGGCCCGCGCTACGCCATGGTTGTTCTCAAAAAGGAGTCCGGCCTGCTCGAACACACGCTTCTTGCTGGTGACGCTGACGTCGAGGTTGATGTTGCCGGGCGGCAGCAATTTGGCCAAACGATTCATGAGCGATGCGCAGGATTTCAGGTTAGCAGGGCAGATCAGCCGTTCCGCCGGGCGATGAGGTTCGAGACATCTCTTCAGTCAGTGGTCGCAGCGCCGCTGTGATGGGCGTTCGGCCATTATAGAGCAGCGCTACCCTGTTCTTGTGCAATGCAGCGCCGGCAACGTGATTCGTTCCGGCCAGTTGCTGGTGCCCTTGCACCTTGTTGGTGCTAAGCGTTTCGGGGTCGCGTTGTGCTATGTCTTGCGGAGCATACACCGTGACGCGCCAGTTGCGAACATTTTGGTCCGGCCGTCGCACGCGTGAAACGATGCCAGCGGCCAGGAGGGAAGTGACAGGCGCAAAAAAGCCGCGCTAACTGGCGCGGCTTGCCTTTTTGTCTCACATCGGCGGCCATCTCAGTGGCCACCGGGCATGATCATTGCTGAAGTTGCGATGCGGCCATCTGATACTTGACCGCTTCGCGGTCGTGGCCTTGCACACGGTCCTTGTACCGGATCACTTGACGGTCGAGCTTGTCGACGAGTGCATCGATAGCTGCATAGAGGTCTTCGTGATGGGCTTCAACAAAGATGTCCTTGCCCTTTAGATGTAGATTGATTTCCGCGTACTGACGCCTGTCCTTTTCTTTGTGATTATCGACTGAGAGTAGCACGCTAACGCCAATGACTTGATCGAAATGCCTGACGATACGCTCCAGCTTCGTTTCCACGTACTCACGCAGCGGGGGCGTGATGTCGAGGTGGTGTCCACTGATCTTGAAGTTCATAGCGCTTCTCCTTCTGAAAGAGCCACACCAGGCAGGCGATGCGGCTCGGCTACAAAGTCTTGCGGAGATTGACGGCGGGGATCTTCAGGGCCTCGCGATATTTCGCTACGGTACGACGCGCGACAACGAAGCCTTGTTCACCCAGCAGTTCGGCAATCCGGCTATCGGAAAGGGGATTCCTCGGGTCTTCGGCTCCTATCAGTTGCTTGATCAAGGCGCGGATGGCCGTTGATGAAGCCGCGCCACCGGTTTCGGTGGACACGTGGCTGCCGAAGAAGTACTTCAGTTCGAAAGTACCCATCGGCGTTGCCATGTATTTATTGGTCGTCACCCGGGATATGGTTGACTCGTGTAAACCCAGTGTATCGGCAATCTCCCTCAAAACCAAGGGGCGCATCGCGATTTCACCGTGGGTGAAGAAGTTCTTTTGACGCTCAACAATGGCCTGCGAAACCCGCAGGATAGTGTCGAACCTCTGCTGGATATTCTTGATCAGCCAACGTGCTTCCTGAAGTTTTTGCTGCAGGCCAGCAGTGCCCGATTCGCCTTTTGCGCCACGCAGGATCTGCGCATACATGTCGTTGATGCGTAGCCGCGGCATCACATCCGGATTCAACTGCGCGATCCAGCCGCCGCCACTCTTGCGCACGAATACGTCGGGCACGACGAAGTCCGCTTCCGGCCGGCTGTACGCGTGGCCCGGATACGGCGCCAGGGAGCGGATCAGTTCATGCGCTGACTTGAGCGCGGCCTCGTCGACCTGCAGGGCTTTTTTCAGCCGCGTGTAGTCACGCACCGCCAGCAGTTCGAGGTGATTGGTGACGATCGACAACGCCAGTTCACGCTGCGGATGCTGCAGCCTGCGCAGCTGGAGCGCGAGGCATTCTGCTGCATTGCGGGCGCCCACGCCGGGCGGGTCGAAGCTTTGCAGCAATGTCAGCATGGACTGCAGTTCTTCGATCTCGAACTCCAGTTCTTCGGGCAGCTCCGTGCAGATTTCCTCGAGCGTGGCGCTCAGGTAGCCGTCGTCATCCAGTGATTCGATGAGGAAAATGGCCAGGCCCTTGTCGCGCATGGAAATCTTCAGCGGGGCGAGCTGCTCCATCAGGTACTCGCGCAGCGTGGGCTCGGCATCGCGAAGCTGCATCGGCGTCTTCTCGTCCTCGTCGCCTTGCGGGCGGCGGGCGAAGTCGTCGAGGCTCCAGTCGCTGCCGTAATCGTCGCCACCGCTGTCGCCATAGCTGTCATCCTCCCCGCCAGGGCTTGCGGCGCGGTCTTCGCCATTGCCTTGCGGTTCGGTCGAAGCGGGTGCCGGCGCGCTCTGCAGGTTGACCGAGCCATCGGCTGCCACGCGCAGCGGACTCTCGATCCAGTCGTTCTCGCGCTCCAGCAACGGGTTCTCCGTCAGCGCCTGCTCGACCTCCTGCTGCAGTTCCAGCGTGGAAAGCTGCAGCAGCCGGATCGACTGCTGCAGTTGGGGAGTCAGTGCCAGGTGCTGGGAGAGACGGAGCTGTAGCGACGGTTTCATGCGACCTATTTTATGCGCATCTTTCCGGCTATGGAACGGAAATTGCTATCGCTGTTGTCGTCTGATCGCTGTCTTCTGTCGGCGGGCTGGCGGCCGCCTGCAATCCGCACAGACAGCCGCAAATGCCGGCCGGCTGGCCGGCCGCATCACATGCGGAAGTTCTCGCCGAGATAGACGCGGCGCACTGACTCGTTGGCGATGATCTCTTCGGGCTGGCCGGCGGCCAGCACCGCGCCTTCGCTGATGATGTACGCGTGGTCGCAGATGCCAAGCGTCTCGCGCACATTGTGGTCGGTGATCAGCACGCCGATATTGCGTGCCTTGAGGAAGCTGACAATGCGCTGGATTTCGCCGACCGCGATCGGGTCGACGCCGGCGAACGGCTCGTCCAGCAGGATGAAGCGCGGCGACGACGCCAGCGCCCGCGCGATCTCCACCCGGCGCCGCTCGCCGCCCGAGAGCGACAGGGCGGGGTTGTTGCGCAGGTGGGCGATCTGCAGGTCGTCGAGCAGCGAATCCAGCCGGCGGTCGATCTCGGCCTTGGGCAGCGGCTTGCCGTTTTCCACCTGCAACTCCAGCACCGCGCGGATGTTCTCTTCCACGTTGAGCTTGCGGAAGACCGACGCTTCCTGGGGCAGGTAGGACAGGCCCATGCGTGCGCGCTCGTGGATGGCCAGGCCGCTGATGTGCTGGCCGTCCAGCACGATGTCGCCTTCGTCCAGCGCCACCAGGCCCACGATCATGTAGAAGGACGTGGTCTTGCCCGCGCCGTTGGGGCCAAGCAGGCCAACCACTTCGCCGCTCTTTACGTCGAGCGACACATCCTTGACCACGGTACGCGAGCCATAGCGCTTCTTCAGGTGGCGCACGACCATCGTGCTGGAGTCGGCACGAACGGCGGTGGCGGTGGCGGAGGAAGGCGTTGCGGCAAGCGTTGCGGTGTCGGTCATGGCTGCGGTGGGGCGCGCTGGCGCGTTGATCAGGGCTTGTTAGTCGGCGCCGGAGACGGCTTGAGGTCGAGCGGGGCGGCGGCCGCGCCGCTGGCCTGGTTCTGGCGCGGCGAAAGCACCGCGCGCACGCGTCCCGACGGGTTGCCCGCCGACGTGTTGTCGCCACCGCCGGCGGCGGTGTAGAACTCGTTGCGGCTGTCGTAGGTCAGCACGGCGCCGCGGATCTCGTCGACCAGCTTGGCACCCTGCAGGCGGGCCATGCGGGCGTGGCCGATCAGCTTGGATACTTCCTGCTTGCCGTCGTACTCGATGCGGTCGCCCCAGCCGTCCATGTATTCGTCCAGGCCTTCGCGCTTCTGGCGGATGTAGGCCTGCTTGCCGGCCTTGGCGGTGGCCACGGCGTACTGGTAGCCCTCGGGGTCGGTGCGGACCTCGGCGGCGTCGGACTTCAGGATCATGGTGCCCTTGGTCAGCACCACGTTGCCGGTCAGCGTATAGATCTGCTTGACGTCATCGTAGCTGGCGTTGTCGGCTTCAAGCACGAGCGGCTTGTCCTTGTCCGCGCGCTCGGCGAGGGCGGGCTGGGCCAGCATCAGGCCGAATGCGGCGGCCGCGGCCAGCAGGGCCGGGGCGGCGCGTCGACAGGACAATGTCGTCAGGGAAGCAATCATGTTGGCAAGAGTCGCTAGGAGCGGCTTGGGCAATAAGGGCGGCTGGTGGGCGGCGGTTGGTTGTCCCGCGCGGCGCCGTCACGGCGCGAGCGGGGCTTTGTTCTCAGGGGCCCGGAGGGCGGCCCGACGGCGGCCCGGTAACGATGGTGCCGCGCACATTGCCCAGCAATTGTACTTCGCGGGTAACGTTGTTGAAGATCAGGCCGTTGGCGGTCATGACCGACGGGCCGCGCGTGAGCTTGACCGGCTTGTCGGTCTTGACGATGTCGTCGTTGATCAGCAGCTGGAAATAGTTCGACGCGGCAGTCATCTGCGGATCCTTGGCCGGATCCGCGCCCTGCTGCCGCATGATGAAGCCGTTGTTATAGAGATCGATGACCGAGCCTTCGGCATTCATGCGGCCGGTATCGGCATGCGCCGTGACCGGCGGCCGGTCGGGCTGATAGGCGCGCATGGCCGGCCGGGTGACCTCGTAAGTCTGGTCATCCTCGAAATGGATCATCTTGTCGCCGGTGAACCGCACCTTGGTGCTGCCGTCCTGCGCCAGCTCGGTAGCCGAGAAGCGGTCCATGAAGTAGTCCGGCTCGTGTTTCTTGACGTTCGGCGCGGTCTTGCTTTCCCGCGGCGAGTTGATCTGGACCAGCCAGAAGGTGCTGCCTGCCACGAATGCCATCAGCAAAAGCGGCAGCAGGCGCATGACGATCCCGCTGAGGGAGGACAGGATTGCCTGCATGGTGTCCTGGTTGCGTGCGGCCGGGTCAGATGACCTTGGCCCGGGTCAGGTCGTGGATATGCAGTGCACCGACCAGATGGCCTTCATCATCCACCACCAGCAGCTGGTTGATGCGGTTGGCTTCCATGATCTGCACCGCTTCCACGGCGAGCTGATCCTGGTTCACGACTTGCGGGTTGCGGTGCATGACATCGCCGATCGGCACGGTCTTCCAGTCGCGCGGCGTTTCCAGCAGGCGGCGCAGGTCGCCGTCGGTGAATACGCCGATGGCGTGGTTGTCCGGGTCCACCACGGCGGTCATGGCCATGCCCTTGCGGGTGATTTCCATCAGCGCCTGGGCCAGCGGCGTGCTTTCGCGCACTTCGGGCACGGCATTGCCGGTGCGCATCACATCGCGCACGTGGGTCAGCAGCTTGCGGCCGAGCGCGCCGCCCGGGTGGGAGCGGGCGAAGTCTTCTTCGCCGAAGCCGCGGGCATCCAGCACCGCCACCGCCAGCGCGTCGCCCAGGGCGAGGGCGGCGGTCGTGCTGGCCGTCGGGGCCAGGTTCAGCGGGCAGGCTTCCTTTTCGACGCCGGCATCGAGATGGGCGTCGGCCAGCTTGGCCAGGTTGGATTCGGGGTTGCCGGTCACGGAGATCAGCCGCGCGCCGATCCGCTTGACGATCGGGATGATCGACAGCAGTTCGCCGGTCTCGCCCGAATTGGAGAAAGCGATTAGTACGTCCTCCCGCGTGACCATGCCGAGGTCGCCGTGGCTGGCTTCGGCCGGGTGCACGAAAAAGGCAGGCGTGCCGGTGGAGGCCAGCGTGGCCGCCACCTTGCGGCCGACGTGGCCCGACTTGCCGATGCCCGAAACCACCACGCGCCCGCTGCATTGCAGGATCAGCTGCACGGCATGGGCGAACTCGCTGGTCAGGCGGCCGGAAAGTGCGGCTACCGCATCGGCTTCAATCTGGAGGGTCTCGCGAGCGAGCCGGAGTGCTCGATCCGCATCGAAATTAGCTATCATGGCGACGAAGTATACCAACGAATGCGACGGCGACCGGGCCGCCCCTGGCCGACCCGATCGCCGCCGTGCTTGCCGTGTTCCGCCGGCAGGGTGTCCGCGCCGGAACGGCCGTGTGCCCGGCCGGTTCCTTCTGGGCGTCTTGATGCATTCTCCGCTGGATCTGACCCTGGTGCTGCTGGCTGCCGCCGTCTTCGGCGTGGTCGCCTTCCGCATGCTGCAGCTGCCGCCGATGCTCGGCTACCTGGCCGTCGGCATCCTGATCGGGCCGCACGCGCTCGGGCTGGCGAGCGATTCGGCGCAGACCAAGTACCTGGCCGAATTCGGCGTGGTGTTCCTGATGTTCTCGATCGGCCTGGAGTTCAGCCTCAGCAAGCTCAGGGCCATGAAGCGGCTGGTGTTCGGGCTGGGCGGCTCGCAGGTGGTGCTCTCCATGCTGGTGGTGCTGCCGGCCGCCTGGGCGTTCAACTGGCTGTTCCCGCTGTCGTGGCAGGCATCGGTGGCACTGGGCGGGGCGCTGGCCATGTCCTCCACCGCGATCGTCTCCAAGATGCTGTCCGAGCGCATGGAGCTGGAAAGCGAGCATGGCCGCAACATCATCAGCGTGCTGCTGTTCCAGGATCTGGCGGTGGTGCCGCTGCTGATCGTGATCCCGGCGCTCTCCCGCGATCCCGGCGACCTGGCGATGGCGCTCGGGCTGGCTACCGTGAAGATTGTGGTGGCCCTGGGTGCGATCTTCTTCCTCGGGCAGCGCCTGATGAGCCGCTGGTTCCACGTCGTCGCGGCGCGCCGGTCGCAGGAACTGTTCATGCTGAACCTGCTGCTGGTCACGCTGGGCATGGCGGCGCTGACCGAGCGGCTGGGGCTGTCGATGGCGCTGGGCGCCTTTATGGCCGGCATGCTGATATCGGAAACGCCCTACCGCCATCAGGTGGAAGAGGACATCAAGCCCTTCCGCGACGTGCTGCTCGGGCTGTTCTTCGTCACCATCGGCATGTTGCTCAATATCCGCGTGGTGCTGGACCACGTGTGGCTGGTGCTGGCGCTGCTGGCGGTGCCGATCCTGTTCAAGCTGGTGCTGATCACGGTGCTGGCCCGTCTGTTCGGCTCGCGCCAGGGCGTGGCGATACGGACTGGCCTGGGGCTCGCGCAGGCGGGGGAGTTCGGCTTCGTGCTGCTGAACCAGATCGACGGCCTGAACCTGGTCGACCCGGTGCTGATCCAGGTGATCCTGGCGTCGATGCTGCTGTCGATGCTGCTCGCGCCGTTCCTGATCCAATACAGCGACGCCATTGTGCTGCGCTTTGCCGCCAACGAATGGCTGATGCAGTCGCTCAACATGACCCGCATCGCCGCGCAGAGCCTGCAGACCGAGAAGCACGCGATCATCTGCGGCTTCGGCCGTAGCGGGCAGAACCTGGCGCACATGCTGGAACGAGAGAGGATCACCTACGTGGCGCTGGACCTCGACCCCGACCGCGTGCGCGAGGCCGCCGCCGCCGGCGATACCGTGGTCTACGGCGATGCCGGCCGGCGCGAGGCGCTGATCGCGGCCGGTATCCACCGGGCGGCCGCCATCATCATCACCTATGCCAATACGCCGTCTGCGCTCAAGGTCCTGCATCACGTGCAGGAGCTGGAGCCGGCGCTGCCGGTCATTGTCCGCACGGTCGACGACTCGGAACTCGACATCCTGCAGAAGGCCGGCGCCACCGAGGTGGTGCCCGAGATCATCGAGGGCAGCCTGATGCTCGCCTCGCACGCGCTGGTGCTGCTGGGCGTGCCGATGCGGCGCGTGGTGCGGGGCGTGCAGGAGGCGCGCGATGCGCGCTACAGCCTGCTGCGCGGCTACTTCCACGGCCGCGACGACGAAGAGGATATGGTGGAGCGCGAATCGGTGCGGCTGCATTCGGTGGCGCTCAGCCCGACCTCCACCGCGGTCGGGCGGCGGCTTGGCGCGCTGGGCCTGGAACGGATCGGCGCGGAGGTGACCGCGGTGCGGCGGCGCGGCATCCGCGCCTTCGACCCGGAGCCCGAAACGGTGCTCGAGCCGGGGGACATCGTGGTCTTGCGCGGCACGCCAGAGGCGCTGGAGGCCGCGGAGGCGCGGGTGCTGAACGGTTAGGTTAGCTAATGTGTGGCGCCCGCCTCGGCTTCGACCCACGAAGCCGGCAGTCCGTCCAGGACCGCACGCGCATCCAGCGAGCGCACCGGCACGGCGAGGTCGGCCGGAATCCGGCCTTTTTCCTGCAGCAGCAGGTAGCGCAGGCAGCACACCCGAAGGAAGGACGAGAAATTGCCGGCCACGGCTTCGCCGCCACGATGTGCGGTCAGCTCATCATGCAGCCGGGTGATCAGCTGGTTCACGCTCATGCCGTCGCGCTGCGCCAGTTCCTCCAGTACCTCCCAGAACAAGTTCTCGAGCCGGATGCTGGTGGCGACCCCATGCAGGCGCAGCGAACGCGCCTGGCACTGGTACGACTGGGGATTGGCGCGAATGAAGATCTCACACATGGAAACTCCCGTGCATGCGGCACGGCCGGCCTGGGCCCGGCGGCGCCGCGTTCGGCAGCCTCTAATGTACGATCCGCGTGCCCAGCACTGCAAGGAACTGTGCCAGCCATGCCGGATGGGCCGGCCAGGCGGGGGCGGTGACCAGGTTGCCGTCTGTATGGGCCTGGTCGACCGGGATGTCGGCGTACTTGCCGCCAGCCAGCTTCACTTCGGGCGCACAGGCCGGGTAGGCCGAGCAGCTGCGGCCTTCCAGCACCCCGGCAGCCGCCAGCAGCTGGGCGCCGTGGCAGACCGCGGCAATGGGCTTGCTGGCGCTGGCGAAGTGCCGGACGATCTCCAGCACACGCTCGTTCAGGCGCAGGTACTCCGGGGCACGGCCGCCAGGAATGACGAGTCCGTCATATGCAGCCGGATCGACTTCGGCGAAGGTCGCATTCAGCGCAAAGTTATGCCCGCGCTTCTCCGTATAGGTCTGGTCGCCCTCGAAATCATGGATGGCGGTGGCACAGGTGTCGCCGGCCTTCTTGTCGGGGCACACGGCGTGGACGGTATGCCCGACCATCTGGAGTGCCTGGAACGGAACCATGGTTTCGTAGTCTTCGGCGTAGTCGCCCACCAGCATCAGTATCTTCTTTGCCATCGCTGTCTCCTGTATGGTTACGGTTGTCCGCAAAGCCGGGTCCTGGTCCGCTACCGGCAACCGGCAGGGCCATTCTGCGGGCGGCGGCGGCCGCCCGGGTGGTAACCGGTTACTGCAGTCCGGCCGCCGCAAGCGGCTCACGGATTTCCCTTTTTGACGCGCCCCGTGGCGCGCTTTCTTACCAAGATCTCCATGGCAGATTCCCTCATCCAGTCACCCGAGCTCGGCGATGTCACCGGCTACCTGCGCGACCGCATCCGCACCGTGCCCGACTGGCCCATGCCGGGCGTGATGTTCCGCGACATCACGCCGCTGCTGCAGAACCCCAAGACGCTGCGCGTGCTGATCGATGTCTTTGTGCACCGCTATATGGATGCGCAACTCGACCTGGTGGCGGGCATCGACGCGCGCGGCTTCATCCTCGGCGCCATCGTTGCGTACGAACTGAACCTGGGCTTCGTGCCGATCCGCAAGAAGGGCAAGCTGCCGTTCCAGACCGTGGCCGAGGAATACGAGCTGGAGTACGGCAGCGCCACCGTAGAGATCCATGCCGACGCCTGCAAGTCCGGCGACCGCGTGCTGCTGATCGACGACCTGATCGCCACCGGCGGCACCATGATGGCCGGGCGCAAGCTGCTGGAGCGCCTCGGCGCGACGGTGGTGGAAGGCGCCGCCATCGTCGACCTGCCCGAGCTGGGCGGTTCGAAACTGCTGCAGGACGGTGGCCTGCAGCTGTTCACCGTCTGCCGCTTCGACGGGCATTGAGCCGCGCGCCGGCGGCTACCCCCAAATCGTTGGACATCCCTTTGCATCGATCCGCACGGAGATCCCATGCCTGACCTGCTCCTGTTTCTTGTGACCTCGATCGCCATCACGCTCGCGCCTGGCCCGGACAACCTTCAGGTGCTGGCACGGGGCATGGCCCAGGGGCGGAAAGCCGGGCTGGTCGCCGCGCTCGGGTTCTCGGTCGGCTGCCTGTTCCATACGATGATCGCCGCGGTGGGGCTGGCGGCGGTGCTGCGCTCATCGCCGCTGGCGTTCCAGCTGATCAAGTACGCCGGTGCGGCCTACCTGATCTGGATCGGCATCCAGGCCCTGCGTGCGCGCGGCGGGCTGGCGCAGGGCGGCGCGGTGACCGAAGTGCCGCTGGGCAAGGTATTCCGCCAGAGCGTGCTCGGCAACATGATGAATCCCAAGGTCACGCTGTTCTTCCTGGTGTTCCTGCCGCAGTTCGTGCGGGCCGACGCCACGCATCCCGCGCTGCAGTTCCTGCTGCTCGGCGTGGTGTTCATGCTGCAGACGGCGGTGGTGTTCTCGCTGTTCGGCCTGTGTGCCGGCTGGCTGGGCGCCTGGCTGCGCCGCCGCCCGGCCACCGGGCGCTGGCTGGACCGCGCGGCCGGGGCCATCTTCGTCGCGCTCGGCATCAAGGTCGCGCTGCCCTGAGCCGCGCTGGCCGGGTGGCCCGACTGTTGCTGGCGCGCCGCGTGCCCCTTGCGGCGTTGCCGCTACAGGGACGCGGGCGCATAATGGCCCCTTGACAACTACACGATGACCGGGCAGAGCCTCCACGCTTCACGTCGGCACTGGTCACACAAGGGGCGCACAAATGGGTGTACTTCTTCATTTGCTTTCGGGTGTCGCACTCCTTGTCTGGGGCACCAACATCGTCAAGGTCGGGATCCTGCGCGTCTATGGCGCCAATCTCCGCCACGTCCTCTCTGTCAGCGTCTCCAATCGCTTTACCGCCTTTCTTGCCGGACTCGGCGTCACGGGTCTCGTGCAGAGCAGCAACGCCACCGCGGTCATCGTCAGTTCCTTCGTCGGCCAGGGCCTGATCGCCGTGGCGCCGGCGCTGGCGATCATGCTTGGCGCCAACGTGGGCACGGCGCTGATGGTGCAGGTCTTCTCGCTGGACCTGTCGTGGCTGTCGCCGCTGCTGATCTTCGTCGGCGTGATCCTTCACCTGTCCTGGAAGGGCAGCAAGCCCGGCCATGTCGGCCGCGTGCTGATCGGCCTGGGGCTGATCACCCTCGCGCTCGAGCTGATTTCGATCGCAACCCGGCCGGTGGTGCAGGCCGCGGGCGTCAAGGTGCTGTTCGGCACGCTGACCGGCGATGCCTCGCTCGACATGCTGATCGGCGCCTTCCTGACCATCCTCTGCTATTCGAGCCTGGCCGTGGTGCTGTTCTGCGGCGCGCTGGCCTCGGCGGGCGTGGTGTCGATCCACGTGGCGCTGGCGCTGGTGCTGGGCGCAAACCTCGGGTCGGGCATCTCTGCTCTGCTGACGACCTCGGGCAACAACCAGCCGGGCAAGCGCGTCACGCTGGGCAACCTGTTGTCGCGGCTGCTGGGTTGCATCGTGGCGCTGCCATTGCTCGGCCAGGCGGAGGAACTGCTGACGCTGATCGACGGCGACCCGCAACGCCTGATCGTCAATTTCCACCTGCTGTTCAACGTCGCGCTGGCCGTCTTGCTGCTCGGCGCCACCGCGCCACTGGCGCGCCTGTGCGAAGCCGTGCTGCCCGGCCGCAATACCGGCGAAAGCCAGGTCACGCCGCGCCATCTGGATACGGCCGCGCTGCCAACGCCGACGCTGGCGCTCTCCAACGCCGCGCGCGAAGTGCTGCGCATCGGCGACCGCATCGAGCAGATGCTGGACAACATGCTGCGCGTGCTGCGCACCAACGATGCCAAGCTGTGCGCGGCGACCTGCCGCATCGACAACGAGGTCGACGACCTCTACACCGCGATCAAGCTCTACCTGACGCGTATCAGCCTGGAAGCCCTGGACGAGCGCGACGGCCAGCGCTGGACCGAAATCATCTCGCTGACCATCAACCTGGAACATGCGGGCGACATCATCGAGCGCGTGCTGATTGACGCCAGGGACAAGAAGATCGCCCACAACCTGATGTTCTCCGAAGCCGGCATGCAGGAAATCGCCGAGATGCACGCACGGCTGGTGGGCAACCTGCGGCTGGGGCTGTCAGTCTTCCTCAACGGCGACCTGAAGAGCGCGCAGATGCTGATGGCGGAAAAGGCCAACTTCCGCGAGCTGGAGCGCAAGTACGCGCGCACCCACCTGCAGCGCGTGGCCGTGCAGACCACGGAGAGCATCGAGACCAGCTCGCTGCACCTGGACGTGATCAGCGAGCTGAAGCGCCTGAACTCGCTGTTCTGCGCCACTTCCTACCCGGTGCTGGAGCAGGCCGGCGTGCTCAACCGCAGCCGCATGAAGGAAGATGAGACGCCGCCGGTGCCGCAGGTACCTGCGGCACAGCATTGAAGCGCGGAGCGGGTCCTACAGCTTGTAGCCAATCTTTCGCAGCAAGTCCCGCCGCCACGTGATATCGGCATCGGTCTCGATGCCCAGCGGCGGCGCCCCATCCACGACGCCCAGCACGCCTCGCCCGGCATCGGTCTGCGCGATGATGACCTCGGTCGGGTTTGCCGTCGCGCAGTAGATCCGGCAGACCTCGGGCACCGCGCGCACTGCTGGCAGCACGTTGACGGGAAAGAAGCCGTCGCCCAGGAAGATCAGGAAGGTATGGCCGGCGCCAATGGCGAGGGCGTTCTCGCAGGCCAGGTCGATCAGCGCTTCGTCGGTGCCCGACCAGCGCACCAGCCGCTTGCCCGAGGCCTCGCAGAACGCCAGTCCGAAGCGGATGCCCGGCACGGTGCCCGCCAGCGCCTCGTGCAGGTCGTCCACGGTCTTGATGAAGTGCGACTGGCCGAAGATGAAGTTGGTCGCTTCCGGCTTGGCGACCGGCACCACCGATAGTTCCATGGCACGCTCCCGCGGCTGCGGCGACAGATGTCGTCGCCGTCTATGGTAGGCCGCGGCCGGTCGAATGCAAGAAGGGCCGGGGAAGCAACCCGGCCCTTCGGCAGCTGCGTGGCGAGTGCTCAGGCGCGCTTGAGCAGCGGCGCCAGGTACTTGCCGGTAAAGCTGGCCTTGCTCTTCGCCACGTCCTCCGGCGCCCCGCGCGCAATGACCTGGCCGCCGCCCGCGCCGCCTTCGGGCCCCATGTCGATCAGCCAGTCTGCCGTCTTGATAACGTCCAGGTTGTGCTCGATGATCACCACGGTGTTGCCCTGGTCGCGCAGCTTGTGGATGACCTTGAGCAGCAGCTCGATGTCATGGAAGTGCAGGCCGGTGGTCGGCTCGTCCAGGATGTAGAGCGTGCGCCCGGTGTCGCGCTTGGACAGTTCCAGCGACAGCTTCACGCGCTGCGCCTCGCCGCCCGACAGCGTGGTGGCCGACTGGCCCAGCCGGATATAGCCCAGGCCCACGTCCAGCAGCGTCTGCAGCTTGCGGCGCACCACCGGCACCGCGCTGAAGAACTCGTACGCCTGCTCGACGGTCAGGTCGAGCACTTCGGAAATGCTCTTGCCCTTGTACAGGACTTCGAGCGTCTCGCGGTTGTAGCGCTTGCCATGGCACACATCGCACGGCACGTAGACGTCCGGCAGGAAGTGCATCTCCACCTTGAGCACGCCGTCGCCCTGGCAGGATTCGCAGCGACCGCCCTTGACGTTGAACGAGAAACGGCCCGGATCGTAGCCGCGCTCCTTGGCCGACGGCACGCCGGCGAACAGTTCGCGGATCGGCGTGAAGAGGCCGGTGTAGGTGGCGGGGTTCGAGCGTGGCGTGCGGCCGATCGGGCTCTGGTCGACGTTGATGACCTTGTCGAAATGCTCCAGCCCCTCGATGCGGTCGTGCGCGGCCGGCTCCGCCGTGGAGCCGTAGAGATGGCGTGCCACCGCGTGGTACAGCGTGTCGTTGATCAGCGTCGACTTGCCCGACCCTGACACGCCGGTGATACAGGTCAGCAGCCCCACCGGGATCTCCGCGGTGACGTTGCGCAGGTTGTTGCCGCTGGCATTGATGATGCGCAGCAGCCGCTCATCGTCTGGCGCGGCGCGCTCCTTCGGCACTTCGATACGGCGCTGGCCCGACAGGTACTGCCCGGTCAGCGAGGCCGGCGAGGCCTCGATCTGCTGCGGCGTGCCTTCGGCCACGATCATGCCGCCGTGCACGCCGGCGCCGGGCCCGATGTCCACCACGTAGTCGCAGGCGCGGATCATGTCCTCGTCGTGCTCCACCACCAGCACCGAATTGCCGATATCGCGCAGATGCTTGAGCGTGCCGATCAGCCGGTCGTTGTCGCGCTGGTGCAGGCCGATCGACGGCTCGTCCAGCACGTACATCACGCCGGTCAGGCCCGAGCCGATCTGCGACGCCAGCCGGATGCGCTGCGCCTCGCCGCCCGACAGCGTATCGGCGCTGCGCTCCAGCGACAGGTAGTCCAGCCCGACGTTGTTGAGAAAGTTCAGCCGCGCGGTGATCTCCTTGACGATCTTGTCGCCGATCTCGCGCTTGGCGCCATGCATGTCGAGCGTCAGGAAGTACGTCAGGGTGTCGCGCAGCGGCCAGCCGTTGATCTCGTAGATCGCGCGTGCCTGGTCGGCCTCGCCGATCTTGACGTGGCGCGCCTCGGTGCGCAGGCGGGTGCCGTGGCAGACGGGGCAGGGCTGGTTGTTCTGGTACTTGGCCAGTTCCTCGCGCACCGCGATCGAATCGGTCTCGCGGTAGCGGCGCTCGAGGTTCGGGATGATGCCTTCGAATACATGCTCGCGCACCGTGGTACGGCCGCGTTCGTTCATATAGGTGAACGGGATTTCCTGCTCGCCCGAGCCGTGCAGCACAACCTGCTGCACGTTTTCGGGCAGGTCTTCGAATGCGGTCTCGGTGTCGAAATCGTAGAACGCCGCCAGGCTCTGCAGCATCTGGAAGTAGAACTGGTTGCGGCGATCCCAGCCCTTGATCGCGCCCGAGGCCAGCGACAGGTTGGGGAATGCCACTACGCGCTTCGGATCGAAGAACGTGATCTGGCCCAGTCCGTCGCAGCTCGGGCATGCGCCCATCGGGTTGTTGAACGAGAACAGGCGCGGCTCCAGCTCTTGCAGCGAGTACGAGCAGATCGGGCAGGCGAACTTGGAGCTGAACATGTGCACCTTGCCGCTGTCGAGCTCCAGCGCCAGGGCGCGGCCATCGGCCAGGCGCAGCGCGGTCTCGAACGATTCGGCCAGGCGCTGCTTGATATCGGGGCGCACCTTCACGCGGTCCACCACGACTTCGATGGTGTGCTTCTCGGTCTTCTTCAGCTTCGGCAGCGCATCGACCTCGTAGACCTTCGCCTCGGCCTCATGCGCGGCGCCGCCGCCCGAGCGGATGCGGAAGCGCACGAAGCCCTGGGCCTGCATGGTGTCGAACAGATCCAGATGCTCGCCCTTGCGGTCGGCCACCACTGGCGCCAGGATCATCAGCTTGGTGTCTTCCGGCAGCGCCAGCACGGCGTCGACCATCTGCGCCACGCTCTGGGCTTCGAGCGCCAGGTTGTGGTCGGGGCAGTAGGGCGTGCCGGCGCGGGCGTACAGCAGGCGCAGGTAGTCGTGGATCTCGGTCACCGTGCCCACGGTCGAGCGCGGATTGTGGCTGGTGGCCTTCTGCTCGATCGAAATGGCCGGAGACAGGCCCTCGATCAGGTCCACGTCCGGCTTTTCCATCAGCTGCAGGAACTGGCGCGCATAGGCAGAGAGCGATTCGACGTAGCGGCGCTGGCCCTCGGCGTACAGGGTGTCGAATGCCAGCGACGACTTGCCCGAGCCGGACAGGCCGGTGATCACGATCAGCCGGTTGCGCGGCAGGTCGAGATTGATGTTCTTCAGGTTGTGGGTGCGCGCCCCACGGATTTTGATTTCTTCCATATACCGAAAAGTCGTCGCCAGGCAGGCCGCCGGTCGGCGCTGGATCGCGGAGACAGGTCGGTCTAACGGAAAGCAAAACTGCGTTGCAAGTGCCTTTATGGGCACTTTCGGCCCGAATCAGGACCCTGAAATGCACGCCCCGACGCCGGCTGCGGGGCCTGCCGGCATGGCCAGGTGACCCGGGGAGCGCGAAGGAGCAAACCTGTTAATATACCGAACTTCGGTTTCCGGGGTTGCCCCGGACTCAGCGGAACACCACCGGCAGGCCAGCGCAACGACCGCGCGAAGCGGCTGCCAGGCCATGTCCAGCCGCCTTTCCAGCCATCCGGCGCGGCCAGTGCGGCACGACGTGGCAACTTCCTCCTGGGATCCCGATCGAAACAGCCATTGCCGCCTGCGCCGGCAACCAGCCTGACCCATTCCCACGATCGCAATGCCGTCGATCCAGTCTTCTTCCCCAGATGCGGCCGTCGCCGACAAAACCCAGGCCACCGCCGAGCGTGACCGCATGACGCGCGCCGAGTTGCGTGCCAGTCTCTCGCTGGCGAGCATCTTCGCGCTGCGCATGCTGGGCCTGTTCCTGATCCTGCCGGTCTTTGCCGAATACGCGCGCACGCTGCCTGACGGGCACGATGCCCAGCGCGTCGGCCTGGCCATGGGTATCTATGGCCTGATGCAAGCTTTCCTGCACATTCCGCTCGGCTGGCTGTCCGACCGCGTCGGCCGCAAGCCGGTGATGGTGGCGGGGCTGCTGCTGTTCGTTGCGGGCGGGCTGGTGGCGGCGTTCTCCGACACCCTCAGCGGCATCATCGTCGGCCGCGCCTTGCAGGGCATGGGCGCGATCTCGGCGGCCATCACCGCCTGCATCGCCGACCTGACGCGCGAACGCCATCGCACCAAGGCCATGGCCATGGTCGGCGGCAGCATCGGGCTGACCTTTGCGCTGTCGCTGGTGATTGCCTCGCCGCTGCTGCACAGCATCGGTATGCCAGGCATCTTTGTGCTGATGTCCGTCTTCGGCGTGGTGGCAATCGGCGTGACGCTGTTCCTGGTGCCAAACCCGCCGCCGCCGCATCCGGTGCACCTGCCATTCCGTCAAGTGCTCCTCAATCCCGACCTGGCCCGGTTGAACGTCGGCGTGCTGGCGCTCCACGCGTCGCAGGTCGCCATGTTTATGGTGGTGCCGGCCATGCTGACCGACGCGGGCGTGCCGCTCGACCAGCACTGGAAGATCTACCTGCCGGTGGTGCTGGTGTCGTTCCTGCTGATGCTGGGGCCGATGATGGCCGCGGAACGCTATGGCCGCGTGCGGCCCGTGCTGCTCGGCGCGGTTGCGCTGATGACCGCGGTGCAGCTGTTGTTTGCGGCGGTGCATGGGCTGTGGAGCATCGTGGGCGTGCTGCTGCTGTTCTTTGTCGCTTTCAACGTGCTCGAAGCCATGCAGCCTTCGCTGGTGTCGCGCTACGCTGCCGCCTCGCGCGGTGCCGCGCTCGGCATCTACAACACCACGCAGGCGCTCGGCCTGTTCCTGGGCGGTGCGGTGGGCGGCTGGCTGCTCAAGCACGAAGGCCGTAGCGCAGTGTTTGTCGGCTGTGCGGTCGTGCTTCTGGTCTGGCTTATAATCGCCTGGAGCATGAAAGCGCCGCCGGCCCGCGGGCAAAGCGGCGCCCCGGCAGCGGCCTGAGCTGGCCGCAATGCCGCTGGCGCGTCACTCCGGCAGCCGGCCCTCGCATCAGATCGCAAAGAATCTCGCCTGAAACAGGCATAGCATGACCGCGCCGCCCGACTCCATGGCCGGGGGCGCGTTATTCGTTTGCGTTGTCGTTTATGCAGTCGTCGCAAGCCCCCGGTCCGCCGCGGGGTGTCGTGCAGGGGTTTCCAGGTGCGGTAGTCGCTTCTGCAGTATCCGGTCAACTTACAGTCAGAGTATCGCCACGCTTTTCAACACAGCGCGTGGCTTTTGGAGAACATTCACATGGCATCGGTCAACAAAGTCATTCTTGTCGGCAACCTCGGCGCAGATCCGGAAACCCGCTACATGCCCAGCGGCGACGCTGTGACCAACCTCCGCCTTGCGACCACCGATCGCTACAAGGACAAGCAAAGCGGCGAGATGAAGGAAGCCACCGAATGGCACCGCGTCTCGATGTTCGGCAAGCTGGCCGAGATCGCCGCGCAGTACCTGAAGAAGGGTTCGTCGGTCTACATCGAAGGCCGCATCCGCACCCGCAAGTGGCAGGACCAGTCCGGCCAGGACAAGTACTCCACCGAAATCGTGGCCGACCAGATGCAGATGCTGGGTTCGCGCCAGGGCGGTGGCGGCGGCGGTGACGAAGGCAGCTACGGTGGTGGCGGTGGCGGCGGCTACGGCCGCGAATCGTCCGGCGGCGGCTACGGCGGTGGCCGTGCTGCGCAAGGCGGCGGCCAGGGCGGCGGTCAAGGCGCCGGCGCCCAGGGTGGTGGCGCACGCCGCCAGCAGCAGGCGCCGTCGAATGGTTTTGAGGATATGGACGACGATATTCCGTTCTGATTCCCCGGAAATCCGTCTCGAATTACCCGGAAGCCCGCTTGATGCGGGCTTTTCTTCATTTTGAGTGGCGCCGGTGCGCTCATTTGTGTCTAAGCTGGAAGATGCTGTCCGGATCCTCCGGCAGTCCGGTTTTCCGTACGCAAGGAGATCACGATGAAGACAAAGAAAGTGCTACCGGTGATCCTGCTGGCAGCGAGCGTGCTGGCTGCTCCCCTGGCCTATGCCCAGGGGGCGGGCAAGTCCAAGTCAGCGATGCCGCCTCCGTCAGCGGGCGAGCAAGCCACGTCACCTTATATGCAGGTTCAGAAATGGAACAAGGGCGATCGCCTGCCGACCGAATTCCGCGATCGGCAGTATGTGATCGATGACTGGAAGCAATACAACCTGCCCGCGCCGCGCAAGGGCACGCATTGGGTAGGCGTCGGCGCCGACTTCTACCTGGTTGCGCCTAATGGCGTAATTCAACAGGCAGGCTCAGGCTCCTGAAGCTGTAGTACCTGAAAAACAGCACGCCGGCATTGTCTGCCGGCGTGCTGTTTTATTGCGGCACTACTTTGTCAGATGCCGAGGATCTTCTTGGCTTCGCCGAGCGACTTCATGGCGTCGTCGTGCTTGCCTGCCTTGTGATAAGCCTCGCCGTCCGCCCGGAGCCTGGCGACTTTGGCGGCATCCTCCGGAGAAAGCGCCGGCTTGGTGGATAGCTTGGCGTCGATGGCCTTCATTTCGTTCGGGCAATTGTGGGCGAGCGCCAGGCCGCTTGCGCCGGACAGGAGAAGGGCTGCGAGGATCGAAACAGATTTGCGCACGTCGACCTCCTATTGGTGCTGGTCGGGCATTCAGCATAGACCATGGGACGGCCATTCGTTGGGCACACGCGACAGGTGTGCGCGCCTGCTTACCGCTGGGGTTCTTGCGGGTGGAGCGTGCCAATTCGCCTGCGTATAGTTTCGGCTGGGTGCCGGGGGTCCGCACGGTTGCCACGGCACGGAAGTGCGGGTCGGATCGTGAAAGTCTCGGGGGAGACTGCTAAATGGAAAATGAATAACGAGGCAAGAAAATGAAGAAAATCTGCCTGAATATGATTGTAAAGAACGAGGCGCCGGTCATTCAGCGCTGCCTGTCATCGGTCAGATCCTGGATCAGCCATTGGGTTATTGTGGACACCGGGTCGACGGATGGCACACAGGAGCTGGTGCGGGCGGCTCTTGCGGATATTCCGGGTGAACTCTACGAGCGGCCCTGGAAGGATTTTGCGCATAATCGCAATGAAGCGCTTGACCTGGCCAGGCGCCATGGCGACTACATCCTTTTCATCGACGCCGATGAAACCCTGAAAATGCCGGAAGGATTTGGCTGGGGCGACCTTGGCGGAGATGGCTATCGCTTTCGTTGCGAACTGGACGGCTGGCAGTACCAGCGCAACGCCCTTGTTTCGGCAAGACAGCCGTGGCGGTGGGAGGGGGTTCTGCATGAATACCTGACGCAGGACGGCCCGCACGCCTGGCGTGATCTGCCGGGGCCCGCTATCCAGGTTGCGCGCGATGGTGCCCGCGCGCGCGACCCCGATACCTACCTGCACGACATTGCTGTCCTTGAGCGGGCGGTCGCCGCCGAACCGGAGAATACGCGGTACCGGTTCTACCTTGCGCAAAGCTATCGCGACAGTGGGCAAGCCGAAGCCGCGATCCGGTGTTACCGACAGCGGGTGGAAATGGGCGGATGGGACGAAGAGTGCTGGTACGCGCTGTTCCAGATTGCGGTGCTGACAGAAAAGACCGCGGCGCCGGTGTCCGAGGTACGCGACGCGTACCTCACTGCCTACGAGGTGCGTCCGAAGCGCGCCGAACCCCTGTGCGAACTCGCGCGCTACCACCGCCTGCGGCGGGAATTTGCCCAGGCGCATTTGTTTGCGCAACAGGCAGTCGCCTTGCCCATCCCCGCCGACACGCTGTTCGTCGATACCTCGGTCTATCTCTGGCGTGCGCTCGATGAACTGACGGTGAGCTCGTTTTACGTCGGGGCATTGCAGCAGGGGCGGCAGGCATTGCAGAAGCTGATTCAGGAAAACCGGTTCCCGGATAACGAGAAGCAGCGCATTCTGGGAAACCGGGTGCACTACGGTCTCGCCTGAAGGGGGGAATGCTTCATTTTGACCCATTTGGGGGTTATGAATTCGCGCATTAACGGCTTGGTGTTTTCCCCATCAGTCATCCTTTTCTAAACCTGGCTCGAAATAATTGCCTCATTCAACTCTCATCCATTTGAGCGAGGCTTTCCGCGGGGCCAGCGTTTCCCCACTTTCGCCGGGATTGACTTGTCGTGGCGCGAGTTCCGCGCAGGGGCTTCATGTCCCGCAACCGGGCTGACCGGAGCAAGGCCGCTTCGGCGGGTTTTCGTTCCGGCGTGCGGTTTTCACGGTCTTTCCGGGCAGCAGAGCCGCGCGATTTTCAGATTCCATTACTGCGGCGCTTAAAACCTGAATAAATGCCGCGAGCGCGCTGTTTGAAACATCAAATCCAGGGCGCGGTGTGATTTGTGCAACTCATCCGAACGCATGATTTAGTGGCTGCCATGCGCGGCGATAGATTTGCCCCCGTCTTACATCTTCGTAAGGCCATTCAATTCGAAGAACAAAGGGGGAAATCCGATCATGAAGCGCCTTGACATGAAGTTGGCGGCGATTCCGCTTGCATGCCTTGCTATGACCCTGGCCGCCTGCGGCGGCGGTGGCGACTCCTCGACCGCCCTGGCGCCGAGCGCCAGTACGCCGGGGGCGACCGGTCCGGCCGGCGCCAACGGCAAAACCATCCTGACCGGCTCTGCGGTCCCGACCGCGAGCATTGGCACGGATGGCGACTTCTATCTCAACGCTGCCACCTCGACGCTCTACGGGCCGAAGGCGAAGGGCGCGTGGCCTGCCGGCGTCTCGCTGGTCGGGCCACAAGGCGTGCCCGGCCAGCCGGGCACCGCCCTGCGCTACGGTACCAGCGATCCGACTGCCGCGGACGGCGCCAATGGCGACTTCTACCTGAATGTCACCACCACCATGCTGTTCGGTCCGAAGGCGGCGGGCGCCTGGCCCGCGGGCACTTCGCTCATCGGCCTGACTGGTCCGCTCGGGCAGACCGGACCTGCGGGGGCGACCGGGGCCACTGGCGCGACAGGGGCTGCTGGTGCGACGGGCGCGACCGGCGCGACAGGGTCTGCCGGCGCTAACGGCACAAATGGCACCAATGGCGTTGACGGTGCGACGGGCGCGACCGGTGCGACAGGGTCTGCCGGTGCAAACGGTACAAATGGCACCAATGGCGTTGATGGTGCGACGGGTGCGACGGGGGCCACCGGTGCGACCGGACCTGCAGGTGCAGATGGCACGAATGGCTCAAATGGCACCAATGGCGTTGATGGTGCGACGGGGGCCACCGGTGCGACCGGACCTGCCGGTGCAGATGGCACAAATGGCACTAACGGTACCAATGGCGTTGACGGTGCCACGGGTGCGACGGGCCCGGCTGGGGCGGACGGCACCAACGGTGTCAATGGTGCGCAGGGAGCGACGGGAGCGACGGGAGCCACGGGAGCCACGGGAGCCACGGGGGCCACGGGGGCCACGGGGGCCGCAGGGGCGACTGGCGCTGCAGGAGCTGACGGCGCGGCCGGATCCACTGTCTACACGACAAATCTCTATGTGCCTTCCAGCTCATCGGGAGCCTATTCGAGCATGAAGGTCGGCACGCTGACTGGCACTGGCCTGATCCCACTAAGCGGCCCCGGCAGCGACTCGTTCTTCGGCATCATGATGCCCACGGATTGCAGTACCGTGACGATGTCCGGCGAGCTTGCGGGAGCAGTCCCCACTTCGTCGCCAGCGGCAAACTACGTGTTGAAGGTCTTCAAGCTGGCGCCTAGCGGGGCGAATGCCAATCCTGTGGTGATCAACGAGCTGACCTGCACGATGACGGACACCTCGCCCACCTGTGCCGCGACGCTTTCAACGGCGGGTACTGTGAAGGCCAGCGACATTCTTCAGGTCCAGGTGTCAGGCAATCAAAACTTCAACTGGAAAGGCGGCCTATACGCCAGCTTGTCCTGCAAGAAGTGATCGCGCGCATTCTCTGGCGCGGTTCCCTGGCGAGTGACGGTCGAGCCCTGATGCCTGCCAGGCCGGACAGGCTTAACCAATAACAGGTTTCCCTCCACCAGGACATTCCCGCCAGCCATCGTCGCCAGACCCGAGAAACTGCGTCCTGGTGTTCCGCTACGCCCTCCAATGTTATGTTGGAGGGCGTTTTTTCTTTCCCTGCGGCGTCCCCATCCCCGAACGGGCAGCGCAATGCAAATGGAAACCTCCGCCGAACACTATTCCCTGGCGCTGCTCGTTGCTGCCGTCCTGACCGTCTCGGTGGTGGCCATCCATTACGAGGCGCTGCGCGTGTTTTCCGGTCTGCATCCGCGGCGCTGGAGCGGGCGGGTCAATATCGGCTTCCTGATCGTCTGCATTATCCTGGTCCACTGCCTGGAGGCGATGGTGTTCGCGTTGGGCTTCTGGCTGTGCGATCACGGGCTGGGGCTGGGCGGGCTGACCGGGAAAGGCGAGCTGTCACCGTTCGTCTATATCTATTTCGCGCTGGAGACATTCACCACGCAGAGCCTGGGCGATATCTATCCGGTCGGGGCCAGCCGGCTGATCGCCAGCATCGAGCCGCTGGTGGGCCTGATCCTGATCGGCTGGTCTACCTCCTTCACCTTCGTGATGATGCGCCGCGACTGGCATATGGATCAGGAGGAAGAGGCGGAGCGGCGCGCCGGGCTGTAGCAGATATCGCAACACTGGAAGTTTCCGGCGAGCCAAGGGAGATGGCAAGACTGGTCAAGATGACCCGCGCAGCGTTGGGCAGAACGCATCAAATGCGCCAGCGATGGCGGCGGGATGCGCGAACCTGCCGGCTGCCAACGATATTGCTGCGGGAGAAACGGCCAGGGATTAAGCTTGCAACCTTACAGTTTCATAACAGATAAGGAGTGAGTCATGCCGAGCCGCCCGGGCACCCTTTCCCGTATCGTCGTTGCCGTCGCGCTGGCGACCGCCAGCATCGCCTATGCGCAGGGGCCGTCGAAGGATCCCGCAGCGGCCGCCATTGGTGAAGCCATCCAGCAAGGCGAGACGCCATATCGCCCGGAGGGCCAGATGTCCCGCGCGCAGATCGATTCCGCCGAGTGCCGCGAGCTGGCGGCCCAAATCGGCGGCGCGCCCAAGCGCGAGTACAAGACCACCGGGCAGGGAATCGAGACCGCGCAGGGCCGCACGATGCCCGAACTCCAGCGGAACCGTCCCCGCAAGGAACTGCAGGAAGCCTACAAGGCGAAGTGCACGCCGTAGCGCTGCCGTAGCGCGCTCATGACGGATGGCGGCATCAACCGCCGTCCGGTTTTCCCCTCCCGCCCTTCCTGCCGTACGGCAGACGCTCCCAAGCTTCGCTGCACAACATCAGGGCCGATGCCCCAACCCGGCGCCCAACGCCTTCCCGGTGACCGCATTGTTTCACCGTGCCCGGCAAAAATACATATGTTTCATGGTATTCCATGATGGAACACTTGTTGCTCATTGGCTAGCATTTCCAATGCGATGGCGAATCGCGTGAACGCTACTTCAAGGGAGTCCGTATGAATGCCGTGAAAGCCACCTGCCTGAGCCTGACCCTGGCGGGAACCGTCCTGTGCACCGGTGCCGCACAGGCCGTGGACGTTGCCAGCAGTCCGACGCTCAGCAAGATCAAGTCGTCCGGCACGATCGCCATCGGCCACCGGACTTCCTCGATTCCGTTCTCGTACTACGACAGCAACCAGAAGGTCATCGGCTTTTCGCAGGACATCTGCGACCGCGTGGTGGATGAGGTCAAACGCCAGACCGGCACGCCGAACCTGCAGGTGCACATGGTGCCGGTGACCTCCCAGAACCGGATCTCGCTGGTGCAGAATGGCACGGTAGACCTTGAATGCGGCGTGACCACCAACCTGAAGTCGCGCCAGCAGCAGGTGGCGTTCTCGACGACGTTCTTCGTCGCCGGTACGCGGCTGCTGGTGAAGAAGGGCAGCCCCGTGCACGACTTCCCGGACCTGTCCGGCAAGTCCGTGGTGACTAACGCCGGCACCACCTCGGAACGCATCCTGCGCCGCCTGAATGACGAGAAGAAGGCCAATATCACCATCCAGAGCGCCAAGGATTACGGCGAGTCCTTCCTGATCCTGCAGTCGGGCCGCGTGGCGGCGTTCATGATGGACGACGTGCTGCTGTCCGGTGCGCGCACGCTGGCGCCGAACCCATCCGAGTGGGTAGTGGTCGGCACGCCGCAGTCGTTCGAGGCTTACGCATTCATGATGCGCAAGGACGACCCGGGCTTCAAGCAGGTGGTGGACGGCGCGATGACCGGCCTGATGAAGAGCGGCGAGATCAACAAGCTCTACGCGAAGTGGTTCGCCGCGCCGGTGCCGCCCAAGCAGATCAACTTCGAGCTGCCGATGAGCGAGCCGTTGAAGAAGGCCTACGCCAATCCGAATGACGAAGCATTTGAGTAAGCGAAGGGCAGGCTAAGAGCCCATTTCGCTATGCAACGGGCTCTAAGTCCGCTCGGCCGGTACATAGGCGCCGGTCCGGTGGAGTTCGCCCTCGGCCTGCTCCAGCGCGCGGATGGCACCCTTGCCCTTGCGGGCCAGCAGCTGCTCGACCAGCGCCTCGACCGTGGCGATGCCTGCGGTGATCGACGGGAAGAACGACGGGCTTTCTACCGAGAACAGCAGCGTGCAGTCGGCCGCCAGCGCAATCGGCGCCACCGTGCTGTCGGTCAGGGCGATTACCTTGCAGCCGGCCTCGCGCGCGGCGGTGGCCACGCGGATGCTTTCCTGCGAATACGGCGCGAAGCTCGTCACCACCACCGCGTCCTTCGGCGCCAGCGCGCGCAGCTCCATTTCCAGCGTGCCGGCTTCGCCGCGGATCAGGTGCACCGAGCTGCGGAAGAGGCGATAGACGTAGTGGAAGGTGAAGGCGATCGGGAAGCAGGAGCGGAAGCCCGCGATATGCACGCTGGCCGCCGCGGCCAGCATCTCGGCCGCCTGCGTCAGCGCCTTGTCGTTGCTGCTCGCGATCATGTCGAGGTTGTGATGCTGCGCGTCGAGCATCTCGGCCAGCATGCGGCTGGATCCGCTCTCGCGCACCACCTTGCGGGCCCGCCGCGCGTATGGCTGGGAACCGCCGCGCAGGGCATCGACAAACAGCTCGCGCAACCCCTGCCAGCCCTCGAAGCCGAGATGCTGCGACAGGCGCACCAGCGTAGCCGGCTGCACACCGGCGCTGACGGCAATCTTGCGCATCGACAGCACCGGCACCTCCTGTGGGTGGTCCAGCAGGTAGCGCGCGCCGCTCTGGAACTGCGTGCTTAGCGTGGGGAAACTGGCGCGCAGATGCGCAAGCAAGGACTCCAGGTCTTGCGGTGGACGGGTGCTCTCGGGCGGCATTGGTACTCCGGGTTCGGTGTTGTAACGATTGTTGCACAGCTGTGCTTGCCCCGGCATCACCCGCCCGCATGGACTGTGCGCCAGATCACGATGCCGCCAGCTTGCGGCGGGGTGCTCACATGATCAGATTCGTTCGGTTCCGGATCCGATTAGATGAAACATATGTTGCAAACCGGGGGCTGGATTTCTTATACTGCCGTCTATGTGCCGCCCCCCGTGGATAACGACTTTCCCTCCGAAAGCTGTAAGGCGAGGCGGCAGTTTCACCGACAGACTTTGAATCCGGCAATCACCATGACCCACGTATTCCACCGCAATCCGCGCCAGACACTGCCCGTGGCGGTCGCCGGCAAGGGAATCGAACTGACTGACAGCGAGGGCCGGCGCTACCTGGACGCTTCCGGCGGCGCGGCCGTCTCGTGCCTCGGCCACGGTCACCCGCGCGTGATCGAGGCGATCAAGGCGCAACTGGACAGCATCGCTTACGCGCATACGTCGTTTTTCACGACCGAGGTGTCCGAGACGCTGGCTGAAACGCTGGCGCAGGCTGCCCCTGGCGACCTGGACCACGTCTACTTTGTCTCGGGCGGCTCCGAGGCGGTCGAAGCCGCGCTCAAGCTGGCCCGCCAGTACTTCGTCGAACTGGGGCAGGGCTGCCGCCGGCATTTCATCGCGCGCCGCCAGAGCTACCACGGCAACACGCTGGGCGCGCTGGCCATCGGCGGCAATGCCTGGCGCCGCGAGCCCTTCCTGCCGCTGCTGGTGCCGGCGCACCATGTGTCGCCGTGCTACGCCTACCGCGACCAGGCAGCCGGCGAGACCGACCAGCAATACGCGCAACGTCTGGCCGATGAACTGGAGGCCAAGATCCTCGAACTGGGCCCCGACACCGTCGCCGCTTTCGTAGCGGAAACCGTGGTCGGCGCCACCGCCGGCGCGGTGCCGCCGGTGGGCGATTACCTGAAGCGCATCCGCGCGGTGTGCGACAAGTACGGCGTGCTGCTGATCCTGGACGAGGTGATGTCCGGCATGGGCCGCACCGGCTACCTGTTCGCCTGCGAGGAAGACGGCGTGGTGCCTGATATCGTCACCATCGCCAAGGGCCTCGGGGCCGGCTACCAGCCGATCGGCGCGATGCTGTCGACGCGCCGGATCTATGAAACGATCGTCGCCGGCAGCGGCTTCTTCCAGCACGGCCACACCTACATCGGCCACGCCACCGCCTGCGCGGCGGCACTGGCGGTGCAACGCACGATTGCCGAGGAAGACCTGCTGACCAACGTACGCGCCCGCGGCGAGCAACTGCGCGCGCGCCTGCGCGAGTCTCTCGGCGATCATCCGAACCTCGGCGACATCCGCGGCCGTGGCCTGTTCGTCGGCGTCGAGTTCGTGGCCGACCAAGGCACCAGGGCCACGCTCGATCCGGCGCTCAAGACCCACGCCCGCCTCAAGGCCGCGGCCATGAAGCATGGACTGCTGGTCTACCCGATGGGTGGCACCGTCGACGGAGTGCACGGCGACCATGTGCTGTTTGCGCCACCGTTCATCTGTACGGCGCAGGACATCGACCGCATCGTGGAGCGTTTCGGCGATGCCGTGCGGGCGGTGCTGCCTGGTGCCTGAAGGAATGAGGCGAATGCGGCACGTCTATGCGGCTGCATTCGCCGGGTGACGGCTAATTGTCTGTCGGCTCGTCGCAACGCGACGCGCAAGCCCCACCAATTACTTTGACGCTTTTCAATTTCGTAACTTACACTTCGCGCCATAGCATCCGGGAATGGGTCGCCCGGAGCATAAAGAAAATTGGAGCGCGAGCATGGGACATAGAAGCCCTGCAGTGCGACACGACGGAAGGGTCAATCAGGTCAATCTGTCGTTTCGGGTCATTGGGGAAGTTGGGTCCACCGGCATGCGATGCCGGCGCGGGCGCCTGCGCGGCGCCGGAGCGGTGCATGGGTTCACGCTGATCGAAGTGATGATCACCGTGGCGATCATTGCCATCCTCGCGTCGGTCGCAATTCCCTCCTATACGCGTTACGTCCTGCGCTCCAACCGGGCTGCGGCCGAGGCTTTCATGCTTGAGGTCTCCGGCGCGCAGGAACGTTATCTGGTTGACAACCGCGCCTACGCTCCCGATATGGCAACGCTGGGGTACACAACCGTGCCCTCCAGCGTCGGGTCGCACTACGGCGTCACGACCGCCATCGTCGCCGGACCGCCAGCAGGCTACAACATCAAAGCTACCCCGACGGGTTCTCAGCTCAGCGGCGATACGGCGTGCGGCACCCTCACGCTGACCAATGCAGGCGTCAAGTCTGCCTCGGGCAGCGGCACCAACTGCTGGAACTGACCATGCCAGCCCGCGCACCGTTCATGGCATCCCGCGCTGGTGGCGCTACTGCTGCGCCTGGCCGACGCCCGGCTCACGCCGGCTTCACCCTGATCGAGCTGATGACCGCCGTGGTGGTGCTCGCGATTGTCGCATTCGCGGCGGCGCCGTCCTTCTCATCGATGCTCGCCCAGCAGCGGGTCCGGGGCGCGGCGCTGGACCTGTCGTCGTCCCTGCTGCTGGCACGGAGCGAAGCCGTCAAACGCAACGCAACCGTCAGCGTGGCGGCCACTGGCACGGCGTGGACTGGCGGCTGGACCGTTGCGGCGGGAGCCGAAACCGTCCGCAGCTTCGGGGCCTATCAGGGCCTGTCGATCGTAGCCAGCGGTGGCAACACGCTGAGCGTCGGCAACGATGGGCGCCTTACGGGTGGGGCACTGACTTTCCAGGTGGCGCCATCCACCGGTGCATCCAATGCTTCCACGGTCTGCGTGCAGATCAGCGCGACCGGCCGCGTGGCATCGTCAACGGGAGCCTGCACATGAGACGCGCGAAACGGAGCGCTGCCATGCGCACCGGCGCACAGCGGGGCTTCCTGCTGATCGAGGTGCTGATCGCAGTGGTGATACTGCTGGTTGCCCTGCTCGGCACAGCAGGGCTGATCGCACGCTCCAGCCAGACGGAAATGGAGTCGTACCAGCGTGTTCAGGCCATTGCGCTGCTGCAGGACATGGCAACCAGGCTCAACGCTAACCGGCAGGTTGCCACCTGCTACGCGAACGGTGCCACGGGCATGAGCCTCGGAACCGGTGCTGCGGCCCCGGCCGCATGCACGCAGGGATCGGCGGCACAGCAGGCCATGGCGAACGCCGATCTCCTGGCCTGGAATACCGCGTTGCTAGGTAGTGCCGAGGTCCGGCAGAGCGCCAGTGGCGCCCAGGCGGTTGGCGCCATGATCGGTGCGCGAGGCTGTATCGAGACCCTCGACGCGGTCAATCAGATCTACCGGGTGACCATAGCCTGGCAAGGACTGACCACGACGGTGGTCCCGTCGCTGCCCTGCGGGCAGGGTCAGTACGGGAATGACGCGTACCGCCGTACGGTCAGCACGCAGATCAGGATCGGGGTACTGTCATGAGCACTGCGCGTAACAGGCTGTTGCGTCGCGAGCGTGGCATCTCGCTGATCGAGCTGATGATCGGTATCACGCTCGGATTGTTGCTGCTGACGGCGTTGGCCAGTCTGTACTTTGCCAACAGCGTGTCCCGAGCCGAGTTCGTCAAGTCCAGCGAACAGATCGAGAATGGCCGCTATGCGCTGGACCTGATCCGCCGCGACGCAGAGCTCGCGGGCTTTTTCGGATCCGGCGGCATCGCCAAGGGCGCCAAGCCTACGCAGCCGCAGCCGGCACCGTGCGAAACCTCGCCGGCGGCCCTGGGCTTTGCCGCGTCGCCATCCGTGACCCTGCCGCTTGCCGTGACCGGCTACGCGCCGGGCGTGATCGCGCCATGCCTGCCCGATCTGGCCGCCACCTCCGAGGTGGTGGTCATGCGCCGCGTTTCCACTACCACGGTGGCTGCTGCCGCCACAGGCGTGCCGTACATGCAGGTATCGGCCTGTCCTGACGATGGGGCGACCTTTGTCTTTGATGCCAGCGCGGTCGCATTCAACCTGCGGACCAAGGCGTGCGACCCCACCGTGCCGGCGCCGCTGCGCCCGGCCGTCGTTCGCATCTTCTACCTGTCGCCCTGCGATCTCTGCACCAACGGTGGCGATGGCATCCCCACCCTCAAGATGGCGGAGCTGGTCAACGGCGTCTTCCAGATCCGCTCGCTGACACAAGGCATCCAGGACATGCACGTGCTGTACGGCGTCGACCTGGACAACAACGGCTCGGCCGACTGCTATGTGGCGGACCCTGGCGCAAACAATTCCGCGGCCTGCACCGCCGTGCCGGGCTACGACTGGAGTACGGCGCTGGACAACTGGGCCAATGTCACGACGCTGCGTGTCAGCGTGCTGGCGCGAACCCTGCAACTGTCAGCCGGCCAGGTCGACAACCGCACCTACGATCTTGGGCGCGCAACGGCAAGCGGTCCCTTCAACGATGGCTACAAGCGTCACGTCTACTCGGCGGTTGCGCGGCTGGTCAATGTTGCCGGGCTACGGGAGCAATAAGTGAAACGAACACGCCACAAGCAGGCCGGGGTGACGCTGATCGTCACGTTGATCTTCCTGGCCATGTTCATGCTGATCGCGCTGGCCATCGTCAACTCGGGACTGATCAACGTCAAGGTGGTAGCCAATCAGCAGCATACGGTGGAAGCGCGTGATGTGGCCCAGCAGAGTATCGAGCAGGTGATCAGCAATGACTTCACCTCTGCGCCGGCTTCAGCCGCGGTGGCGCTGCCGGTGGACGTGAACGCGGATGGCAAGGCGGACTATGTCGCCCAGGTGGCGGCGCCGGCCTGTACGTCTGCGTTGCCCCTCAAGAACACGCAACTGGACCTGAACGACGCCGGTGACGTCTCCTGCTTTATTGGCAGCGGCAGCCAGAATACCGGCATCATCACCGCGTCCACCAAGGACGCAGGCAACTCCCTGTGCAATGCCACGCAATGGGATGTCGCTGCCACGGTGAATGATTCGGGGGTAACCAATGCCGCCGTTACGGTACACCAGGGCATTGGCGTGCGCATGCCGGCAGGCTCGGTGTGCCCTTGAGGGCCGGACTTCAACAGATTGCTCCGCGGCGTCGCGCCCGGAAGATCGCCCGCACTAACATTTTTTCAGGACCCAGCATGCAAAACCAGGCCCTTCGCCTTCGCCGCTATGCTGTATGCGCACTCACCCTACTGACCCTGACCGGCAACCGCGCCGCGCTGGCAGAGGACATCGATCTCTTCACCGGCTTGCAGACCAATGCGGGAACCAAGCCGAATGTCCTGCTGTTGCTCGACAATGCCTCCACCTGGGACGCGAGCGCCAGCTTTACCTGCAACACTTCTGGCGTCGTATCGGCCAACAATGCAGGCACCGATGTCGGCGCGGAACAGTGTGCGTTGTTCAACGCGGTGACCTCGCTGGCGAACAGCCCGACGCTGCTAGGGAACCTCAATCTCGGGTTGATGATGTTCGGTACCGGCACCAACGTCGGCGGGCAGTTCAAGTTCCCGGCCGCATCGCCGCCGTCGCCGCCACCGCCGCCGGCCCTGCCGCTGATGGACAGCACTGGCGCGACCAACATGCTGAACTACATCAAGACGATTGACCGCCAGCGGGACAACTCGAACAACTCCCAGGTCGGCGGCGGCATGCAGGAGGCCTGGGCTTTCTTCGCCGGCAAGACCGGCTTGTCCGGCACCACGTACACCTCGCCGATCACCAATCCCTGCCAGCGCAACTTCGTCATCTATATTGCCAACGCCGTCAACAACGGCAAGCCGCAGGACACTGGCCAGAACCCGATCAATGCGCTGGTGGCCGCCGGCGCTACGTCAGCGCAGCAGCAGCAGATCACGATTCCGATTCCGCCGGGGACCAAACAGGCCAACCAGTACCAGAGCAACTGGGGCGATGAGTGGGCGCGGTTCATGTACCAGACCGACGTTAACAGCAGCCAGGTGAACAACCAGAACGTCATCACCTACACGATCGCCGTCACTGACGGCAACAACCCTGACTATGTGAACTTCGTCGGGAGCATGGCCAACAACGGCGGCGGCAAGAGTTATGTCGTCAAGCTCGGGGATGTCACTGCGTTGACCGACGCGCTGCTCGAGATCTTCAACGAGATGCAGGCTGTCAACAATGTGTTTGCCTCCGTCAGCCTGCCGGTCAGCGTCAACAGCCAGGGTACCTACCTGAACCAGGTCTATATCGGCATGTTCCGCCCGGATGCGTCGGCAGCGCCGCGCTGGGTCGGCAACCTCAAGCAGTACAAGCTTGGCTACGACAGCAAAGGCGAGATCGTGCTGCTGGATTCCAGCCCCGCCGGTCCGAATCAGCAAAGCGCCATCAGCAATGCCGGCACTGGCTTTATCTCGCCGAACGCCAAGAGCTACTGGAGTGCCGAACCGCCATTGGCATTCGGCACGGCCGGATATGGCACAGGAGCGGTGCCGGGCTGGCCAGCGACAGGCTTCTGGATAAACAGCCAGTCCGGTGCCTCGGGCGCGCTGGACCTGGCGGATGGTGAAATCGTTGAAAAGGGTGGAGCTGGCGAGATGCTGCGGGCGCAGTACCTGACCGACCAGACTACCCGCCGCCTCCTGACTTGCGCCAGTGGGGCGTGCGCGTCGAACACCGCACTGGTATCTTTCGATACCAAGAACACGTGGCTGACCGGTACAGCCGGGGTGGCTGCGTTGAAGAGCACGGCCGCAGACGTCAACAACCTGATCAACTGGGTGCGCGGCACGGACGTCTATGCGACGATCGCAGCATCTTCGAGTTCAGGCTCGGGTTCGTCCGGCAAGGGCTCCAGCGGTTCGGGCTCAACCAGCACCTCTACCAGCCCGGTAGGCAAGGAAGCAGAGCAGGGGCCGGGAGGGACGGTGACCGTCCGGCCTTCGATCCATGGCGACGTGCTGCATTCGCGGCCCGTGGTGGTCAATTACGGCGGCTCGACCAATGTGGTGGTCTTCTATGGGGCGAACGATGGCGTGTTTCATGCGATCAACGGCAACCAGACCAGCGGCATCGGCGGCGTGCGTCCGGGCGGCGAGCTGTGGGGATTCGTGCCGCCGGAGTTCTACGGCAAGCTGAGCCGGATCTATACCAATACGCCGGAAATACAGCTGTCAGGCACGCCTGCAGGCATTGGTGCCACGCCGCGTGATTACTTCTTCGATGGCACGACGACGGTTTATCAGGATCTGCGCGACCCGCTCCATCCGCGCGTGGTGCTCTACATCACCGCGCGCCGCGGCGGCCGCCTGATCTACGCAATAGACGTGACCGACCCGGTCAACCCGCAATTCCTGTGGTCCACCACCAATACGCAGATCGCGGAGCTTGGACAGACCTGGTCGCAGCCACGCGTCATCCGCGTGAAGGGCAACACCAACCCGGTGCTCATCATGGGTGCCGGCTATGATCCCGCCGAAGACAGCGACCCGGCACCGGGCACGAACTCGCAGGGACGCGGGATGATCGTGCTTGATGCCTTGACAGGCAGCGTGGTGTGGGCCCGGCTGGCCGACTGCACCGGCCTGACCAGCGCAGTGTGCGCCAGTCCGGCCGGACTGGCACGCGCGATTCCTTCCGATGTGGCGGTCGTCGATCGCAATGGCGACGGCTATATCGACAAGGCCTACGTCGGCGACGTCGGCGGCAATGTCTGGCGCGCCGATTTCGAAACCAGCGGCGGCACGGCGCCAGCGAACTGGACCCTGGTCAAGCTGGCATCGCTCGGGGGCGCGGCCGGCACCAACAATGCGCGCAAGTTCCTCTATCCGCCGGATGTGGTTTCCACTGCCAACTTCGACGCCATCATGATGGGAACCGGCGACCGCGAGCATCCGCTCTACACCACGTCAACCACGGCCGGCCTCGGTTACAACGTCGTCAACCGGTTCTACATGGTCAAGGACACCACGCTGACCGGAGGGCTGCCATCGACTTGGGTTGCGCTGACCGAAAGCAGCCTGACGGATGCAACGAGCACCAAGTATGTGGATTCGACCAGCCAGAAGGGCTTCTACCTGACACTCGGGGCCGGCGAGAAGGTTGTCAATGCGCCGCTGACGGTGGCCGGCTATACGTACTTTGGCACCAATTCGCCTTCCGTGCCGAAACCGGGCGCATGCTATCCCGATCTGGGCGTCGCGCGCGGCTATTCCATTTCGTTCCTGACCGGGCTTGGGCAGAATGCCAATCGGTATGTGACGTTCGATGGTGGCGGCCTGCCGCCGTCACCGGTGTTCGGAATCGTTTCTGTGAAGGATGGGTCGACGGGTATCACGAGCAATGTCGGGGTCCTGATCGGGGGCGGCAGCCAGACCGGACCCGGAGGCGGCAACAATACTTCACCGCTTGGCGGGCAGAAGATCGTGCCCGCCGGTGTCGGCAAGCGCAAGCGGCTTTACTGGTACTCGCAGATCGACAAGTAGCATCCTCTTGCGCGTGGATTGGCTGGCGGCGCCTTCGGGCGCCTGCCACAATACGGGTTTCGTGGCTCGTTCGCGGCCGTGGTGCGTCCCGTGATCCTCAGATTGGTTGTCCCCCTTCTCTTGTTGCTGCTCACATGGCACGCGAGTGCAGCGCCGGCCGCACGGCCTGGCGCGAGCCAGGGCGCCAGCAATCCTGCGGCATCCCCGGCACAGCCCGCGCGCACCTCTCGCTCAGACCAGTATGCGTTGCGGCCAGGCCCAGACGGGCAGGCGCAAGGCGGCTTCGGGCTCAGGCTGAAGCCGGCAGGCGTGCCTCAGGACGATGGTGCCGGTACGTCATACCAGCCCGGCGGCACAGGCCTCTACGGCCCCCGCAGGTAGCGCGCCAACGGAGGCGCCGTGCCGGCGCGCTGCGTCGCTTTGCGCTACGCTTTGTGTTCCACCGTGCACCGCAGGAGCCCCCATGCCCGCCAGCCCGAGCCCCCAGCCACCGAACCCGGCACCTCCCCTCGCCCGCGACACCGTCCGCCACCTCCGGGCCTCCCGCATCCGTGAAGTCGCCAACGCCGGCATCGGCCTGCCTGATGTGCTGCCGTTCTGGTTCGGCGAGTCCGACCAGGCCACGCCGGATTTCATTCGTGAAGCGGCGGCGGAAGCGTTGGCGAACGGGGCCACGTTCTATACACACAACCTGGGCATTGCGCCGCTGCGCAGTGCACTGGCGGACTATGCCAGCGCCTTGCACGGCACCACGCTCGTGGATAACGTCGCGGTCACCAGCGCGGGCGTGAATGCCCTGATGCTCGCGGCGCAGCTCGTGACCGGCCCGGGCGACCGGGTGGTGGCGGTGACGCCGCTGTGGCCGAACCTGGTCGAGATTCCGAAGATACTCGGTGCCGCCGTGGAAACCGTCTCGCTCGACTACGGCCCGCACGGCTGGGTGCTCGATGTCGACAAGCTGCTGGCGGCGCTGACGCCTGGCACGCGGGCGCTGATGGTCAATTCGCCCAACAATCCCACCGGCTGGGTGATGCCCCGCGCCGCGCAACTGGCCGTGCTGGACCATTGCCGCCGCCATGGTATCTGGATCATTGCGGACGAGGTCTACGAGCGCCTCTACTACGGTGACGAGGCTGCCGGTGCCGGTGGTGGGGGGAGCCATCCCGCACCGTCCTTTCTCGATATCGCTTCGCGCGAAGAGCGCGTCATCCACGTCAACTCCTTCTCCAAGGCATGGCTGATGACGGGCTGGCGGCTGGGCTGGATGGTGCTGCCGTCATCGATGACCGATGATCTCGGCAAGCTGATCGAATACAACACCTCCTGCGCGCCATCGTTCGTGCAGGAAGCCGGCCTGGCGGCGGTGCGTGAAGGCGAGACCTTCACGCGCGCGCTGGTGCAGCGGCTGCGTGCCGCGCGCGACCACCTCGTCGGCGCGCTGTCCGCGTTGCCCGGCGTTGACGCTCACGCACCGGAAGGCGCCATGTACGTGTTCTTCCGCCTGCCTGGGGCGGCCGACAGCCTGGCGCTGTGCAAGCAGCTGGTGCGCGAAGCGGGGCTCGGGCTGGCGCCCGGCAGCGCGTTCGGCGATGAAGGAGAGGGCTTTGTGCGCTGGTGTTATGCCTGCGATCCGGCGCGGCTGGACGAGGGTGTGCGCCGGCTGCGCGAATTCATCGGGCGCTGACCGGCGGGTCTTCCTGCCACCAGCCTCCGCCCAAGGCCTGCAACAGCGCGGCCGAATCCGCCAGCCGGCTCGCGGTCGCCTGCGAGAGATCGAGCGATGCCTGCCGTGATTGCCGCTCGGCATCGAGCACTGTCAGCTGGCTGACGCCGCCCAGCCGGTATTGCTCCGACACGATGGCCAGCGTGGCCCGCGCCTGGCGCGCATTGTCGGCGCGCGCGCGCAGCGTGGCGGCATCGGCTTCCAGTGCGCGCAGGGTATCGGCAACGTTCTGCAGTCCCTGCAGGACTGCCTGCTGATAGGCGGCCAACGACTGCTCGTACGCCGCCTCGGCCGCACGCTTGCGCGCCAGCAGCTCGCCGCCGTGGAACACCGGTTGCACCAGTCCTGCCGCAAGGCTCCAGACATTGAGGCTGTTGAACAGGTCACGTGCCGCCGTCGCCTGCGTGCCGCCGCCGGCACTCAGCGTGATCTGCGGATACAGATTGGCGGTGGCCACCCCGATGTTGGCCGATGCCTGGTGCAGCAGCGCCTCGGCCGCGCGGATGTCCGGGCGGCGCCGGGCGAGCGTGGACGGCAGGCTGACCGGCAGCGTATCGGGAAGTTGCAGGTCTTCCAGGCGGAATTCGGGCAGCTCGGCGGCTGCGGGCGACTTCCCGACGTAGACCGCAAGCTGGTGGCGGGTTGCTTCGATCTGCTGCCGGAGCCCGGGGATCAGCGCCTGCGTCTGTGCCAGCTCGGAGCGCTGGCGCTGCACATCGACCTGCGCCACGCCGCCCGCGCGCAGGCGTTCTTCGGCAATGCCGAGCTGCCGCAGTTGCGAGTCGGCGATGGCTGCCGTGTCGGCCAGCTGGGCACGCAATCCGGCCTCGCGAATCGCTGCCGTGGCGACGTTGGCAGCCAGCGAGAGGCGGGCCGCTTCAAGTTCATAGCGCTGATAGTCCACGGCGGCCTGCAGCCCTTCCAGCTCGCGCCGCTGGCCGCCGAACAGGTCAAGCACGTATGAGATCTGCACGGTGGCACCATACAGCGTGAACGGGCCGGGGCTGGGGATGGCGGAGATGCCTAGCGACTGGAAATCGACCTGTTGGCGCGTGGCATTGAGCTTGGCGTCGACCGTTGGCCAGCGCGTGGCGCCGGTGCGTGCCGACAGGTTTTGCTGCGCCTCGCGCAGCCTGGCGCGCGCCTGCGCGAGTGTGAGGCTGTCGGCCAGCGCGGCGCGGATGGTGTCGTCGAGCGGCTGGCTGCGGAACAGGGTCCACCACTGCGCGGGCACGTCGGTGCCGCTTGCCAGCGTCTGCGCCTGTCCGTGCGGCAGGTTGCCGGGCATGTCGCTGGCGACGGTCGATTGCGGCTGCGGACCGGGTACATAGCCGGCATCGGCGGGCGGCTCGGGCGAGTGGAAATTCGGGCCAACCGCGCAGCCGGCCAGGAGCGCGGCGAACAGCGCCGAAAGCAGCGCCCCGATGGCGACGGGGATGCGGGACGAATGCATCGCAGGCTCCTTCAGTCCAGCGTGCGGCGGTAGAAACGCACCGCGATGGTCATGACGATGGCAATGAACAGCGCCATCGGCCAGACGTTCGGCCACAGCTCGGTCCAGCCGTTGCCCTTGAGCAGGATGCCGCGCACCATGCGGTGGAAATAGGTCATCGGCAGGATGTTGCCGATCGCCTGCGCCCAGCCTGGCATCCCGGCAAACGGGAACATGAAGCCGGACAGCAGGATGTTCGGCAGGAAGTAGAAGAAGGTAAGCTGCATCGCCTGCAACTGGTTCTGCGCCAGCGAGGAGAGCGTGATACCCACCGTCAGGTTGGCGGCAATGAACAGCAACGCGGCGAGGTAGACCGCCAGCACCGAGCCGAAGAACGGCACGCTGAACACCCAGCGCGCGGCCAGCAGCACGATGGTCGACTGGACCAGCCCGATGAAGATGTACGGGACGATCTTGCCGGTCATGACCTCGATGGGCCGCACCGGCGTGGCCAGCAGGTTTTCCATGGTGCCCCGCTCGCGTTCGCGCGTCATGGCCAGGCCGGTCATCATCACCATCGTCATCGACAGGATCACGCCCATCAGCCCGGGGATGATGTTGTACTGCGTAATGCCCTCCGGGTTGTAGAGCCGCTGCACCTGCACGTCGAACGGCGGCTTGCCGCCGGCCAGCGGCGCCAGCGATCCCTTCAGGTCCTGGCTGGCTACGGTGAATGGCAGCTGCGACAGCGCGGCGATGGCGGCGCCGGTAGCGGACGGATCGGTGGCATCGGCTTCCACCAGCAAGGCAGGGCGTTCGCCGCGCAGCAAGCGGCGCGTGAAGTCTGGCGGAATGCTGACGACGAACTGCACATTGCCCTTCATCAGCGCCTCGCGGCCGGCGGCTTCGTCGGGCAGCGTGCCGACCAGCTTGAAGTAGGTCGAATTCTCCAGGCTTGCCACGAAGGTCCGCGTGAACTCGCTCTGGTCGGCGGCGATGACCGCGGTCGGCAGATGGCGCGGGTCGGTGTTGATGGCGAAGCCGAACAACAGCAGCTGCATGATCGGCAGCCCCACGATCATGCCGAAGGTGACGCGGTCGCGCCGCAGTTGCAGGAACTCCTTCAGCACGATGCTCCACCAGCGCTGGAGGGAGAAAGCGAAGCGTCCGGCTTTCATGCGCGCTCCTTCGCCTTCTTCACACCCGCACCGGCGGCGTTCATATTGTCTTCGGCGTCGCCCATCATGTGGATGAACACATCCTCCAGGCTGGTCTGGATCTGCTCCACGCGCCGGTTCGGGCCTGCCAGGCGCGTGAGCGTTTCGCCGAGCAGCTTCCCGTCGCGTCCGGTGACGTGCAGCGCGGTGCCGAACACCACGGTCTGGTCCACGCCGGGCGCGCCCTGCAGTGTCTCGGAGAGCTCGGCCAGGCCGTCGCCTTCGACGCTCCACGTGGTCAGCTGCTGGCTGGCGATCACATCTTCGGCAGTGCCCTGTGCGAGCAGCTTGCCGTAGGCGATATAGGCCAGCTTGTGGCAGCGCTCGGCCTCGTCCATATAGTGCGTGCTGACCAGCACCGAGATGCCGCGCGAGGCGAGCTGGTGCAGCTGCTCCCAGAAATCGCGCCGCGCCTTGGGGTCAACGCCGGCAGTGGGCTCGTCGAGCAGCAGCAGTTCGGGCTTGTGCAGCAGGCACGCGGCAAGCGCCAGGCGCTGCTTCCAGCCGCCCGACAGCGCCCCCGCCAGTTGCGCCGAGCGCGTGGCGAGCCCGAGATCTTCCAGCGCCCGGTCGACTGCCTCGCGCCGGTTGGCCATGCCGTAGACGCGCGCGACGAAATCCAGGTTCTCGCGGATCGACAGGTCGTCCCAGTACGAGAATTTCTGTGTCATGTAGCCGACGCGGCGCTTGATTTCGTCGGACTCCTTCAGGATGTCGAAACCGAGGCAGGTGCCTTGTCCCGAATCCGGCGTCAGCAGTCCGCACATCATGCGGATCGACGTGGTCTTGCCGCTGCCGTTGGGGCCGAGAAAGCCGAGGATCTCGCCGCGCGCGACCTGCAGGCTGAGATCGTTGACAACGTGCTTGTCGCCGAAATGCTTGTTGAGGCCGCGCACATCGATAGCGAGACCGCCGTTCCTGCCGTTGTGGCTGGCCTGGCCATTCGTGTTCGTTGCTGGTGTCATGGCTTGCGCACCTCCACCGGCTGGCCCGGGCGCAGCTTCGGCGCATCGGCTGCGGAAGGCCGCGCTTCCACCAGGAAGACGAGCTTGCGGCGCGTCTCGTTGCTGTAGATCACCGGCGGCGTGTACTCTGCCTCGCTGGAAACGTAGGTGATGTTTGCCGGCACTGGTGCCGGGCAGCCGTCGCAATGCACCTGGATGGCCTGGCCGTTCTTGAGTGCACCAACGATGGTCTCCGGCACATAGAAGCGCACCTTCACATTGCCCGGCGGCAGCATGCGCACCACCGGGCTGCCGGCCGGCACCCATTCGCCGAGCCGGTAAGGCGTGTCGTAGACGAGGCCGGCCTGCGTGGCCGACACCGCCTTGCGCGAGAGCTTCCACTCGGCCTGCGCCAGGGCGGCACGCGCGGCTTCCACCTGGGCCGCCTGCGCGGCCTGCTGGTCGTTGCGGCCGGGCAGGCGGGCCACGTCGATATCGTGCTGCAGCTCGCGCACGCGCGCGGCGTCGCTGGCGGCGGTGGCGCGCGATTCGTCCAGCTGCGCCTGCGAGATCCCGCCGATAGTGAATTGCGCCTGGTCCCGCCGGAACTGCGCAGCGCTGCGTTGTGCCGTGGCTTGCGCCTGTGCCAGCTGCGCACGGCTGACGTCGACTTCGACCGGCCGCTTGCCGGTCTTCAGGTCGGCCAGTTGCGCTTCGGCCGCGCGCAGCTGTTCGGCGGCTTGCTGGCGCGCGGCGCGCTCATCGTCGGACTCCAGCACGAACAGCGGGGCGCCGCTGGCAACCTGCTGGCCGCGCTGCACCGACAGCGTATCGAGCCGGCCCGCGAAGGGCGAGGCCACGCTGACGAACTCACCCTCGACATAGCCCTGCCAGATGTTGGGCGGCTCCTTGCTGCACGCGGACAGCATGCCGAGCAGGCCGAAGGCGGCTGCAATCGTAAGCGGCGGGAGCGTGGACTGTGGGACTCGCATGGGAACTCCGGGGCAATCGTCTGGGCTGTGTTCAGGGTTATGCGGATGGATCGGAAGGCGGCGGGGCAGGCGCGAGCCCCTGCGTCAGCAGCGCGCTCACATGCCGCACCAGTGCTTCGGTGTCGACGGCGTCGGCGCCGGGCAGGCGCCGCCAGATATGCGTGGTGGCCAGCGGCAGCAGGGTCAGGCCGATCAGCGAGGGCATCACCAGGGCGGGCTCCAGCGCGGGATTGAGCTGGCCGTGGGCGATGGCGGCCGTGATCGGGCCGCTCATCGCGCTGGCGCGCTGCATAGCAAAGCGGTTCAGCACGCGATCGCGCAGCTGGCCGTCCGTGCTCACCACCTCGCGAATCCACAGGCCCGGAAACCACGGCGTGGCAGCCGCGGCGCGGATCAGCCGGCCCGCAATGCCGACCAGCATCGCAACCGGATCGCCCGGCACCGCCGGCCCGGCGGCGAAGATCTGGTTCACCAGGGCCTGCAGCCGTTCGTCGACCACTGCGTCGAGCAACTGGTCGCGGTCGCGGAAGTAGTAGTGGACGAGCGCCGGTGTGACACCGGCTGCTTCTGCGATGGCTTTGATCGGCGTGCCCGCTACGCCGTGCCGGGAGAACAGGTCGGTGGCGGCGTCGAGCAACTGGTCGCGCTGGATCGGGTTGCCTGCCGCCGCCGGCCGGCCGGGGCCGCGGCGCTGGCTTTTCACTGCCGATGCGGAGGTTGGCCGGGGATTCTTTGGGGCTGGCATCTGGTTGCGCGGAGGCGTTGTCAGATGGATATTAATTTTCAGGTTAATTAATTCAAGACCGGTTACAACGTCGCATGGAGCGCACATAAGGGCCTTGAGGCGGCCGCGAGTTGCGTTGTTGCGTTGCAGCAATACGCGGTAGACATGTCATGTCGGCTTGGCTATGCTTCGTCCGCCGACAGGCCGGGCGCATGCCCGGCAAGCGGCTTCTTCCTTGTTTGCCGCTTTCCCGATGCTGTCCTGCCGATTCCCCGCCGCGCCGTTGCGCCCGATTCTTGCCCGATGCCTGGCGGCCCTGCTGGCGCTGGCGAGCTGCGTCCCGGCCATGGCGCAGGAGGAAGCCGCGCCGCCGGCTTCAGTCGAGCCGCCCACGCCTGCGGAGGATGTCTTTGCCTTCCACGGCCAGGCCACCTACGTCTGGCAACGCAAGCCGGCCTTCAATGCCGCTTACTCGGGCCCGAACAGCCTCGGCACCGAGCGCGCCAAGAGCTACTCCTTCAGCACCACGCTGGACCTGGGCCTGCGCCTGTGGCGCGGCGCGGAGTTCCACTTCAACCCGGAGGTCACGCAGGGCGTGCCATTCTCCGAGCTGCACGGCATGGGCGGGCTGACCAACGGCGAGCTGGCCAAGGTATCGAGCACCAGCCCGGTGTTTTATCGCGCCCGCGCCTTTGTCCGGCAGACATGGGGGCTGGGCGGCGGCAGCGAGGAGCTGGAGGCGGATTTCAACCAGTTCGCCCGCACGGTGGACAAGCGCCGCGTGGTGCTGACCGCGGGCAATTTCGGCGTGCTCGATGTGTTCGACCAGAATGAATTCGGCTCGGACCCGCGCACGCAGTTCATGAACTGGTCGTTCCTGACCTTTGGTGCGTTCGACTATCCGGCCGATGCGCGCGGCTATAACTGGGGCGTGTCACTCGAGTACATCGGCGACGACTGGTCGGTGCGCATCGGGCGCTTCCTGCAGCCGGTGGAATCGAACGGGCTGGAGCTGGACACACGGATGTTCGAGCACTACGGCGATATCCTGGAGCTGGAGAAGCGTTACAAGCTGGCCGGCCGTCCCGGTACGGCGCGCCTGCTGTTCTTCCGCAACAAGGCGCGCATGGGCGCGTTCAGCGATGCACTGCAATTCGGCATCGCCAACAACACCACGCCCGACGTGGCCGACGTGCGGCGGGAGCACGCCAAGACCGGCGTTGGCCTGGCGTTCCTGCAGCAGGTCACCGATTCGCTCGGCGTGTTCGCGCGTGCCAGCATGTCAGACGACAAGACCGAAACCTATGCCTTCACGGAAGTCGGCAAGCAGGTCTCGCTCGGTGGCGTACTGAAAGGCAGTGCGTGGGGCCGGGCGCGCGATGCGCTGGGCGTGGCGGTGGCGGTGAACATGCTCGGCTCGGACCACCGGGCCTATCTCGCGGCAGGCGGGCAGGGCGCGTTCCTGGGCGACGGCGCGCTCAACTACGGGCCGGAGCAGGTGTTCGAGATCTACTACAGCTTCCAGCCCTTCAAATACCTGAGCATCAGTCCGGATTTCCAGTATGTGCGCAATCCCGGGTACAACCGTGATCGCGGTCCCGCGAAGTTCTACGGGGTGCGCTTCCACGCGGAGTTCTGAAAGCGCGGTATCAACGCGTCACTGTCGGGCGTTGCGCTTGTTGTCCGGCCAGGCCGTATTGAAGTTGGTCCGGAATGGATTGATATCCAGCCCGCCGCGCCGCGTGTAGCGCGCGTAGACTGCCAGCTTGACCGGCCTGCACTGCCGCATCACGTCCATGAAGATCCGCTCCACGCACTGCTCGTGGAATTCATTGTGATTGCGGAACGAGATCAGGTACTTCAGCAGCCCTTCCTGGTTGATCGGTGCGCCCACGTAGGTGATCTGCACGCTGCCCCAGTCAGGCTGGCCGGTGACCAGGCAGTTCGACTTCAGCAGGTGCGACACCAGCGTTTCCTCTACCGGCGTCTCTTCCTGGTCCGCGCGCAGCAGTTCGGGCGCCGGCTCGTAGCGGTCCACTTCGATGTCGAGGCGATCGAGCAGCAGGCCGTCGAGTTCGCCCATCTTCTGCTTGCCCAGATCCGCCTCGCTCACCAGGCGCACCTGCACCGTGCCGCCGGTGGCTTCCGACAGGTCGTGATGCAGCAACTGCTGCAGCGCCTCCGGCGAAGCGATCTTCGTCTGGTTGAATGAATTCAGGTACAGCTTGAACGACTTCGATTCGATGATGTTCGGCGTATCCGACGGGATGATGAACGTGGCCAGCGCAACCTGCGGCTTGCCCTTCATGTTCAGCCACGACAGCTCGTAGGCGTTCCAGATGTCGACGCCGAAGAACGGCACCGCCTTGCCTTCGGGCAGGCCGATTTCCGTGCGCTTGGGTTGCCGCGGAATGGGGAACAGCAGCGCGGGATCGTATTCGGTCTTGTAGGCCGAGGGTTTGCCCAGCGGCGAGTGTTCGGGGAGGCTCATGGTGCGGTCGATCCGGCGAGGAACAGCTTGTAGACCGGATTGTCGGTCTCGTCCCAGTGTACGTAACCCAGCGTCGAAAGGAAGTCGCGGAAGGCGCGCTTCTCGTTCTTCGGCACCTGGATGCCGACCAGGATGTTCGACGTATCGGCGCCCTGGTTGCGGTAGTGGAACAGGCTGATGTTCCAGTTCGGGCTCATGCTCGAGAGGAAGCGCATCAGCGCGCCCGGGCGCTCCGGAAACTCGAAGCGGTACAGCAGTTCGTCATGCGCCAGCGGCGAGCGGCCGCCCACCATGTAGCGGATATGCTGCTTGGCCAGTTCGTCGTTGGACAGATCGAGCGTGTCGAAGCCGTGGCGGCGGAAGCTGGCGGCGATCTTGTCGTTCTCGGCGCGGCTGGCGATCTGCACGCCGACGAAGATATGCGCCGTGCTCTTGTCGGCAATGCGGTAGTTGAACTCGGTCACGCTGCGCGTGCCCACCAGCTCGCAGAAGCGCTTGAAGCTGCCGCGCTCCTCGGGGATGGTCACGGCGAACACGCCTTCGCGCGCTTCGCCCACCTCGGCGCGCTCCGCTACGAAGCGCAGGCGGTCGAAGTTCATATTGGCGCCGCAGGCAATGGCGATCAGATGCTGGCCCTTGAGCTTCTCGCGCTCGGCGTACAGCTTGAGGCCCGCCACCGCCAGCGCGCCGGCCGGCTCGAGAATGCTGCGGGTGTCCTGGAAGACGTCCTTCACGCCGGCGCAGATGGCATCGGTGTCCACCAGCACGATCTCGTCGACCAGCTCGCGGCTGATGCGGAAGGTTTCCTTGCCCACCAGCTTGACCGCGGTGCCGTCCGAGAACAGGCCCACTTCCTTCAGCTCGATGCGCTTGCCCGCGTCGATCGAACGCTTCATCGCATCGGAGTCCACGGTCTGCACGCCGATCACCTTGATCTCGGGGCGCACCGCCTTGATGTACGACGCGATGCCGGAGATCAGTCCGCCGCCGCCGATGGCGACAAAGACCGCGTGGATCGGGCCCGGATGCTGGCGCAGGATCTCCATGGCGATAGTGCCCTGGCCGGCGATGACTTCAGGATCGTCGAACGGATGGATGAACGTCAGCTTGTGCTTCTTCTCCAGCTCGGCGGCGTGCGTGTAGGCGTCGCTGTAGGACTCGCCGTGCAGCACGATCTCCACCCACTGGCCGCCGCGTTCGCGCACGGCATCGATCTTCACCTGCGGCGTGGTCACCGGCATGGCGATGATCGCCTTGCACTGCAGCCGCGCCGCGGACAGCGCCACGCCCTGCGCATGGTTGCCGGCCGACGCCGCGATCACGCCGCGCTTGAGTTCTTCCGGCGTGAGCGATGCCATCTTGTTGTACGCGCCGCGCAGCTTGAACGAGAACACCGGCTGGGTGTCTTCGCGCTTGAACCAGACCGAATTGCCGGTGCGCGCCGACAGGTTGTGCGCATAGGTGAGCTCGGTCTCCTGTGCCACGTCATAGACCTTGGCGGTCAGGATCTTCTTGAGATAGTCGGGTCTGGCGGCGGGCTTGCGGGTCATGGTCGGCGGAGGCGCCGGCGGGGGCGGCGCAAAAAAGGCGGAAATTTTGGCGGAAACCGCCAATGATAAAGGATCGGGCGCGCGAGCAAGGCGCCGGCGCCGCATGGGCCGTATATGTGCTGTGCAAGGTTCATGCGATCCGAGTGGCTTAAGGCCCACCCGCAGCGCACCGGCAGCGCATGAGGCGCCGCGTGTCAGCGTACTGCGGATGCTGCCCGGCTGGCGTGCAATTTGATTGGCTTTTGTAGGACGGCGCCCGGTGGACGCTCGCCAGATTGACGTGTTACGGTGTATCGCGATGCCTCAGCTACCGCTCATCGAACCCAATACCGCCCTGTTCCTGGACTTTGACGGCACCCTGGCCGACCTGGCGCCGCGCCCGGAACTCGTGCAGGTCGAGCCGGAACTGGTCGGTACGCTGCGTGCGCTCTATGAGCGCCTGGACGGCGCACTGGCCATCATTTCCGGGCGGCCGATCGTCGAACTCGATCATTTCCTGCAACCGCTCACGCTGCCGGCCGCAGGCGTGCACGGTGCCGAATTCCGCACCGACGGCGGGCAAATGTCCAAAATCCCCGCGCCGGGCCTGGACCCGCTGATCCCGCACCTGGAGGCCTTGGTGCACGCATACCCGGGCCTGCGGCTCGAGCGCAAATCCGTTGCCGTTGCCATCCACTTCCGCGCTGTGCCGGAACTGGAGGGCCTGGTGCACGCTGCCGTGACCGACGTGATGCGCCATGCCGTCGGGCTGGAAGCGCTGCCCGGCAAGATGGTGGTCGAAATCAAGCCGGCCGGCGTCGACAAGGGCGATGCCATTGCCGCCTTCATGAAGGCGCCGCCATTCGCGCAGCGCCTGCCGGTCTTTGCCGGCGACGACGTGACCGACGAGGCCGGCTTTGCCGCCGTGCGCAAGCTTGGCGGCCTCGGCGTGCTGGTCGGGCAGCGCCAGACCATGGCCAGCGTCAGCGTGACCGGGCCGGCCGCGCTTCGCTGCTGGCTGCACCGCTCGGCGCGGGCGCTGGACAGCGCGGCGCACGAGCAGCCGGTGGCTGCGCAAAGCACCGCGGCACCCGCGGCACCCACAACGACATCTTGAGGGAGGATTCGCTGTGACCAATCCGAGCAGCACCGGCGAGCTGGGCAAACCGCCGACCGAAGGCATGTGCAAGACCGTGGACGGCAACAAGCGCTTTGCCGATCCGTCGCTATCGCTGGGCATGATCGGCAACTGTTCGTTCTCCGCGCTGGTCGATGCGCGCGGCCGCATCGTCTGGGCCTGCCTGCCGCGCTTTGATGGCGATCCCGTCTTCAACGCCCTGCTGGACCCGAGTGAGAACGCCGGGCATTTCTCGATCGAGATCGAGGACTTCCACGCGTCGAGCCAGTGGTATGAACCCAATACGGCCATCCTGCGCACGCGCCTGTCGGACACGCACGGCAACTGCCTGGAGATCACCGATTTCGCGCCGCGCTTTTTCCGGCTCGGGCGGTATTTCCGCCCGATCACGCTGATCCGGCGCATCCGCCCGGTCCGTGGCGCGCCGCGGGTCAGGGTGGTGGTTGCGCCGCGTTTCGACTGGGGCCGGATCGTGCCGGAGATCACGCGCGGCAGCAGCCACGTGCGTTACATCGGCGACGGCATGACCCTGCGCATGACCACCGACGCGCCGCTGGCCTATGTGCTGTCGCATACGCCTTTCCTGGTCACGCGCAGCCACAATTTCATCCTCGGCCCGGACGAGACGCTCGCGCACGGCGTGGAAGAAACCGCGCGCGAGTTCGAGCAGGAAACCACCTCGTACTGGCGCCTGTGGAGCCGGCGCCTGGCCGTGCCGCGCGAATGGCAGGAGGCGGTGATCCGCGCCGCCATCACCCTCAAGCTGTCGCTGTACGAGGAAACCGGCGCCATCGTCGCCGCCATGACTACCAGCATTCCGGAGGCGCCGGGCAGCGGCCGTAACTGGGACTACCGCTACTGCTGGCTGCGCGACGCGTTTTTTGTCGTGCGCGCGCTCAACAGCCTGTCCGAAGTCGGCACGATGGAGGATTACCTGCGCTGGCTGTCGAATGTGGTGGTGCAGTCGCAGGACGGGCACATCCAGCCCCTGTATGGCATTGGCCTGGAACGGGAGTTGCCGGAAAGCATGCTCGATCATCTGCCCGGCTATCGGGGCATGGGGCCGGTGCGCGTGGGCAACCAGGCGCAGGAGCACTTCCAGCACGATGTCTATGGCAACGTGGTGCTGGGCGCGGCGCAGGCCTTCCATGACCACCGGCTGCTGCACCGTGGCGGCCCGGCCGAATTCCACCGGCTGGAAGAAGTCGGCGAGCAGGCGGTGAAGGTGTTCGGCACGCCCGACGCCGGCATGTGGGAGCTGCGCACGCGCGCCCGCGTGCATACCTCGTCGGCGCTGATGAGCTGGGCGGCCTGCGACCGGCTGGCCAAGATCGGCGAGAAGCTGGCGCTGCCAGAACGTGCGGCGTACTGGCACGATCACGCACGGCGCATGAAAGACCGCATCCTTGCCGAATCGTGGAGCGAATCGCGCCAGGCCTTTGCCGAGAGCTTTGGCGGGCGCGAGCTCGATGCCAGCGTGCTGCTGATGGGCGAGGTCAATTTCATCGAGCCGCGCGATCCGCGCTTTATTGCCACGGTCAAGGCGCTGGAGGAATCGCTGTGCGATGGCCCCTACATGCGCCGCTACGAAGCCCCCGACGATTTCGGCAAGCCCGAGACAGCCTTCAATATCTGCACCTTCTGGCGCATCGACGCGCTGGCGCGCATCGGCCGCCGCGAGGAAGCGCGCGAGATCTTCGAGGCCATGCTGGCCGCGCGCAATCCGCTAGGGCTGCTGTCTGAAGACACACATCCGGTCACCGGCGAGATGTGGGGCAATTTCCCGCAGACGTACTCGATGGTCGGCCTGATCAACGGTGCCATGCGGCTGTCGGCGCCGTGGGACGACATCATCTGAAGGCGCGGCTTGCTACGGGCGCCGCCAGACTAAGACCAGAGGACTAAAAGAACAATATATGGGCAGACTTGTAGCGGTATCCAACCGGGTTGCCGATCCGCGCAATGTCGCGGCCGGCGGCCTGGCGGTCGCGCTTTCCGAAGCGCTGCGGCAAACCGGCGGGCTCTGGTTCGGCTGGAGCGGCAAATCGTATGAGGCGGCGCAGGGCGGCACGCCGGGCGAGGGCGAACTGCATGTGCAGCAGGCCGGCAACGTGACACTCGCGACGGTCGACCTGAGCCGCGAAGACCATGACGCCTATTACCTTGGCTACAGTAACGGCGTGCTGTGGCCGGTGTTCCACTACCGGCTCGACCTGGCCGACTTCGATTCGAATTTCCTCAATGGCTACCGCCGCGTGAACCAGCTGTTTGCGCGCAAGCTGGCGCCGCTGCTGGAGCCGGACGACGTCATCTGGATCCACGACTACCACCTGATCCCGCTGGCTGCCGAGTTGCGCGCGATCGGCTGCGGGCAGCGGATCGGCTTTTTCCTGCACATCCCGCTGCCGCCGCCGCTGATCCTCGCCGCGATCCCGCAGCACGAATGGCTGATGCGCGCGCTGTTCGCCTACGACCTGCTGGGCTTCCAGAGCCACGCGGACGTGGAGCACTTCTCGCGCTATGTGCAGAACGAGGCGTTTGCCGAACCCATGGGCGAGCACCGCTTCCGCGCCTTCCACCGCACCGTGCGGGCGCAGGCCTTCCCGATCGGGATCGACGTCGACGAGTTCATCGAGCTGGGCCGCGGCGAGGATGCGCGGGAGACCTACGAGATGATGCGGGCGCAGTATTCCAGCCGTCGCCTGCTGTTGGGCATCGACCGGCTCGACTACTCGAAGGGACTGCCGCAGCGGCTCAAGGCGTTCTACCGGCTGCTGGCGGAGTACCCCGAAAACCGCATGAGCGCGACGCTGGTGCAGATCGCTGCGCCGTCGCGCGAATCGGTGGATGCCTATGCCGACCTGCGTAGCGAGATGGAGCGCCTGAGCGGTGCGATCAACGGCGAGTTCGGCGAGCTGGACTGGATGCCAGTGCGCTACATCCACCGCACCACGGCACGCAAGCGGCTGCCGGGACTGTGCCGCGCGAGCCGGGTGGCGCTGGTGACGCCGCTGCGCGATGGCATGAATCTGGTCGCCAAGGAATTCATTGCCGCGCAGGACCCGGAAGACCCCGGCGTGCTGGTGCTGTCGCGTTTTGCCGGTGCCGCGGAACAGCTCAGGGAGGCACTGCTGGTGAATCCCTACGACACGCGCGCCACCGCCCAGGCGATCCAGCAGGGGCTGCACATGCCGCTGGCCGAGCGCCAGTCGCGGCACCAGAAACTGCTGGAGCGCATCCGCGCGCAGGACGTGCACTGGTGGAGCAGCGAATATCTGCGCGCGCTGTCGGAGACAGAAGGCGGCTGAACGGCCGCGTGAGGAGGATTGCCATGGGCGAGAAGCTCGAAACCCAGACCTGCACGCCATGCCGCGGCGGCATTCCGCCGCTGGAGCGCGCGGAAGCCGAAGCCTTGCTGCAGCAAGCGCCGGGCTGGACGCTAGCGGACGATGCCACCCGGCTCGAACGCAGCTTCAGCTTCCGCAACTTCGCTCAGGCGCTGGCTTTTGTCACCGGCGTAGGGCAGCTGGCGGAAGCGCAGGGCCATCATCCGGAAATCAGCTTTGGCTGGGGGCACGCCACGGTTTCGTGGAAGACGAAGAAGATCAAGGGCCTGCACCAGAACGACTTCATCATGGCGGCAAAGACGAGTGCGCTGGCGGAGTCGATGCCGCAAGCGCAGCCATAGCTTTCAGCGCAGGTCGCCAGGCGTATCCACATCGCGGAAGGCGCCATCATCCTCGGTCAGGATGCGAGTGACGGGTTGCGTCTTCAGCAAATCACGCGCGCCCTCATCGCCATCGAGCTTGAGCAGTTCATCCCGCCACGCGGCGCCGAAGCCGACCGGATGCCCGCGTTGCCCGTTGCGCCACGGTGCGGCGATGGTGTCCGGCGTGGTGATGGTCAGCGCCACGGCCCTGACCAGTTCCAGCGGCAGCCACGGCATGTCCGCCAGCGCCACGACCCAGCCACGCGCATCGGGCGTGGCGGCCACCGCGGCGCGCAGGGCCGCGCCCATGCCTGCCTCGGCTTCGGCCGACTCAATCACGCGGCAGCCTGCGCGGCGCAGCTCTTCGGCCAGCGCTGGATTGCCGGGCCGGATCACGGCGACCGACGCTGGCAGCGCCACGGCCAGCGTGCGCGCGCTGCGCCACGCAATGGTGCGGCCGCCGGGCATCGCCTCCAGCAACTTGTTGCGCTTGCCCGCCGCGTCGAAGCGGCGGCCGAAGCCGGCGGCCAGCAGGATGCCGGTGGGCAGGTCGGTGTTCAGCAGCGGGGCGTTCGGCGCGGCGGTCATGGCCTTCCTTACGTTGTACAGCTGCTGCCTTCGCTGGCAGCCATTTCGCGAGCCGCCTTGGCGCCTTCCACCTGCAGGATGTCGGGCAACGAGACGTGGTTCTTCGCAGCGATCACCTCGGCCAGGATCGAGATTGCGATCTCGGGCGGCGTGCGGCTGCCGATGTAGATGCCCACCGGCCCGTGCAGCCGGGCCAGCTGCAGTTCGGTCAGGTCGAATTCCTTGAGCCGTTCGCGCCGCGCCTGGTTGTTGCGCCGCGAGCCCAGCGCGCCTACGTAGAAGGCGCGCGTGCGCAGCGCTTCCATCAAGGCGAGGTCGTCCAGCTTGGGATCGTGCGTGAGCGCGATGACCGCGCAGCGCTCGTCGAGCTGCATGTCGGTGACGGTGTCGTCCGGCATGGTGCGTACCATGGTCACGCCGGCGATGTCCCACGTTTCGGTGTATTCCTCGCGCGGATCGCACACGGTGACCTGGAAGCCGAGGCCTACAGCGATCTGGCACAGGTACTTGGATAATTGCCCAGCACCGATCACCAGCATGCGATAGCGCGGACCGTGAATGGTCAGCAGGATCTTGCCGTCGAACGCCAGGCCGTCGGTGGCCTCGGCGGGCCCGAGCGTTGCCTTGCCAGTGGCCATATCAAGCGTTCGGGCCACCAGCCGGCCGTTCTCGACGGCGTCCAGCAGTTCCGCAATGCCGCTGTCAGGCTTGAGCGGTTCGGTCACCAGCTCGATCGTGCCGCCGCAGGGCAGGCCGAAGCGGTGGGCTTCCTCTGCGCTGATGCCGTACTTGATGGCTTCGGGCAGCGTAGCGTCGATACCCTTGCGATGCACACGATCGATGATGTCGTCTTCGATGCAGCCGCCCGAGACCGAGCCTACCACCAGGCCGTCATCGCGCACGGCCAGCATCGCGCCTTCGGGGCGGGGCGACGAGCCCCATGTCCTGACTACCGTGACCAGCAAAACGCGATGGCCTTCCCGCTGCCAGCGCACGCTGCTTTTCAGGACTTCGAGATCCACGCTGTCCATGATCGTTTCCGCTTCTTTTCACCTGATTGTTGATCCTCGCCATCGCCTTCGGCGGGTGTTTCATTTCCTGCTTCGGCGGGCTCGTCCTGCGCCGGCGGGGACACTGCTTCCGTGAAGCGCGTGAAGAAGGTGTCTGCCATCTTGCGCGCGGCCGCATCCACCAGCCGGGAGCCGATCTGCGCGATCTTGCCGCCCACCTGTGCGTGCACGGTATAGCTCAGCACCGTCTCGTCGCCTTCGGGCGCCAGCGACACGCGTGCAACGCCCTTGCCGAAGCCGGCGGCGCCGCCCTGTCCGTCGAACTGGATGGTATAGCTGTCGGGCGCCTGGATGTCCTGCAGTTCCATGCGTCCCTTGAAGCGCGCCTTGACCGGCCCAACCGCGGCGGTCAGTGCCAGCAGGTAGGCATTTTCGCCGTCAGGCTCGATGCTCTCACATCCGGGAATGCATTGCTTGAGTAGCTCCGTGTCGTTGAGCGCCTCCCATGCCACCTGTTGCGGCACCGGCAGGCGCTGGCTCTGGGTCATTTCCATGGCGGGGTTTCCTTGGCAGGGCCGTTGTGTTCCGACAGCAGGGATTCCAGCGCAAACAGGCTGTCGAGGTTATGTGCGGGACGCAGCGCGTCCACGTGCGGCAGGATGGCCTGCACGCCGCGCGCCTGTGGAGTGAAGCCGGGGTAACGCAGCAGCGGATTGAGCCAGACGATGCGATGCGCAAAGCGCCGCAGCCGCGCCATTTCGCTGCCGAGCAGGTCGATCTGCTCGTGATCGAGGCCATCGGTTACCAGCAGCACGGTGGCGCGCCCGGACAAGGTCCTGCGCGCCCAGTGGCGGTTGAAGCTGGCCAGCGCCGCGCCGATGCGCGTGCCGCCGGCCCAGTCACGCACCTGGCCGGTGATGACTGCCACGGCTTCATCCGGGTCGCGTTCACGCAGCGAGCGGGTGATATTGGTCAGCCGCGTGCCGAACAGGAACACGGACATCCGCTCGCGCGACTGCATCAGCGCATGGCAGAAGTACAGCACGGCACGCGAGTACTGGCTCATCGATCCTGAGATGTCGAGCAGCAGCACCACTGGCGGTTTGCGCTCTGCATGCTTGCGGTATTTCCAGCGCAGCCATTCGCCGTGCTGGCGGACGGCGAGCCGCGCGCTCGCGCGCAGGTCGGCGTGCGTGCCGCAGGTGGCCGCGCGCAGCCGGCGGGTGCGCTGCAGGGCGAGATGCGTGCGGCGCGTGCGGATCAGGTGCTGCAGGGCGCGCCATTCCTGCGCGTTCAGCGTTTCGAAATCGCGCTGCGCGAGGCGCTCCTGGTCGGAGAAGGTGAGCGGGACGGCAAAGCGCTCTGCTTCGCTCTGCGGCTGGCGCGCCGGTAGTTCCGGCTGGCGCGCGGCCAGCGCATCGGCCAGCCGGTTGCTGCGCCGCGGCGGCGGGGCGCCGGCATCCACGCGCGGCAGCAGCAGCGCGCGCAGCTTGCCTTCCCAGTCCGGGTCGCGCCAGAAGAGGTCGAAGGCGGCATCGAACAAGGGCCGCTGGTCGGGCCCGGACAGCACCAGCGCGGCCAGTGCGGCGCGCACTTCCGCGCGCCGGCCGATGTCGACATACTGCAGCGCACCCAGCGCATCGACCGCATGCGCCGGCGACAAGCCAAAGCCGGCATCGCGCAGCAGGCGCATGAAGTGCGTGACATTGCGTGCCAGCATCGGCATCGGCGATGCCGGTGCCGTCTCGCGGGCTGGGTGCAGCATGGCCATTGCCTCAGGCTCCGGGCGCGGCGCTCGCCAGCAGTTCGGCCACGGTCGGGCCGTCGGCGCGGGCCAGGTCGTCCTGGTACTTGAGCAGCACGCCCAGCGTGTCGCGCACGGACTGCGGATCGAGCTCAGTCACGCCCAGCGCGGACAGCGCGCGGCACCAGTCGATGGCTTCGGCAATGCCGGGCGCCTTGAACAGGTCGATGCCGCGCAGCCGGTGGATGAAGTCGATGGCCTGCGCCTGCAGGCGCGAAGCCGCCTCCGGCGCGCGCGCGGCGACAATCTGCAGTTCGCGCTCGCGCTCGGGGTAGCCCATCCACTGGTACAGGCAGCGGCGCTTGAGCGCGTCGTGCACTTCGCGCGTGCGGTTGGACGTGACGATGATCAGCGGTGGCTGCTCCGCACGCACCACGCCGATCTCGGGAATCGACACCTGATACTCCGACAGCACCTCCAGCAGGAAGGCCTCGAACGGTTCGTCGGCGCGGTCGATCTCGTCGATCAGCAGCACGCGCGGCACGCCGGGAGCAGCCGGGTCCGGCAGTAGGGCTTCCAGCAGCGGGCGCTTGAGCAGGAAGTCATCGTGGTAGAGCGACTGCGCTTCAGGGCGCTCGCCGCGTGCCTCGGCCAGCCGCAGCGCCATGATCTGGCGCGGGTAGTCCCATTCGTAGAGTGCGCTGGCGGCATCGAGACCTTCGTAGCATTGCAAGCGCAGCAAGCGTGTGCCGAGCACGTTGGCCATCGCCAGCGCCAGCGCGGTCTTGCCGACGCCGGGCTCGCCTTCGAGGAACAAGGGGCGCTGCATGCGCAGCGCGAGGTACAGCACCGTGGCGGTTTCGCGGTCGGCGAAATACTGCTGGCGTTCGAGCTGGGCGAGGGTCTGGTCGATGGAGTCGGGGAGCATGAAAAATCTGGTCTGCTTTGTGGATAGTGCCGCCGGTTGTCTCCCCTCTCCCATTTGTGGGAGAGGGGAGAGGGGAGACAACAATGGGCAGAGGTGAAGCTCCGCTACCCCTTCAATGCCTGCTCCACCGCCCTTGCCGCGAGCACCGGAATCAGATGCGCGCGATACTCCGCAGACGCATGCAGGTCGGTGTTCAACCTGGAGGGACCGATCTTCACCGCACGTGCCGCCGCTGCCGTGAAGCTGGCCGACAACGCCTGCTCCAGCGGCTGGCAGCGGAATACGCTGTCGGCCGCGCCGGTGACCGCCACGCGCACCGTGTTGCCGGTGCGCGCCACCATCACGCCGACCAGCGCAAAGCGCGAGGCGGGGTTGGCAAACTTGATATAGGCGGCCTGGTCCGGGATCGGGAAGCGCACGGCGGTGATCAGCTCGTCCGGCTCCAGCGCGGTTTCGTAGAGGCCCTTGAAGAAGTCGTCGGCCTTGATGGAGCGTCGGTCGGTGACCACCGTGGCGCCAAGCCCCAGCACGGCAGCCGGGTAGCAGGCGGCGGGATCATCGTTGGCGAGCGAGCCGCCGATCGTGCCCATCGCGCGTACCTGGCGGTCGCCGATGCCGCCGGCCAGTGCTGCCAGCGCGGGAATGCGGCGCCGCACCTCGGCATTGGCGGCCACGTCGGCGTGGCGCGCCGCCGCGCCGATCACCACCTCGTTGTTCTCGACGCGGATGTCGGCCATGCCGGGAATGCGCGAGACATCGATCAGCGCGGATGGCGCCGCCAGCCGCAGTTTCATGGCGGCCAGCAGGCTCTGGCCGCCGCCGAGGAACTTGGCATCGGGATCGGCCTTCAGCTTCGCGACGGCCGCCTTGGCGTCTGTCGCGCGTTCAAACTGGAATGCGTACATGTCGGTTTCCTTTCCGGTTCGTCCGTGGGGCCGATCAGGGGCGGGCCGCCTGGATGGCCTGCCACACGCGGTGGGGCGTGGCGGGCATCTGCAGGTCCTTGACGCCCAGCGGCGACAGCGCGTCCACCAGCGCATTGATGAAGGCAGGCGGCGAGCCGATCGCGCCGGCTTCGCCACAGCCTTTCACGCCCAGCGGGTTGTGCGTGCAGGGCGTGCCCTTGGCCGTTTCCACGGTGAAGTCGGGCAGGTCGCCGGCGCGCGGCATGGCGTAGTCCATATAGGAGCCGGTCAGCAGCTGGCCGCTGTCGTCGTCATAGATGCACTGCTCCAGCATGGCCTGGCCCAGGCCCTGGCCGATGCCGCCGTGGACCTGGCCTTCGACGATCATCGGATTGATGACATTGCCGAAGTCATCGACCGCGGTGAACTTCACCACCTGCGATTCGCCGGTGTCGGGGTCGACTTCCACCTCGCACACATAGGCCCCGGAGGGGTAGGTGAAGTTGGTCGGATCGTAGAAGGCGTTTTCGTTGAGGCCGGGTTCGAGCTTGTCGAGCGGATAGTTGTGCGGCACGTAGGCCGTCAGCGCGACTTCGCCGAAGGTCTTGCTGCGGTCGGTGCCGGCCACGCTGAACACCCCGTTCTTGAACTCGATGTCGGCGTCGGACGCCTCCAGCAGGTGCGCGGCAATCTTCTTGGCCTTGGCTTCGATCTTGTCGAGTGCCTTCATGATGGCCGAGCCGCCCACCGCCAGCGAGCGCGAGCCGTAAGTGCCCATGCCGAACGGCACGCGGCCGGTGTCGCCGTGGACAATCTCGACGGCTTCCAGCGCAATGCCGAGCCGGTCCGCCACGATCTGTGCGAAGGTGGTTTCGTGGCCCTGGCCGTGGCTGTGCGAGCCGGTGAACACGGTCACGGTGCCGGTCGGGTGGACGCGGATCTCGCCCACTTCGAACAGCCCCGCGCGTGCGCCCAGTGCGCCGGCGATGTTCGACGGCGCCAGCCCGCAGGCCTCGATGTAGCAGGAGTAGCCGAGGCCGCGCAGCTTGCCGCGCTGCTTCGCTTCATCGCGGCGGGCGGGGAAGCCCTTCACGTCGGCCAGCTCCTGCGCGCGGGCCAGGCACGGCTCATAGTCGCCGGTGTCGTAGGTCAGGCCGACCGGCGTGGCATACGGGAACTGGCGGATAAAGTTCTTGCGGCGGATCTCGGCGGGATCCATCTTCATCTCGTGTGCCGCCGCTTCCACCAGGCGCTCGACCACGTAGGTGGCCTCGGGGCGCCCGGCGCCGCGGTAGGCATCCACCGGCGCGGTGTTGGTGAAGACCGCCTTCACCTCGGCGTAGATCGCCGGCGTGGTGTACTGGCCGGCAAGCAGGGTCGCGTAGAGGATGGTGGGCACGCTGCTGGCAAACGTCGACAGGTACGCGCCCATGTTGGCGGTGGTGTGCACGCGCATGGCCAGGAATTTGCCGTCGGCGTCCATCGCCAGCTCGGCCTTGGTCACGTGGTCGCGGCCGTGCGCATCGGTCAGGAATGACTCGGAGCGCTCGGCGGTCCACTTGATCGGCCGGCCGACCTTCTTCGAGGCCCAGGTGAGCGCGACGTCCTCCGGATACAGGAAGATCTTCGAACCGAAGCCGCCGCCCACGTCCGGCGCGATGATGCGCAGGCGCGATTCGGGCAGGCCCAGCACGAAGGCGCCCATCAGCAGGCGCTCCACATGCGGGTTCTGGTTGGCGACGTACACGGTGTAGCTGTCGTCCTGGCGCGCATAGCTGGCGTTGACCGCGCGCGGCTCGATCGCGTTGGGGATCAGGCGGTTGTTGACGATCTCCAGCGTGGTCACGTGCGCGGCCTTGGCGAAGGCCGCGTCGGTAGCGGCCTTGTCGCCGTGGCCCCAGGTGTAGCAGGTGTTGGCGGGCACGTCGTCGTGCACCAGGCTGCTGGCCGAAGCAGCCTGCGCGGCGCTCACCACGGCGGGCAGTTCCTCGTAATCGACGTCGATCTTCTCGGCGGCGTCCCTGGCCTGCTGCAGCGTCTCGGCCACCACCAGCGCCACCTGGTCGCCCACGTGGCGCACTTTGCCCTGTGCGATGACGGGGTGTGGCGGCTCCTTCATCGGCGTGCCGTCGATGCTATGGATCAGCCAGCCGCAGGGCAGGCCGCCCACCTTGTCGGCAGCCATGTCTTCGCCGGTCAGCACGGCAATCACGCCGGGCGAGGCGAGCGCCTCGGTCTTGTCGATGGACTTGATGCGCGCATGCGCGTGCGGCGAGCGCAGGAAATAGCCGTAGCTCTGCTGCGGCAGCACGATGTCGTCGGTGTACTGGCCGTTGCCGGTCAGGAAGCGGTAGTCTTCCTTGCGCTTGACAGAGGCGCCGATCAGCCGCTGGTTTTCGGGTGCGTTCATGGCGGTTCCCCTTATTCGGCGCCGGTGGTGCCGCGCATGGCGGCCTGGCCCTGCTGCACCGCGCGCACGATGTTGTGGTAGCCAGTGCAGCGGCACAGATTGCCTTCGAGATGATGGCGGATCGCGGCGGCGTCCGCGTCGGGCTGTTCCTTCACCAGTGCGGTGGCGCTCATCACCATGCCGGGCGTGCAGAAGCCGCATTGCAGGCCGTGGCACTCGCGGAAGGCTTCCTGCATCGGGTGCAGCTTGCCGTCGGCAGCCAGTCCCTCGATGGTCGTGACCTCGGCGCCGTCCGCCTGCAGCGCCAGCATGTTGCAGGACTTGACCGCGCGCCCGTCGAGGTGCACGGTGCACGCGCCGCACTGGGCAGTGTCGCAACCAACATGGGTGCCGGTCAGGCGCAGCTGTTCGCGCAGGAACTGGACCAGGAGGGTGTTGGGTTCTACCTGGGCGTCAACGGGCTTGCCATTGACCGTCAGGCGGATAGGAATCGCCATGCTTGTCTCCATGTGTGTGGACGCGCATGGCCAACTTCCCGAAAGATCACTGCGCGGGACTGGCCACTGCGCGGTACTGCCGCTTGATACGGCTATTTCGTGATATGGGTGCTGATGGTGCGATATTTCCTGCGGCCGGCGAACGATTGGCCGCGACAGGCTCTAACAGTTAATCACAAAACCTGCGGCCCTGCCATGTGGATAGTCCGTGACCCGAAGGGGGGGCGGCAGGCCCCACTGCTAGAATGGCCCGGCCCCCCGCCCCGCTTGCGAGCCCGCCTGCATGGAAGCCTTTTTCGAGTGGCTGTTCCAGACCCTTGCCCTGCCGAAGGTGGGGCTGCCAGCCATCTTCGTCGTCAGCCTGGTCTCGGCCACGCTGCTGCCGCTGGGATCGGAGCCGGCGGTGTTCGGGTACATCAAGCTCAATCCCGAGATGTTCTGGCCGGCAATCGTGGTGGCCACGGTAGGCAACACGGCCGGCGGCGCCATCGACTGGTGGCTGGGTTACGCCGCCAAGCTGGCGCTGGTGCGCTACCGCAAACACCGGCAGGAGCGCGAGCACGAACAGGAGCACGCCGAGCATCGCCGCCACGAACGCAAGCCCAGTAAGCCGGTGCTCGACAAGCGCTATTCTCGCTGGATGCGCCGGCTTGGCCCGCCTACGCTGTTATTGTCCTGGTTGCCGGGCGTAGGTGATCCATTGTGCACCCTGGCGGGCTGGCTGCGCCTGTCGTTCTGGCCGAGCCTCGGCTATATGGCGATCGGCAAATTCCTGCGCTACCTCGTCATGACCGGCAGCCTGCTGTGGATTCCTGACAGTTTCTGGCACAACATTGCGCAAACGCTGAAGCACTGGTTCTGATCCGGGCGACCTCCTGCACCGGACAAATGCCGCTAAACCCTTGTTCTTGCAAGGGTTCGCCGATGTTGCGGTGCGGCGAAAGCAGGCCTTGAAGTACAATCGCACTTTAATGAACGATTCGCGCACAGTCCCCGTGCGCAGCAGGAAGCGGTCCCCCAATGAACGCCCCACTCGTGCTCGACGCCAAGCTCGCAGCGCAGGACGCCCCTCCGCGCCTGCGTGAGATTCCCTATAACTACACGTCCTTCTCGGACCGCGAGATCGTGATCCGCCTGCTGGGCGAGGAAGCCTGGCGCATCCTGGACGAGCTTCGCAGCGAGCGCCGCACCGGCCGCTCGGCCCGCATGCTGTATGAAGTGCTGGGCGATATCTGGGTGGTCCGCCGCAACCCGTACCTGCAGGACGACCTGCTCGAGAACCCCAAGCGCCGCCAGATGCTGGTGACCGCGCTGCACCACCGCCTGAGCGAGATCGAGAAGCGCCGCGCCGCCGACCGTGCCGAGCACGCCGAGCCGGCCGCCGAAGACCGCTCGCATCGCGTGGAGCAGCTGGTCGCCTTCGCCAAGCAGGCGATCGAGGACTTCAAGAACGAGTTTGCCGCGGCCTATGACCTGCGCAAGCGCGCGCAGCGCGTGCTGGGCCGGGTGACGCAGAAGGACAACATCAAGTTCGACGGCCTGTCGCGCGTGTCGCACGTAACGGACGCGACCGACTGGCGCGTGGAGTATCCGTTCGTCGTGCTGACGCCGGATAGCGAGGAAGAGATCGCCGGCCTGGTCAAGGGCTGCTTCGAGCTCGGCCTGACCATCATCCCGCGCGGGGGCGGCACCGGCTACACCGGCGGCGCCGTGCCGCTGACGCCGATGAGCGCGGTCATCAATACCGAGAAGCTGGAGCAGCTCGGGCCGGTCGAGGAAACCGACCTGCCGGGCGTGCCGCGCAAGGTCGCGACCATCTTCTCCGGCGCCGGCGTGGTCACGCGCCGCGTGGCCGATGCGGCCGACAAGGCCGGCCTGGTGTTCGCGGTGGACCCGACCTCGATCGATGCCTCGTGCATCGGCGGCAACGTGGCCATGAACGCCGGCGGCAAGAAGGCCGTGCTGTGGGGCACCGCGCTGGACAACCTGGCCTGGTGGCGCATGGTGGACCCGGAGGGCAACTGGCTGGAAATCACCCGGCTGGACCACAACCTGGGCAAGATCCACGACGTGCCGGTGGCTACCTTCGAACTGAAGTGGTCGGACGGCAATCGCGCGCCGGGCGAGAAGGTGCTGCGCACCGAGACTCTGGCGATCGAAGGCCGCAAGTTCCGCAAGGAAGGCCTGGGCAAGGACGTCACCGACAAGTTCCTGGCCGGCCTGCCGGGCGTGCAGAAGGAAGGCTGCGACGGCATCATCACCAGCGCGCGCTGGATCCTGCATCGCATGCCGAAGTACATCCGCACCGTGTGCCTGGAGTTCTTCGGCCAGGCCCGCGACGCGATCCCGAGCATCGTCGAAATCAAGGATTTCCTCGACGCCGAGACCAAAAAGCCGGGCGGCGCCATCCTGGCCGGCCTGGAGCACCTGGACGAGCGCTACCTGCGCGCGGTGGGCTATGCCACCAAGAGCAAGCGCAACGCGTTCCCGAAGATGGTGCTGATCGGCGACATCGTCGGCGACGATGAAGACGCCGTGGCGCGCGCCACCTCCGAAGTCATCCGCATGGCCAACGGCAAGAGCGGCGAAGGCTTTATCGCCGTCAGCCCCGAGGCGCGCAAGAAGTTCTGGCTGGACCGTTCGCGCACCGCGGCCATCGCGAAGCACACCAACGCCTTCAAGATCAACGAAGACGTGGTGATCCCGCTCAACCGCATGGGCGAGTACACCGACGGCATCGAGCGCATCAATATCGAGCTGTCGATCAAGAGCAAGCTCAAGCTGGTCGACACGCTGGAAGCGTTCTTCGCGCGCGGCAACCTGCCGCTGGGCCGCAGCGACGACGCCAACGAGATTCCCAGCGCCGAGCTGCTGGAAGACCGCGTGCAGCACGCGCTGACGCTGCTGCGCGAGATCCGCGCGCGCTGGCGCTACCTGCAGGACCACATGGACGTGCCGCTGGCGCAGGCCAAGGCCTCGCTGATCGGGCATGGGCTGGGACTGCTGGGGCAGGAGTTCGACGCGCGCCTGCAGCATCAGCCTGACGCCACCGTGTTCCACCTGCTGCAGGACCGCACCATCCGCGTGTCCTGGAAGGCCGAGATCCGCGCCGAGCTGCGCAAGATCTTCAACGGCGGCGAATTCAAGCCGATCCTCGACGAGGCGCAGAAGATCCACAAGCAGGTGCTGCGCGGCCGCGTCTTCGTGGCGCTGCACATGCATGCCGGCGACGGCAACGTGCACACCAACATCCCGGTGAACTCCGACGACTACGACATGCTGCAGGACGCCCACCGCGCGGTGGCCCGCATCATGGCGCTGGCGCGTTCGCTCGACGGCGTGATCTCGGGCGAGCACGGCATCGGCATCACCAAGCTGGAATTCCTCACCGAGGAAGAGATCGGCGACTTCCGCACGTACAAGCAGAAGGTCGACCCGCAGGGCCGCTTCAACAAGGGCAAGCTGCTGCCCGGCGCCGACCTGCGCAATGCCTACACGCCGTCGTTCGGCCTGATGGGGCATGAGTCGATCATCATGCAGCAGAGCGATATCGGCGCTATCGCCGAGAGCGTCAAGGACTGCCTGCGCTGCGGCAAGTGCAAGCCGGTGTGCGCCACCCACGTGCCGCGCGCCAACCTGCTGTACAGCCCGCGCAACAAGATCCTGGCGACTTCGCTGCTGGTCGAGGCCTTCCTGTACGAGGAGCAGACCCGCCGCGGCATCTCGGTCAAGCACTGGGACGAGTTCTCCGATGTGGCCGATCACTGCACGGTGTGCCACAAGTGCGTGACGCCGTGCCCGGTCAAGATCGACTTCGGCGACGTGTCGATGAACATGCGCAACCTGCTGCGCAAGATGGGGCAGAAGAAGTTCAACCCCGGCACCGCGGCGTCGATGTTCTTCCTGAACGCCACCAACCCCGAGACCATCAACCTGACCCGCAAGGTCATGATCGACTGGGGCTACAAGGCGCAGCGCCTGGGCAACGAGGTCCTGAAGAAGTTCGCGAAGAAGCAGACCGCGCATCCGCCCGCAACCGTGGGCAAGGCGCCGGTGCGCGAGCAGGTGATCCACTTCATCAACAAGAAGATGCCGGGCAACCTGCCCAAGAAGACGGCGCGCGCGCTGCTCGATATCGAAGACAACGAGATCGTGCCGATCATCCGCGACCCGAAGGCGACTACGCCGGAATCGGAAGCCGTGTTCTATTTCCCGGGCTGCGGCTCGGAGCGGCTGTTCTCGCAGGTCGGGCTGGCCACGCAGGCCATGCTGTGGCACGTTGGCGTGCAGACCGTGCTGCCGCCGGGCTACCTGTGCTGCGGCTATCCGCAGCGCGGCAATGGCCAGTACGACAAGGCCGAGAAGATCGTCACCGACAACCGCGTGCTGTTCCACCGCGTGGCCAACACGCTGAACTACCTCGACATCAAGACCGTGGTGGTCAGCTGCGGCACCTGCTACGACCAGCTCGCCGGGTATGAGTTCGACAAGATCTTCCCGGGCTGCCGCATCATCGATATCCACGAATACCTGCTGGAAAAGGGCGTCAAGCTCGAGGGCGTGACCGGTACGCGCTACATGTACCACGACCCCTGCCATACGCCGATCAAGACGATGGACCCGACCAAGCTGGTCAACGACCTGATGGGCGGCAACACCGGTCTGGGCAAGATCGAGAAGAACGAGCGCTGCTGCGGGGAATCGGGCACGCTGGCGGTGACGCGCCCCGATATCTCGACGCAGGTCCGCTTCCGCAAGGAAGAGGAAATGACGAAGGGCGCGGACAAGCTGCGCGCCGACGGCTTCACCGGCGACGTCAAGATCCTCACCAGCTGCCCGTCGTGCCTGCAGGGCCTGTCGCGTTACAACGAGGATGCTTCGGTCCAGGCGGATTACATCGTGATCGAGATGGCGAAGCATCTGCTGGGCGAGGACTGGATGCCGGACTACGTGGCAAAGGCCAATGCGGGTGGCATCGAGCGGGTGCTGGTGTAAATCCCGCCCATGACGCGTTCACCCAACTGCCCCCTCTGCGAAACCGACGGCGGCGAACTGGTCTGGATGGGCGACCGCGCCCGGCTGATCCTGGTCGAGCACGATCGCTTTCCGGGCTTCTGCCGCGTGGTCTGGAACGACCACGTGGCCGAGCTTAGCGACCTGTCGGATGCCGACCAGGCCTGGCTGATGCGCCTGGTGGTGCGGGCCGAGCGCGTGGTGCGCGAGGTGATGACGCCGGACAAGGTCAACCTGGCCGCCTTCGGCAACATGGTGCCGCACCTGCACTGGCACATCATTCCGCGCTACCGCTGGGACACGCATTTCCCAGAAGCGGTCTGGGCGGCGCCGCAGCGCGCCGCCGATCCGGTGCGCGTGGCAGAATTGGCGGGCCGCCTTCCGGCGCTGCGTGCCGCACTTTCCGCGCTTGGATCGGACGACTGAGCGGCGTGGCCGGCGGCGCAATGTGCGCCGGCGCGCCGCCGCGGAACCCGCGCGGGGCCGGGCACGTCTGATGCCTATTGTCCCGGTGCGCCGCACCGAATCCTGAAAAGAACAAGCCCGCCGGCGGCACGCCGGCAGGTTCGAATCGCAGAGGCCATGTCCACCACGCCGACTTCCGTCACCGTACCGGGCCCCGCCGTACCGGCCCGCGCCCTCAAGATCCAGAGCCGGCTGCGCATGGCGGCAACCTGGGCGCTGATCAAGCCTTACTGGAAGTCCGATGACCGCAAGGCCGGGCTCGGCCTGCTGAGCCTGGTGGTCGCGCTCAATCTTGGCATCGTCTATATCAACGTCCTGCTCACGGAGTGGAACCGCGTGTTCTACAACGCGCTGGAGCAGCATGACTTTGCATCGTTCAAGGTGCTGCTGCTGCGTTTCTCGTGGATCGCGGCCTTCTTTATCGTGGCCGCCATTTCGCGCCAGTACTACACGATGATGCTGCAGATGCGCTGGCGTACCTGGATGACCGGCCGCTTCATGGACCACTGGCTCGATCACCAGGCCTACTACCGCATCGAGCAGACGCATGCGACCGACAACCCGGACCAGCGGATTGCCGATGACCTGCGCCAGTTCACCGACGGCGCGCTGTCGCTGTCGCTCGGCCTGCTCAATTCGGTGGTCACGCTGGCATCGTTCGTGAGCATCCTGTGGACCGTATCCGGCCCGATCAGCATTGCGCTGGGCGGCAGCGAGTTCGTGATTCCTGGCTACATGGTGTGGTTCGCGGTGGGCTATGCGGTGGTCGGCTCGCTGGTGGCGCACCTGGTCGGGCGGCCGCTGATCGGCCTGAATTTCCAGCAGGAGCAGTACGAGGCCGACTTCCGCTTCACGCTGGTGCGGTTGCGCGAGAACAGCGAGCCGGTGGCACTCTACCGCGGCGAGCCGACCGAGCAGGCGGGCCTGCGCGCGCGCTTCGACCGCATCCGTGCCAACTGGAACCAGCTGATGCGCTATACGCGGCGGCTGACCTTCGTCAGCTCCGGCTATGCGCAGTTCGCCATCATCTTCCCGATTCTGGTGGCGGCGCCGCGTTACTTCGCCGGCAAGATGACGCTGGGCGGGCTGATGCAGACCAGCTCTGCGTTCGGGCAGGTGCAAGGGGCGCTGTCGTGGTTTGTCGACAGCTATGCCACGCTGGTCGGATGGAAGGCGGCCGCCAACCGTCTGATCGACTTCCAGGAAGCGATTCGCGTGGCGGAGCGCCAGGACCTGCAGCACCAGGCGACGCGCGACATTGAAGTCGAGCATAGCGGCAAGCCCGACGCCGGCATCTCGATCGACGGCCTGGCGCTGGCCCTGCCGGTGCGCCAGGCGCGCAGCGAGGCGGTCGGGCAGCGTCCGCTGGTGGCGCCGTTCTCGCTGTCGGTGGCGCCGGGCGAACGCTGGCTGGTCAGCGGGCCGTCCGGCTGCGGCAAGAGCGTGCTGTTCCGCGCGCTGGCCGGAATCTGGCCTTACGGCCACGGCACGGTGACGATGCCGGCCGACGCGCGCACGCTGTTCCTGCCGCAGCGCAGCTACCTGCCGATCGGCACGCTGGCCGACGCGCTGGCCTATCCCGATGCCGGCACCGCGCATCCCAGCGAGGCGCTCCAGGTAGTATTGCGGCAGGCGCGGCTGGCCCAGCTGGTGGGTCAGCTCGATGTCTTCGACAACTGGTCGCTGCGGCTCTCGCCCGGCGAGCAGCAGCGGCTGGCGTTCGCCCGCGCGCTGCTGCAGAAGCCACAGTACCTGTTCCTGGACGAGGCCACCAGTGCGCTCGACGAGGAAACCGAGAGCGCCATGTACCGGCTGATGGTCGAAGCCCTGCCGGACGCCACCATCATCAGCATCGCGCACCGCAGCACCGTCGCGGCCTTCCATGGCAGGCGCCTGCGCTATGTGCCGGAAGATGGCGCCGGCGGGCAGGATGGGCAAGGCGAGGTGGCTGCGGTAAGCTATCGGGTTGTATGCGAGGCGTGACGGCCTGCGGTGGCCCGCGCTGATGCCAGGGCCAGCCAGGACGCCACGAGACGCTAATCTATAGAGGCGCCCGCCACGCGGGTGCAATCATCATGGCAGGCCTGGAAAAAGACACTCCCCATCCCACCGCGCTGACCGTCCACACGCAGTCGCGAGTGCTGGAAATCGGCTTCGACAACGGCCGCAGCTTCCGGCTGCCGTTCGAGCTGCTGCGCGTGTATTCGCCCTCGGCCGAGGTGCAGGGCCATGGGCCCGGCCAGGAAGTGCTGCAGACCGGCAAGCGCGACGTCGGCGTGGCGGCGGTGGAGCCGGTTGGCAACTATGCCATCCTGATCCGCTTTTCCGACGGCCACGACACCGGCATCTATTCCTGGGACCTGCTGTACCGCCTCGGCGACAATCAGGACGCGCTCTGGCAGGACTACCTGCAGCGGCTGGAAGCGGCCGGCGCGGACCGCGATACCCCGATGCCTGCCGCCGGCGCCGCTGGTGGCCACGGCTGCGGCCACCACTGAGCCGCGCCTGCAATTCTGGAGTCTGAGATATGAGTGAAACCCACTTCGGGTTCGAGAAGGTCGACGAAGCGGAAAAGGCCGATAAGGTCGCCGGCGTCTTCCATTCGGTGGCAAGCAAGTACGACGTGATGAACGACCTGATGTCGGGCGGCATGCACCGGCTCTGGAAGATGTTCACTATCGCCCAGGCGGGCGTGCGCCCCGGCCACAAGGTGCTCGACATTGCCGGCGGCACCGGCGACCTGTCCAAGGCATTCGCGAAGCAGGCGGGCCCGACCGGCGAGGTCTGGCTGACCGACATCAACGAATCGATGCTGCGCGTGGGCCGCGACCGCCTGCTGAACAAGGGCATCGTGACGCCGGTCTGCCTGTGCGATGCCGAGCGTATCCCGTTCCCGGACAACTACTTCGACCTGGTGACCGTGGCCTTCGGCCTGCGCAACATGACTCACAAGGATGCCGCGCTGGCCGAGATGCGCAGGGTGGTCAAGCCGGGCGGCAAGGTCATGGTGCTGGAGTTTTCCAAGGTCTGGAAGCCACTGGAGAAGGCCTATGATGTCTATTCATTCAAGGTCCTCCCGTGGCTGGGCGAGCGGGTGGCAGGGGATGCCCCTAGCTATCGCTATCTCGCGGAATCGATCAGAATGCATCCTGACCAGGCCTCACTTGTACGCTTGATGGAACATGCGGGCCTGGAGAATGTCGAATACTTCAATCTGACGGCCGGAGTGGTGGCGCTCCACGTCGGGCGAAAGTACTAATACGCCATTCGTTGCTCAAAGATTGGGCAGAACTGACAGGGGATCACTGAATATGTCGTCAATTCGCGGAAAATTCCTGGTGGGGTCGCTGATAGCCGCGATTGCCTTCGGGATGGTGTTCGACGCCAATGCCAAGCGCATCGGCGGCTCGCGCAGCATCGGCAAGCAATCTTCCACCGTGACGCAGCAACGCCAGCAGGCGCCTGCGCAACAGGCGCCGACCCAGCAGCCGGCACAGCAACCGACCCAGGCAGCGCCGGCCACCGCCGGTGCGGCGGG
>NZ_JWMA01000189.1 GCF_000812465.1 Cupriavidus sp. IDO | reverse complement strand
ACGGCTGGTCACGATAAACCGGAAATGCCGGTCACGATGCCGGAATCCGTGGTCACGATAATCCGGAATGACTGGTCACGATCGGCCGGAATACGCAGTCGCGACTGGGGTCCACCACGCGCGGTATGCTTCACGCCAACGAGTTCAACACATAGGACGAAGTTGGCACGAACCACAACGCATGGCATGAAGGCCGGCGCCCCGTGGCGGCGCATCGGCCTGGCATTGGCGGGCGCCTTGCTGCTGGGCGATGCCATCGCGCTGATGCTGACGGGGCTGTTCAATTTCGGCGTGGCGCTGCCCGGCGCGATCGGCGCTGCATGCCTTGCGCTGTCATGGCGCTGGGAAGCCGTGGCGCAATGGCGAGCGGCCAGCGTGGGGCGCCGATGGATCTGGCGGGCAGGGTGGACGGCATTCGCGGTATGGCTAGCGACGGTGGCGGCGTTCTTCTATCTCATCCACCGCGGCATTGCCGAATCCGCGCCGAAGGCAACGGCGGCGAGGGCCATCATCATCCTTGGCTCCGGCACGCCGCACTGCGTTGCGTCGCCGACGCTGGTGGCCCGGCTGGATACAGGCATGGCGCTGGCGCGGCAATGGCCGGCGGCGTGGGTGGTGGTCAGTGGTGGGCGGGACTTCTTACGGCAATGCCGCGAGGCGGACATCATGGCGGACTACCTGACCGGGCACGGGCTAGCTACCGACCGCCTGATCCGGGAGAACCGGAGTACCAGCACAGAGGAAAACCTGCGCTTCAGCCGCCAGTTGCTGGAGCAGCAGGGCGTGAGTGCTTCTGATCCGCTGGTGCTGGCGACCAGTGATTTCCATCTGATGCGTGCTAAGCGGATTGCGCGGAAGGTGGGGTTCGGGGCAGTGGTTGGGGCGGCCGCACCTACCCCACTTTACCTGCGCTACAACGCGTGGTTAAGGGAATATTTCGCGTTCATCAGCGGGTGGGTGCTGGGAGAGATCTGAGGCTCAGAGCACCACATAGGAGGGGCGCGGAAATTGTGAGCTGGCCAGGTAAGAACGGTGCAAGATCAATGGCCCGCACCGTTTTTCTTTCATCTATCGAATACCCGGCCTTCCGGCGCCGTCGAACTTAAGCATCAGAACATCTCGGCGCTTCTGCATCAACTGGACACCGACATCGGGTGTTAGCGATTAGTCTTACTGTGTCATAAATGTGCCATAATATAGACTTCTTGGCACAGTTCATGAAGAGCGATGAGCGCGAGCGAGCGATTTGAGCAATACATGGAACATTTGGCGGCGGGACTGGGGCATGCGGACCGCCATGCTGGGCTCAAGGGCTACTGCACAGGTCTGATGCTGCCGCTTGCGCGTAAGAGTGTGGAGCCGATGGCGGCTGGAGTCGATCCGCTTCACTCTAGCGCTCGGCACCAGGCACTGCACCACTTTGTGGCCAAGGCCGAATGGTCCGATGAGGAGATGCTGCGCCGGATCAGTCAGTGGGTAGTACCCAAGATGGATCTCTCGACTGGCGGCTTCTGGATCATTGACGACACAGGCTTCCCGAAGAAGGGCAAACATTCGGTTGGGGTCGCTCGTCAGTATTGTGGGGTGCTGGGCAAGCAGGACAACTGCCAGGTCGCGGTCAGTGTGTCTCTGGCCTGTGAGCAAGCGAGTGTGCCTGTAGCCTACCAACTCTATCTACCGCGAGAGTGGGCGGAAGATACCGAGCGGCGAGAGAAAGCGGGAATTCCCGACGAGGTAAGGTTCACGACGAAGACCGAGATTGCTCTGCAACAGCTCGAATCGCTGTTGGCCGCGGGCGCGCCAAAATATTGCGTGTTGGCGGATGCCGACTACGGGGTGGACAATGCATTTCGCCAGCGTCTGAGTGATCTGGGCATGCCGTATGTGGTGGGTATCACGTCGGCGGTTGTGGTCTGGCCACCGGGGGTGGAACCGTTGCCGCCGAAGCCATATAGCGGCATCGGCC
>NZ_JWMA01000188.1 GCF_000812465.1 Cupriavidus sp. IDO | reverse complement strand
GGGCTACCGCCGGAGGGCATCCAGCTACTGGGCAGATGGACCAGCGCCGATCTGGGGTCGGGCTTCGATCTGCTCGAAACCGACGATGCGGCCAAGCTCACCGAGTTCGCCTATCAGTGGAGCGATCTGATGGAGCTGGAGATCATGCCGGTCCTGGAAGATGCCGAGCTGGCCACCGTCCTCGGGCGCATAGCCAAGAAATAGACCAGGCGCTTGTTGCGTAGCAACGCGATTCGACATGCACATAACCCGGCACGCCTCCCTTCGCGGGCTGAGGCGCTATTCGACTGCTGCCCGGCCAGGACGTTTGAGACGGGCGATCCTGGTCGCGCTTTTGTTACTGATCGGCTATGCCGCAGCCGATCTCTTCTGGCCATGGCACCGCGACCTGAGCCGCTTCGATCCGATCGCGACCGGCACGCTGGAAACCAAGATGTGGCGCTCGTACTACGATCGCCGACCCGTCTCGCTCTTCCTTGAACTGGCACAGACCCTGCGCACGCAGTATCGATTTCCGTGGCTGAGGTCGTACGTCGGCGCCTATTACGGCGCCTCTGCCGCCTTCACCTTCAATGCTGAGGATTACCCACAATTTCGCTTGTAAACGGCATCGGAGGGTGTTAACTTTCGCCCATTCTATTGATGTAGTGGCTGCGGATTGGCGATCGGGGACGACACGGCAGACTGGGCGAGCGAGGAATTCGCGCAAGCGAATCTTGGAGACGCTCGCCTGTCGCAGCGACTGGTTGCGCTGGCCCGGCAACTGGCCACCAGTCCACACACTTCGCTCCCCCAGGCCCTGTCAGCAGCTGAACTGAAGGCGGCCTACCGTTTCTTCGATAACGATCAGGTCGATACCGACGGCGTGCTGGCGCCGCATATCGCGCAGACGCTGCTTCGCATGGAGCAGTTGCCAGTAGTCCTGGCAATACAGGACACCACCGAATTCAATCTGACGCATCTACACGCTACGCAAGGACTGGGTTACGGCACCGGTGGCAACGAGCGCGGCTTCATGATGCATAGCTTGCTGGCGGTGAGCCCGGAGGGCCTGCCTCTCGGCGTGCTGGGCATGAAGACGTGGGCGCGTACCGAAGCGGCCAAGGGAAGTGCTGCGCAGCGCAAATCCCGTCCGGTTCACGAGAAGGAAAGCATCAAGTGGATCGAAGGTCTGGCGCATCTGTCGACGTTAAAGTCGCGTTGCGCGCAGACTCGCTTGGTTGGTATTGGCGATCGAGAAAGCGATGTCTATGAATTGTTTGCGGCCAAGCGGCCAGACGGAGTGGACTGGCTAGTGCGGGCGGCGTGGAATCGCCGCGTTCGCGATCCCCAGGACTCTCTGTGGGAGGCCGTGCTGGATACACCGGCGGCAGGTCACACTGAGCTGCTGATTCCCGCCAGGGGTGCACACATCCAGCGTACGGCACGTCTGACGCTACGATACGCGCCCGTGCGTCTGCGGCCGCCCAAGGCACGGGCCAGCCAGTTGCCCGAACTCGATGTCTTCGCCATCCATGTCATTGAGGACGAACCGCCCACCGGAGTCGAGCCACTCGAATGGATGCTGCTCAGTTCAGTGCCCACGCACTCGCCGGAGCAAGCTCTTGAGCGGCTGGCTTGGTATGCACGGCGCTGGACAATAGAGACGTGGCACCGAGTGATCAAGAGTGGCTACCGTATCGAGGCCCGCCAATTCGGTACGCTCGAACGCTTCGTGCGGGCCACCTCTCTGTTTGCCGTCATCGCCTGGCGCATCCTGTACACGACTCTGCTGGCTCGCCTTGATGGCGGGTTGCCCTGCGAGGTAGTCCTTCAGCCCGTTGAATGGCAGGCCCTGTATTGCCGCGTACACCGAACCACCCGGCCACCGGACAAAGTGCCATCGCTGAATCAGGCAGTATTGTGGATCGCCACCCTGGGTGGCTACTTAAATCGTCGCAGCGATCCTCCGCCGGGCGCCATGGTCATCTGGCGGGGCTTCCTCGTCCTCCACGAGATTACCGAGATGTTCCGCATCTTCAGTTCAGGTCCGTAAGATGTGGGTAAAGCTCAGACCTTCAAGGAGGGGAAGCAGCCCAGTGACTACGAAAAGGCGTTGCCGGCGCTGCAGACCTATTTCACCCTGATCCACAACACGGGGGACCGCAACTT
>NZ_JWMA01000033.1 GCF_000812465.1 Cupriavidus sp. IDO | reverse complement strand
TGCCGATCAGGCATCGTCCGGTGCGCCACGCCCGCATGGAAGCGGTCGGTTGCTGCGCGGACATCAAGTTGTGCACACCGTCTTTCCATGCTGGTTACTTCGTGCGGAACCGACGCCCCTGCATCAACCAATGAGGCGCAGCAGAGGGCTGCCTGGCCGGCTACCGGAGTGGCCGGCGGGTTCGGTCAGTCGGGGATCGAACCGTCAAGCTGCGCCAGCTGCGCATACGCCGATAGTGATCGCGTAGGCCGGAAGTACAAGTCGCGAAGAACCGGTCTTTTGAGCGGTCCAACGATGGATGCGAGGTCAGACAGCCTTACGTGGCCCAATTCGGGCATGCCGATACCCACGTCGCACAGCCCATAGGCGGTGTCACCATCGGCCGGGTCGAGCGCGGCCAACAGCCATGTCGCATGCGCGTCGGGCGTGAATAGCCGCACCACGGGTAGTGGGTCACTAACCTTTCCGTTTGCATATGCTTGGCCGTTTGCGAGCAGTTGCGCGCGTTGTTCTGAGGTGATGAGGTGTTGGATCATGGTCATTGCCTCCTGGAAGGTTCACTGCAAGTCGGAGCTAGACAATATTGGGCGCACTCCCAAAGCGCAGGCCGCCCAAATTCCAACCCGGTCAGCCGCGGGCCGGAGTTAAGGGTTCGCGGCGTACCCAAACGTTCAGCACTTTTTCGCCGCAGCGTGAACCGCGGCGGCCGCGGATAAACGTTGCCTGAGCCACAATGGCACCCGCAGCCCAATAGCGTAGTCCTATGAAGTGCCCACACTGGGGGTGGAGTGGGCCACCGCACACAGATAAGGATTTCTAGAGTCTTATCCTGAGCCAGCTAATTATAAACTATATACGATATTTTTAGCCTATACGGTTGATCGCAAGAACGGCACGTCCACACAGAATGGCGAAATGCCCACCGATGCCGACAAGCAAGCCTTTTCTAACCGCCTGCGATTGGCGCTACGCCGCGCCGAGCAGGAGGTTTCCGGTCCCACCGAACTCGCGTTACAGTTCAATCTTCGCTACAGATCGGGGACGCCTGTCACGGCACAGACCACGCACAAGTGGTTGTCAGGAAGGGCGATTCCGACCTCAGACAAGATCGCAGTTTTGGCCGAATGGCTTCAGGTGACCGAGCATTGGTTGCACCATGGGCCGCCGCCCCCAGTCACCAAAGGTCGAGAACCGCGAAAGGCCGAGAAGGTGGGCCCCGAGCTGCTAGCATTGGCCCACAAGATTCAGACCTTGACGCCTCACAGACGATATCTCATCGAGGAATTGGTAGAGCAGTTGCGCCAAGAGGCCCAATTCGGCGGCTAGCACAGGGTCCCGCCCGCAGCATTTGTCATTCGTGCGGAGAGCCATGGTTCGCTCTCATTAGAGCGCCGCTCCTTTGAAAGGTGTGATTTCAGCCGGCGCTCAGACCAGCGAGGAAGACGCTCGCCCATGACCTGCTGTCGCAGGTCTGCTAAAACCTTGAGGCAGGCATGCACGTCCGGCGCGAAAAGCCATACCACGGGTAGCGGGTCGCCAGCGTGGCGGGCTGCGTATGTCTGGCCGTTTGCGAGCAGTTGCACGCGTTGTTCCACGGTGATGAGGGATGGGCTCATGGTCAAAGCCTCCATTACGTTTCACTCCACGGAGAAGCGAGGCGCTGCTGGGCACGGCATTGCCGCAGCCGCATCAAGTAATGCCCCGCACCTCCCGGAAATCCCTAAGAATTTGAATACTACCAAATTGGTAGCATTTGCACCAGCACAACGCCGGACGATTCCTGTCTTCACACGTCTAGAAGGCAGAGATGTCAGTACTCGCGAAACGACTTAAGGAGGCGCGACAGCGTGCCGGGTTATCGCAAGAAAAGCTCGGGATTGAATCTGGGCTGGACCCAATGTCTGCCAGCACGCGAATGAATCGGTACGAACTCGGGAAAAGAACGCCGGATTTGCAGCTCGTCGAAAGGATAGCGGCCGTGCTGAAAGTGCCTACGTGCTACTTCTACGCATCAGCAGACGACGAAGCCGAGTTGCTTCTCGTATTTCATAGGCTTTCAAAGAAGCATCGAGCCGCTGTGATCGCGTTTGCAAGCGAAAATGCGCCTTAATTTGGGCAGCGGCCGCGACGCGCGCGGGCCCATGATCCTCCGCTCCTGAAAGGTGGGCTCTAAAGACCGAGCGCTGCTCTCGCGCGTCGAGCTCACCACGGCTTGTGACAGTGGATGCACTTTCCCACCTAGCGTCCGCGCCATCTGCTTGCACGAACCGCGAAAACCCGCATAGAATGCACAGTTCGCGGGCGTCGTATAATGGCTATTACCTTAGCTTCCCAAGCTAAAGACGTGGGTTCGATTCCCATCGCCCGCTCCAAAATGCATTTGAGCACCTGATTCCGGCAAGGACCTTGGCCGCTACTAGGCCAACGGCACGCAAGGCTACTGCAAGATCGTAGCCCGTACGGCCGCCAACCCGGAATCAATATCGACAGCCCGGCGGCATCTACGTCGTCGCACCTGCACTCGCCACACACGGCAACAAAGTCAAACGGAACGCCGGCAAAGATTGGCGTTAAGTTGCCCGATCGCAGCCCTCCTTCAGTCCCATGGGTAGTGCCCTCTGCGCATGCGTTGCCGTCTGAGCTGAGGCCGGACGCGGTAACTCCGACCCAGAACCGGTGGACAGCGACAGGTAGGGGTTGTTTGGCGGGGCATCGGAGAACAGGACTTGCGGGTCTTCCAACAGGTAGCCATGAACTCTCCGCGACTTCCGCGGCCCCTTCACTGTGCAAGTCCAGATGTTCAGGCCGGCCTGCTGCTTGCGGTGCAGTTGCAGCTTCTCGAACCGTTTCTGCACCCATTGCCAATCTGCCACTTGGTCTTGCTTGGCAAGGATAGCAGTCTTGGGATGTTCCTGGGCATAGCGCTGGAACACACCGGGACTGACCAGATAGACGGTATCGGCGACCGTATGCACCAATGCCCTGGCGTCATTGATGATAAGCGTGCGTGCTTCGATGTGCCGGCGCAGCCAAGTAACAAAATGCTCGCCTGACGGCGTTTCCTCCTGCCCCGAAGTCAACGCGGGCGCCTGCGACACCGAGCCGGTTGGCGCCCGCGCCTCTCCCGACTCGATAGCCGGGTCGTCCAGCACTGGGGGACGGAATGCGATGGCTGATGAGGAAGCGGCCGACGACGCGCCGGGAGGGACAAGCAGATCCGCCAAGGCTTCGACGCTATCGCCCGTTGGCTGGCCGGCGGACGAAGGCCCAGATGCGGACGAACTCGCAGCGATTGGCAGGGATGCGAGAATCGTTGCCTCTCCCTCTTCCTGCACCACCGTCACCGTACCGGTGAACGATGGGGGCCGCTCATCTCCTTCCCAGATCAGCGAGGGTGCGAGGCGCAGAAGCGTGAAGGTATGGGACCAACCGACATCGCTTGTCACGGTACCTTTCCAAATCGCCTTGCCGTCCGGAGTGGGTAAGGCGATGCCGTGATCCTGCAGCACGTTGAACACGGCCGTGTTGCTGGAGGGAATGCCGTCGATGCCCTGCGACAGCAGGTGTGCGCGCAGCCTGTCGGAAACGGTCTTGCTCACTAACCAGAGCGCATCCTGAGTCAACCAGCCATCGGAAGCCTGAGGCTGGTTCAACTTGAACTCCTCCTTGAGCAGGTAACGCAGGCCCTCCAGCAGCTTGCGCTGCAACGCGTTGCGGGGCACAGCTAGCGCCTTGCTCGGATCACCGCCGAGCTCTTGGGCGACCGAGGCCCGATCGGCCTGAATCACCAGCTCGCCTAGCATGCCGGAGTGCTCGTTCTGACCCGCCAGGACATAAAGCAAGGCGGACCACAAGTTAGCATACCCACTCAGCCAGTCGAGAATGTCCGTATCGAGCAGGCGAGCGTACAGCAGCCCCGTTGCTGCGCCGTGAAGCCGGTACTCGCGATTCTTGGGGTAACGGAAGCGGTATGGCAGTCGAAGTGGGCCATGCCAGGGATGCCAGACAGTGCCGTCGCCATACTCGACCTGCAGATCCACAGCGACCTTGCCGACATCGTGCAGCAGTGCCGCGTAGGCCGTGCCCGCGGTCCAGGCTTCCGCTTGGGCAGCTTGAGCTTCCGGCGTCGAGCCAGCCGGAAGGAGATGGGCTTGTCGCAACTTCAGCGCGTAGGCGACGGTTTCCAGTCCGTGATCCAACATGCCGCCGGGGTAGGCATGGTGGTGGCTTTCCGAGGCCGGAAACTGTTGAACCAGTTCGGCGTAGCGTTCCAACGGCGCGAGGTACAACGCGGCGAACTGGTTGCGGGAGACGGAAGTGCGCTGCCAAATGTGCTCCAGCAACTTCTGTCGGCGCGGTGTTGCCAGCAGGGATGCAGCCGATTCCGGCCTAGTCAGGCCTTTAGGAAGCTCCATCATGACTGAGGAGGGAATGCCGGTGTCCGGCGGCATTTTTTTGCGCAAGAACAACGAGAGCATGGCGAATCCGAATGACGGGCAAACTTTGGATCCTTGGATATAGTGTCAACAGTCCTTCTCAGGCCACAGCCAATGCGGGCTTCGCCCAAGTCGGATTGACCGTCGGCTCCTGCGAGACCCCGCTCACCAGGCTAGGGCTTGTCACGTTGTTGGCGCCGAAGGTCGACTACCTAATAACCGGCGACAAGGGGCTGCCGGCCGCCAGTACCCCATCCTCCCGCCTGCGGAATTTTGGGCACGCCACGCAGTCTGATTGGATGTTGCAGGGAAATCAGCCTCTCGGTTGAAAAGCCGTGCAGGATTCAAGAACGAGTATCGAGGGACACGGCAGGACGAGCATGAGGTAGCCACAATGAAACACGTTGCACAAACCACTTTCGCGGAGGGTGTGGGCCGGACCTTGGGCCGGCTGTGGCAGAGTTGTGTGCGGCTGGACCGGAGGGCAACGAATTGGCTGGTGGCGCGAGGATGGGGGCCTGGCGTTGCGAAGGCTTTGCTGATGGTGCTCAAGCTCACCGCGCTCGGCGCGTTGCTCTACACCACATTATGGCTAGCGTTGCTGCTTGCATTCGCTCTGGCCGGCGCCTTGATCGTTCGGAATGATAATGGAAGCTATGACGAGGAACACAAGGCAGAATGGAAGCACGGTCCTGCCGGGTATGGCCTGTATTCTTATGATGGTCATCGAATCGATCCTCACGATCCCGAAGACGAACAAGACTAAGCAGGTCACTTAACAGTCTTCATGGCGATGCCGGAGCCTTTCCCTCCTGCAGCCTGAGCCTCCTTAGATCCCACACCCAATGACTGAAGCGCGGCGCCAGCCCGCACGCCTACCCACCCGAGTGCGGCCACCCAGAATGTCGGCAAGATGACGAACATCGTCGCCATGACGAAGTTCAGCAGCATGTCGCCGAAGGCATTGTTCAGGCCGATCAAGGGATCGAAGTTCGAGTGCGGCCGGTTCGCACCTAACCCCGAGCCATAGAGCGCGTCAAGGATCGTGCTATCCAGCCAGCGCGCAAGTTGGAACCAGAAATCCACGAAGAACAGCGCGAACTGGACGCAGCTCACAGCGACCACGGTCTTCAGCTCGTAGGTGCCGAACAGCAGCACCAGCGGGATGCAGATGACGAGTGCCATCTTGAGCAGCGACAGCACCATCGGCAGCGCCTGGCGCACCACGTCCATGGCAGGGAAGAAAGCAGGCGAGCCGGCGGCCAGGCCGAGATCGCCGGTGCCGCGCGCCACAATGTTGGGCAGCGTCTTTTCAATCTGACCGCCGTAGTCCGTATAGACGGCCCCCTGGTTCATCTTCTGCTGCCGGGGCGAGACGACGGCGCGGACCACCGAGTCGTTGACCTCATTCTGCGAGAGAAAGCCCGCCCATCGCCCGATACGAGAGAGCAGATCGGGATCGATCTGGGCCAGCAGGCGTGCGCGCAGCCCTCTGCTGCCATCGGACCACCATTGTCGGCAGGTCGGATAGCCGCCGCCACTGTCCACCTGGGCCAGCCCCGCATCGCGGGCCGCGTCGTAAGGCCAAGCCGTGCGCGGCGTGCTCGAATGATAGGTGTCGTAGAAGCCGGCGGTGTTGAGGAAGTAGCCCGAACCGATCCAGGTGACGTCGTTCATCTGTTCGTCGGAGAGCGTCGGCCGGCTCATGAACAGCTTGGCGCGCGAAGCGCCATAGCAGTCACGCACGAAATCGCCGACTTCCTGGGCCAGCACCGGGTTATCGATGCGCGTGGCGTCAACATCCATGCGCATCTGCCGCAGGTCAGTTCCACAAGGAATCGCCGCCACCGCCGCGCCCGTGACGGCCTTCGAGATGGCGTGCATGAAGAACCACCACACCGGCACCAGTGCGCTCTGGTTGTTGAGCGTCGTATAGGCGCTGGACCAACCCGTATCGGCCGGCTGGGGGACATTGACTTGGCACTGCCCGGAACGGCTCGTGTCGAATTTGATCGTGCTGAGGTCCACCGGAATGAAGGGGATGCCGGCGAACAGGACCACTATGATCGCAACCCACACGCGGTTCTCGATGCGCATCGAGGACAACACGCCCTTGTTGCCCTCGTCCGCGCCTTCTGTCCTCGCGCGCAGCCACTCGTGGATCACGATGGCAACGAACGGCAGCGCGAACAGGCCGCTGATCACAAGGATGTTCCAGATGCCGTTGTTGACCACCCACCCCACGAGGGTCAGGTAATACTCCAGGTAGTCGGTCGTGTAGAGGGTCATGAGGTCATCTCAGCTTCAGGCATGGCGCAGAAGTTGGCTGCCTTCGAGCAGCACGATGGTGATCACGGCCGCGATCTCGACTCGCAAGAGGCGTTGATGCGCTTGGCCCGACGGCTCACGGCGCCGCAAGCGCCCGCGCATCCAGCACCAGCCATAAGCTGTCGCAGCGTAGAGAAGCAGCCGCCAGACGAAGAAATGAGTCGCGTGAGCACGGAGCCAGCTTTCCCAACTGTCGACGCTGCCCACGATATGGATGCCGGCCACACTCACAACCACGGAGGAGCCAATTACGACCAGTAGCCACAACAACGCCATGCACATGGGACGGCTGAGCAGCCAGACCCGCCGCAGCCACCTTCGGGCGGTCATGGTGTTCTCCGCGGCTTCTGCAACTCCTTAAGCCGATCACGCGTGGTGTCGCCCTCGAAGATGCCGCGCGATCCGCCGGCGCGGGTGTCGTGGCGCTGCACGATCGCCAAGGCGGAGTTCGCGGCCAGCGTGCGCCGCAACTCCAGCTCGGTCTTGAGGTTGTTGATCTCTTGCTCCAGCGTGCCGTTCTCCCGGTCGACCTCCTTCAGCGCCAACTCATTGGCTGCGACGTTCGGCTCCTTCTTGCCGGTCAGCAGCGTGCGCTGCAGCAGCAAGGCCTTCTCCAGCACACTTGACAGCGCTGCCTCGGAAGCCAGCCGCTTGCCCAGCAAATCCTGATCGGGCTCGTCTCGCAGGGCTTCGATCACACCGCGGGTGATCGGCAGCGAATTGCTGCCGGCCGCCTCGAGGTTCGCTACTGTCGTCGGCTTCACACCCGTCACCAGCTCCTGCAGTGCCTGCAGTTTGGCGTCGTACTCTTCCTGAATCACGGGCGTGAGGCCGACGCCCGCTGTGGTCTGCGTCTTGGCGCAGTTGTCGCAGGTGCGCTGCTCGCGCTCACCCAGCACACGGGTGGCGAAGTTGATAGCAGCTTGTGGCGAGGACCACGTGAGGCACGTCAGCCTATTGCCGCAGGACGCAGGCGGAATCGATGACGTCTCCATGACGTTGCGCCCGTTGAGCAAATTGTAGCCCGCACGCGTTACGTCGCTCACCACCTTGATTGGACTCTGGCTAGAGCCGCCCGCATTGCGGCCGCCTACCCATGGCACGCCGTTGTTGCCCTTGTTCGATTCGGCCCGTGCGATGGCCGATACCGCATCGGCGCTGCCAGCCGCATCACGCAGTGCCATGCCCTCGGCGAGCTGGTCCCAGCCCGCTTGGCCGCCGGCCAAATCCGCCATCCGGTTGGCGATGGTCCGGCAGGTCATCTTGGAGCGGTCGAAATCCAGGCGCGCCTGCAGCACGCCGTTGGCCAGCAGGTTGTAGAGCGCCGGATCCGCGCGCTGGATGATCAGCGCCGGCAGCGACGCCACGGCGCTGGTAGCGTTCTGGATCACTGAGGACATGATGGACTGGAAGCCATTAGTGGCGCCGTTCAGCTGATTCTGCAGCGTCGTCGTTAGACTCATGTCCCCGCAGATAAGGTTGCTGTTCCAGCCGACCCCGACGCCGATGCTTTTCATGTTCCCAGCCCCGCTCATGGACACGGCCCGGCCACCGCCCACACTGTAGAGCACGTCATCGCCAATGACGCTGCCGCTCGCGCTTGCGCCATTGCGGTCGATACGGGTCTGCGCCCACGTGACGCCTGCTGCTGCCGTGACGGCGCAAGCGAGCGCGATAATCAATGCGTAGGACGTGGCACGCCCTGTCATACAGGAATAGGACACCTTCATCGCGAAACCTCATGCTAAATCAACGCTACCAAGGAAGACCTGTCCCCGACGCTGGCAACAGGCATAGGGCCGCCACAGCGCCCAGGCATAGTCGCCCTGCTTGGCCTGCACGCGCGGGCTGCTGTGCGGAAAAACGGCACAGGAGTTCGAGAGCGTCGGGCTCAGCTCTTGCCACGTTCCGGTGGAAGCGTTGCCTTCCATCAGTGCACCAGCCGGCCAGTAACCATCCCGGGTATTGGCCAGCAGCGGTTGATAGACGTGGGGCTGGGCGCGCCGCGTCACGATGTCGCCCGCGCGCTGCGCAACCACGGCCGCGCTCTTGTAGTCATCGGCCTGATGCAAGAAACCGCCGCGCGGAAAGACATTGCCCCACAGATTCCCCGTCACGCGGCTACCGATCTCTCGCATACCCGAGGTCAGCGCCTCCGGATACACCATCTCGGGCACGTTGTAGCGCCAGGCCGCCGTGTCGAGCGTGCTCAGAAAGTACGGCATGAAAGCCGTACCCGCGCCCTGACAGGTGTAACCAAAGGCCCTGGCGAACTCGCTGAATACCGAACCCGCGGGGTGTCCAATCACGTCGGTGTTCTTGAACTTCGCCACGTTGTAATCGTTGCCATGGTTCACGGTGCCGTCGCCACCGGCTTCGGCGGTGTGATTCGGCATGCTTATCGCGCGCACTTCCGTCCATGGGTTCTCGCCGGTATTCGAATAGCTCGATACCACCGCATCCGGCACGTAATGACGTACTTTCAACGACGTACGCACACTGCACCCCGACCACGAGCAATACAGCCAGTAGCAGATGCCGACGACGCGGTACTCCAGACAGCCGGGCGACGCAGAAGAGGCCACGATGGTGGCCGTGGTCAAAGCGAATGCCGACGCGGCACCGCTCAGGAGCGCTAAAGCCATAGCCAGCCGAAACCGGCGAGAGAGTGGCAAGAGCAGGCGATTCATGGCTGTTCCCTCCGATGGCTTTCAATGCGCGCCACGGCGCGCGCAACGTCCGGGTCGCCATAGACCACATAGCGGCCGTCGACCACTACGGCGGGCACCTTGGTGATGCCCAGGGCCCGAGCATCGGCGAGCCCTTGGTAGGCCTGGCCTATTCGGCGCTGAAGTTTGCCCTCGCGTAGGCGCTTGCGCACAAGGTCGGCGGCGAGGATCGCATCTGCGGGCAGGCCCACAGACAGCTCGGCCTCGATCCGCGAGGGAAGGTCCAGTTCGATGACCCGCTCACCGCCCATGGCTCGTACTGGATGGCGGCTGTCGGTGATGACAAGCACATCGGCGGCGAAGGCGGGCGTGCAGAATGTAATCAGCATGGTTGGCAGTACAGCAGCGATGCAGGGGGCCGGCCACCCCGGCAAGAACTTGAGTAGAAGGGCTGACATGCACGGGATCCTTGGAAGCTGATCAGAGCCATAGTCAAGCGCTGAAGGCGGCATCGCCTCGACAAACAAGACGCACTGCGCGCATTCCGTTTGTTGGCTCCGCACGAAACGCCTTGCATTGGCGACAAGAAAAGCGGGAGCCGAAGCTCCCACAGGGTGGAATATGCGCGTCCGGAACGTCGCCGTGACCGGTTACAGCAGCCCCGATTCGGCGAACGAGTACGGTGTGCCCTTGCCGATAATGACGTGCTCCAGCAGACGAACCTCCACCAGCGCCAAGGCGACGTTGAGTTGGTCCGTGAGCACTCGATCGGCCATCGACGGCTCGGATATCCCGGACGGATGTTGATGCGCAAGGATGAGCGCCGAGGCGTCGAGGGCCAAGGCGCGCTGAACAACCACTCGCGGATACACCGCGACCTCGCTACGCGAGCCCTTGAACAGCGGCTCGTAGGCGAGTACCTGGTGCTGACCGTCGAGGAACACCGCTGCAAACACCTCGTTGGGCTCCGCAACCAGTTTGAGACGCAGGAAGTCGCGCACGGCCGCGAGGCCGTTCAGAACCGGACCGGACTTGAAAACACGCTTTTCCAGCAAGGAGATGGCCTGCTGGATGATCCAATCCTCGTGCTGGGCGGCAAGCAGAGCGAGCGACTGCGGGGTGGAATCAGACACGAAAGACATTGCAAACCTCCAATGGTTAAATTCGGAGGCGTATGCCCCGGGAGGGCAAACCCTCCAAGGGATGACGGCATGAGGCATCGGACAAACAGGCATCCACCACCGCGGTGGCGATGGCTGTTCGCGCCAGGGATGCGATGCGAACGGGGTTTCGATCAACGCGGTCGCGCCGCGCCGTAGCCTTGAAGATCGAGGGCTACCTGGGCATGTCGCCGACGATTGCGGCGGGCATATCTGTAGAACTGTACGGCTCGGCATCGGCACCGCCAGCGGCCAGCAAATCGAGCGCCGAAAGCAAGGCATCGCCCTCGACTGGCCCGTGCAGCAGCAGCGTCTTACCCGTCTCACGGTCCAGCAGAAGCAGGGCCGGCGTCGCCGTGACACCGCTCTTGGCCGCCTCTTCGCCTTGGGCGCGAATGAATGCATTGGGCCGCTCGGACGCCAAGCACTGCTGTGCGGCTGGCGACAGGTCTGGATAGCGCAGCTCCTCGGGCAGGCCCTGGCCATTGCCGCGGGTATGGGTATAGACCCATTCGACCGCCTGCCAAAACGCAGCATCGCCGCCGGCAGCACCGACGCATTCGACGAGGCGGGCTTCGGCGGATGCGGCCGGCTCGTGCATCGCGAGCGGCAGATGGTGCCATTGCAGCGCTACGTCTGGGTGTTCATCGATCCAGCGCTTAAGGACCGGGAAGTAGGTCCGGCAGAACGGGCATTCCAGGTCGGCATATTCAATCACGGTGAAGCGCGCATCAGAACGGCCGCGGCGCCAGGGCGGTCCGGGTACTGCCGTAGACCGAGCCCCAGTCTTCGCCTCGGCATGAGACTCGAACTGAACAGTGGCTGGCGCCATGGCCTGCGGACGCAGTACCAGCCAGGCGCCTACGCCTATCAGCGTGGCGGCCACCAGCAGTACGGCAAGAAGGGTCCGGGATTGGTTAGCGCCGGAACGTTGCATCATGCGGTCCTTACGGCGTCAATCCATCGAGTGGAAGCGATGCGATGCCGCGGGCGCAGTCGATCCTCTCAGCGATCTTCAATGCAGCATCCAGTTCGCCAATGCCGTACTGCTGCATCAACTGGAAGCGCTCGGCTTTCTCCTCAGGTTCCGTCTGAGCCAGCGCCAGGTAGAGGCTGGGTGGGACAGCACGAAACAACACTTCCATCGATTTGGAGAGAATCACGCCCTCACTGAACTTGCCAGCCTCCTTGCGCGCCGATAGCATCAGCGCCTTCTGTGCCGGATTCAGCTCACGGAAGCGTGCGATTTTCTCTACCTCGTCCGGCGGCATCGAAAGGCAGATCCACCACTCGATCATATTGAGCATCGGTTCGGCCGCCTTGGGCAGGTCATCGATGTTCTGGGTCGCGAGCCAGTACCAGGCACCGAGCTTGCGCCACATCTTGGTGATCTTGACTACGTAAGGGGCGAGCAGCGGGTTCTTGGTGATAATGTGCCCCTCATCGGTCACGTTGATGAGCGGCCGCCCGAGAAACTGGTCGCGCTCGGCGATGTTGTTCACCGTATTGATGAGACTGATGTAGGCGATGGAGAGCTGGGCGTTGTAGCCCTCGCGCGCGAAGGTGGCCAGATCGACGATGGTGATATCGGCTTCGGGCCAGGGCGTGCCGGACCGGTCGAACATCTCGCCATCCACGCCCTGGCAGAACATGTCCATCGCGTCGGCCATCTCCAGCAGCCGGGCGCGGCGGACCTCGGGCAGAGTCATATCGTGAGTGCGCCCGCGCAGTGCATCGCGAACGTCGCGCGTGAGTACCGCTCGCTTGTCAGCCACACAACGCTGGGCCGCGTCGAGGATGCACTGGCGAATGAGGCTGCGATCGGCGCGCGTCATTCGGGCCTCTTCTTTGTCCTCGCCGCCGGTGATCATCAGTCGCGCCGTGATCTCCAGTTCGCCAAGCACGTCCCGCTGCTCATCAGCGTCCGTGACCGGCGTTGCCTCGTCGTCGCCGCGCTCATCCAGGTCATCGACATCCAGCGTTCGCACTTCACCAGGCGTATCTACCAGCCGCCAGGCGTCGGCGAAAGGAGCCAAGCTCACGCTGGCGCCGGGAGCAAGCTTGACACGGTGGACCGACAGGCCCAGGCGCGACGCAAAGTCGCCGAAAAGGCCGAAGCTGTTGCCCGCCTCGACGATGAACAGGCGCGGCCGGTAGATCGCCGTGACCTGGTTCAGGATATTGTTGAGCGTGGCGCTCTTGCCCGAGCCGGTGGGGCCGAACAAGAACAGATGCGCGTTCATCTGCCGGTCCAGCCGGTTGAGCGGATCGAAGGTGATCGGCCCGCCGCCACGGTTGAAGAACGTGATGCCCGGATGCCCCGTGCCCTGGCTGCGGCCCCAAACCGGCGCCAAGTTCGCGGCGTGCTGCACGAACATGAGCTGGGTGTACCACTGCCGCTTGTCCAGGGCCGGGTCGAAGACGCAGGGCAACCAGCGCAGGTAGCTGTTGAGCGGCGCCACCTCGTCTTCCTCGCGCACCGGCTGCAGCCCGGCGTTGAGCATGACGTTGACCAGTTGCAGGCCGCGGGCGTCGAGCTGCTGCAGGTCGCGTCCGCGCAGGTAGAAGGCCAACCCGCCGCGGTAGAGCTTGTGCGCGCTGCCGATCAGGCTGCGCGCCTGCTGCACGTCCTGGCGAGTCTGCTCCGAAGCTAGTGTCTCGCCCACCGACTTCTTGCTCAGGTGGTTCAGATGGGCCTCTAGCACGTCCTGGGGCGTGGCGACCAGAGTGAGGCACATCACCGTGTCCTCCGGCATCTGGTCGAACAGTGCATTGACCGCATCGCCGCCCTTGCGGGTCTCGCCGGTGATATGTCCCGTCGCCGGGGGCGCGCGCAGCCGGTCCATCACAATGACCCGATGCGGCATGCCATCGAAGAGCCAGGCACCGTTGACCACGTCCGAGTGCGGCTGCCCGAAGAACAGGCGCTGGGCAAAGTCGCAGCTAGCCAGCTCGATCTCGCCTGTCTCCGTCTCCTCGGGGTAGCGGGTCAGCGCGTAGAAGCGCTCACGATCTTCGGAACTAGGCCCCAGCAGCGTCGGATGCGGGTTGAACCAGCGCAGCAGCCAGTCGTGGATGTCGGCCGCATCCATGCGGCGGGCCTTCACGCCCGCATTGGCAAGGCCGCCCACAAGTCGGTCGCAGATCGTGGACAGGGACTGCTCGGGCGATTGGCCGCGCCGGGAGACCCGTGTCGTGGGTGCGCGCCGGTAGACCACCATGCGCACGCGCCGGACCTGGCCACGCCACGGCAGACCCGTCACCATGGTGTCCTCAAAGAGGCCACCGGGCTTGGCGATCGCGCGCAGGTGGTGCGCAAAGAAGCGCAGGTAGAACTCACTGAAGGCACTGCCCTGAGCGCGCGGCCGCACGTAGCAGGCCAGCCTGCGCAGGTAGCCATCCCAGGTCGCCTCGTCCTGGGCGTAGAGCTGTACCACCCAGGGGTTCTCGTCGAGTTCATCGAACGAGTCCTGCAGCACGTTCTCCAACGCATCGCGCACTTGCCACAGCCAAGCCATCTCGCGCCCCTCGGTGCCAACCGGCGCGAGCTCGAAGAAGGCGGCGACGGATTGCCCGTCTTCCAGAAGCATACTCTTCGACTCGGGCAGGTATTCGACCCAAGGCAGCAAGTCCGCGAAGGACGGGGCCACGTCGCAGAGCGCCTGGACGTCCGCCTCGGTGGCTGGCTTGTGGCGGTGGCCGTCCAGTATGCTGCCGGGCTCGGCAATGCCATGCGCGGCCAGCGACGACACATGCCGGGTCCAGGCGTCGTCGGCCGGCGCGTCGGCGGCGGTTGGCGTCTCGGCCTGGCGCGCCCGAAAGATGGGAACGGACCGGATCATCAGTAGACCTCCAGGCGTTCGCCCGGCATCGCGTACGGCACCCGCTGGTAGAGCGCGAACACCGTGGTGTAGCCGGGCACCGGCACCGGATCGCTGCCCGCCAGATGCGGGAAGACATACATCACGAGGTCCGGGTTCGGCAGTCGGTGGAACTGGCGATAGATCTCGTTGGCGGCGGTGCGGGTGTAGGCCGCATTGGTGACGGGCATGCCCTGTACGTCGGCTTCGGTCAGCGGCCGGCGCAAGCCCTGGCGCGCATCGAGCAGTTGATGGGCGGGCTGGCCGCCGCCCGCACTGCCGCCGGCCTCCTGGCTCCAGACATCGCGCATGGTGTGATCGCCCTGCGGCAGCAGCTTGTCCTTGCTGGTGGCACACCCTCCCAGCACCGTGGCTGCGATCAGGATTGCGCCTGCTTCAGTCAAGATCCGACGCATGAGTGCCTCCGAGACGGTGATTGACCTGGCGCCCGTTGGCGTCGTAGTCGATGTTGAGGGGCTGCTCCAGGTGGACGGCGACCTTTGCACCGGGCTGCACGTAGATGGCGGCGAACGCCTGCCCGTAGAGCTTGTTGACCCAATCGGCCATGTCGCGCACGCCACCGGCCAGGATGCGGCCCATGGCCTCGTTGCCGGAGATGCCCACCGTACCGAGCGAGCCGTTGGTGTTGGAGACGACTGCCACGCTGCCGTTGTCGGACTTGATGAGCGTGGCCACGCCGGCACCGGCGGCGGTAATCAACGCCTGCGAACCGAGGTACTGCTGCGCGTTGCTGCGCCGCTCGCCGGAGACGCAGGGAATGCCATAGGGATCGCTGATCCAGCCCAAGTTGCCCAATGTGGCGCTGCCGTCCGTGCCGTTGCTGCTGGCCTGGCCACCGTTGGCGTCCGGGCTGCGCGCGCTCTTCTCCGGCACGGTGCGGATGGTCCCGTCCTGGAAAACGAAGGTCACGCTGCGGACCTGGCCGCGCACGCACGAGAGCGTCCAGTCGCCCGAGGCGGTGCCGCTGACCACGGCGCCAGCCACCTCGGGGATGTCGATGCCGTTGGCGGTGAGGTTGTCCGGACCGATCAGCACCTTGAAGGGATACGGGTCGTTCACCGTGCCGTCGATCGGCACACGTCCGATCAGCGCCGTCATCGCAATCGACCCCACCAGTGTCGAGTTGGACGGCACGGTGTAGATCGGCTTGGCCGAAGCCCCCGCGACCCGGCTGCCTGCATCGGCGACGGTGCTCCCAACGCTGTCGGCCGTACCCGTCAGGGTCTTCTGCGCGGGTCCAAAGCTGGTGGGGAAGTTCGGGCCGCTGCCCGCACCGCCATTCTTGGAGGGCTTGGCGTCGTCTGGCTCCACCCAGCGCGTGCCGCCGCTGCTGCCAGCACCGCTGCCCTGGCCGCCGCCGAAATTCTTACCATCGGCCTCTTCCAGGCCCAGCCCGATGGGTAGGTCGGACGGCGCGCCCTTGCCGGAAAGCCCGTCGAGGCGCCGCTGCAGGTCTTGCAACAGGCCCTGCGTCTGCTGGCGATCGTTGGCGATCTGATCGCGGTCCTGCTGCTGGCGGCCGCGCTCGCCATCCAATGCGGCCTGGATGCGTTGGTCGATCGCGCTCTCGCGGGCACGCAAGCGCTCGTTCTCGGCCTTCTGGTTCTTGTTGTCGTTGAGCGCGGCTTGTAGTTCGTTGCGCAACTGCTTGACCTGGGCGACCAGCGTGGCAACGGTGTCGCGCGGCGTGTCGCCCTCGATACCCAAGGCCTTCATCTCTTCACGCGTGAGCGGGTTGGCAGCACCGGGCTGGCCGGGCTTGACGCCGCGATCACCCGAGAAGAGCTTGATACCGACGAAGACCACCAGTAGCACCATCGGGATCAGCAACCACTTGAGGAGGGGGTTACTTTTCATTAGGGGCACCTCCTCCTTCGGCCTGGCCGGCCGCGGCTGCCGCCGGCAGGTTCACGGCGGCGTCGATGGGTGCCACCTTCGGCAGCAGCGACTCGGCCAGGCCATGGCCACGGGTAACCAAGTAGACCACGGTGGTGTCGGTCGACTGGCCGGCAGGCCCCAGGGTCGTATGCTGGAAGGTGGCCGCGACGAGATCACCCTGCAGTGCGCGCGGGTCGAGCACCAGGTGCCGTGCCGAGGTGTTGGTGAGCTTTACAGCCGTCGCCCACTGGTCTTCGAGCCGCCACGCAGCCAGCGCCTGCGCGCGCACCGGGAGTGCGGGCAGCAAGGTATCCAGTTTGAGATGCCGGTGCAGGTTCACGCGGGCGATGCCGGTCACTGGCTCCACGGTCCGCAGCGGTGCATAAAGGTTCTGTGCCGCATAGCGTGTCAGCACCACGGGCACCGGGGTCGCGCGCCGCGCGGCCGCGCTGGCCGTGTCGCGACGCTCGCCCGCGCTCGCGCTGGTACCGGCTGAGTCGTCAGCGCGGGACGGCGCCCCATCGCCCTCGACGATGCGCACGGGCTCCAGCGCCGGCTGGCCCGCCTTGGCCGGCTCGGCAGCAATGTCGAGCAGGATCAGCACCCCGGAGTCCACATCCTGCAGTTGCAGCCGCGAGGGCGGAATCGGCTCGCTTGCGCGCAGATAGATCGCGCCGCCGGCGCTCTGCATGCGCAGGTGCGATGCGATGTTCTCCGGCAGGCCGACGCGCACGTTACGATCGATGAAGATCACGCGCTCCTGGCCGACCACGAGCGGCACGGCCAGGGGCAAGCGCTCCCAGCGCAGAATCTCCAAGGCGTGGCCGGTCGAGACGAGCCCCACGCCGAGCAGGAGGCCAGCCAGGGCCCGCAGGACAAGGCGCTTCATAGGGCCCCTCCTTGCAGAGGGGTGGCAGCGGCAGGCTGCCTGGCCGATGCAGTTGCCGGCGCCGGTTCAATGCGCTGCGGCGCGCTCGCATAGCAGTCCAGGGCCAGGCCGAAGGGGTTGTGCTCCGGGTCGACATCCATGCGCACGACCTTCAAGGCGTAGCGCACCAGTGCGCGCTTGACCTGCTCGGCGCCCAGGTACTCGTCGGCGCTCACCTCGAGCGTGACGATCCAATCGTTCGCCGACACGACTTGCACGCGCGACGCGGGATCGTCGCCGTAGCCCCGGCCGGGAATCTCGTAGATGCCGCGCACGCGCTGGCGCAGTTCGCCGTTGTTTCGCCGCCATTCGTAGTCTTGTTGCAGGAAGGACCGGCAGCTCGGCGTGAAGTAAGCGGACAGCGTCTTGAGGTTGCGCGGGTAGTCCTCCTCGCCATTGGCCGGCCAGCGCTGGGCCTGCTGCCAGATGTAGAAGGTAAAGGTGTAGACGCTTTCCGGGGGCACGTCCCACCACTTGCGGGTGCTACCCGAACGCAGGTCCGGAGGCACGTGGATGGTCAGGGTCTTCGGCGCGCTCCACCAGCCGAACCCCAGCAGCAGCGCCACGGCAAGAAGCGCGGCTGCACCCAGGCGCAAGGTTTTGACATGCGCCTGCAGGTGCATGACTTCGTTCTTGAACCGGCTCATGCGGCACCTCGACGGATGGACGTAGTAGGCCGCTGACGCCGCGTGATCCACCGGCCAGAGCGAGTGATGAGCTGCCGCCCCCCTACGTAGGCTGCGAACGAGGGGTAGCGCTGCGCGAGCCGCCACTGGAGCTGGCGGTACAGCCAGGCCTCGGGCCGACCGCGCTTCTGTCGACGCAGCAAGCCGCCACCCGTGAAGACGCCGATCCAGATGGCGACGACGATCAGTGTCGGGACCATGGCGATACTGTGTGTCAGCCAAGCCAGCAGCAAGCCGGCCAGGAAGCCGGCCACGGCCGACAAGCCGGCGCAGACCCACAGCTCGTCGGCGGTCAATCCGCGTACCACCACGGGATGGCGGTTCAAGCGATGCGGCAGGAAGGTTACGAGCCCATCCCCCTGCCCATCATGTGGAGCCTGCCTCGGGATCTGCAAATAGCTGGCCATCGGTGCCGGCCTTCAGAGCACACCGGTGGCCTTGGTCAGCAGCCAGATGCCGACGACCAGCAGCATGGCGCCCACCGCCACCGTGAGGCCGAACTGGCCCCAGGTAGCGCGGCCGGTGTGGATCTCGGCGTAACGCGTATAAGCGTGGTAGCAGACCCCGATGAACATCGACGCAACCACGAGCAGCGCGATGAGCAGCACGATATCGTAGCCGTAGTTCTGCAGCGTTTGCAGGACGCCTTTGCCCGTGCCGCGCGAAGGGTCTTCCATGGTCGGCAGGCCTGCAAACGAGGCCCGCGGCGTGACCGTGATGCCCAGCGGAACGAGCACGGCGGCAATGCGTGCGGCGCGATGGGAAGTCGAACAGGTATTCATGGCGATTCAATCCTTTCGTGGTCAGGACAGGAGGAAGAAGCTCAGCACCAGGTACATCGCGACGAAGCGTATGACCACGCCGAGGAACTGGCGCAGGGCTATTCGGTTCTCGGCCCAACCGACATAGGCGGTACGCATTGCCCAAACGCCCCACAGCAGCAGGACGGCGAAGACGAAGCCGAGGACAACGGCGGAGACGGACGCGGGCGTGAAACCGCCGTTGGCCAGGAAGGCGGCAACCTGATCGGCCGAAGGCGTCATGGCGATGACTTCTGCTGTGCATCGCGGTGCAGGTAGTCGCCCATCAGGGGGACGGGATCGCGAGGCTGCGCTCGCTGCGGGGCAAGGTAGTCCTGCACGCCAGCGCGGACGCGCTTGAGGTCCGCACGCAGCCGGGCGTAATCGAAGTGGTAGCGAGCACGTTCATTCAGCGCGGTGTTGGCAGCTTGCTCTGCCAGGCGGTCAGCCATGTCGATCTGGCGTGCCAGAGCGGAGAGCTGCTCACGCTCCAGAGCGCCATCGGAGCCAATGGCCACACGCACGTCCGAAAACGAGAGGGCCAGCGCCAGGGGCAGCATGATCGTTGCGCGCGGCCCGGTACCAGTGCGTCGGCAGGTCTGTTTCATCGTGCCACTCTCCGGAGAAGTGAATGGCGTCAATGCTGCGGCCCATCCCGGTCAGGCGCAGTAGAGAAAGAGAACCTCTGCGCGACCCGATTGATGGCGCCATGCCCCGCCAGCCGCCCCATTTAGGGTGCTCATCGGAAGGCCGTTCCTCTTCTTAGAGCTCCCTTGGAAGCAGTTGTTACTCGTCGACCCACAACTGCTGGACATGCCAAATGACAAGATCGGCCTGAAGCTGATGGACGAGCGCCTGCCCAAGCGCGTGCCTAAGCGCAGGCACAGCAAGCCCGGCAGCGCCTTGGGAGCGCTGCAATGCCCGTTGTCACACCAACCCGACAGCAGGTCCAGTTGTGCATTGGTACAGCGGGCCTGCCGGTCAATTCACGCGTCTATTTCCGGCAAGGCCGACCTCGAAAGCTGCGTCTTTGCCGACGACGAGGCCCGGCAGGCCACGCTGGTGCGATTCAACATCTCGTCCGACGTGCAACTGACTGCAGCAAGCTGTTGCTCAAGGGATCGGAAAGCGGACGTGGCAGTGCTGCTGAACACGGAAAGCATGAGCGCACAGAAACGTCGCCATGCCCTCGGTCTCGATAAAGCTGGAGTTGTGCGGCGCCAGCGCATCGTCGGGTCGAGGCACACGTTGATGATTGGTGGCAAGGCGAACCTGTAGACGTCCACCGCCTAGCGCCTGCTAGAGGTACTTTTTGAACGTCGCTGCAGCGATGCACACTGCTACGCCAAACATAGCTGCGCTGGGCACCAGAATCAGCAGCGGATGGACGCTCACCGGCAGTGCCAGGTAAGTGACCCAGGGCAGGATGGCCAGCGGCATCAGGCTGGCCTTCGCTCGGTGGTAGACGAATCCCGACTCTCGGCCGGCTCCGAAGCTGCGCACGTCGCGCCGAACCAAGCCATCGACCAGCCCGACGAAGGCGGCCATCACGAACAACGGCAAGGTCAGCGTCAGCACCAGCAGCCGCACGAGAAACACGAGAGCGGTGTAGGCGGAGGCGATCAAGTAGCTCTCAACATGCACATAGACCACGCCAAGGTAGTGGCGCAAGTCATAGGCCTGGCTGCGGACACCGGCGCTGGCCTGTGTGCCGGCATCGCGTATCCAGTCCAGCAGCCCGCTTTTCACGAAAAGCCAGTCGTAGGCCAGCTCGACAAGATGCCGCGCGGTTCGGCCTGGTTCCTGCACCAGGACGCTGTGCGTAAAGCTCTCCGATACCTGGGCCAACTCGTGGTTAAGCATGCCCTGGGCGTGACGCCAGCCCTCCTGCGGCCAGAAGAATTGCACACCGATGCACTCGACCACGATGCACAAAAGCAGTGAGCCGCACAGCACGCCAAAAATGCGGAACGGCAAGGTGATGACGCTCGCGACCAGCCCCTGTTGGTAGACCTGCTGGCGCTGCGCTGCGACGACCGGATCGCTCATGTTACGACGTCTTCGCCACCAGCCTCATTGGCCGCGGCAGTCTGCTGAGCGTTCGCTTGCAGATCGTCTGGAAGCGCTTGTTTCTGAGAGACAGGGACGCCTTGACTCGCCCACCAGTCACCGGCCTCGACATAGTGCTGCCGCATGTAGGCGGCGAGTTCCTGGAGATCCTTTGGCATGGCCTCATCGGGGTCGGGGGCGGGGAGCGGCATGCGGATCTTCCATAGATTTCCGCCTTCGATCAGCGCGAAGCATTGCCCCTTGGGCAACGCGACCACGTGCGCGGGCTCGATCAACGGCACGCTGGTGCTGCTGATGCGATCATGGGTATTGGAGGTAAAGGCGGTGTTGCCGCGCGGGTCCGAGCTGTCGGTCGCGCCGCTCGTCACCGTGGAGGCATACACCTCCACCTTCGGCAGTTGCCGCGTCAGCAGTTCGGCCGTCGCGGTCTCGCGCACGCGCAGCATGAACAGGTTATTGAAGTTGCCGACGACCTGCCCGGCCTTGGCGCGGTTGCCGATGCGCGCCTCGATGTCAGAGAGCGTCTGCGTGTAGGCCGTCACTTGAACCCCGGCGCCGCCGCCCTTGTTGATCATTGGTATGAACTCGTCGCCCATCAGTTCGTTGAACTCGTCGGCGTGGACGTTGATGGGCACCTTCACGCCGCTCGATGCGCCCGGCAGACCTTCATCGATACCGAACTTGTAGATGTGGCCAGCCACGGATACCAGGTCGCTGAACATCGAGTTGCCCACGGCAGCCGCGACCTCCGCATCCGACAGCGCGTCCAGGCCGACGTAGACCACTGCGCGCTTGCGGATGATTTGCATCCAATCGAAGATGGGACGCAGGTCGTTCAGGTCCGAGTAGTTCGGCGCGAGCAGTTGCGCGATCTTTCCAGTGGTCAGCTTCCCCAACAGCGGCAGCAGGCTCGCGACGATCTTGTCGAAATAGGTGCGGTCGTAGCGCACGGCACTGCGAAGGCCATCGAGCACGGCGTCGTAGATGTGCACCTGCGAGAGATACTGCTCCAGCGCCACGACCCGCTTCTCGCGGCCGATCATGTTGCGCGGAATGTTTCTGTCGTTCAGCCTCGCCTCGAGCTGGACGATGACCTCCCAGGCTTTCGGCTCGCTCTTGGTGAAAAAGTGTTGAGCGTACTCGATAAACAACGCGTCGATGTTGATGACGTGGCGCTGGATCAGCAGGTAGTCAGGACGCTGGCCCAATTCGACCAATGCACGCGCGATGATGTTGACAAAGCGCCAGGCGAACTCGCGAAACGCTGCGCTGTTGCCCTCGGCCGAAAGCTGGCCGGCAATGCGCGTGGCAACCTCCGATATCCGGTCGAAACGGCCCACGGCGTTGTAGCGTGCCGAGATGTCCGGCCAGCCCAGGTGGAAGGCGTAGAACTCCCCTTCTCTGCCGGCGCGCCTGGCCTCCACGTACATGCGCTTGAGCAGGTCGGCGTCCCCCTTTGGGTCGAAGACGATCACCGCCTCGTGCTGGCCGCCCACCTTGCGGCGGATGTCCTGGGTGATGAACAACTCGGCCAGGCGCGTCTTGCCCACGCGCGTGGTGCCCAGCACCAGCGTGTGGCCGACCCGCTCGCCCAACGGCAAGGTAACGTCGACCTCGTCTGGCTCGATGCCGTGCAGACGTGGCAGGCCGCCGACCGGCGGCAGCGGCCGCGCCGGATTGAGTGGACTGTCCCAGGCCAGAGCTTTCGCCAGCCCGGCAACAGGTAACGGCGCGAACTCAAGCCGCTGCTCAATCCGCCGTGCCGCTCGGTAGATCGCTGTCGGCTCCACGTAGCGGCGGAACTCCGGCCGGTAGGTCTGCATCAGCCGGTGCGTGTGGCGCTGATCCCAGCGAAAGCCCCGGCCGACAAATAGCCGCTGTTGGCTGACGGGCACGTCGCGGCTGCTCATCACGTAGCGCGGTAGCCGGCGGATGCTGCGTCGGTAGCGGAGGATGGCCCAGGCGTCCCTCAGCCGGATGGCGCCGAAGGCGAGGAACAGCAGCGCGCTGCCCGGCCCCAGCAAGGGGCTCAGCGCGAGCGACCACGGTGCCACCAGGCACAGCAATGCGGCTCCCGCACAAACCCCGACGGTGTATAGCTCCACCGCTGGCCGCAGCAAAACCTCGATGGTCCGGGACTTGGCCATGGTCGGCGCTTCACATCATGGCTCGATGCCGGTGGAAGTGATCAGCACTGGATAGTGACGGATGCCCAGCCGCTGAGCCAGATCGTCGCCCGAGGCAGGCGACAGCATCAAGCCCGGCGCAAGGCGGCGCAGCGCGGCCAGGGCTTCCGGCGACACCACGTTGACCACCAGGCCCATCGCGCCCAGCTCCTGCAACGCCCCCCGGCGCTGCAGGAGCCAAGCGCGGGAGCGATCATCGTCGCCAATCAGGAACAATGGTGTGAGGCCCGGCGCGCGGATGACGCGGCGCGGTTCATTACCCGGCGACAGCCGTGCCGAGCGCACCGGCAGCATGGCCGCCTCGGCTTCTGCCAGACCTCCGATGCGGGGTGTCCGCTTCGGTGCTGTCGGCCCGGGTGCCCCCTCACTCTCGGCATTCAGTGCCTGGTAGTACGGCAGCGCCAAGGCGCCGCCGCGGTCCTCGACAACGATCAGGGGCTGGGCGGTCGATTTCGCCAGGACGGTGGTGGCAATGAGCAGCCCCAGGGCGCAAGTGCAGAGCATCCGGTTCATGGCGTGGTCACTTGATAGCGGAAGGCGTTGTGCGCGGCCCCAGCACGCGAACGAGGTGCTGATGAACACTACGGCGATAACGAGCGGACGGTGCGCCGCCGGCTGGACGGTGGTAGCGGCCGATGGCGGCCAGCCAGTCCTCGCCCTCTATGTACTGCTCCTTGAGAATTTCCGCGACGATCGCGAGATTCCTGTAAGGGTCGAGGAGCTCGCAGGGATGACTGTAGCGATGCGCCTGGTAACCGAGATTGACCTGCCCGAGGCCGGCGTCGATCCGGTTGGCTGGGATGCGGCTGAGCGCTTGGCGCAAGCGCGCGCACGTCTGAGCCCGCGTGGCATAACGCTCGCCCCTTCCCGCAACATTGAGTGTCCACGGCCAGGGGATCAACCGTCCACGCAGTCTGGTGCCGCTCTCCTGCAAGGCCACCGCGTACAGTACTGGCGACGGCAGACCTGCGTGCTTCGCGGCAATTTGGTAGGCCGGCGGCGGCTCCTCTTGCGCGGGCGCAACCGATGCCCAGACGCAGGCGCCTAGCAGGAGCGCGACACGCAACGCGGATTGCGGATTTACTGCCGCTGCCATCTGCCGTTCAGCTCACGTACCACGGCCGGCAGCTCGCCCGGCACGCCGAGGGACAGCCAACGTCCGGCATCATGGTTGAGAGTGATCGTGCGTGCGCGGACTCGGGCCGGGTCGATGCCGGACCGAGTCGCCCACTGGCGGATATGAGCATCGTCCAGGCGGCTGCCGACCATATAGACATCGAACGCCGTGCCCGCCGTCTGCAACTGGCGCACGCGCTTGTCGCACGGCGCGCAGTCAGCCCTGACGAAAACGGCCAGGCGACCAGAACCGCTGTTACCAGCGCTCAGTGTCTGCGCACCCGGGAGATTGACACGTTGCTGGCCCGGATAGAGGCGCTTCCAAGCCGCGTCGTAGGCCCTCTGGTAGGCGAGGGTCTTGTTCACGCGCCGTGCCTCAACCTGCACCTGCAGCTCGGCGTAGTGGTTGCGCTCCTCGTCACTGCGTGCCTCGATGCCCAAGGTCGTGAGAGGATCGAGGTTGGGGGAATAAACGCCCAGCGGCCCTTGCATCAGTTGCCGGTAGCGCGTCCATTCTTCGGGACGCAAGCCCCAATCCCTGGCCTGGCGCTCGTCGAGCGCGGCGTCAATGCTTTTCATCACCTGGCTCTGAGCGACGCGCGGGGTCGCCAGCGGCGCTGTCTGTGCGTACGCACAGGGTAAGCCGACTACCAGGATCACGGCAAGGACGGCCACAGGTACTTGCGTCATAGTCCGCACCTACGGGATTGCGATGCGCAGCGTGTGGCCGTCGATGCGGAATACCGCGGCATGCGCTTCGATGGCTTGGAGCTGCCAGGCGCCCATGGTGTCGCCCTCACGAAGCAACCGCACTTCGCGCGCCGAAGCTGCGCCCCGCGCCGCGACGGATACAAGGCGCTCTCCACCGCGCAGCTCCAGACCGATGACATTGAAGGGCGGCTCGGGTACCGTTGGCTTGGGACGTTCAGCGTCGCTCCGTGGTACCACGGCCATGGTCGGCGCTGTCCGCTTTAGGCGATCCTCAATGGCGCTGACGCGCGCTTGCAACGCCTGCAACCCGCTGGCGCTATCATCGGCGGTCTGAGCCTGCTCAACCCGCGACAGGCGCTCATCCAGCTCTTGGCGCGTGGCATCGAGATCGGCCCGGATGACGGGCGTGGGCTGCAGCTTGACGGCCTCGGCCCGCTTTTCCAGACCGTCGACACGCGTCGCCAGCGCCTGGACATGGGCATTCTGAGCGCTGGCGCGGCTATGCTCGGTCAGACGCGACAAGCCAACGCTATTGAGGATCGTCAGTGTGCTCACAAGCAGCTGCCAGATGCAGGCGACAACCCACGGCCAGCGTACGCGTCGATCGCGTTTGGACGGAGCCGGAATGTTCGGGACGTTCATGGTTACCCCTCCGGAGTATCGATGCGTTCGACGGATTCGGCGCGATCCAGAGCCGGTGCCGTCGGGGTGGGGGTAACGGGCGCCACCGCGTGCTTGAAGCAAACCTGGCGCGAGGTTTCATCAACGGCCATGTCCCACGCCGGACCAGCGAGCGTCAGCAACGCATCGCGCAGAACCATCGGCCCCAACCGTAGATGAGCCGCCGGCAACGGCAGCGCATACAGCATTACGGCCTGCGAGCCCTCGCACAGCCGATATCCCGACCGCTGGAGGACATGGCGCATGGCGTCGCCGACCGTGGAGTCGAGCGAGGGCGGGATGGTGATGTCCACGACCTGCTTCATTAGTTCCCGCTGCCCCGGCTCCGCCACCAGTTCCGTCAAGGTGTAGCGGCCGTAGCGGACGACGGGCACAGGGGCGCCTGGAGTATTCGTCCCGGATATCAGCGCTTGGGATTGCTCGGGTGGCCCGGGCGTCTGTGTCAGATCGGCCGGTGGTACGGTGGTGGCACAACCCGTGATAAGGATGGCCCCGGCGAGACCGGCGAGAGGGAGAGAATAGGCGGACAGTCGCATTGATATTGGCTTCCGAAACATGCAGCCATTACCTTCGCCGTATTCGATGCAAACGGCAGCACCAAATGGGAACCGCATCGTCACCGGTTTGGCGATGCAGCCACGGGATCGTGGAGAGCCAGTTAGCGCCGCGGGGCCGTTCTTCCGCCACAGTGTGATCAATCACGTCTTGGGACAAAGACTCCCCAAGACACGCCTGCAGGCTGGGATCATGGCTGGCACCGCTGTTGTCAGTGCCCCGTCGGCAGGGCCGCCTCTGCCGCCTCCCGTGAGGGGAAATACTCCACTGACTCACGTGATACCGATCCTTCACGGTCGGCAGTGCCGATGTAGTGGCCGGCGGCGCTGGAAAGCACCTGCAACGATAGGTGTTTGCCCGTGTAGGCCTTGGCCAGATGGCCGATGGACACGGGACAGGCCTGTGGGGCGCTCAGTGGCGCCGATGCGATAGCAAGTGACATAGTTACGCCTGCGAAGGGACGGAAAGCCCCACACCATGACGGAAACGGAATCGTCCCAAAGGCTTACAGAAAAGCGCATCGGCGTCGGGAAGACGCTCCGCCGCAGGGAGACAATGCGAAGCGGACCGTTGCGATGCATGCGGCGATCACGTCTTACAGACTTGAAAATCCTGGCGGTCTCGCCTCGCGCTGACCGGGCGGCAGCCGCCATGCCCGGGGCCGCGCCACTTTCTGACCAGGCAAAGAACAATCGGCTGAAAGCACCAGGCTTTCAGCCTTGGACAAAGGCGCCACCTGTGGGCTGCTGCAGTCCTGTCAACGGCATTTGCTGCGCCAGCAGTCGCACTCGACCCGTATCGTGGCTGGGGTCGACATCCTTGGGCACACATCCGTGCACAAAGGGAGCCCGTTGTTCCACCGGCGGGCACCGGCAACGAATACCGACGACCCGAAGGGTCTCCTCGAGGCTCGCTGCGGCACAGGCCCGCAAGCCGCCAGGAGACCCTTCGCCATCGACGGAATCAACTGGACCAGCGCAACCGCGCCGAGCGCGGTCTATCAAGGAACGGCCTTCTCGCCTCGCATGTGCATAACGGCACCGTGAGACGCGCGCAACGTTGCAGAAGGTAACATGCGCTGGGATTTCCCGCGGGATGCGGGCAATTGGCCACGCCGGCTAATGCAGCCGGCGTAGCGCAGGGTTCGCGAGGCCAGCGCCACCTGTCATGGAGACCTGGCTGATGTACGCCACCGCGAGATGCGCCGCCCTGCGGGCGAGATCTTCATCCTCGGTATCTGGATCCGACAATGAAGGCTCCTTGTCGATGGGCGGTTCGTCGGATGGGTGACAGCATGGCTGCGCCGAATGAGACGGGCCACAAAAAAGCCGGACGGCATGGGCACCGATTCATGACCGTCGAAGGGACAATTGTCGCAGCACGCGTCGATTGTTTGCAACCAGCGAGGGGACCGCAAGCTTGCCTCGGGAGAGCGGATGGGAGCGAGTCGACCGCCGGGAATCTTTCCCGGGCGATACCACACTGGTGCACGGCGGTTGTATACGACAGCGTTCTCGTCGGAACCCGCTCTTCGCCGCAGACCCGCGCGCCGAGCTGGAACAGTGTGGCGCGGCAGCCGGCCCGGCTTGCGATTGCCATTGGCAAACTCGCGGTAGTCCGGCGCAAAGCCGATGTTGCCTTCGCCGACAAACGATGGGCTCATGGCGACTCCTTGGGAATGGTGACAGTGGACGTGGCATGGCTATGGGTGCGCCGTAGGTAAACCGCCTCAGCCTGGGCCATCTTGTTGGCGCATTCCAAGGCGTGGCGGGCGATGCTGTGGGTCAGGCTGATCTGCATGTTCAGCGCAATACGCTGCAGCTCCATCGCATACAGGTCGTCAATCAGCGAGGCCGGTATCGCAGGACTGCCGATCAGGGATTCCCACAAGGCGACGCCCATGGATGAGCGGTCGACATTGCGCCAGCGTAGGAAGGTCGTCCCTGCGCCAGTCGTTTGCTGGGCCAGCTGCACATTGAGCAGGTTGAAGGGATAGGCTCTGGCTTGGGGCAGCACACGCCGCTGCGCCAGGACGATCACGCTGTCGCGCAGCGCCAGGCATTGACCGGCCCAAGCCTCCAAACTCCCCTTACCTTTAAAAGGTTGTAAAAGGCCTTTTAGGTAGCCTGCGTGTTCCAGCCGCTGGAAGTCCGCCTGTTCCAGCGCCGTAAAGCGCCTCGGCTGGACGGGCATGGTACGTACCGTCATTTCGTCGCATCCTCGTCGCGTGCGGCAGTGCCGGTTGGGTCATCGATGGCGCCGAAAGTCGGCTCCACCGCGGTGGGCGCGGCTGCGGATTCGCGACTACCGCCTCGGCGCGCAATAGGCGGTGCAAAGCGTGAACGGCGCGTGCCTTCGAGCACCTCCTGTGGCAGCTGGCCGAACTTCTGCACTGCCGCCTGCGCCGCCGCATTGTTCTCCGCAAAGTCAGCGCGGGTTGCGCCAGAGGAGCAATACTCTTGGGCGAGCGAAAACAGGCTGCGCATTGCGTGCGCGCCATCGTTGAGCCAGCGCTCCAGCGTGCTTCGGTCGATCAGCGCCGTATGGTGGGCGAGCATCAGCTTGCGCGCGAGGTCGTCGTAATCAGCCAGCAAGTAAATGGCCGCAAAGCCGAGCTGGGCGTTGACGAACAGCGGAAGTTTCACCGGTTGAAGATTCAGGTTCTCACCAAGGCTGAGCGCGGGAGGTACGCTGGTGAGCGCCTGCTCCACCTGCTCGCGCAGCGTCTGCAGGCGCCTCTTAGTGTCGTCCAGCTTGTCTTCGATGCGAAGCATCCACCAGTCGGAGTAGGGATCGTCCTGCTCGGCGCCGCGCTTCATCTTGCTCATCACGCTGATGTAGCCGTTGAGGCCGATGATGCCGGGCCGCCCCTCGGCTGCGGGGCGGCCATGCCAGATACGGGACGCGTGGTGAGTGTGCAGCGTCAGCGATATCGCGCTGCGCAACGATCCGAGATTTAGTTGCAGGGGTTCATTAGCCATAGGGACGACTCAAGAAGGAGGAATGAGTCGCTAGCATCCGCGTCGGCCGGAAGGGCGTCAGTCAAAAAACCGCAGACCGGGATTGCCCGCTTTATTCGATGCGGAAGGCCGGGTGTGCCAGCTATCCCCTGGGGATAGCTGGCGGTCAGCCATTTTCATGGAGAGCCGTGGGAGCTATACCTCGCATGTTCTGCACACCAGGTGGCCCTCTGAGCGTCACGTAGGCAGCGTAGCTCGAACAGTCAAGCTCATGAACCGGTTGCGCGCTAGTGCTGCATCCATACGCGGCGTTGCTCCCGATGCCGTTTGGGCGATCGATGGGGCCGATACCAGTTCCCTTGTGTATCGAGGAACCATGCCGACAGTACTAGGGGGCCATCACGCCATGGCGCACTGCCCTTCCCAAGAGTCTAGACCAGCCCCTCGTCGATCCAATTTCGGATCGACGCCCAGACCACCGACATCGGTAACGTCAGGCTCTCGGCCAGGTCCATCGACAGGCCCAGCATGGGCAGATCGTCGTCCAGCGCAAGATTACGCTCGCCGACTCCGGCCTTCCAGTGTTTCCACAGTGCGATGCCCTGTGCCTCGTCTAGCACCGGGTGCCGGCCCTTGCGTTTGGGCAAGCCGAGAATGTCGCGCCGCAGCGCGATTTCTTGATGCGTGAGGCCGTAGAAGTGGCTCACCATCTCCGTGCTCGCGCCCAGGCGCAGCATGCGATCCACCGTGGCAATTTCCTGCTCCACGTCATGCACTTGGCTTAGCAGCCGCTTCAGGACCTCACGATTGACCGATACCGAACACCACGACACCGTGGCGTTGACCAGCACACTGACTAGCGCCGGATGCTTGAGCGCCTCCAGTTCCTCTTCGCCGAATCCCATCGCTTTGCACCGACGCAATTGGCCATTGCGCAGATCGTTCAACGCTTGGGCGATGACAGCCTGGTTGAGCGGGTGAGGTGACGACATGGTGGCCCCTCAGGAGTCGCGGCCCGGGTCGGCGAATCCCGTACCGTGCTCCAGGTCTCGCAGCCGTCGCGCCAGACGCAGCAGCCGGAACAACTTGATCAGGCCAGTGTCGCTCAGTCGCGTGGACGCTGCGCCCGTACCATACAGCAGCGGCGCCAGGTCGTTATCCAGTCGCGCACGATTCAATCCCGTCGCGATTGACTCGGGCGTGCTCAACGCATGCAACAGCGCCAGAAGCGCGCCAGGGAAATCAGGCAAAACGCTCACCTGCCCAACGCGGGGGGTCATGCAAACGAAGCCGATACCACTGTCACTTGGCACGATCTGTTCGGCAACCGCCGCCTCTTCGGCAATTTCACGGGCAAACTGTGCAATATGCACCCGAAGTCGGCCTGGCTCGTCCAATCCTGGCTCGATATGCCAGACATCCGAGATCGGGTAGAGGCCATCGGCCAGAACCGGAATTGCGCAAGAGGCATTCGTGTCAAAGTCGAATAGCCTGTCGCCCAACTGGCTCGAGACCTGGCCCTGAACGCACTGCATGCGTTCGGTGGTCGGCGCCGGAGACACGATGCGCCCCTGCACGCGCTGCCCATCACGGTCGGCCCGTACTGGCGCGGCTGCTTCTTCCTCCGCTAGCCCGCTGCCAGCCGCAGACACCATTGCAGCCCGTGTTGAGGCCCCTTTGAACGCCAGTCCAGTCGATACGCCGCCCGGCTGGGCAGTTGTCGCCGCCTGAGGAAGGGATGCCGACTTTGGCGTCGAGAATATGGTAGAGACCGTCGATTTCGCCGGCGCCGGCTCGCTGCTCAGCGCGCGCTGCCGGCTTTCGCTGCCGTCGATCTCGAGGCTCAGCGCATCATAGTCTGTGCCCAGCAACTCGGCCATCTGGCCCACTAGTTCATCCTTTACCCGCTGGAGCGAAAAGCCATCCGGTAGCGCGTCGAACTGCGACAGCACATCCTGGAACAGCGAGGCGAAGTCCACCACGAGGTGACCCTCCTGAGCCCTTCGTTCCCAGGTTCGCTCGCACGCCTTGCGCAGCACCACGAGCTTGTCCACCTGATGCCGGCCGAGCCCTTGGTACAGCACGGTAGGTATCGCTGGCAGCAAATAACACACCGCATCTTGCATGCGGCTGATGTGTGATTGCTGCACCGGATAGCCATCGGCCGTCAGGCGCCGGGCGAGTTCGGACTGGCTCAGTTTGCTACTTGCCTCCTGCTCGTAAAGTCTGCGCGCCTTCTCGACTCCCAGGGCGCGCTCGATGAAAGTCAATCCGCCGCGCAGTTCGTTTTCTGCCAAGTGGCCCGTTAAGGCGGCGATTTCGCCCCGTTCCGGCCACGGACGGAATAGGCAGGAGATGCGGAAGAACCGTTCCTGCTTGGTCTCTGCCCACAACTCGCGAAGTATTGCCAGTCGCGTATTGCCACCGTTGCGAATGATGTAATGCGCTTCATCTGGGCGCCTAGTTATCGCCGGTGGCGCATCCAAGCCGCGCGCTCGGATGGACGCTTTGATTTCCTCATAAGCCGGATTGCGCATAACGCGCGGATCGTGCTCATACGAGCGCAATTGGTCCAGCGTCACAATCATCGATGTGCCAGCGATGGGATCGCTCCCAGCTGTTACCGAAGGGACGGCCCGCTGGAAGTTGGCGGCGTTCAATTTGTCGTCATTGTCCCGAGGATTCATCCGGATGCGCGGGAAACCTCGGCCTTCAGGCCGGGAAGGGATAGCGCGCCGTGCGTAACTCGGCCTTCTCCCGCTACTCCTTGGTCTTAGCTATCCTTGTGTGTCGGTATCCGTCACTCCGTTGGAGCCGGCTCAATGTCGATGCGCAATGCCTTGGACCACATCACTGCCGCGGTGGATAGTGAAATTGCCAGTCGCTCGAACCGCTACGCAGACAACGTAGGTTCCCGGCTTATTGCCAGTGGGCAATAAGGCGTGCACCCAAGTCTCCAGTCTGGAATCCCTGCATGCGATCTCGCGAGTTTCCGTCTCGGCACACCTGTTGCCTTCGGCGTCGCGAACCGGGCGTACGCAACAACTCCCAAGGACCGCTTATATGCAGATACTGGGTCTCTTCCGGCAGGCGATGCGCAACAGTCACATCGACATATGCCGCGGGGCGCACCTGCGTGATTAGACCTGCTCTGCCAGCATTTGACAAAGACCGATTTTGCATGAATTGTTGCGCCTGGAGGCATAATCAGTGCGTCCTGAGCGGTGGCCTGTGGGAATGCTGCCAGACAAGGCGGGCAGCCTCGCTTACCCAGATGTCAGGCTCCCAAAATCTGCCCAGCAAGTAGGCCATGGCATCCCATCGTCGATGCGCATATCCAATACTGTCTTGGTTTTCAAAGCAGGACTCGCCCATCCGCATGAGCTGGGGACGTCTGAAGACCTTTAGCTTCGCTTGCCGAAGAAGGACGTCGCAGTACATAATACGGCCCCACCCAATGGGCACGAGAATTAACCGTTTTTGTTCCCTGGGCTGGGGCTGTGTTATGTTCCCACCACCCCTTGCGCTTCCCGTCGAGATAGGCCGCCTTTGTCACCGTTACGGTGATCTGCCCGGCGGCTTTTTTGTTGCCATGCTTCCCCAAGACCCCAGCACTGAACCGACGCCGGCCGATGACGCCACACAGGTCGACAACGCCCAGCAGCCGCCCGTCCCCTCCCCCGCCGACCCCGAAGGCGTAGCGCATCCGCGCCGGATCCGTTCGTTCGTGCGCCGCGCGGGACGGACTTCGACCGGGCAGCAGCGGGCTATCGAGGAAGTCGGCCCGCGCATGATGGTGCCGTACGCGCCGCAGCCGCTCGATTGGGAAGCGACGTTTGGCCGCCAAGCGCCGTCGATCCTGGAGATCGGCTTCGGAATGGGCGAGACCACCGCGCATATCGCCGGCCTGCGTCCGCTGGACAACTTCCTGGGCTGCGAGGTGCATGAACCCGGCGTGGGCGCGCTGCTCAAGCTGATTGACGAGCGCGGCCTGGCCAATGTGCGGATCATCCAGCACGACGCCGTCGAGGTCATCGCGCATATGCTGACCGAGGATTGCCTCGATGGCGTCCACATCTATTTCCCCGATCCCTGGCACAAGAAGCGCCACAACAAGCGCCGGCTGGTGCAGCCGCCGCTGGTGAAGCTGCTCGCCAGCCGGCTCAAGCCCGGCGGCTACATCCATTGCGCGACCGACTGGGAGGAGTACGCCCACCAGATGGTCGAAGTGCTTGCCGGCGAGCCGAGCCTGGTCAATACGTCATCCGCCGCCGACGGTTTTTCCGAGCGACCGGACTACCGCCCCATCACCAAGTTCGAGCGCCGGGGCGTGCGGCTGGGGCACGGCGTGTGGGACGTGATTTTCCGCAAGCGCGCCTAACGCGCAGCGGCCGGAATGCAAAAAGGCGTGGCACATCGGCCACGCCTTTTTCATTTCTGACGCCCTGGATGCTCAGGCGTGCCAGGACACCAGCCCCGAGTACGCCGTTGCCAGCACGATGATGCCGAAGACGATCCGGTACCAGGCAAAGGGCTTGAAGTCATGCGTGGCGACAAAACGCAGCAGCCAGCGCACGCACAGGAAGGCAGACAGGAACGCGAACACGAAGCCCACGCCGAAGAGGCCGATGTCGTCCGCCGACAGCAGGGCCCGCGCCTTGTACAGTTCGTAGACAGTCGCGCCGAAGATCACCGGAATCGCGAGAAAGAACGAGAACTCGGTGGCCACCTGGCGCGACAGCCCGAACAGCATGCCGCCGATGATGGTCGCGCCGGAGCGAGACGTGCCCGGCACCAGCGCGAAGCACTGGGCGAGGCCCACCTTGAGCGCATCCCGCCAGTTCAGGTCATCGACCGATTCGATGCGCGGCGCGCCGGCCTTGGCCGCCTCCAGCAGCGCATTGCCCTTCGGATGCGAAACCTGGCCGCGGCGGGCCTCGCGCCGCTCGGCCAGCAGGATCACCACGCCGCCGACGATGAAGGCCAGTGCCACCGTGACCGGATTGAACAAATGGGCCTTGATCCATTTGCCGAACACCAGCGCCAGCACAATGGCAGGCACGGTCGCAACGATGACGTTGATGGCAAACCGCTGCGCCTTGGGATCGGACGCCAGCCCGCTCACTACATCGCCGATGCGCCGGCGGAATTCCCAGCACACCGCGAGGATCGCGCCGAACTGGATGACGATCTCGAAAATCTTGCCTTTCTCGTCATTGAAGTCCAGCAACTGGCCGGCCAGGATCAGGTGGCCGGTACTGGAGATGGGGAGGAACTCGGTCAGTCCTTCGACGATGCCGAGTATCACGGCTTTCAGGGCGAGTGCAATTTCCATGCGGGATCGGAAAACGTTGACGTGAAGCGAGACCCGGATATTGCCCGGACCGCGCTGCCTTCAGGGGCGATTGACCTTGACGTTAATGCCGTCAGGCAAAACGGTGATTGTACCGGGCTCTACATTGGCGCCCGCGATGTGCAACTGGTCCGGACGGAACGTATACAGCGGATAGCCTTGCAGCAGCTGCTCGGCCAGGATGCCGCCAAGCGCATTGAGCTGGCGCGAGAACTGGCCGGGCAACCCCTGCACGTCGAACTGCCGCACCTCCGGGTCCTGCAGCACGACCGAGCGGGTATCCGGGTCATAGCGCAGGCCGCTGTCCAGGGCGAAGCGCCCGGTCAGCGCCTGGCGGAAGAACAGCTTGTTATCAACGGTGGCGTCGAACTGCACGTTGACACGATTGCGCGCCGGATCCAGCGTCAGCTGCGGGTTGGCGAGCTGGATGTCGAACAGTTCGAGATAGCGTTTGTTGAACGGAAACTTGCGCTCCAGCGCCGACTGCAGCTGGCTTTGCGAAAAGGTGTATTCGTTGCGGAAGGCGCCGCAAGCGGCCAGCCAGGCGGCCGCCGTGGACGTGGCCGCAATGGCAAGCCAGCGGCGGCGGGTGATCCGGGTCATATTGCCTCCGATTGCAGTGGGGTTCAGCGCGAATCGCATGCACCCGATTGCGGGCGCCCCGGCGCGGTAAGGATTTCCAGCCGCGTCAGCCAGTGCAGCGCGGCCTCGCGCGAGTCTCCGCACATTTCGGCGGAAGGCTTCAGGCCACCGCAGAATGCCGGCCGTTCGGGCCGCCCGAATACCGCGCAGCGCGAATCGGGCAACAACTGGGCGCAGGGCACACCGGCCGGCTTGCCGTCAGGCATGCCGGGCAACGGCGAGGCGATCGACGGCGCGATACAGCAGGCGCCGCAGCCTTCGCGGCAGGAAACGTCAGACAGGCAGGTCATGGCAATGGTTCAGGCGAACCGGCAAGGCGAAGCAAAGGCGCCATTGTGCCCGAGGCCGATTGAGGAGCCAGACGGAAATCTGAAACATCGGGCAACAGCGGCAAAAACGTAGCCTTCAGATCACCTGTCGCGTGCACACCTCGCCCGAGCCCCCTCCTTCCGCCGGGCTTGCTTGACCCTCCAGATTGGCTACTCTACATTACTGACCCACAAGTTATTAACATTAAGCTGCCCTCGCAACGGCCTGCCGACACAGACCAGATCCACGTGAACAAGTCTTCCGCCCCCCAGAAGGACGCCGATTCCCGGCGCTGGAGCCGCCGCAAGGCAGCCCGCCCGCAGGAACTGGTGGCGGCCGCCCTCGAACTCTTTGTGGAACGCGGCTATGCCGCCACGCGCCTGGAAGACGTGGCCGCGGCCGCCGGCGTTTCCAAAGGCACCGTCTATCTCTACTTCGCCAACAAGGAAGAACTGTTCAAGACGGTGGTCCGCGAAAACCTGGTGCCGGCCCTGGCCAGGGGTACCGACCTGGTCGACAACTTCGAGGGCAGCACGCCCGAACTGCTGCGCGAGCTGTTGCGTGGCTGGTGGGGCCTGATCGGCGCGACGCCCGTGGCCGGGCTGACCAAGCTGATCATGGCGGAGTCCGGCAACTTCCCTGACATCGCCCGCTTCTACCACGAGGAAGTCATGGTGCCGGGCGACGAGCTGTTCGCCAGGGTGCTGGCGCGCGGCGTGGCACGCGGGGAACTGCGCGATATGCCGCCCAACCCCACCACCACGCTGATCTGCGCGCCGCTGGTGTTCCTGATGCTGTGGCAACGCGCATTTGGCGCGACCGCAACCAAGGAGATCGATCCCGATGCCTTCCTGGACAACCTGCTGGAAATGCTGCTGTTCGGGCTGACGACCGGCGAAGCGCGCAACAGGCCCCTGCCCCCGCAGGTGGGACCCTATGCCTGGGAGCGGATCCGGGAGGAAATGCTGGCCCAGCGCGAGAACGCAGACGACAAAGCGGACGGCTGAGAACGCAGACGACAAAGCGGACGGCTAAGTCCCGCCGCGGACCAGAGACAAAACAACAATGAAACGAAGCAAGAAGATCCTGATCGCCGTGTTCGGCGCCATCGCGGTACTGAGCGCCACCGCTGCCGTGCGCAAGGCGGGAAGCGCAAGGCAGGCGCAGGCCGCCGCGCAGTCGACGGCCGCGGCCATGGTGGAATTCCTGCAGACGGACCTCGTCAGCGTGGCCGCACGGGACCTGCAGGTTTCGCTGCCGCTGTCGGGCAGCCTGCGCGCGCTGAACCAGGCCTCGGTCAAGGCCAAGGTGTCGGGCGAGGTGCAGCAGGTGCTGGTGCGCGAGGGCGAGGCCGTGCGCGCGGGCCAGGTCATCGTGCGCATCGACCCGACCGAGTACGAAGCCAAGGCTGCGCAGGCGCGCGGCCAGATGCTGGCGGCCAAGGGCCAGTACGAGAATTCGCGCCAGACCTGGGAGCGCAATCGCGAGCTGGTCGGCAAGGGCTTTATTTCTAGGACGGCGTTCGACAACTACCAGTCCAACCTCGATGTCGCCCGCGCCAATCTCGACGCGGCCCAGGGCGGACTGGGGGTTGCGCAGAAGGCGCTCGCCGACACCGTGGTCAAGGCGCCGCTCGACGGCGTGGTCGCGGCACGGGCCGTGCAGCCCGGCGAGAAGGTCTCGCCCGACACCCGCCTGATCGATGTGGTCGACCTGCGCGTGCTGGAACTGGAAGCGCCGATCCCGATGGCGGATGTCGCGCGCGCCTCGGTCGGGCAGTCCGTCCAGCTCGACGTCGAAGGCACCGGCCGCATTGCCGGCAAGCTGGTGCGCATCAACCCGGCGGTGAGCCAGGGCACGCGCAGCGTCATGGTCTATGTGCGGGTCGAGAATGCAGACGGCAGGCTGCGCGCGGGCATGTTCGCGCGCGGCGCGCTGGTGCTCGGCAAGCGTGACGGTGTCATTGCCGTGCCTGCCTCGTCGGTACGCACCGAGGGCGACCGTGCCTTCGTCTATGTCATCGAGAAGGACACGCTGACTGAACGTCCCGTGCAGCTCGGCATCCGCGACGAAGCGAGCGGCCTGGTGGAGATCGTTTCCGGCCTCGACGCCGGCACCGAGATCGTGCGCAACAACCTCGGCACCCTGCGCACGGGCAGCCAGGTCAAGCGCGTCAAGGCCTGAGGGCCGGAGGGCAAGCCGCCATGTGGTTCACCCGCCTTTCGATCCGCAACCCGGTGCTGGCCACCATGATGATGATGGCTTTCATCGTGGTCGGCCTGTTCTCGTACCAGCGCCTGCCGGTAGACCAGTTTCCCGACATCACCTTCCCCGTGGTGGTGGTGCAGACCGAGTACCCGGGCGCCGCGCCGGAATCGGTGGAGTCCGACGTCACGCGCAAGGTCGAGGAGATCGTCAACACGATCTCCGGCATCGACGAGATCTTCTCGCACTCCTACCAGGGCACGTCGGTCGTGGTCATCAAGTTCGACCTGAGCGTCGACGTGGGCCAGGCCGCGCAGGACGTGCGCGACAAGATCGCGCTGATCCGCCCGCAATTCCGCGACGAGGTAAAGGAGCCGCGCGTGCTGCGCTATGACCCGTCGGATGCGCCGATCTTCTACCTGTCGGTCTCCAATGCGCCGGGCGCGAACCGCAGCCAGCGCGAGCTGACCACCATCGCCGACCAGATCGTGCGCAAGCGGCTGGAAACCGTGCGCGGCGTGGGCGCCATCAATATCGTCGGCGGCACCAAGCGCGAGGTCGAGGTCCGCATCCGCCCTGCCCAGCTTGAAGCGCTGGGCATCGGCGTCGATCAGGTAATGAATGCGATCCGCAACGAGAACCAGGAGCTGCCGGCCGGCGAACTGCGTTCTTCGGCGACGGAAACCGTGGTGCAGATCAAGGGCCGCGTATCGACCCCCGACGCCTTCCGTCACATCATCGTCGCGCGCCGCGCCGGCCATCCGGTAACGCTTGGAGAAATCGCCGACGTGCGCGACGGGCAGGAAGAGCAGGAAAGCCTGGCGCTGCTCGACGGCAAGCGCGCCCTCTTCCTCTCCGTCGTCAAGGCACAGGGCCAGAACACCGTCGACACCGTCGACGGGCTGGTGCGCATGACCGAAGAGACGCGCAAGCTGGTCCCGGCCGGCGTGCAGCTCAATGTGGTCAACGACACCGCCCGCGGCATCCGCAGCAGCGTCAAGGAAGTCCGCTCCACGCTGCTCGAAGGCGCGCTGCTGACCGTGGCGATTGTGTTCCTGTTCCTGGGCTCGTGGCGCAGCACGGTAATCACCGGCCTGACGCTGCCGATCGCGCTGATCGGCACCTTCGGCGTGATGTATATGTGCGGCTTTACGCTCAACGTGATCACGCTGATGGCGCTGTCGCTGTGCGTGGGCCTGCTGATCGACGACGCCATCGTGGTGCGCGAGAACATCGTGCGCCACAACCTGATGGGCAAGGACCACCATACCGCGGCGCTCGACGGCACCAACGAGATCGGCCTGGCGGTGCTGGCCACCACCTTCTCGATCGTGGCGGTATTCCTGCCGGTGGGCTTCATGGGCGGCATCATCGGGCGCTTCTTCCACCAGTTCGGCATCACCGTGGTGGCGGCCGTGCTGATCTCGATGTTCGTCTCGTTCACGCTGGACCCGATGCTGTCCTCGGTCTGGCATGACCCCGACCTGCATGGCACCGGCAACAAGAAGAGCTGGTATGGCCGCACGGTCGGCCGACTGTTGGACTGGTTCTCGGCGCGCATGGACAAGCTCGGCAATGGCTATGCCGCGATGCTGGGCTGGGCGCTCAAACATCGCCTGGCCACGGCACTGATCGCCGTGGTGACCTTCTTCGGCAGCTTTGCACTGGTGCCGCTGATCGGCACGGAGTTCGTGCCCAACGCTGACCTGGGCGAAACGCAGGTCGGCTTCACCACGCCGGTCGGCACGTCGATCGACGTCACGGAAGCCAAGGTCCGGCAGGTCGAGGCAGCGCTCAAGTCCTTCCCCGAAGTGGCCTACACCTACGCCACGATCAATTCGGGAAACACATCGGGGCGTAATAACGCGCTGGTGTCGGTGCGCCTGACCGACCGGCGTGCGCGCAAGCTGTCGACCGTGCAGCTGAACCCGCTGATCCGCGAACGGCTGGCGGGCATCGCCGGCATCACGCTGACGATGGTCGGCATGCCCGACGGCGCGGGCGGGCAGAAGGCCATCCAGGTATCGATCCAGGGCGATGACCTGGATGAACTGCGGCGGCTGTCGAAGAAGGCCAGCGCGCGCATGACCGCCATACGCGGGCTGGCGGACCTGGATTCGAGCATGAAGGACGACCGGCCGACGATCGAGGTGCGCATCCGCCGCGAACTGGCGTCGGACCTCGGCGTGGGCGTAGCGCAGATCGGCAACGCGCTGCGGCCATTGCTGGCCGGCGACGCCATCAGCTCGTGGCGCGCCCCGGACGACCAGAACTACGACGTACGCGTGCGCCTGCCCAAGGACGCGCGTACCGGGATGGCGGACCTGAGCGCGCTGATGATCGCCAGCAGCCAGACCAACGCCGACGGCTCGCCCAGGATGGTGCCGCTGCGCCAGATCGCCGACCTGGTGCCCACCACCGGCGCCAACCAGATCAGCCGGCGCGACCTGAACCGCGAGGTGGAGCTGACCGCCAACGTGGCCGGCCGCTCGGCGGGCGAGGTCGCACGCGACGTGAAGGCCGCGCTGGATGGCATGAGCTGGCCCGCCGGCTACAAATACCGCTTCGGCGGCTCGACCAAGTCGATGAACGAGTCGTTCGGCTACGCCGTGTCCGCGCTGGCGCTGGCGGTGATCTTCATCTACATGATCCTGGCCTCGCAGTTCGCCAGCTTCTTCCAGCCGATCGCGATCATGACCTCGCTGCCGCTGACGCTGATCGGCGTGTTCGCGGCGCTGCTGCTGTTCCGCTCCACGCTGAACATGTTCTCGATCATCGGCTTCATCATGCTGATGGGACTGGTGACCAAGAACGCGATCCTGCTGGTGGACTTTGCCAACCAGGCCCGGCACGGGCATGTGGACGGCGCCGACGGCAAGGCGCCGCTGTCGCGCGAGGCAGCGCTGATCGAAGCCGCCCGCGTACGGCTGCGCCCGATCCTGATGACCACGCTGGCCATGATCTTCGGCATGGTGCCGCTGGCGTTCAGCCTGGGCGAAGGCGCCGAGCAGCGCGCGCCGATGGGCCAGACGGTGATCGGCGGGATCATCACCTCGTCGATCCTGACGCTGGTGGTGGTTCCGGTGATCTATACGTATCTTGATGACTTCGCTGCCTGGCTACGGCGGCTGTGGAAAGGCAAGAGTGCCACCGCCACCCTGCCCGGACAGCCCGCCGGTACGGCCGGCAGCCCGGCGCGGGAAGCAAGCGCGGAATGAAACCGCTAATTGCGCTAATTGTCATGTAGGCCCGGACATCGCGGAAGGTTAAAATACCGGGTTGTTTAACAAGACTGTCCGGCCGTGGCACCGCGCGGCCGCTACACAGAACCGACAGCGGTTTGCATTGGTAAGGAATGGCAAGATGGATCTCGAAAAAGCCCGATTCAACATGATCGAACAGCAAATCCGCCCGTGGGATGTGCTGGATCAGGAAATCCTGGACCTGCTGGCAGTGGTCAAGCGCGAGCAGTTCGTGCCGCAGGCGTACTCGGCACTGGCCTTCGTCGACATGGAGATCCCCCTGCCGGCCGGCCAGAACATGCTGCCCCCGCGCGTGGAAGCCCGCATCCTGCAGGACCTGGCCGTGCGCAAGCACGAGAACGTGCTGGAAATCGGCGCCGGCTCCGGCTACATGGCCGCCCTGCTCGCCCACCGCGCGCGCCACGTGCTGACCGTTGATATCGTTCCCGAGCTGGTCGAGCTGGCGCGCAAGAACCTGGCCAACGCCGGCGTCACCAACGTCGACGTGGCCGAAGGCAATGCCGCCGACGGCTGGAGCGCCGCCGCGCCGTACGACGTGATCTGCATCTCGGGCTCGCTGCCGTCGATTCCGCAGTCGATCCTGTCGCAGGTCAAGGTTGGCGGCCGCATCGCCGCCTTCGTCGGCGAACTGCCGGTAATGGAAGCACGCCTGGTCACGCGCCTGTCCGAAACGGAGTACCAGGTCGTCAACCTGTTCGAAACCGCGGTCAAGCCGCTGCAAGGCGCGGCCCAGCCGTCGCACTTCCAGTTCTGAGTACGGAGTTATCCATGCAGGTCATCAACGCGACCGAACTGGCCCAGTGGCTGGCTGACGCCAGCCGTGCCAGGCCGGTCCTGCTCGATGTGCGTGAAGGCTGGGAGGTGCAGACCTGCGCCATGCCCGGCATCACCCACATCCCCATGCGCGACATCCCGGCGCGCGCCGCCGAACTGGACGAGGACGCCGAGATCGTCTGCATCTGCCACCACGGCATGCGCAGCATGCAGGTGGCCGGCTTCCTCGAGCGCCAGGGCTATGCAAAGGTCTACAACCTCACCGGCGGCATCGACGCCTGGGCGCATGAGGTAGACCCTGCCATGCCGAAGTACTGAGAGGCCGCTGCAAACAGTTTGCCGAGCGCAACCCGGCCCGCGAAGTAAAACCCGAAGAAGAACCAATTCGTTGGCCGTGCGCGTGCCCGGCAACCTGGAGATGTCATGACGTTTGCGCCTTTCGCCGTGTCCGGAGTGACCAGGACGCGCCTGGCAATCGCGGTTTCGCTGTTTGCGCTGCTGCAGGTTCCGGTGGCCAGCGCCGCCGACCTGCTGCAGGTCTACCGCGACGCGCAGTCCAACGATGCCCAGTTCGCCAGCGCGCGCTCGCAGCTGCTGGCCACGCGCGAGAAACTGCCGCAGGGCCGCGCCGGGCTGCTGCCACTGGTCGTCGGCACCGCCGGCGCGTCGCGCACCAGGCTCGAACAGACGGCTTCGCTGCCAATCGGCGCCAGTCCCAGTGCCTCTGGCACGCGCTTCTTCAACAACAACAACTGGCAGCTGCAGCTCAGCCAGCCGCTGTTCCGCTGGGACCGCTGGGAAACCTACAAGCAGGGTGAACTGGCGGCGATGGCTGGCGAAGTCACCTTCCAGCAGGCCCAGCTGGACCTGATCACCCGCTCGTCGCAGGCGTATTTCGACGTCCTGACCGCGCAGGACAACCTGTATCTGGCCGGCGCCCAGAAGAAGGCCATTTCCGAACAGCTGGCGCAGGCCAAGCGCAATTTCGAGGTCGGTACGGCAACCATCACCGATGCCAATGATGCGCAGGCACGCTACGACCTGGCGGTGTCGACCGAGATCGCAGCACAGAGCGCGCTGGAAGTAGTGCGCGCGAACCTGCAGCAGATCACCGGCAAGCCCGTGGATGAACTGCTCGGCCTGCGGCCCGAGGCGCCCCTGCCCGCGCCAGCGCCGGCCGACGTCAACGCCTGGGCCTCACAGGCAGAAGCCTCCAATCCGCAGGTCAGCCTGGCCAGCTACAACCTCGAAACGGCCCAGCGCGAAACCAACAAGGCGCGTGCCGGGCATCTGCCCTCCGTCGACCTGGTCGCCTCCTACGGCTTCAACAACCAGACCGGCAGTGCCACGCAGGCGATCTCCACGCACTACACCGCCTCGCAGATCGGCGTGCAGCTGAGCATGCCGATCTTTGCCGGCGGCCAGATCCAGTCGCGCGTGCGCGAGACCCTGGCGCTGGCCGACAAGGCTGCGAGCGACCTCGAGTTCGCCCGACGCACCGCCGCGCAGACCGCGCGCCAGACTTATTCGGGCGTATCCAACGGCCTGGCGCAGGTGAAGGCGCTGGAAGCCGCCGAGCGCTCGGCGCAAAGCGCAGTGGAATCAAACCAGCTCGGCTATGACGTGGGCGTGCGCATCAACATCGACGTGCTGAACGCCGAGGCCCAGCTGTTCCAGACACGCGCCAACCTTGCCAAGGCCCGCTACGACACCATCATGAACGGCCTGCGGCTGAAGGCCTCCACGGGCGTACTGCAGGAGGACGATATCGTGCAGATCAATACGCTGCTGACCTCGTCGCCGGGCGCGATGTACAAGCTGCCGGCAAAGACAAAGGTGGGCGCAGTGGCAACGCCATCAGCTGCATCTGCCGCGACCGAGCGCCGCGCTGGCCGGCGTGAATCGATCGCCAGCGGTGCGCCGCGTTCCTGATCCGGTCGGCCGAGCGTAGAACGAGCCGCACTGAGATTGTGTAAGAACGCCCTGACAAGGTAGACGAGCGCTGCCGTCGGCGGCCCAAACGCCCATAACCCACGTTATGGGCGTTTTTCATTGTGGCCGATCGCGGCGGACAGTCCCGGGACCAGCAGGTCCTCTCTCCTGAAGCGCTGAATGACCTGGGCGACCAAAGCCACCCTGTTCGGCTACCCCGAATGCGCCAGGACAAGTCAGATGGAATCTGTGACAGATATCCACAGAGCATCACAATTTCTTGTAAATACGAATACTTCCCATTACCATTTGCATGGACTTATTACAGCACATTACACCGATCTGCTTCACTCCATGCAAACCGCTACAAGCTTTGAAACCCTGGCAGGTCCAACCGGCCGCTGCCGGGCGCGTCCGCTCGCACTCCTCGTCGCAGCACTTGGAGCGGGCACCCCCCTGCTCTCCGAGGCGCAGGCCGTCAATGCCGAATCTGGCGGGACCGGAGTACCCATCGTCTCGCAAAGTGGTGGGGGGCGCGCTTCGGGCGCGGGAACGAAGCCTGACGCGCCGCCGGCAAACGCAGATGGCGGCGAGCTGAATGCAGTGGAAGTCCGGGTCGACCGGATCAAGAGCGACCTTGTCAGCCCGACCCGGCAGGTCACGGTGCTGGAGCGCGACGAAATCGAGGAACTGAAGGCCGGCTCGAACAACCTCGCAACCATGCTGAGCAAGCTCATTCCCGGCATGGCGGACTCCAGCCGCACGGTCACCGATTTCGGCCAGACGCTGCGCGGCCGTGGCACCCTGATCCTGGTGGACGGCATCCCGCTCAACACCAACCGGGATTCCGCGCGCAACCTGGCCACGATCGACCCGAGCAATATCGAGCGCATCGAAATCATGCGCGGCAGCAGTGCCATCTACGGCGCCGGCGCCAATGGCGGCATTATCGCGATCACCACGCGTCCCGCCGGCGGCCCGCCCAGCGCGGATACCACCGTGACGCTGGGCACCCCGCTGACGCAGCTGAGCAAGGATGGCCTGAGCGCCAATGTCCAGCAGCACTTCTCGGGCAGCCAGGGGCCGATCGACTACGCTTTCCATCTGGGCGCGCAACACATCGGCAGCCCCTATGACGCCCACGGCCACCGCATCGCGCCCGAGCCGAGCCAGGGCGACCTGTTCGATTCCAACGTCTACAACGTGAGCGGCAAGCTGGGCTGGCGCATCGACAGCCAGCAGCGCCTCGAACTCAGCGTCAGCCAGTACCAGGCCAGGCAGAACACCGACTATGCCTCCGATCCGTTGGTGGCCAGGCTGCCGCCCGGCACCGCGGCGGCGCGGGCGATCAAGGGCCTGCAGCTCGAAGACCAGAACGAGCTGCGCAACACCGTGGTCAACCTCGGCTACCAGAACCTGGACCTGTTCGGCAGCACGCTGTCCACCCAGGTCTACTACCGCGACTACTTCACCCGCTTCCCGCCGTTCGATGCGCGTGCGGTGGCCACGCGCGGCGGCAACGTGGACCAGGTCAGCCAGAACAGCGACGTCTTCGGCGGCCGCCTGACCATCAGCACTCCACTGGGCGCCGACAAGAAGACCAAGCTGCTGTGGGGCGCGGACTACAACCAGGAGCGCAGCGACATGCCGCTCGACGTGTTCGACCCGAAGGCCTACGAGCAGAGCGGCGGCCTGGTTATCAACAAGACCGGCTCGCTGACCTATATGCCGCCGCTGACCACCCGCAGCGGCGGGATCTTCGGCCAGCTTCAGCACAAGTTCAGCGAGCAGTGGTCGATGGAAGGCGGCGTGCGCTATGAGCGCGCCAATGCCAGCTTCGATGACTTCGTGCCGCTGTCGCAGTCGAAGGTCAGCAACCCCGTCGCGGTCAAGGGCGGCACGGTCAACTACGGCGCCTGGCTGTTCAACCTCGGCGGCGCCTATTCGCCGGTGAAAGGCCATGAGTTCTACGCCTCGTTCGGCCAGGGCTTCCAGTTGCCCGATATCGGCCTGCAGATCCGCAATGCGCGCCCGGGCTTCGACATCAATTCGTCCAGCCTGGAGCCGGTCAAGACCAACAACTATGAGATTGGCTGGCGCGGCGCGTTCGGCAATACGCTGGCAACCCTCGCCGTCTTCTACACCACCTCGCAACTGGGGGATGTGCAGAGCTTCAACAACGGCCTGATCCTGACCCGCACCAGGGAGAACATCGCGGGCGTGGAAGCTTCCGCTGACTACCTTAGCGACAGCGAGATGTGGGGGGCCGGCGGCACCTTCACCTGGATCAACGGCCGCGAGCAGCCCCAGGGCAGCAGCAGCTTCCAGAACATGACGGGCTACCGCATTCCGCCGCTGAAGCTGACCGCCTACGTCCAGTACCGGCCGCTCAGCCAGTGGAGCAACCGCCTGCAGGTGACCTACTACGGCGCCCGCGACTACCGGCTCAACGACCAGAATAGCTTCGGACGGCGCGATGTCAGCAGCTACACCACGGTCGACCTGATCAGCCGCTACCAGGTCAGCAAGAAGGACACGGTCACCGTGGGGATCGAGAACCTGTTCAACCGCTACTACTACCCGCTGTACAGCCAGCTCATGCGCAACAGCAACAACACCAGCCGCCTGCCGGCCGCCGGCATCACGCTGACGGCGATGTACCAGCACCGCTGGTAACGCGGCCGCCGTGCTTGCTGCCTGGCAGGCTACTTCGCCCGCGTCCTCGACTCCACATTCAGCAGCTGCCAGCGGATCGACGAAGCATCGGCCGGCGGATTCGGCACCTGGTACTCACGTACGCGCAGCTTGTAGGCGACGCCAGGTTCGAAGTCCAAGCCTTCGATCGGACCGTACCAGAGCTGCCACGGAGCATCGGGGGATTCGCGCCAGCGGTAGCAGGTCATCTTGCCGGCGCCGCTGCACTCCACCCGTTGGGAATCGATATAGACGATCTTCTCAACGCCGGAAGCAGCCTCGACACGCGCCCCGCGCTGACCCACGCCTTCGCGCTCGACAAACTGGAGCAAGTCGGCGTCCGCAGTCTTCCAGATGATCTGCCGGCCCGTGCTCCCGGCCGACGGCTGCGTGCCAACCGTCACGAACGGCGACTGCATGGCCTTGAGCAACGCCGATTCCAGCTCCATGCGGGGCAGCGGGCAGGCCATGCGCGTGCCCGCAATCCGGTCGAAACGGATGCCGGTATCGGTCTTGCCATAGCCGCCGGTGAAGCGGTTGCAGCCGCTGGTGCCGCTGACGGTGCCTTGCGCGGCATCGATGCCGCCATTGAATTCGAAGATGACCGGCTGCCCGTTGTCACCATGCGGGATATCGCGCAGCGTGCCGTCGGCCTGCTGCCAGCGCACCAGTTCCCAGCGGCTGGGGCCGGAGGGTTGGGTTTGGTTCAGGGTGGCGCCGGCGGAGGGCAGGTCCGGTGCCGGGGCAGTCGTGCAGGCACTCAGTGCGCTTACCACCATCAAAGCAGCCGCGCCGCGGGCAGCCAAAGCGAAGGGAAACAAGCGGGTGCGGCTGTGCATGAAGAACTCCTGTAATGTGCCACGTAAAGGGCGGTCGCATGGCTTGTGCAATTGGTAGACAGAGTGCCCGCCGGAAAGTGCACACCCCCCGGGGGAATATCAGCTTAGCAAGCGGCTGCCCACCGTCACCACCAAAGCAACGAAAACAACACATACATCCTGTAACGCCTCTACCTGATCAGACGGCTAGGATGTGGGTTATCCCGAAATACCACCACGGCCATCCGATATAATCGCCCGGCCTGGCGCAGCAACTGGCCGAAGGGCTCCGGCGCCGCAAAGGCGGTGACAACAATGAAGGATGGAACGGCACACCCCGGGGTGCACAAGCCCTTCCATCGGAATGCTCCTCCACCATGCTCTTGATGACGAGATTGCAGAGATCCCAATCTCACGGGATCGACAAAGCCCTATACCTGGCCGCCTGCGCCGTCCTGGCTGTATTCCCAGCGCTGATGTTTGTCCAGCCGACGCTCAGCAATACCTGTTATGGACTCCTGCTTGGTTGGAGCGCCTGCGCCATCGTTGCCGCCGGACGCGCGGGCCTGGCGGAATGTGGCGCGCTGCTGCGCCGATACTGGCCGTTCATGCTGGCCATGGCGGCGCTGCCGCTTGCAGTGCTGCTGCAGCAACTGCTGACGCAGGTGGAGGCGCCGCATGTCCCATATCTCTACCTGCGCTTTGCCATGTTCATTCCGCTGACCATTGGCATGGTGCGGCTGGGCCCCAGCGGCATACGGAGCGTCCAGTGGGGCTTTGTAGCCAGTGCGCTCATGTCTGCCGTCTGGCTTCATGAGGTAGCCGCTGCCGGCCGGCCGAGCCATGTCGGGTTCTCCAATGTCATCCCCTTCGGCAATCTCGCCTTGCTGATGGGGATGCTGGCACTGATTTCTATCGGGTGGAATCGCTCCGGAGAGTATCTGCAGTCAGGCTTGAAACTGCTGGCCGCTCTTGCGGGCCTGTACGCCTCATACATGAGCGGCACGCGTGGCGGCTGGCTCGCCATCCCAGTGCTGGCGCTCATTGCGCTGGCCGCATCGCGTCGGTTGACACGGATGCACAAGGCTGGGGTCATGGTCGGACTGGCTGGCCTCATGACGCTCACGTGGTTTGGGAGCACCCGCGTGCAGCAGCGCACGACAGAGGTTGTATCTGAATTGTCTAAATTTGCTCACCATGTAACACTGGACACGTCAACCGGGATACGGCTTCAGTTGTGGCGAGCATCGCTCAAGATGTTGCAGGCCCATCCTTGGACTGGCGTGGGGCCAGACAACTTCCCACAGGAGTTACAAGCCCTGGCGGTACAGCACGTAGTTACACCCGTGGCAGCCACGTTGCCGCACGCCCACAACGACATCCTGCACGCCGCAGCCACTCTCGGAGCCCCGGGTCTATTGGCGATCCTCGCACTATATCTCGTACCAGCCGCATTCTTCCTCCGCCACCTTCGCAGCGAAGACCGGGATACGCAGGTTGCTAGCGCCATGGGACTGGCCCTGTGCTGCGGCTTTATGGTCTTCGGCCTTACCGAGGTCATGTTCGCCACGACATTGATCAATGCCTTCTACAGCCTTGTCATGTCTGTATGTTTTGCCTACATTGTGGCACGCAAGGATACGTTGGCAGCACAGGCGGCCCATTGAGCCAGGACTCCCGACACCACAGAAAGGACGCGCTGGTCCGCCAATACCCTACAGTGCAGTCAACCACTGGAGTTCCTGAGGAGGCGGGAACGCAGTGACGCTGAAAAGGGGCGACGCCCCTACGCTGCTGGCCTATGCGGCTTCGCCTTCAGCCGCTGCCACCCGAACCCGCCCCGCCGACAGAATGCCACCCATATATGTCGGCTACGCCCCATCCAACTGGCCAGCCCGCCAGCGCCAGCTGCGCATCGACTTTGGCAAATGTACCAATTTGTGAGAAAGTGGCGGTCGCGAATCATTCACCCCCTATGGTGTCCGCCCATCTGACCGCCAGCACTCCTGCTACCGTCACGAATACAACACCTGTCTTCTACGTCGCCGCCACGGCGTGCGTGAAGGTGGAGGTCTGCGGCACGGAGCCGGCGTGACAAGACGGAAGGTTGCCGGCAATCTTGCCTGGATGCTGATCGAGCGCGGCCTCCAGGTGGCGGGCGGCATCGGCATCGTAGCCATGCTGGCACGCGGCATGGGGCCGGAAGGCTTCGCCCATTTCCAGTATGCGCAGGCGGTGGTCTATATCGCCGCCTCGCTCGTGCTGATCTGCGGTAGCGAGGTCATCGTTCCGAGGCTCGTCGCCAATCCCGACCCCACCGCCCAGCACCGGTTGCTGATGCACGGCTTTGGCTTGCGCTTTGCAGCCGGCGTGCTCGCCTACCTGCTGATCGGCGGGTTCATGCTGGCCTCCCGCCAGGGCCCAGAATTCTGGGTGCCATCGATGATCCTTGGCCTGGCCGTGCTGCTGCGCGAACCGTTCGGCGTCATTACGGCCTGGATGCAGGCGCATACGCGCACCCGGCCCAATGCGCTCGTCAGCCTGGCCTCGCTGGCCGTCAAGGCGGGTTGTGTGGCGCTGCTTTTCTGGCTCGGGGTACAAAGCGTGCCGGCCTATGCCGCAGCCATTGTGCTTGAAACCGCGCTCTCGTCGGTGCTGCTGGGCCACTACTACCTGGGCCGCGCGCCGCGTACCCGCGTCGCCATGGATGCGACGCTGATCCGGGAGCTGCTCAACAATGGCGCCCTCTTCTGGGTGAGCTTCGTGCTAATGATGAGCTCCCGCCGTCTCGACCAGTTGCTACTCAAGCCGTTGGTACCGCTTGGCGAGTTCGGCGCCTACGCGGCGTCGATGCAGATTCTGGACAACTACGTGGTGGTTGCCACCATCCTCTGCGCAGGCATCGCCCCGATCTATGTCTATGCGCAGCCCTCATTGGCCCAGGCCCGGCGTAACATCATGAAGATTGTCGCGGGCATGACGATCGTAGGTGCAGTGGGCGCGCTTGCAATTGCCCTCAGCGCCCACTGGATCGTTCACCTGCTCTATGGCTCGGCGTTTGCCTCCGCCGCCGGCCTGCTGCAATTGACGGCCATGGCATCGATGCTCATCTTTGCCGATGTCGCCCTGACTCTGTTACCCGTCTACCTGCGCCGGCCCCGACTGGTTGCCATCAAGTGGGGACTGGTGTTCGTCGTCACCATTGCGATCGATATTGTCGCGATACCGGTGCTTGGCGCGTATGGCGCGATCCTTGGCTATGCAGTCGCGAACCTGCTTTCCGTCCTGTTCGGACTCGGTGTCTGGCTGCGCGAAGGGCGCAGCGCCGCGGCAGCACGGGAGGTCAACGCATGACAGCGGGCCGCAATATCTGCCTTCTTACCGGCACGCTCAATGTCATGGCCGGCGCCGAGCGAATGACGGCTACCGTCGCCAATGCGCTTGCCGGACTCGGCCATAACGTCACCATCCTGACCTTGTTCGATACGGCCAGCTGCTTCCCGCTGCATCCGAACATTCAGCATGAAGCCTTGTTCGCACATCGCCCTTCGTTCAAGCGCGCGTATTTCGCCACCGTTGCCGGCATTCGCCGTCATTGCGTCAGGCACCAGATCGATGTGCTGATACAGGTCGACACCATGCTGGCGTTGTTCGTACTGCCGGCGAGCATCGGACTCGGCGTGCACCACATTGCCTGGGAGCATTGCCACTTCGACGAGGATCTCGGAAGGCCCGCGCGCAAATTGGCCCGGCGTCTTGCCGCGCGCTTTTGCAGGCAGGTCGTGGTCTTGACGGAGCGCGATCGCCGGCGGTGGATCGAAGCCCTGCAGCCCCGCAGCGAAGTCGTCTGCATCCCGAATCCACTCCCCTTCCCCATGCCCGCTGCACCATCGGCGCGTACGGGCAAGACGGTTCTCGCCATGGGCCGGCTGGTCGCGGCAAAAGGCTTCGACGTGCTGCTGCGCGCCTGGCAGAAAGTGGCGGCGCGGGTGCCGGAATGGGAACTGGTCATCCATGGCGAAGGCGAGGAGCGCAACGCTCTTGCTGCACTGGTTGGCCAATTGGGGCTGAGCGACCGCGTCAGCATGCCCGGGGTCTGCCTTGACGTGACGCAGTCCTATGCGCGCGCCTCGGTCTTCTGCCTGAGCTCCCGCTATGAAGGCTTTGGCCTGGTGCTGATCGAAGCGATGGCATTCGGCCTGCCGATCGTGTCGACAGATTGCGAGACGGGACCGCGAGAGTTGCTCACACCTGACCAGGATGCGCTGGTCGTGCCGACCGACAACCCTGATGCGCTTGCGGATGCCCTGTTGCGGGTGATCAACCAGCCGGAAGACGCCAGTCGCCTTGGCGCCGCGGCCAGAAGAAGAGCCGGCGACTTTGCCCTGGAACAGATTGCCGCCCGGTGGGACGCTCTGCTGAGAGCTCCTGCGAACGCGGAAGCCAGGCGCACGGCGGACCCTTCCTGACGGTCACCTGTCCCGAGGGCTAGCGGCTTCGCAGGGCGCCCCTCTCAGGTCCCAAGTGCCTGCGCCAGCGCCGCCAGCGTGCGCACTGTCGCGCCGCGATGCAGGCCAGCGAAGGTATGCGCGTGGGCGCGCATGTCAGCCAGCGAGGCGGAGTTCGACAGCACCTTCGACGCCGTCCTGACCAGGTCTTCGGCATCGGCTACCCGCAGGCAGGCGCCGGCCGCAATGGCGTCTTCCGTGGCCTGCGCGAAGTTGAAGGTGTGCGGGCCGATCAGCACCGGCGTGCCGACCGCGCAGGACTCGATCAGGTTCTGCCCGCCCAGCGGCATCAGGCTCCCGCCGATAAAGGCGAGGTCGGAAGCGGCGAAGTACATCGCCATCTCGCCCATCGAATCGCCGAGCACCACATCGGCCGTGACCGGCGCGGACAGCTGGTCGATGTCCAGCTCGCTGCGTCGCTGCACGGTGAAGCCGGCCCGCGCAGCCATCGCCGCAACTTCATCGAAACGCTGCGGATGACGCGGTATCAGCAACAGGGCTGGCCTTGGGGTATTGCCGGACAACTGCTGCCAGCGCGAGAAGGCATCCAGCAGCAGCGGCTCTTCGCCTTCACGGGTACTGGCAGCCGCCAGCACGGCGCGCTCGCCAAATGCCTGACGCAATCGTTTGCCCCGCTCCACGCTGGCCGGGGCTGGCTGCATGTCGAACTTCAGGTTGCCGGTGACCTGCACCGCTGCCACGCCCAACGCCTCGAAGCGTTCGGCATCGCCCACCGTCTGCGCCAGCATGCCGGCGAAGTCGCCATACATGGCTGCGGCGGCGCGCCCGAAGCGGGCGGTGCGGCGGAAGCTGCGCGGCGACAGCCGGGCATTGACCAGGAACAGCGGCACGCCCGCGCGGCGAGCGCCATGTACGAGGTTGGGCCACACCTCGGTTTCCATCAGCATTCCGCCCGCGGGCCGGAAGTAGCGCAAGAAGCGGCTCACCAGCCAGGGCAGGTCATAGGGCAGGTAGCACTGCATGATGCGAGGCTCCTTGCCGAACAGTTGAGCACCGGTCTGGCGGCCGGTCGGCGTCATATGCGTCAGGAGCAGCCGATGACCGGGATAAGCAGCCAGCAGCGCTTCGATCAGCGGCTGCGCGGCACGCGTCTCGCCGACGGAAACCGCATGCACCCACAGCCACGGCCCGGCTGCCGGCAGATGCCCATAGGCGCCAAGGCGCTCGCCGACATGCTCGAGGTAGCCCGGCTCCTTGCGCGCGCGCCAGACGAGGCGCAGCAGCGCGGCTGGCAGCGCCACCAGCCACAGCAGGCTATACACAAAACGCAGCATTAGCGCCCCACCCCGCGTACGCGGCAGGCCGCCTCATAGACTTCCCCGACTGACGGCACCACGCCGTCATCGCCGACGTTGGCAATGCGCTCGGACCAGTAGCCCTCGGTCTTCCAGCGCCAGGTCGCGGTATAGATTTCCACGGTAGGCCGGCACAGGGCCGCGGCGATATGGACGAGGCCGGTATCGACACCGATGACCACCTCGGCACGATTGATCAGGCCAAAGCCCTGCATGACCGAGAAGCGCGGCAGTACCTGCGCCTGTGGCACACCTGCGGCGATCTCCTCGGCGGCGCGACGCTCCGCTTCGTTGCCCCAGGGCAGCAGCATGGTCAGGCCTTCAGCCTGAAGCTGGCGTCCGAGTGCATGCCAGCTGGATACCGGCCACTTCTTCTTTGCGCCAGCCGTCGCGTGGAAACACACGGCGTAGCGCGCAGGCAGCGCGGCCCAGATCGGATCGTCCACATGCAGTGTCTGCGCAACCGAGCCGAAGAACTGCGGGGGCTCGGCCGGCTCGACACCGGTCAGCGCCGCACCCAGCAGCCGCGAACGCCGCACCGAGTGGGTCTGGCGCGGCACCCGCACCGGCGCGGTGTAGAGCAGCCGCGCCGCGGGCTCGTAGCCCGAGCCTTGCGTCGCATTGCCCAGCCCGATAATCGGCGCATCCGCCGTACGCCTGGCCACGCGCGCCACCACCGCAGTCTTCAGCAAGCCCTGGCTTTCGATGACCGCGTCATAGCTGTCCCGGCGCAAGGCGTCGCGCAACGCACCCATTTCCTGCCAGACAGCGGGCTGGTAGAGACGCTTGCGCCAGCGCCGCAGCGCAAACGGGAGGACGCGCCGCACTTGCGGCAGCAGACGCACCAGGTCGACGTAGCCCTCCTCCACCACCCAGTCGATCTCGGCACCCGGCCAGCGCGCGCGCAGGTCATGCACCAGCGGCATGTTGTGCACCACATCGCCCAGCGAGGAAACCTTCACCAGCAGGATCCGCGGCTTATCGGGCAGCGGGAACGGCGCGACCAGCGGTGCGGACTGGACAATCCCGGTCGTCCCCGCCGATGCCTGCGGCACCGCCACGCGCTCAGAACGGGAGCTGAGCATCCGGTTTCTCGGCCAGGATCACACGTTTGAATTCAGCCTGGATCCGCGCCAGCGCGGCGTCGTTGTCCGCCTCGAACCGCATCACCACCACCGGGGTGGTATTGGACGGACGGGCCAGACCGAAGCCATCGGCGTACTCGACACGCACGCCGTCGATGGTGATGACTTCACGAGCGCCCTCGAACTTCGCGTTGGCCCTGATCTTGTCCAGAAGCGTGAACGGCTCGCCCTCGGCGCACTTGAGCTGCAGCTCGGGCGTGTTGTTGGCGTTCGGCAGCGCATTCAGCACCGCGCTCGGGCCGGCGTGGCGCGACAGGATTTCCAGCAGGCGCGCGCCAGTGTACAAGCCGTCGTCAAAACCGTACCAGCGATCCTTGAAGAACACGTGCCCGCTCATCTCGCCGGCGATCGGCGCGCCGGTCTCCTTGAGCTTGGCCTTCACCAGCGAATGGCCGGTCTTCCACATCAGGGGCTCGCCGCCATGCTGGCGAATCCACGGGGCTAGCTTGCCCGTGCACTTGACGTCGTAGATCACCTGCGCGCCGGGGTTGCGCGACAGGATCTCCTCGGCAAAAAGCATCAGCTGGCGATCCGGGAAGATCACCTGGCCGTCCTTGGTCACCACGCCGAGGCGGTCGCCGTCGCCATCAAAGGCCAGGCCCAGCTCGCAATCGGTCTCGCGCAGGCACTTCATCAGGTCCTGCAGGTTCTCGACGTGGGCCGGGTCCGGATGATGGTTGGGGAAATGGCCGTCGACCTCGCAGAACAGCTCGGTCACCTCGCAGCCCAGGCCACGGAACAGGTCGCCCACAAAGGCACCGGCGACGCCGTTGCCGGCGTCCAGCGCGATCTTCATGGGGCGTGCCAGCTTCACATCGCCGATGATGCGGTCGAGATACTGCTGACGCACATCCACTTCCCGGTAGGATCCGGCTCCACTTGTGAAGTTGCCGGCCTCGATCCGCTGACGCAGCGCCTGAATCTGCTCGCCGTAGATCGCCTTGCCCGCCAGCACCATCTTGAAGCCGTTGTAGTCGGGCGGGTTGTGGCTGCCGGTGACCATGATGCCGGAAGTGGCTTTCACGCCATCCAGCTCGACATTGGTCCCAAAGTAGACCATCGGCGTGGCGACCATGCCCAGGTCGATCACGTCCATGCCGGCGGCACGGAGGCCTTCGACCAGGCCGCCGATGAGGTCAGGGCCGGAGAGGCGGCCGTCGCGGCCGACTACGACGGCCTTTTCGCCGGCTTCCGCAGCAGCCGAACCGAACGAAAGGCCGATCTGGCGGGCCACGTCGCTGGTTAGGGTTTTGCCGACGATGCCGCGGATGTCATAGGCTTTGAAGATGGAGGGATCAAGTCTCATGGGGATTCCTGAAGTAATGGCTCAGCCGCGCGCCCCCAAGGGTCAACCACTGCGTGCCGAAGGAGGTATTTTGCCGGATTGCACGGCGGGCGGGCGGTATAATCGCCGCTTTGGGAACGGTGGCCACTGTTCTTGCCACCCACATAGCGGCTCACTACCTGAAGCCGGCCCGGTTCGCCACTGCCAGCCGTCATCCGCGCCAGCGATTGCGCTCTCACCCTTGCCATCCAACACCCAGACCACCAACCGGCCGCGCGTAGCCTGCTTGATTACCAATTCGGAGATCGGCGGCGCACAGTCGCATGTGGCGGATTTGCTGCAATCGGCAAACGGCCAGGCCGACATGGTACTACTGGCCGGCGGGGACGGACCGCTTCTTGACATCGCACAACGCGCCGGCATCCCCGTCATCCGGCTGCAACAGCTAGACAACACCCTCTCGCCAGCCCGTGCATTGACGGCCCTGCGCGAGTTGCTGCTGGCCCTGCGACAGGCCGCGCCGGACCTTATCCATGCCCACAGTGCCAAGGCCGGAGCGCTGGGCAGGATTGCGGGCTTCCTGCTTGGCATCCCTGTGATCTATACCGTGCACGGCTTCGCGTTCAAGCCCGAAGCTCCCGCGCGGCAGCGCGTCGCCGCACGCATTGCCGAGTGGCTGCTAGCGCCGCTGACCGCGCGCATGATCTGCGTAGCCGAGGCTGAGAAGCACCTGGCCCGGACACTGCCAATTCGGGCGCGGCATATTGCCGTGATTCCGAATGGCATTGCCGACACGAACGCGCGCGCACGACCAGAGGCACCCGTGCAAAGGATCGTCATGGTCGCCCGTCTTGCCGCGCCGAAGCGTCCTGACCTGGTGATCCGCGCCTTCGCGCAAGCGAGCTTGCCAGCGTGCGAACTAGTGATCACAGGAGACGGCCCCAGGCGCTCCGCCATGCAGCAACTGGCAGACCAGGTTGCTCCGGGGCGGGTCCGCTTCACCGGCGGCATCGGCGACGTCCCTAACTTATTGTTGACTGCCCAGATCTTCGTCCTCACCTCCGATCATGAAGGCTTCCCGCTATCCGTGCTGGAAGCTATGCGTGCAGGCCTGCCGGTCATTGCATCGGACCTGCCCGGCATCCGCGAGCAGCTCGACAACGGCCGTTGCGGCGTGCTGCTGGAACGTAACGACGAGGCCACGCTTGCCGAAGCACTGTCGCGCCTGGCCTCTGATGCCAGCTGGCGTACAGCATTGGGCAATGCTGCACGCAATCGATGGGAACAGCATTACGGCCTGGATCGCATGACGCGGGCCACATGGGCCGTATATCAGGACGCCCTGGACGACAAGCCCCGCGCAGCACGGATGCAGACATGACCGAAATCATCAAGAGCGAACCCCTGCGCCGCCACGCAACCGGCATGCATATTGCCGGCTCGGAGACCGTCCGCCGCGTGAGCAGGATGCTAGGCTGGGCCTGCCTAGGCTTGTTGCTGTTCGGCATCAACACCGTGCTGGCCGAGGTCGCACACCATGCCGGTGTCGTGACCTACGTGTTCACGCGAACGCTACTGTGGTCCATCGTCCCCTACCTGTTCGCCTTCTTGATGCTACACCGGTCGCTGCATTTGCCGGCAATGGAGGGCAACAGCCTGGCCGGGCTTGCGTCAACCTTCCCGTTTGTCGCGTTGCTCTTCGTCTTTGCCGCATTTCACATCGAGTACTCCCGCGGCGCCCTTCTGCTGAGCTACGTGACCACGCTCGCGTGGATCTGGATCGGATATCGCCGCTACGTGCAGAACTACGTGCCGCTGTTTGGCTACACCGATCCGCATACGCTGGAACAACTCGAGTCCATCCTGGCAATGCCAGGTGCCGCGCCTCCCTCGCCTACACGCTTCGAGCCAATCGGCTCGCTGGAAGACGCCAGGCACTGCGACGGCCTGATGGTCGACCGCAGCACCACCGCCGATCCCGAGCGCACCCGACAACTGGCCCAGTACAAGATGAGCCACGTGCGCATGTACTCGGTGGAACGCGTCGGCGAGATGCTTACGGGCCGCGTCGGGCTTGCGCATATCGACGAGAATTTTCTTGATGACTACGCGGCGCATTACCTCTACGGCTACCTCAAGCGCGCCGTCGATATCGCAGCTGTCGTCTGCCTGGCGCCGTTCGTTGTGCCAGTCGGCCTTGCCGTCGTACTTGCGATCCGACTGGAAACGCCTGGCCGGGCCATCTTCCGCCAGGAACGAGTCGGCCTCTTTGGCAAGCCATTTGTCATGCTGAAGTTCCGCAGCATGGGCGTGGATCCCAGCACCACGGCGCAGTTCGCCGCACGCCAGGACCCGCGCGTCACCAAGGTTGGCCGGATCATCCGCAAATACCGCATCGACGAAACTCCGCAGCTATGGAACGTGCTGGTCGGGCATATGAGCCTGATCGGACCGCGGCCGGAGCAGGCGCCGATGGTCGAGGAGTTTTCAGGGACGATTCCGTACTATCCGTACCGCCATTTAGTCCGGCCGGGATTGTCGGGGTGGGCGCAGGTGCAGCAGGGGTATGTCGGCACGCATGAGGAAACGGTGACCAAGCTGAGCTATGACTTGTATTACGTCAAGCATTGCTCGTTTGCGCTGGATCTGCTGATCGCGGTGAAGACGGTGCGGACGTTATTGACGGGGTATGGGGCGCGGTGATGGCATCGACCAACGTCGGCGATATCGCGCCAATGCGGATCCTCCTGGTTACTACCGGATTGAAGGTGGGCGGTGCCGAACTCCAGGTAGCCGCGCTGGCACGCGCTTTCCTTGCGCTGGGACACGCCGTGACCATTCTGAGCCTGTCGTCCGGCAAGGAAATCGACTTGCCAGCAGACGCATGCCTGGTCGAACTGAACATGTGCAAAACGCCCATGGACATGGCACGGGCCCTGTTGCGGGCGCGCGTGCTGATCAAGGCATGGCACCCGGACGTCATCCATGCGCATATGGTGCATGCCAACCTGTTTGCCCGCCTGCTTACCCGCATCGTCCGTTGCCCGCCGCTGGTTTGTACCGCCCATAGCTTCCGGGAGGGCGGGCGTATGCGCATGCTGGCATATCGGCTGACCGATCGGTGGACAGACCTGACCACGCACGTCAGCGCCGACGGCCGCAGCGGCATGATCGCAGCCGGCGGAGTGCCGGACGACCGCATCGTTGTGATACCGAATGGCATCGACGTTTGCCGCTTCCGCCCGGAGCCGGCGTTGCGCATAACCGCACGCGAACGCCTGGGCATCACAGACGATACGAGGCTGGTGCTCAATGTGGGACGGCTGGCGCCGGAGAAGGCGCAAGATCTGCTGATCCGCGCGTTCGGGCAATTGGATGCCTCCATGCCTGCGCACTTGCTGATCGCCGGCGGCGGCGCACTCCGCCACGCACTGGCCAACCAGATCAGCGCGCATGGCCTGGCCCCACGCATTACGCTACTGGGCCCGCGCGACGACATCCCCGCCTTGCTCAATGCTGCCGATGCATTCGTGCTCTCGTCGAACATCGAGGGCCTGCCGATGGTTCTGGTCGAGGCGCTCGCCTGCGGATGCCCGGTCGTAGCGACCGATGCCCCGGGCGTGGCCGAAGTGCTACGCGGCCAGGGCACCATCGTCCCACGAGGCGATGTGACGGCACTCACCAATGCCCTCGCCGCCGCGCTGCATGCAGGACGCGGGACACCGACACAGGCCGCTGAACGGCGCGATCGCGTGCTGTCGTCGTTCTCAATCGAAGCGGTTGCACAGCGTTGGCTCACGCTCTACGCAAACCTGTCCAGCGCGGCGAGCGTGCTCCATCCGGAGGCCGCCTGACGCCAGCAAGTGGCAGGCAATCTGCTATGGATTCTGGCCAAGCGCGGCCTTCAGGTCGGCGTAGCTATCGGCCTGGTGGCCATGCCTGCGCGCGCTGGCACCGATGGGGTTCGGCAACTTCCAGTTTGCGCAATCGATCGTGCTGATCGCCGCATCGCTTGCGCCGGCGTGCGAGTACCTTCCCAACCCTCTACAGTTCCCCATCCAAGAATCGCTTGCGCCTCGCGGTGCCAGGACCGTCCTGTCGGTAGGACGACTTATCAAGGCATGCCGGTTCCCGCCGAGGACGAAGCTGCACTTGCTGACGTGCTGGTACAACTTCGCGAGCCAGGCATGACTGAACGGCTAGAGCTACCCAAGGAAGAACGAAGGCAAGGCAATTTCCCGTGGAAACTATCACAGGCAAATGGGGCCGCCAGACAACAGACGTAGAACAATCGGTAGATCCCCCGCAGGCGGAAGGGCCGGGGCTGGCCTCAGGCGCTGGACCGCGCGGCGGGATCCAAGTAGAATTGTTCAACTTCAAACAAACATACTGTCTAAGGCACTTTAGTCACCTCGTCAACAGCCTCACAGTGACGAGGCTGAATGCTACCTTGCTTGCGACTGTCATTCTGCAAATGAGCATTGTCTCCAACCCATGACCAGTCGCCAAGCCAAGATACAAGAAGACACGTATTTTCGGATCATGCGCATCTTGCAGGAGAATCCGGACCTCACCCAGCGCGAGCTTGCGGAGAAGCTGGGCGTAAGCGTGGGAGGTCTGAATTACTGCCTCAGGGCCCTGATGGAAAAGGGCTGGATCAAGGTCCAGAACTTTAGCCAATCCAAGAACAAGTTTGGCTATGTATACATTCTCACGCCACGCGGTATTGCGGAAAAGGCAGCCCTGACCAGCCGTTTCCTGAAACGCAAGATGGAAGAGTACGAACTGCTGAAGTCGGAAATCGAGGCCTTGCGGGCCGAAGTTGGAGACGGCGACTTCAATGCGAAAAGGAAAGAAGAGGCTTAAATCAGGGGTACCGGAGCGGTTTGCCGATTCCGGGGTCAGCGATCAGGATGTTCTCCAGCCGAGACTAACGGGACGAGGTGTGAATTGAGCGAACTGTCATTGCAGTACTCGGTACATCGAGGTGTGCCACCGGCTGCCCAGGCGCTGATCTGGGAGGTATTTTTCAGCTCCAGAGGGCGCGGAATCGACCTGCCCACGCATTACCCGTGGATTGACGCCGGGATCGGGGTGACATCTGTCCTGATCAGTCAGGATGACGGGAACGACGTGAAGTCGACGGCTGCGGCTCTCATCATCAAAGAGGCAACGTTTCTCAACGCCGAGACCGTCGGACTAGTTGGCATGGTCTGTGTCGGCAAAGCGTTCCGGGGCCAAGGGCTCAGCCACAAACTCCTTGCTGCTGCAACGGAAGTCGGCAAGGAAAAATCCTACAACTCGCTGATCCTCTGGACGAACAAGCCCGATGTCTATGCCAGGCACGGTTTCGTCGTGGACAGCCACGACAGGTATGGAACTGTGTGGAGGCATCCGGCGGCTGACGATGACAGCGTTTTCTGTCACGACCTGACCGATATAACAGTAGAGAACAGGTCAACTCAGGGCGTCCCGGCGTTCGCCAAAAGCGTGGTGACTTTCAGCAATCACGTGGCCTCCATAACGGTACTCCCGACCATGCAGGGATACACCCTGGCGGAGTGGACCGGCAATTGGGATGCCATTTTTGAGATCATCGACAAGATTCTTCCAGAAAGATGGAATCTAAATGCTCCGGCGGACTCGGAAATTTACGCAGAGCTGGTCAATCGGGGTTACCGCTCGGAACTGCAAGCAAGTTCCCAGCGAATGATCAGCAATCTCTCGGGCAAGAGCCTCCCGGACCTGCCATATATATCATTGCTTAACCGCATCTAAGTGAAATATTCAATATGATCCCGATCGTCAAGGTAGCAATGCCCGCCAAATCGGCCCTCATGCCCGCGTTGGAAGAGGTTCTCTACAGCGGCATGATTGCCGAGGGAGAATCCGTTTACCGATTCGAGTCAGAGTTCAACAAGAAATTCGGATTGAAGCATTCGCTCGCAATGAGCAGCGGAACCGGCGCGCTTCACGCGGCGCTGACGTTGGCCGGTGTCGGCCCTGGCGATGAGGTGATTTCCACGCCAATGACTGCGGAGCCGACCAATACGTCGATCCTCTACAACGGCGCAAAAGTGGTCTGGGCCGATGTCGATCCGGCATCGGGCAATATGTGCCCCGAATCGGTCCGCAATTGCATCACGAGCCGGACCAAGGCAATCCTTTGCGTTCACTATGCTGGCTACCCGGTGCGCCTTGCCGAGCTGAAGCGGCTCGCCGACGAGCACGGAATCGCTCTCATCGAAGATTGCGCCCACGCTCTGGGAGCACGCTATCAGGACCGGCCCATCGGCACGATCGGCCACTACGGAATCTATTCCTTCCAGGCCATCAAACACATGACCACTGTCGATGGTGGCCTGCTGACGCTCAGCGACGAATCGCAACTGGACGCGGCAAAGAAATTCCGCTGGTTCGGAATGCTCAAGGGTGTTCCGCGCACCGAGATCGATATCACCAGCGTTGGCTACAAGTACAACATGAATAACGTCAACGCCACGATCGGACTGGTTCAGTTGCAGAACATCTCGGCCGTCCTCGATCGGCACATCGAGAATGGCAAGTTCTACGACGCCCAGCTGGAATCGGTCAGCGGGGTCGACTTTGCGCGCTGCGATGCCGTCGCCGAGCCAAGCTACTGGATTTACACCCTGTTGTGCGACGACAGCGCGAGCGTCGAAAAGGCGCTTAACGCTGCAGGAATCGCCGCATCGAAACTTCATCGCCCCAACAGTCTCCACAGCATCTTCGCCGCATCCCGCAGGGAATTGCCCGGCCTGGAGGCGTTCTACAAAAGGCTGCTTCACATCCCGTGCGGCTGGTGGGTCAGCGATGAAGATCGCGAGCGTATCGTCGATGCGATCAGGAAAGGCTAAGGAAACCCAAAATGAAGCAAATACCATTGTTCGGAGTCGTCCACACCCCCGAAATGGAGGCTGCGGCTCTGGAAGTCCTGCGCTCCGGTCGCATCGCCAGCGGCGAGTACGTGGCAAAGTTTGAAAAGGGTATTGGCGACCTTGTCGGCCAACCCCACGTGGTTTCCACCCAGGATATGACAAGCGCGATGTTTCTTGCCTTGCATCTCGCCGGGGTCCGCCCCGGGGACGAAGTCCTGACCACCGCCTTTTCCTGCATGGCCACCAATTCCGCGATTGCGCATTGCGGGGCCACACCGGTATGGGTAGATGTACTTCCGCGCTCGGTTGAAATGGACGTCGCCGATGCCGCGCGAAAGGTCAGCGACAAGACAAAGGCCGTGATCATGTATCACGTAGCCGGCTACCCTGGCCCGGCCAGGGAAATGGCCGAGCTGTGCAAGGCGCGTGGCATTGCATTTATCGAAGACTGCAACAACGCCCTGTTTGCCACGCAGGACGGCGCTCACGTCGGCGGTCTCGCGGATTTCTCGATCTATTCCTTCTATCCGAATCGTCAGATCAATTGCACCGAAGGAGGTGCGCTGGCGTGCAAATCGGCGGAAATGGCACGCAAGGCTCTTCAGCTCAGGCGCTTTGGCATCGAGAGCTCAGGGTTCCGCACCACGCAAGGGGAAATCAATCCGGACGCCGATATCCCCGAGATCGGGTGGGCTTACACGATGAACAATCTGTGCGCGGCACTCGGATACGCCCAGTTGGAGACCGCACGGGAAAAAGTCGAGCAGGCCCGCTCCAACGTGACCAGGCTTACGGCACGGCTCGCGGAAGTCGAGGGTATTAGCACCGTGCGCGCCGCCAATGGCGCAGACCCGGCGTATTGGGTAATGCTCTGCCTGGCCGAAAACAGGGACACGCTGCTTCAGCAACTGAAAGACCGGGGCATTTCCGCGTCCATCCTGCACCATCGGAATGACACCTATAGCGGGTTCCATGCGAACCGCCTGGGCCCGCTCACTCATACCGCCTATTTGCAAAACCATATTGTCGCCATTCCTTGCGGATGGTGGCTGACCCAGACTGACGTTGACACTATCGGCGACGTGTTCGCGCGCTCGGCAGTCGAGTCGCTGAATTCCGGACAGAGCTGAAAGGTACTGATGAAATTGCTCCGTGCCGCCGCACTCGACATGGTGATGCTGTATGCCGGCAAAGTGTCGGCAGTGCTAGTAGGGTTCATCTTCCTGCCGTTCTATCGACACCAACTCGGCCCTGAACAGTTTGGCATTGTTGCCGTAATCCTGTCGCTCCAGAGTCTCCTGATCATGCTGGATCTGGGCATGTCGACCTTGCTCGGTCGTGAGGTGGCAGTCAACCGCTCTAGCTCGCCCGAACTAGTGTCGCTTGTGCATACGGCAGAGGTTAGCCTCACCGGCTTTTATCTCCTGCTGCTACCGATCGCCGTAGGCCTAAAGGCTCTGGGGGCTTTCGCCAGCATTGAGTGGAGCACAATCGTGGGTACGATTGTGCTCTTTTGGGTGCTGGTTCTCCAGAACACGTACTACGGGACGATGCTAGCCCGCCGCGAGTATGCGGCGGCAAGTACGATTCAGGTGATTGGCGTGGCAGCCCGCGCATGCGTCACGGCCTATGTTCTGGCGACCATCTCGAACACGATGTCCGCCTTCATCGCCACACAGCTCATATTTGCCGTGGGGCAGGCACTGGTCACGCGCCACTACTGTCTCGCATACTGGCGCGGCGCCACCTCGCGACAGTCCAGCCTGCCACACGCCAGTATCCGGGATGCGTGGGAGCTGATAAAAAAGGGGCGTGCACTGGTACTCTTCTCGGCTGCAGGCGCAGCCGTTACGCAGTTGGACAAGCCCCTGGTATCCGGCATGATTTCCGCCAACAGCGTGTCGCCCTACTTTCTGGCGACGACCGTTTGTATGGTTCCGTTATCATTGCTGGGCGGACCCATCAGCCAGTATTTTCAGCCCCGTGTGCTGAATCAGAATATCGCAGGCAACGATTTCCCCAAAGCCACGATCTATAGATTCGTACTCTGCACAATCCTGATCACTACCGTACCTTGCCTTGTCTTCTGGCTGGCGCGGGATCTCCTGATTGGCCTGTGGGTTGGCCACAATCATGACAACGAGATAATATCCCACTACGTAAAGATTCTCTTGCCGGGCTTTGTCGTGGGCGCCTTTGGCTATATTCCGTACACATTGCTGCTCTACGCGAAGGACTTTCGCTTCCAGGCAGTAGCCTCGATGATTCTGAGTATCGTCACGTTGGCATTGGCCGCGCTGGCAGCCTATAAACAGAGTGTTGAAGCCGTATGCTATGTGTACGCAGGCTATCACATATCGTCAACCGCCAGCAGTTGGATTAGGGCACTTACCCTCGAAAAGGTCGGTTCGACGGCAAGATATTCCGCGGTATTAGCACTGCAACTCATAGTACCACTCATGGTCATTGCCGCCCTGGCTCAATTTTTGATTATTAATTTTTGAGAGATTTTCACAAATGTTCGATAACAAGGTTTTGATGATCACCGGGGGCACCGGCTCGTTCGGCAATACGGTTCTGAATCGTTTCCTGCATTCCTCTGTGAAAGAAATCATCGTCTTCAGTCGTGACGAGAAAAAGCAGGAAGACATGCGCATTGCCATCAATAACCGCAAGGTCAAATTTCATATTGGCGATGTTCGCAACTATGAAAGCGTCGCCCGTGCCATGGAAGGCGTCGATTATGTGTTTCATGCAGCGGCTCTGAAGCAGGTACCATCCTGCGAGTTCTACCCGATGGAGGCGACGCTTACCAATGTCGTCGGGACTGAAAACGTCCTGAACGCCGCTATCACCAACAAGGTCAAGCGTGTTGTCGTACTGAGCACCGACAAGGCGGTGTACCCGATCAATGCAATGGGTATTTCCAAGGCCATGGCTGAAAAGATCATGGTGGCAAAGTCACGAACCATCCGCGAGGGCAGCACGGTTCTTTGCGCCACCCGCTATGGCAACGTAATGGCATCGCGTGGATCGGTGATTCCGCTATTTATCGAAAAGATCAAGGCCGGTAAGTCCCTGACCGTGACCGATCCCAAGATGACCCGCTTCCTGATGTCGCTGGAAGACTCCGTCGATCTCGTACTGCACGCCTTCCAGCATGGCACGCAAGGCGACATCTTCGTGCAGAAGGCCCCAGCCTCCACCATCGAGGATCTGGGACAAGCTCTGAAGGAACTGCTCAATAGCTCCGCCCCCGTCGAAATTATCGGTACGCGGCACGGCGAAAAGCTCTATGAGACCCTGGTATCCCGCGAAGAAATGGCAAAGGCGGAAGATATGGGCCGCTATTACCGAATCCCTGCGGACAATCGCGACCTGAACTATGACAAGTTTATTCTGGAAGGCCAGCCCGACGCCAACGACGTTGACGACTACACCTCCCACAACACCGAGCGATTGAATGTGGAACGCATCAAACAACTGCTGCTAACACTTTCATATGTTCGTAAACAGGTGAAGCTGTAATGCGGCCGCTTGTATCAGTCATCATCCCCACTCACGGTCGCCCGGAATGCGCAGTCTCTACGATTCGCGCTGTGCTGGCGGCCTCCGAGGAGCTAGAGGTTGTCGTCAGCGACACCAGCACTGAGGACAGGATATCGCCGCATTTTGGGGGCCAGGGTATCCCTCGCCTGAAGCTACTTCGGCCCGGCGAGCCGCTCAGCGTGGTGGACAACTTCAATTACGCGCTGAGCCACGCGAGCGGAGAGTACCTCGCATTCATCGGGGATGATGATCTGGTGTCTCCGCAGATCGCGGAGATCGCCCATTGGGGCGTCGCCAACAATGTCGATGCCTTCAGCTTCAGCTTCCCCATGCTGTATTACTGGCCGACCTTTGCCAGCACGACGCGATGGAAGGCCGAGGGAAGCACGCTCGTGGTGAGTGACTTTGACGGTCGGGTTACGCCATTCGACGCGAAGGAAGAACTGTCAACAGCCCTGCGCAATATGGGGGCTGGCGTGCTGGGCATGCCCCGGGCATATGCGGGAATGATTTCCCGTCAACTGGTCAAGCGCATAATCGAGACGCACGGTGCGCTGTTTGGCGGTGTCAGCCCGGATATCTATAGTGCTGCGTTGATCTCCATAGAAAGCAGGAAGAGCTATCGCGTCAATTTTCCGATCGTGGTGCCTGGCGCTTGTGCCGGGAGCACTTCCGGAAAGAGCGCGCGAGGCCGCCATGTCGGGGGCTTGCGAGATAACGCACATATTGGCGCGTTCAAGAATCTCGTATGGGACAGCCGTGTACCGGAGTACTACAGCGTTCCGACGGTATGGGGATACTCCCTGCTCAAGGGCATTGAAGACAAGCCGCAATGGCTGGGGAAGGCGGATTTCTCGATGTTGTATCTGCGCTGCCTGATCAGTGATCCGCAATACAAAGACATGGTGATGAGCTGCTTGCTGCAGCACGCACGCAAGAACGGCATTCTGGCAACGACATTTGAGCTCGTTGGTGCAGCTGTGCGCGAGGCGACTCGCATCGGACGCGCGATCGCCCAGCGTCAATTGAAACGGTTTCTCCCGGACAATACCGTGGTACTTCGCGACGTGCTGGATACCGAGCAAGCTTTTGAGGTTGCCTCGCAGCACATCAGGAAGATGGGCAAGAAACTGGAACTGACGAAGAGCGGCTCATGAAGCGTTGTCTGCTGGCACAAGTCAGGCTCGCCTTGAGCATGCTGCAACCGGACGCACCATCCTATGTTTCTGACTGACATTGTCCTGATGGCCACTGTGTTGGGGCTGTCGTCGGGCTTCGGCGTGCGCCTGCTGAACGTCCGGCAGCCATCGCCGCATCTGGTCGGCGGCGTCACGGCAGCCAGTTTCATCGTCGTGATGATGTGTTTTCGCAGCCTCAGTTTTGGGGTGGACACGGTTGCATACGCCGAGATCTTTACCGACTTCTGTAAAGGCGGCTTGATCGGAGATCGCGAATCCAGTTTTCAGATCGCAACGAACGTTCTGAACTACACCATGTTTGGCAGTTGCGATACGAGTCTTCTGCCTGCGGTGTGGATCTTCCTGATCGTTTTGCCAGTGTTCGTCTTGCCTGCACCGTGGCGCGTCCGTTTATGCTACCTATCGGCATTCCTGCTGTCGCTTATTGGTATCGAGCTGTCTACAAATGCACTGAGGCAGGGCTTGTCTGTAGGACTGATGGTACTGGCCGTATCGTTGGCTCCCGTCAGTCTGCTTTTTACCTTGCTGTTTGGCGCGCTTGCCATGGCTTTTCACACCAGTGCCGGTCTGGTGATGCTGGGGTATTTTTTGGCGCGGCAGAACTGGAAGATTTTTCTGACCTTGATCGCAGGCCTGATTATTATTACCCTGCACTCCCTCCACAGTTCGGTTGAGCTACCGCTCGTCTCGCGGTTTCTGTATGAAATCAACAAGTATGCGGCACACGAAAGCAGCGAACTTTGGATTCGTGTTCTTGCATTTGCGTGCGTAATCGCTGCATTGCTGGCGCCGTTGCTGTCCCGTCGGGCTGGGACCACGATTGAGGGTATCCTGTCGTACAAGCCATATGCGATAGCACTACGGCTGGCCATTGTTTGCACACTGTTCCTTGGCTTGCCTTATTTTGGGTATCGCTTTATCTATGGCACGTACCCGATAATCCTTTTCCTCACACTCAGCCCTTCGCTCGATTCATACGCCGAATCTGGCAAGAATTTTCTTGCACTATCTGCGATGAATATTGCAATCCTGCTCACCTGGGCAGCCGGCTCGACCTACATGCGCGAGCTTCCTTTTTTCGGGTGATTATGCAATTCAATGCTCCTGCGAGACCGACTGGATTGTCGGTAGTGATTCCCACATTAAATCGCCTGGATATGGTGCTTCGGGCATGTCAGTCGGTTATTTCAGACCAGACTGACCGCGTCGAAATCATCGTCATCGACGACGCCTCTAAAGAGGATTTGCGGCCGCAGCTCCCGAAAATCAACAATCATAACATTCCGATCCGTTGCTATCGGTTCGTGCACAATCGAGGGCCACAGGCAGCGCGGAATCTGGGCATAAGGAGAGCACAATTCAGCCACATCGCCTTCTTGGACTCTGATGACGCGTTCACTCCAGATAAGATCGATCTCGTACTTCAGCAACTGGATAACGCCCCGATTGATCTGCTGTTTCATGGTGTTCAGGGGATGCCGAAATATGGTAAGCTTGCCCGTTTTTGGACCAACGCGCTGAGCAACTGGATGCCGTTCGGCTGGTGGATTGCACTTCTTAATCCCGTAGTCACGCCCGCATTGGTTATTCGTCGAGAGCGGCGACTCGGGTTGGAGCGACTTCGGCATTGTGAGGACTGGTGCTTTCTTCTTCGCTACGTCCAATCCGACACTCGAATTTGTTTTCTTCCGCAGGAATTATCTATTGTCTATCGACCGGCCGGCACCAGTGGCGGATTATCTGGCGCAATATGGAAGATGCGCAAGGGCGAGTTCGCAGCGCGTCGGGTTCTCTTGAAATCACCTTGGCCTACTGGTCTTCTGCGGTATTGCGTCGGTGGCGTTGCGGGTCTTTTTCGAATAATGAGTGACGTCCTGCGCGGACGGTATCTACGCTAAGTCAGGGCTATGGCGACTGTTTATCTGATTGGGGTACGCGGCATTCCGAACCGCTACGGAGGTTTTGAAAGACTGGTAGAGGTTCTTGCACCGCACCTGGTAAGCCAAGGCCATGATGTAACTGTGTTTTGCAATCAGGATCCTACTGTCAACAAGGATGGGGTTGACGAGGACTTCTGGATGGGAGTAAGACGCAGATTCATTCCGGTGCGAAGCAGTGGCCCGCTCGGCACCGTCGAATATGACTGGCGTTCATTCAAAGAGGTCCCGGCAGGTGCTGTCGCACTGATCTTTGGCTATGGCACCGGGATATTCCAGCGCTATCTGAATCAGCGCGGTATTCCGCATGCCGTCAACATGGACGGCATCGAGTGGCGGCGCGAGAAGTGGGGACGTCTTGCGCGCATCTGGCTGCGCATGAATGAGCGGGCGGCGGCCAGCAAGGCAAATATCCTGATAGCTGATCACCCCGAAATCCAGCGCTACCTGCAGGAGGAGCTTGGCAAGGATTCCACCATGATTGCTTATGGTGTGGATGACGATGCCCTGCAGCCTGACGACAGGAGCGATCTTTCGCATCCCCTGCTCGCGCAGTACCCGGATCAGAGCTTTTCCCTCGTCGTTGCACGCGCGGAACCGGAAAACCAGATCCACGTGATACTCGAGGCATTTGAACGAAGCCGGAAGAATAGTCCGATGGTCGTTCTGGGCAACTTCGAGGTGAACGACTACGGCCGCCAGCTTCGTGCTAGGCACCCCAATGTCCATTTCGCCGGTGGCGTCTACAACACGCGCGTGCTCAATGAACTGAGGCGTCGCAGCAAACTGTACATCCATGGTCATTCAGTCGGAGGCACCAATCCGTCCCTGATTGAAGCCATGGCTGCCGGTGCGCTGCTGGTAGCTCACGACAATCCTTTCAATCGGTGGGTTCTTGGCGGCGATGCGTCCGGACTGTACTTCAAGGAGGCTGTGGACTTGGCCGCGCACCTGGACAATCCACCTGCGCCGGCAGCACGTACGGCGATGATTGGTGCAGCACAACAGCGCTGCATCGATCAGTTTCTTTGGCGCAGGATATTGGATGAGTACGATGGCGTTGTCGCTCGTCTCGTGCAGGCGAAGCACTGAGCATACGAGTCTGATGCCAAGTTAACATGACAATGAGTCATCCCCCAAATATCGCAGTTGTAATACCGGCATATAACGTCCGCAGTCACATCCTGGGCGTCATCGCAGAAATCGGTGATCTGGTCAGCCGCATCTATGTCATTGACGATTGCTGTCCGGAGGAATCCGGCGCACTCGTCGCAAGCGAATGCGCGGACGCCAGGGTGAAGGTGATCAGGCTGCCCAAGAACCTGGGAGTTGGGGGGGCCGTCATGGCCGGCTATCGGGCTGCCATTGAGGAAGAGATGGACATCATGGTCAAGATCGATGGTGATGGCCAGATGGACCCGCAATACATCGGCGATTTCGTCGAGCCCATCCTGGCCGGTGAAGCCGATTACACCAAAGGAAACCGCTTCTTCAATCTCGATAGCCTGAATCAAATGCCGAGGGTCAGGTTACTTGGAAATGCTGCATTGTCCTTCATGAGCAAGCTGTCATCCGGGTATTGGGATCTCTTCGATCCCACCAACGGGTATACCGCCATCCATAGCGAAGTGGCTCGGCAGCTGCCAATGGAGAAGATCAGCCGGCGGTATTTTTTCGAGTCAGACATGTTGTTCAGGCTGAATACGCTGCGGGCGGTTGCGGTCGATATTCCGATGAACTCGAGATATGGCGACGAAATCAGCAACCTGAAGATCGGCAAGATAGTCGGTGAGTTTCTTGTAAAGCATATTCGAAATTTCGCGAAACGTGTGTTTTACAATTATTATCTCCGTGATCTCTCGATTGCCTCCCTCGAGCTTCCGCTCGGCCTGGCAATGCTGGCATTTGGTTTCATTTTTGGTGTCGTCGAGTGGGCGCAATCCTTCAAGGATCACACACCTGCGTCTGCTGGGACAGTCATGCTCGCCGGTCTGCCGGTAATCGTCGGACTGCAGTTCGTGCTGGCATTTCTGGCCTATGACATTGGATCAGTTCCCCGACGACCGCTTCATAGAAGCAAAGTTAGGAAAAAGGCATTTCGCGTTACCAGCGGGGAAAGGAGATAAAGAAGGAGGATCGGGGATGGACTGGTGTCGGCGGTGATCTTCCTCACGGCGTCAATGTTTCATCGCGTCGCATGCATATATAACAAGGAAAGGGAACGACCTGTGATCATTACCTATGCAGTAGCCCTGTTGTGCGCAATTGGGCTGGCTCTTGGGCAAATATTGTTCAAAATGAGCGCAAATGCTTCCCAGACCGGTGGAAGCTTTTTTTCTGCCAAGCCCCTCGCAACGCTGTTCGCAGCGATGCTTCTTTATGGGCTAACTTCAATTGTCTGGGTATGGGTGCTCCAGCGTATCCAGCTTGGCAAGGTTTACCCCTTGATGGCCTTAGCCTTTGTACTCGTACCCATTGGCAGCTATTTTGTTTTTTGCGAACGCTTTCAGACGCAGTACATATTTGGCGTAGTTTTCATTCTGATCGGCGTTATTTTGACGACGGGCTCATGATTTCTCACATCGAGATTAAGTTACACTGCCGGCATGACCATGAGTAACGCGAAATACAAGGCGCTCACGATTGCAGTAACGGCGCTACTCGTTCTGACTATCTGGACATGTTTTGCTCCCGGCTTCATGTCCAACGATTCCGTCATGCAGTACCGCAGCGCGCTCGATCACAGCTACACCGACAGCCACCCGGCAATAATGTCGTATGTATGGCACCTGTGCCTGAAATTGATACCCGGCCCGCAGAGTCTGCTGGTATTGCATCTGGCCCTGCTTGTGCTCGGGATCTTTGCCTGGCAGTTGAATATTTCCAACCCTCCCTGGAAACTTCTCATCCCCGCCATTTTCTTTTTACCTTGGATTCTGAACTTTACCGGTGTCCTATGGAAGGACGTTGGCATGGCCTTCTCGTTGCTGGTGGCGTCCGGGTTCCTGCTCAATAACAAGAGAAGCATCAAACTCGCCGTGCTGGGAGTGCCTTTCCTTTTTTATGCGTTTGCCGTGCGGCATAACGCCATTCTCGCTACTGCGCCCCTTATTTTCGTCGCGGCGCTATACCACCTGCGTGCAAGCAGAGCCGTCTACGGACTACTGATCACTGGCTTGGTCTCAGTAGCATTCTGGTTCATCGTCTCAATGATCAGCTATGACCTCCTGAAAGCTGAAAAGAAGCACCTGGAGACATTCCTGATGGGTGACGAGATTGCGATGATATCGGTCCAGACAGGACAGAACTTGCTGCCATGGGTGAGACAGGACGACCTTGAAACCTGCACCAAGCCTCGAATCTTGTATGAGCGAGCATTGTGCTTCATCGGCCGCGGCTATGATCCGAGCGGCAGTCTCGTGACACATGTACCGTATGAATTCACCCATAGGCTTTGGAAGGAGACCGTACTCGCTCACCCTCTGCTCTCCGCAAAGATACGGTGGGATGCCTTCCTGTATTTTCTTCGTTCTCCACAACTCTCGCCCGGATATGTATGGCAGCCGGGTATCATGCAGAACGATATGAATATTACTTTGTCGCGACCGGATCAAGCACAATCTCTGGAGAATTTTGTCACGAAGAGTCAGAACGGCATTCTGAGTGAATTTTTTAAGCCCTACACCTGGCTGATGCTCTCATTATTCATGCTGATATTGGGTGCCAGCATGAAACAGTCCGTGGAGAGAATGCAGGTTATCGCCCTGAACCTATCGGCATTGGGATGCTATTTCAGCTTGCTGGCCGCCGTACCGTCGATTGATTTTCGATATGCCTATTGGTGCATTATTGCAACCAATCTGTCGCTAGTTATCTTTCTGGCTACACGCCGGGGTAGAAGCAAGTCGGTGAGCCAGTCGTTGGCGACTGCACGCTATTGAAGCATGCGTCCGGTGGCGCGAACCTAAGCGCACCAATACACCAAGCGACTGACCGCGTTCGACATGATCCGTGGTGTAGGAGCCCATGTGGAGCACATAGGACTCGAAGTAACGCAGGAACGTCGTTAAATCTTTGTATGACCGGTAAGGATATGTCTTTCGATAAACACGCCAGTTCCTGCCCCTCCTGCAGCAATGAAACCAAAGCCGGGCTCCTGTCCTGGCATAGAGTATGTCCGGTATGCGGCTATGAAGCAGGCGACTTCGAACCAATGATCAACGACGAGGCGGCGCATTTCTCCATCGACGAGGAGGATCGCGAAGCAGGGCTACGAGAAATACGAGTACAGAATTTCAAGGAAATACTCGACCTGATTCAGCAGAATGAAGCGAGAAACTCGGGGCGACTGCTCGATGTGGGATGTGCTCATGGGTGGTTTCTGGAGGAAGCAGCTTCTCGCTACTCAGTGCTTGGCGTGGAGCCCGACTCACAGGTCTTCATGCGCACGGCTGCGAAAGGACTGCCGGTCCGCAAGGGTTATTTTCCCGAAGCGCTGGAGCCTGATGAGCAATTCCACGCGATCGTGTTCAACGATGTGTTCGAGCATATCCCCGACGTGCATGCGATCACGGCTGTCTGCCATCAACGCCTCGTTCCCGGTGGACTGCTCGTCCTGAACCTTCCGAACAGCAAAGGCTTCTTTTATCGTCTGTCAAAATTGTTCGCTCGGCTTGGGTGGGCGGGTCCGTTCGAGCGGCTTTGGCAAAAAGGATTTCCGTCGCCCCATGTTCACTACTTCAACAGCGCGAACCTCACCGACTTGGTATCACGCCATGGATTTGCCTTGGTAAAGCGTGCGGAGCTGCCTTCGATCCGCGCGAAGGGCATGCTGTCGCGCATGCGCTTTGATAAATCGGCAAGCTCGTGGAGCGTCTGGGTCCAATATCTCGGAATCATGGCAGTTCTTCCTCTGACTCGCCTGTTTCCGAGCGATGTACTGGTGTGTCTCTACCGCCGCGAGTGAAGTATGCCGGCATTCATGCCGGCATTCAAAAGCGCCCTCACTACAGTTGCTTCACACGACGCCTCGTTTCAATCGCGATACCAAGAAGCAAACTCAGGAGCAGGCCGATCACCAGGCCGGCAGCACCAAACAGCGCCTTGCTTGGGTACACGTATCGCCTGCTCGCTTCGACCGGGCCGAGCAGGTGCGTGTTGAATGTACGCTCCTTACTCAGGAGTTCGTGAAGCGAGTTCTTGCGAAACCGCAAGAAGCGAAGCGCTTTCTCGTTTTCAGTGACCATCTCACTAAGTAGAACATTCTCGGAAAATTTTCCGGCGACGCCTGCCTGACCACGGGTCTTTACAAGCTCACTCAGCGCGTCACGGCGCTTCCCTTCAGAAATCACGCCCTGCTCTACCTCTGCCAGATCAGCATTTAGCCTATCCAGGGACGGCCGCATCAATCCTGCATGAACGCGACTCAACTCATCTCCAATTGCCCGTGCGGCGCGCTTGGCCTCCTCTGGCGAATAACCCCTTACAGCGAACTGTATGAGATCCGTACCATTCAGTATCGTCGACTTCAACGAGCGCCGGATCAGAACTGCGGTTGCACCCTCATCGAGCCCCACGTTTTGGCCGAGGTCCTTCAAGACGCTGTTCGTGAATTGTGGCATTCTCAACCGCTCCAGTGCCCGTGCGGCCGGCTCAATCGGGGTCGGCGGAGCAGGCGCGGTCGTCGCCTCGTTCGCAATTTGACCTATCTGCAATACCCCGACCGCCTCCCATTGTCTGGGAATCACAAACGTCACAGAAATACCGAAGGCTAGCCCGGCCAGACTCAAGATCAGGATCTTCCAGACGTGACATTTGAGAAAGCGCAATACGTCCTCAAACCTGATGGTTACACCCTCCTCCTCACCGCTCGGGGTGGGAATCGATTTCATTTCCATAACCTATCTCTTAATAATCATCCATCGTGGCGACTGAAACCGAACGATCCGCCAGTACAACCACACATACAAAGTAATGAACAGACCAATAAAAATCAGCAGAATAGTTCGGTTATTCCAGAATAAAGTCGCCGGCAGGACCGCCATGAGACTCAGAAGCCAGAGATAGGGCGACGTCATCGAATTTCTTCGCAGCTTGTGCCGTTCGTCTTTGCTGCAAACGGCCCATCGCATCAGACGCTGATAGATAAGAGTATGCAGATGAACGCCATCCGGATATCCGGCCGGCACCCCCTTCAGAACGCGTCGACGATAGATTGAGAACAGCGTCTCAAAGATCGGATATATCAACATCAGGACCGGGTACCAGGCAGACACTTGCGGATTGCGCAAGACCAGCAAGATCCCGCATTCCGCAAGAACGAATCCGATCAGATAGGCTCCGCCATCGCCAAGAAAGATATGGCCGGCCGGAAAATTCCAGATGAAGAATCCCAGAATCGCGCCAACCATGGCAAAGGCCACAGTGATAATCAATGGATCGGCTACCTGGAAGGATACGTATGCCAGCGAAACAAACATCATCATTGCCACCATCGATGCCAACCCGTTAAAACCGTCAATAATATTGATTGCATTGGCAACGCCCGCAACGGCAAACACCGTGATAACACCGGAAAGCAACGGCATTGCGAGCGCCATATCGAGAAGGTGAACATCGATACGAACGATGCGTGCATCGAGGAGATACGCCGCGAGGACTGCGGAAATCAGCGTTGCGATGAGTCGCTCTCTCGGACTTACACGCTTGGTCAGATCCTCAATGAATCCGGCAAAAAATGCAGGCGCGGCGCTACACAAAAGCCAAAGATAGGGAATGCCTATTGCCTTTGAATCCCGGAAAAGGAACACTGCAATGCTCACCCCAATCAGGGCAAGAGCAATGCCGAGTCCACCCACGCGAGGAACCGGGCGGGCATGGAATTTTTGAACCCCGTTCAGGTCCCAGTCCGCAGTAATGTGAGCGTGTACGCTTGAATAGCGTATCACAAGCAGCGTAAAGAGAAACGAAAGTACAAAAGCAATCGAAAGTGTCAGCATATGGGAAAGCGTTATACCACCACTGGGGCTGTGTTGCGATTGTTTACCGGCAGGCGATGATCACTTTTTTTTTTGCAATTCGCGGGGATGCGCTTGCCTGGTACGACAGTCACGGCGTTGCGGCTAGTCGAACAATTCAGCCTCGACCAGCTTTTTTCCAACAGCATCTTTTGCGGCGAGTATTGGATTTCCCTCAATCGGCCATTCAATGCCAACATCCGGATCATTCCATATCAGGCTCCGTTCATGCTCTGGGTGCCAATAATCAGTTACCTTGTACAGGAACTCTGCTTCGTCTGAAGTCACGACAAAGCCGTGGGCGAACCCCTCGGGAACCCATAGCTGTCGCTTGTTTTCTGACGATAGCGTAATGCCAATCCACTTTCCGAAGTTCGGCGAACTCCTGCGCATGTCCACGGCGACATCGAATACCTCACCTGCCACTACGCGGATCAGCTTGCCCTGTGAATGCTCGATCTGATAGTGTAGGCCACGCAGCACATTACGCGCCGAGCGCGAGTGATTATCCTGAACAAACGTGCGCTTCAACCCTGTCGCCAGCTCGAAATCCTTCAGGTTGAAGGACTCGAAAAAGAAGCCACGACTGTCTCCAAATACCTTGGGCTCAAGGATGAGCACCTCCGGAATGCTCGTAGGAATGACATTCAGACTCACTTGATCGCCTCCGACACAATCTGCCGCAAATACTTGCCATAACCGTTCTTGGCTAGCGGCCTGGCTAGTGCCTCGACCTGTTCGGCATTGATCCACTTACTTCGATAGGCAATCTCTTCGGGACAGGCCACCATAAGGCCTTGCCGATTTTGAAGTGTGGCGATGAAGCTGGCCGCCTCGAGCAGCGACTCATGGGTGCCTGTGTCCAGCCATGCATACCCTCGCCCCATGATCTCGACATTCAGTTCGCCTTTGGCCAGATAGTGCTTGTTCACATCCGTGATTTCCAGCTCTCCACGCGCTGAGGGCTTGATGCCGGCAGCAATATCGCAGACCTGGTTGTCGTAAAAGTAAAGACCGGTTACCGCATAGTTTGAACGCGGCTTCTCGGGCTTTTCTTCCAGCGACAGTGCGCGAAAGTGTTCGTCAAACTCGATCACCCCATATCGCTCCGGGTCGTGCACGTGATAAGCGAAAACCGTGGCTCCGTCATCCAGCTTCGTGGCGCTATGAAGCTGGCGCACGAGGTCGTGTCCGTGAAAGATATTGTCGCCGAGGATCAGGGTCGATGGGCTGTTCCCGATGAAATTGCGGCCGATGATGAAGGCTTGTGCAAGGCCATCAGGGGAGGGCTGCTCAGCATACTCAAGGTTAATGCCCCAGTTGCTCCCATCGCCAAGCATATCCGCAAATCGCGGAGTGTCTTCCGGTGTGGAAATAATAAGGATGTCACGAATCCCTGCCAGCATTAGCGTAGACAGCGGATAGTAGATCATCGGTTTGTCATACACCGGCAGCAATTGCTTGGAAACGGACCGTGTAATTGGGTAAAGCCGCGTACCGGAGCCTCCGGCTAGGATAATTCCCTTGCGCATGTTGATGCCCGTTATTGGAAGATCTGATCCAGCAGGAAATGCACGCCCTGCTCCCAAGGCGCAAGATGAATGCCAAAGGCTTCCCGAAGGCGCGTCGTATCGAGCCGCGAATTTGCGGGCCGGGGAGCCGGCAGCGGATACGCCGTGGCGGGAATGGCTTCCACCTTCTCCGGATCCGCCTTCATTTCAACGCCGAGCGACCTGGCATAGCGGAGCACTTCAGTTGCATAGCCGTGCCAGCTCGTCTCACCGGCAGCGGCCAGATGATACACGCCAGAAGGAAAGTCCTCGCGTACGCCAGTCAACCAAAAGCGCGCCACGATCTGCGCAGTAACATCGGCAATCAGCGATGCCGTAGTGGGTGCGCCAAACTGGTCGGAAATAACACGCAGACTCTCGCGCTCCTTCGCTAGTCTGAGCATGGTCTTGGCGAAGTTACCGCCATGCGCCCCCGCCACCCAGCAGGTGCGCAATACGAGCGCCTGCGCACCGGATTCAGCAATGGCCGTTTCTCCTGCCAGCTTGCTCTTCCCATATACCGACTGGGGATTCGTCGCATCCGTTTCGACGTACGCGCCTGTTTTGGTGCCATCGAAGACATAGTCGGTCGAGTAATGGACCAGCAGGCTGCCTAGAGCCTCTGCCTCTTCGGCCAGCACACCCGCAGCCATGGCGTTTACCGCAAAAGCCAGTTCGGACTCGGTTTCCGCCTTATCGACCGCCGTGTAGGCGGCGGGATTGACGATCACATCGGGGCGGCATTCGCGCACCACGCGCCGGAGCTCGTCCGTGCGGGACAGGTCGCAGCTGGCATGGTCCAGCGCCACCACGCTGCCCAGCGGAGCCAGACTGCGGCGCAGTTCAAAGCCGACCTGGCCATTGCTACCGGTGACGAGGAAAGTAGGAATTGCTGCTTTATGCCGCATATTGTTTGGCGACCCAGTTCCGGTACTCGCCGGACATTACGTCCTGCACCCAGGCTTGATTATCCAAATACCACCGAACAGTCTTGCGCAGCCCGGTTTCAAAAGTCTCGGCGGGCTTCCAGCCTAACTCACGCTCCAGCTTGCGCGCATCGATCGCATAGCGGCGATCATGGCCTGGGCGATCCTTGACGAAGGCAATCTGGTCGCGGTACGAGCCATTGCTCCTGGGGCGCAGCTCGTCGAGGAGGTCGCACAGCGTGTGCACCACGTCCAGATTGGTCTTCTCGTTCCAGCCGCCTACGTTGTAGGTCTCGCCCAGCCGCCCGCGCACCAGCACTTCGCGGATGGCAGCACAATGGTCGCCCACATACAGCCAGTCGCGCACGTTGAGACCATCACCATAGACCGGCAACGGCTTACCCGCGAGAGCATTGGCGATGATTAGGGGAATCAGCTTTTCGGGGAAGTGATACGGTCCGTAGTTGTTTGAACAATTAGTGGTAAGGACTGGTAAGCCGTAAGTGTGGTGATAGGCCCGCACAAGATGGTCCGAAGCGGCCTTGGACGCCGAATACGGGCTATTGGGCTGGTAGGCGGTCGTCTCTGAGAACTGCGGATCATTAGGGCCGAGTGAGCCGAAAACCTCGTCAGTAGAGACGTGAAGGAAGCGAAAGGCAGCCTTGGCAGCTCCATCAAGCCCACTCCAGTAAGCGCGCGCGGCCTCAAGCAGTGTGAAAGTGCCGACAATATTGGTCTGGATGAACTCGCCCGGGCCGTGGATTGAGCGGTCGACGTGGCTTTCAGCAGCAAAGTGAACAATCGCGCGTGGCTTGAAGGTGGCTAACAGGGCATCCAGAGCCGGGCGGTCACAAATATCGGTCTGCGAGAAGATATGGCGAGCATCGCCCTCAAGGGAAGCCAACGTCTTCAGATTGCCGGCATAAGTCAGCTTGTCGACGTTGACGATGCCGTCGGCGTCATCCCTGCTTAGCCAGCTCAGGACAAAATTGGCGCCGATGAACCCCGCACCTCCCGTGACCAAAATATGCGACAAAGCTTATGCTCCCTGCTTCGATATGTTTCGACAACCCGACAAAAGCCGAGCGCCCACCTTGTCCCGTGGAGGACGGCGGGGCGTTAAGAACCTGCAGAAGTGACGGTATTCTATCCGAGGCAGTGCCCCGGCTAGCCCAATTGCCATGTCTTTTTGTAGCCTGTTGTAACCAATGGCCCGAATCGGGGTCACAAATCTACAAATAGAAGCGACTATTTCCCGCTGTCACTTTGGATGCACAAAATTAAAATTGCCAGTACATCACTTTTCGCCGTCGGCGACCTCCAGGGCTGCGCCGACTCCTTTTCCGATTTGATCAGGAATCTCACGGCCAACCCCACCCTCCGCTTCGTCGGTGACCTGATCAACCGCGGCCCCGCCTCCCTTCAAACTCTGCGCGCCATCCGCGCCTTGGGCAAGCGCGCCGAAACCGTCCTCGGCAACCACGACATCCACCTCCTTGCCGTCGCCGCCGGCGTCCGCAAGAAAGGCCGTCACGACACCCTCGACGACATCCTCTCCGCCCCGGATTGTGAGGACTTGCTAACCTGGCTTCGCCACCGTCCGCTCGCCCTGCTCGAAAACAACTTCCTCCTCGTCCACGCCGGCGTCCTCCCCCAATGGACCGCCAACCAGGTCATCCACCTGGCTCGCGAAGTCGAAGAGCAGCTCCAGGGCCCCAACTGGCAAGGCTTCCTGGCGGACGTCTTCGGCAATGCCGCGGATCGCTGGCACGACGGCCTGCGCGGCATCGAACGGCACCGCGTGGTCGTCAATGCCCTGACCCGGCTACGTTACTGCACAGCCGATGGCGTGATGGACTTCAAGACCAAGGATGGGCTTGGGAACGCTCCCGCCGGCTTTATGCCGTGGTTCGACGTACCGGGACGCCGTACCGAGGATGTGACCGTGGTGTGCGGCCACTGGTCGACGCTGGGCCTGGTGGTGCGCCCGAACCTGATGGCGCTGGATACCGGGTGCGTCTGGGGTGGCAAGCTGACAGCGGCGCGGCTGGCGCCGGATCCGGCGGACCGGACGATCGTTCAGGTTGCTTGCCCGCAGTATTGTGACCCACTGGCTTGATGGCGTGATCCCCGCCTGAGCGGGGACGACAGGCGGCCTAGCTGATGGCAGTGGCCGGCGCGGAAGCGCTGGCTGCGGCCGTGCTCGCGCCGTTCAACCGGCTTGCCGCGGCGGCGGCCTGTTCCTGTGCGCCCTGGCTGAGGTGGCTCACCACTTCGCGTGCCGATTCGGCGAGTTCGCGGCGGCTGTCGGATGTTGCGAGCAAGGTCGGGCCTACGGTCAGCCGGGCCTTGATCCGTGGCGCACGCAGGATCGCGTTCAGGCACTGCAGCAGGGTCAGGTCGCCGATATAAGCCGGCGCCAGCGTCGGCTTTCCTGTGGCGGCATCCAGATAGCTGAGTCCCAGCGGCTGCACCGGCAGACCGCCTGAAATCGGCGCCTGCATCAGGTTGGCGTGGAACGGGAGCACACTGGTGCCGTCGGTTGTCGTCCCTTCGGGAAATACACCGACTAGGTCGCCTTGCAGCATCACATCGGTGATGTCATGCAGTACCCGATGCGCATCGCGCTTGCGGGCGCGCTCGATGAAGATGGTGCCGGTCTTTTCGCAAAGCCAGCCGACCAGCGGCCAGCTGCGGATTTCCGACTTGGCGACGAAGCGCACGGGCTGCCAGCAATGGATGACGTAGATGTCCAGCCACGAGATATGGTTGGAAACCACCAGCGCACCGTGCCGGCTCGCGCCTTCCGGCGCCGCACCGACCACCTCGAGATCCACGTTGCAGATTCGCAGCAGCCGGCGCGACCAGCGGCGGATGTGCCATTCGCGCGAGCGGACGCCGAGCCACGGGAACACGATGGCGCAAGTCAGCACCCCGCGCAGCAGGTGCAGAACCAGTGCCGTCTTACGCAGCCAGATCATGTGGCTCAGTGGTTGTTACCGTGCACCACGTGCCCGCCGACCAGCGTCATGCGCACCTTGCCTTCCATCTCGTAGCCGAGCCACGGCGAGTTCTTGCCCTGGCTCTTGAGCGAGCGGCGTTCGACCTTCCACATCTGCTTCGGATCGAAGATGCAGATATCGGCCGGGTTCCCGACGGCGAGCGACCCCGCGGGCAGGCCGATCACGCGGGCCGGCTCGGAGGTGATGCACGCCAGCGCCTTGGCGAGCGGAACCTTGTGCTCGGTGGCCCAGCGCAGGGTCAGCGGCAGCAGCAGCTCCAGGCCGGTTGCGCCCGGCGATGCCTCGGCGAACGGCAGCAGTTTCTCGTCGTCGTCGACCGGCGTGTGGTCCGAGCAGAGGGCGTCGATGGTGCCGTCCGCCAGTGCCGTCACGATGGCGTCGCGGTCGCGGCCGCTGCGCAGTGGCGGGGAGAAGCGCATCTGCGAGTTGAAGTAGCCGATATCCATGTCGGTCAGCGAGACGTGATGGATATTGACGTCGCAAGTCACTTTCAGGCCTTCGCGCTTGGCCTGGCGCACGAGTTCGAGGCCGGCGGCCGACGACAGGCGGCACAGGTGCACGCGAGCGCCGGTGGAGCGCATCAGCTCGAAAATCGTATGCAGGCGCACGGTTTCGGCGATCACCGACACGCCCGACAGGCCGAGCCGCGACGCCACCGCCCCGCTGGCAGCCACGCCGCCGCCGAGGAACGGGTCTTCCGGGCGCAGCCACACCGTATAGCCGAAGGTCTGCGCGTATTGCAGCGCGCGCAGCAGCACCTGCGTATTGCGCACCGGCGCCTCGGCCTGGCTGAAGCCGACGCAGCCGGCCTCGGTCAGCTGGCCCATTTCGGTCAGGATTTCGCCCTTCAGTCCAAGCGTCAGCGCGCCCAGCGGGTAGACGTGGGTCTGGTTGAGCGTGCGTGCGCGGAACTTGAGCATCTCGACCAGGCCCGGCTCGTCCAGCACCGGATCGGTGTCGGGCGGGCAGACCAGGCTGGTGACACCACCGGCGGCAGCGGCGGCCACCTCCGATTCGAGCGTGGCCTTGTATTCGTAGCCGGGCTCGCGCAGCCGGGCCGAGAGGTCGACCAGGCCCGGGCACACGATCAGCCCGTCTGCGTCAATGGTCTTGTTGGCGTGGAAGTCCGCCGGCGCGCTGCCCACGCCGACGATCTTGCCGGCGGCGATGTAGAGGTCCTGCCGGGCATCGGTCTGCGCGGCCGGATCGATCAGGCGGCCGCCCTGGATGTGAATCTTCATAGCTTGGCTTGTCGTGTCGCTTGGCTTGTTCGAAGTGTTCTGGCTCGACTGCGTCATCAGTCGCTTCAGTCGCTGTTTCCTGCCACGATGCCCATCACGGCCATGCGCACGGCAATGCCGAAGGTCACCTGGTTCAGGATCACCGACTGCGGGCCGTCTGCCACGGCGGAATCGATTTCCACGCCGCGGTTCATCGGTCCCGGGTGCATCACGATGGCATCGCGGCTGGCCAGCGCCAGGCGCTCGGGCGTCAGGCCGTAGGCCTTGAAATATTCCTGTGCGGACGGCAGCAGCGCCCCGCTCATGCGCTCGTTCTGCAGGCGAAGCATGATCACCACGTCCACACCCTTGAGGCCCTCTTCCATGTTGTGGAAGACGCGCACACCCATCTGCTCCAGGCCGGAAGGCAGCAGGGTGCGAGGACCGATGGCCCGCACCTCGGGCACACCCAGCGTGGTGAGCGCATGAATGTCCGAGCGCGCCACCCGCGAGTGCAGGATGTCGCCGACGATGGCCACCGTCAGCTTGGTGAAATCCTTCTTGAAATGCCGGATCGTGTACATGTCCAGCAGCCCCTGGGTGGGGTGCGCATGGCGGCCGTCGCCGGCATTGATGACGTGCACGTGCGGCGCGACGTGTTCGGCGATCAGGTACGGCGCGCCGGAGCTGGCATGGCGCACCACGAACATGTCGGCCGACATCGCCGACAGGTTGTTGATGGTGTCGAGCAGCGACTCGCCCTTGCTGGTGGACGAGGCGTTGATGTTCAGGTTCAGCACGTCCGCCGACAGCCGCTTGGCGGCGATCTCGAAGGTGGTGCGGGTGCGCGTGGAGTTCTCGAAGAACAGGTTGAACACGCTTTTGCCGCGCAGCAGCGGCACCTTTTTTACATCGCGGTCGGAATCTGACAGCGAGACGAACTGGCTGGCGGTATCGAGGATGTGCGTGATCATGTCACGCGACAACCCCTCGATCGACAGCAGGTGCTTCAGTTCGCCGTTCTTGGTCAGCTGCGGGTTGCGGAACGTCTTGGTCATGGCTGGTCGGGCGCGGGCAAAAATCGGGGTAGGGTCTGGTCTCGATGGTGGTGGTCCGGGCCAGCTCAGGCGGCGGTGGCTTCGGTGGTGAAGGCGAACCGCATGGCGGCGCCTTCGCCCTGGTGCGACAGCACCAGTGTGCGGCCCCGCGGCAGCTCGATCTGCGCGGCGGCCAGATCGGCGGTCATCGGCAACTCGCGACCGCCGCGGTCCACCAGCACGGCCAGCGCCACGCGCGCGGGACGGCCATAGTCGAACAGTTCGTTGACAGCGGCGCGGATGGTGCGCCCGGTGGCCAGCACATCATCGATCAGCAGGATCTTGCGGTCCTGCACGTCGAACGGCAGCGTGGTCGGCTGGGCCTGGCTGTGCAGGCCCTTCTTGGCGTAGTCGTCACGATGGAAGGCCACGTTGATCACGCCGTGGTCAGGCAGCTTCAGGTCCGCCGCCAGCCGCTCGGCAATCCAGGCACCCCCGGAATAGATGCCGGCAACCGACCACTGGGCACGCTCGCCGTCCGGGATCATCGCCTGCACCTGGTCGCGCAGCGTGCGGTAGAGCGCTTCGGCGTCGGGATTGGGAATCTGGGTCATAGCAGATGCTGGTCGAAATACTGTTGCAGGATGATGCGGGCGGCTTCGGCATCGAGCTCGCCCCGGCGCGCGCCGGCCATGGCAGCGAGGCGCGAGGAATAGCGTTCATCCACCCATTCCACCGGCAGGCCGAAGCGGCCGTTGAGCTGGTTGCCGAAGCGCCGTGCAAGCCGCATCGAAGGCTGCTCGCCGCCCTCCGGGTTGTACGGCATGCCAACCACGAGTTGCACCGGCGTCCATTCCCGAATGAGCGCGGCAACGGCCTCGAAGCGACCTTCGACAGTGATATTGGGAAGGATGGTCAGGGCAGTGGCCTGCCGCGTGATGAAGTTGCCCAGCGCGACGCCGATCTTTTTTTCGCCGTAGTCGAATGCCAGGACCGTGCCGTCGCGGGGCAGTTCGCGCCCCACCTCGTCAGGCATGCCCTGCCTCGCCCGAGAGCATGGTGATGTCGATGCCCAGCAGGCGGATGGCGGCGGCGAAGCGGTCCTCGGGCGGAACGCTGAAGATGATCTCGGGGTCTGCCTGTACGGTCAGCCAGCCATTACGGCTCAACTCTTCCTCCAGCTGCCCCGCGCCCCAGCCGGCATAGCCCAGCGTGAGCAGGAAGCGATGCGGGCCGCTACCGTTGGCCACGGCTTCGAGCACATCCTTGGAGGTGGTCATTTCCAGGCCGCCGGGCACGGCCAGCGAAGAGACGTAGACGCCGACCGGGTCATGCAGCACAAAGCCGCGTTCGGTCTGCACCGGGCCGCCGAAGTAGACCGGCTGGTGCGCCACGGGCTGGATTTCGAGCTTGAGATCGATTTTGTCGAACAGCGTGGCCATGTCGATGTCGATGGGCCGGTTGATCACCAGGCCCAGCGCGCCACGCTCGTTGTGTTCGCAGAGATAGACAACGGAACCCGAAAAGGTCGGATCGGCCATGCCAGGCATGGCAATCAGGAACTGATTGGTCAGATTGATGGGTGCTTCGGGCTTCGCCATGCCTTGCATTTTATCAAATCGCCGGGGCAGTTCCGGAAAAGATTGCCGCGCGCTGCAGTGCAGCAACTCAGTCCTTGCGTGTCAGTGCCGCAAGATCCTCGGCGGTCAGCCAGCGCCACTCGCCTTCCGGCAGCGCCGGATCCAGGCTCAGGCCGCCGATGGCGCTGCGGTGCAGGCCGGTCACATGGTTCCCGGCAGCCGCCACCATGCGCTTGACCTGATGGTACTTGCCTTGCACCAGGGTCAGCCGCAGGCTGCGTTCGCCGGTGATCTCGCAGCCTTCGGCGGCGATCGGCGCCGGTTCGTCGTCCAGCTTCACACCGGCGCGCAGGGCTTCGGCCTGCGCTTCCGTGACCGGTTCCGCGGTGGTGACCTCATAGATCTTCGGCACCTTGCGCTTGGGCGAAGTCTGGGCGTGGATGAACTGGCCGTCGTCCGTCAGCAACAGCAGGCCGGTGGTGTCATGGTCCAGGCGCCCCACTGCCTGCACCTCGCGCTGGCGCAGCGGCACCGGCAGCAAGTTGTACACGCTGGGATGGTGGCGCGGGCGCTGCGAGCACTCGTAGCCGGCGGGCTTGTTCAGCATCAGGTAGGCCTTGGTGCAGGCCAGCCATTCTTCGCCGTCGACGGTCAGGCGCAGGCCGTCGACCTCGAACTGGGCGCGCGGGTCTTCGCACAGCGTGCCATTGACCTCCACCAGTCCGGCGGCGATCAGGTCGCCGCAGTAGCGGCGCGTGCCGAAGCCCTGGGATTGAAGAATGCGGTCAAGAGTCATGTCAGTCAGAAATGATGAAGGGCCCCAGCCGGAGCCCTTGGCGCACTGAACGATCGGTGCGGAATGTCGTTGCCGGCCGGGAAGCCTGTGCGGGCACCCGGCACCTGCTCACGCCGCCAGCATCGCGCTTTCGCGGTAATGCCGCTGGGCCTCGGCCGGCCGCTCGGTTTCTTCGAACAGCCTTGCCAGCGCCAGATGGGCGCGCACGCGCAGGCGGCTCTGCCGGTCCGAATCGGCATATTTCAGCGCGCGTTCGAAATTCGACTGGGCTTTGCCCCAGAGCTTTTCGCCCAGGCACAGCACACCCAGCGTGTAATAGAGATCCGCATCTGCCGGATGCTCGACCAGCCATCTCTCGGCCTGCTGGATCTGCGGCAGTGCGTGGCCGGGCTCGGCGCAGTCGGCGTATCGCAACACCAGCCTGCTGTCCCAGTTGGCCTTGAGCGCATCCTCGACGATGCGGCGCGCCTCATTCTGGCGGCCCAGCGCCGCGAAGTAGCGCGCCGCCGGCTCGGCGATGCGCGCCGTGCGCCGCTCATCGGCCGAGAGCGTGCGCCAGAAGGCGTAGAGCGCCTCGCTGTCGTTGCGCCGTTCGTCGAGCATCGCCTCGCACGCCATCTGCTTGAGGCGCAGCGCCAGCACCGGATGCAGGGCGTTGCGTTTTTCCAGCGAGCGCGCCAGGCGCAGGACCTCGGACCAGTTCTTCAGGTGCTGGTGCGCGCGCAGGGCAATGCGCTGCACGTGGATCTGGCGGCCGCCCTGCGACTGCAGCTGCGCGATGGTTTCGAGCGCGCCTTCGGCGTCGCGGGCATCGACCAGCAACTCGGCCATCGAGACCAGCCGCGCCTGCTCGCGCTCGGGGTCGGTGACCTGCGCCATCCAGGCATCGCGCCGCTCGGTTTCCTGCATGCGGTGGGCCGCGCGGGCACCGACCAGCGCCGCCGTCTGGGCCTGGTCTTCCCATGCCTGGGCGTCGCGCGCGGCGCGTTCGGCCCGGGCAAAGCGCCCGGCGAACAGGTTCTCGATCGACTCGCGCAGGGCCGCCTGGGCCTTGTTCATGCGGCTGCGTTCGCGGTAGGCGGCGGCGCGGGCCGGCATTTCCGACAGGTGCCGGACGGTGGTCAGGATGGTCCAGACGACGAAGAAGACCAGCAGCAGCAAGGCCAGCGCCAGGTTCAAAGACAGCTCGACCCGGTACGGCGGATAGAAGAGCACCACATTGCTGTGGTTGAACTGCGTGAACAGCGCCAGCCCGACGGCGCCTCCGAACAGTACCGTTACCCAGAAAAGAAGGCGCATCGCTACTCCTTCTTCAGGGCGCGCAATGCGCCAAGGCTCTCTGCCATGGTCGGCAGCTGCACCGTGACAGCGCCGGCCTGGGCTTGCTTGAGCAGGGTCAGCACCGCCTGCACGCGGCGCGACTTGGTGTCGAAATACCGGCCGATCATGGCCTGCGCGGCCGCCAGGTCGTTGCGGAACACCGGCTCGTTGCGCGACAGCAGGGCCAGCCGCGCATTGAGCAGCCGCAGCTTGACGTTCTCGCGCAGGAACCAGCCCTGGTCGCCGGACAGCAGCAGGGCCTCGGCATCATCGACCTTGCGCACGCGGATGACCTGCGCGAATTCCTCGCGCACAAAGTCCCACAGGCGCCCGAACCAGTTGCTGGCACCGCCATTGGCTGGCGCCGCCGGAGCGCCCTTCGCGGCGTCCTTGCGGGCGTCGGCCGCCTCGCTGCGCTCGAGCATGCGTTCGCTCGACAGCAGCGGCAGCGTGTCGACCTGGTTGATGGCTTCGTCCAGCTTGATCGCCGCGCCGGTCAGGTCGGTATCGGGCACCGCCTTCATGCGCGCGATGTCGCGGGCAATGGCCCGGCGCAGCAGGTTGTACTGCGGCTTGTCGGTGCGCGCCAGGCGGGCATCGGCGCTTTGCAGCGCGGCCAGCGCGACCTGCACGTTGCCGGTCAGCTGGAGCTGCTGGCCGGCATTGGTCAGCAGTTGCTGGATCTCGGCAATTTCCCAGTCGTCGCGGTTGCGCATCAGGTCCTGGTATACCTGCTCGAGCGCAGCCTGCTTGTCGCGGGTTTCACCAACCTGCCCGTCGAGCGCGCCGACCTTGGCCTGCAACTCCTTGACGGTGTCCTGCGCGTTGCGCGACAACACGCGGGTCTCCTGGACCAGCGCATCGTTGTTCTGCTGGCGCTTGGCCAGTTCTTCCGTCAGGTGGTCAACCCGTTGTTGCAGCCACCAGAAACCGCCGGCGGTGGCAACCACCAGCACGGCAACCAGTGCCCACAGGGCAGCCGGGCGGCGATGCGGCGTGCCCGCCGGCGGGAGCGGCGCCGCTGTGGGCGGCGGAGTAGCGGAGGAGGACGTAGATTCTTGCGTCACGCGTTCGACCTTCGTTGACGTTGCAGGCGGTTGTGCGGGCGGCGGTTCCGGCTCCGGCGCAGGCGCCGGCTTTGCTTCGGCAAGCTGGGCGGCGCTGGCTGGCGCTGGACCCGCATAAGAATCGGCCCACTGCGTGCATGCCGCCAGCAGACCGGCGTCGCCCGGCGCAGCGCGCATGACCCGGGTGAAACCCAGCGCGGCCGCCTGTTCGACAATTCTCGCATGCGGCGCGATGCACTGCACCTGTCTCAGGCAGGCCAGTTCCTGCGGCGACAGGTTCTGCCGGGCCAGTTCATCGAGATTGCGCACGGCTTCGGAACTGGTCAGCAGCCAGGCCTGGGGCGTTGCGCCCGCGCGCAGGCCCTCGCGCACGGCCTGCCACTGCATGGTGCCGGGCTCGGGCAGCGTGCGCTGGTAGGCCTCCACCGCGAGCACCCTTGCTCCGGCTTCGCGCAGCCGGTCGCCCAGCCAGTCGCGGCCGCCGTTGCCGCGCACGATCAGGACTTCGCGCCCGTTGAGCGCCGACGGATCCAGTTGCGCCCACAGGGCTTCGGAATCGAAGCGCGGTGTTTCGCCGTTGGCGTCGTGGTTAGTCTCGTCCGCGCCCGCCGGAGCGATGATCCGATGGCTTGGCGTGCTGATACCGCGCTCGGCCAATGCCGTCACGCTGGCCGGGCCCACCACCGCCACCGGTACTTCAGGCGGCCATTGCGGCGTGGCGCTGCCCTGCACCGAGGCCAGGGCCTCGAGCGCGTAGGCAACGGCGTTGGGACTGACGAAGACGACCAGGGCGAAATCGGTCAGCCGCGCCAGCGCGGCGCGCAGTGGCGCCTCGTCGGCGGCGGGGCCAATCGCCAGCAGGGGAAAGCCGAGCACGTCCAGGCCGGCGGCCTGCAGGGCCTCGGTCAGTTGCCGGGACTGCCCGGCGGGTCGTGTGACAACGACAGTCGGGCGGGGCATAGGCCAGCCTCAGGCAGGAGCTTGGGAATTCGGGGGATCGGCCAGCGCGGCGAGGATGTCGCCGGCGCCCAGGGACAGCAGGTCGCGGGCCACCGCGTCACCGAGCGCCTCGGCCATCGCCGCATCCGTCACCGGGCCGGCGGCGTGGGCGCGCACGCTGCGCGTGCCGTCGGGCAAGGCAGCGAAGGCATCGAGCTGCAACTGTGCGCCGTTCCAGCTGGCGTGGGCCGCCAGCGGAACCTGGCATGAACCGCCAAGCCTGCGCGACACCGCGCGCTCGGCCGTCACCGCCAGCGCGGTCGGCTGGTGGTTCAGGGGCGCCAGCCATTCGGCCAGTTCAGGACGGCCTGACGGGATCTCGATGCCGAGTGCGCCCTGCCCGGCCGCGGGCAGAGAGGCCTCGGGTCCGATCAGGGCACGGATGCGCTCGCCCAGTCCGAGCCGCTTGAGCCCTGCCGCAGCCAGGATGATGGCGCCGTATTCGCCGCGATCGAGCTTGCCCAGGCGGGTGTCGAGGTTGCCGCGCAGCGGCTTGATGACCAGGTGCGGATAGCGGCTGCGCAGGGCAGCTTCCCGGCGCAGGCTGGAGGTGCCGACCACGGTGCCCGCCGGCATCTCGTCGAGCGAGGCAAAGGCCGGCGACACCAGCGCATCGCGCGGATCTTCGCGCTCCATCACGGCCGTCAGGACGAACCCCTCCGGCAACTCCATCGGCACATCCTTGAGCGAGTGCACCGCCAGGTCGGCACGGCCTTCGGCCATGGCGAACTCCAGCTCCTTGACAAACAAACCCTTGCCGCCAACCTTGGACAAAGTACGGTCTAGAATCTGGTCTCCGCGCGTGGTCATGCCAAGAATGGACACATCGCACGCGGGATAGTATTGTTGCAATGCAGCACGCACGAATTCGGCCTGCCACATAGCCAGACGGCTCTCGCGGGAGGCAATAACAAGCTTGTGCGGAACGTTGCGAGACATAGCGGTGGAGGAAGACGGGATGGCGGGTGCTTGCATCCGCCAATGGTAGCACGCGACCCAATAGCCGCTCCGCCCCATTAAATAAGAGTACCGAGGAGATTGCATGACGCAGCATGCTGCGCGCCCCACCGGCCGACGCACCGCACCGGCCGCCCGTGAACAAGCCCCCGCCCCGGCCTCAGGCCAGAGTGACGCTAACGGCGCACCGAACCCCAAATCCCCCCGCTCCGCCGCCCGCGGCGCAGCGAAGAGCACCAGCAAGCCGAAGCTTTCAGTCGTGTCTGACAACGGAACGACCACCGCGCAGCCCGCCCGCCGCGCCGCCGACAAGGACCTGCCGCTGCGCGAGGACATCCGTTTCCTGGGCCGCCTGCTGGGCGATTGCCTGCGCGAGCAGGAAGGCGACACCGCCTTCGAAGTGGTCGAGACCATCCGCCAGACCGCCGTGCGCTTCCGCCGCGAGAACGACCGCGCTGCCGGCGCCGAGCTCGACCGCCTGCTCAAGCGCCTGTCGCGCGACCAGACCAACCAGGTGGTGCGGGCGTTCAGCTACTTCTCGCACCTGGCCAATATCGCCGAGGACCAGCATCACAACCGCCGCCGCCGCGTCCATGCGCTGGCCGGTTCGCCGCCGCAGGCAGGCAGCCTGGCGCATGCGCTGGAAGCCATCGACGCCGCCGGCGTAACCGGCAAGCAGCTGCGCAAATTCCTCGATGAGGCGCTGATCGTGCCGGTGCTGACCGCGCACCCGACTGAAGTCCAGCGCAAGAGTATTCTCGACGCCGAGCGCGAGATCGCCCGCCTGCTGGCCGAGCGCGACCTGCCGATGACCGCGCGCGAGCGTGACCACAATACGGCGCAACTGCGCGCCAAGGTCACCACGCTGTGGCAGACCCGCATGCTGCGCGACTCGCGCCTGACGGTGGAAGACGAGATCGAGAATGCGCTGTCCTACTACCGGACCACGTTCCTGCGCGGCATTCCGCAGCTGATGAGCGAGCTGGAGGAAGACATCGCAGCGGTGTTCCCGGCCACGCGCAAGCGCAAGGGTGCGGCGGGCGCCGCCGAGCCGGCACCGCTCGCGCCGTTCCTGCAGATGGGCTCGTGGATCGGCGGCGACCGCGACGGCAATCCGAACGTCACGGCCGAGACGCTTGAGCATGCCGCCGGACAGCAGTCGCGGCTGATCCTGAGCTGGTACCTGGACGAAGTACACACGCTGGGCGCCGAACTGTCGATGTCGACGCTGATGGTCGACGCGAGCCCCGAACTGCTGGCGCTGGCCGAAAGCTCGCCGGACCATTCCGCGCATCGCGCCGACGAACCCTATCGCCGGGCCCTGATCGGCATCTACGCGCGTCTTGCGGCTACCTCCAAGACCCTGACCGGGCACGCCGCGCCGCGCGACCCGGTTGCCGACGCCGAGCCTTACGCCAGCGCCGAAGCCCTGGCCGCCGACGTGCAGGTCGTGGTCGATTCCCTGCGCGCCCACCACGGCCACGCGCTGGCCAACGGCCGCATCGACGCGCTCGCGCGCGCCATCGGCATCTTCGGCTTCCACCTGGCCTCGGTCGACATGCGCCAGGTCTCGGATGTGCATGAGGCGGTGATCGCCGAGCTGTTTGCCGCTGCGGGTGTTGCCGCCGACTATGCGTCGCTGCCGGAATCGCGCAAGCTGGAGCTGCTGCTGGCTGAACTTCGCCAACCGCGCCTGCTGACCCTGCCGTGGCACGAGTACTCGGAGCAGACCCGCAAGGAACTGGCCATCCTGGCGATGGCACGTGACCTGCGCGCCCGGTACGGCAAGCGGGTGGCGCGCAACTACATCATCTCGCACACCGAAACGCTGTCCGACCTGGTCGAAGTCCTGCTGCTGCAGAAGGAAGCCGGCATGCTGCAAGGCACGCTGGGCAGCAAGACCGATCCGGCGCGCGCCGAGCTGATGGTGATCCCGCTGTTCGAGACGATCGAAGACTTGCGCAACGCCGCCGGCATCATGCAGTCGCTGCTGGACCTGCCGGGCTTCGATTCGATCATCGCGCACCACGGCGTCGAGCAGGAAGTCATGCTCGGTTACTCGGACTCGAACAAGGATGGCGGCTTCCTGACGTCGAACTGGGAGCTGTACAAGGCCGAACTGGCGCTGGTGCAGCTGTTCGAGCAGCGCAAGGTCACGCTGCGCCTGTTCCACGGCCGCGGCGGCACCGTCGGCCGCGGCGGCGGCCCGACCTACCAGGCCATCCTGTCGCAGCCGCCGGGCACGGTGAACGGGCAGATCCGCCTGACCGAGCAGGGCGAGATCATCAACAGCAAGTTCGCCAATGCCGAAATCGGCCGGCGCAACCTGGAAACGGTGATCGCGGCCACGCTGGAGGCCTCGCTGCTGCCAACGCAGAACGCGCCGAAGGACCTGGCCGCGTTCGAGGCGGTGATGCAGCAGCTGTCCGACAGCGCGTTCGCCGCGTACCGCGACCTGGTCTACGAAACACCCGGCTTCAAGGACTACTTCTTTGCCACCACGCCGATCACCGAGATTGCCGACCTGAACCTCGGTTCGCGTCCGGCCTCGCGCAAGCTGATGGACAAGAAGCACCGCCGCATCGAAGACCTGCGCGCGATTCCCTGGGGCTTCTCGTGGGGCCAGTGCCGCCTGCTGCTGCCGGGCTGGTACGGCTTCGGCAGCGCGGTCAAGGCCATGGTCGATGCCGCGCCCGACGACAAGTCGCGCAAGGCCTGCGTCACCACGCTGCGCCGCATGGTCAAGGCCTGGCCGTTCTTCTCCACGCTGCTGTCCAACATGGACATGGTGCTGGCCAAGACTGACCTGGCGGTGGCCTCGCGCTATGCGCAACTGTGCGACGACGCCGCGCTGCGCAAGAACGTGTTCGCGCGCATCAGCAAGGAATGGCACCTGACCTGCGACATGCTGGCGCTGGTCACCGGCCATCAGGAACGGCTGGCGGACAACCCGCTGCTGGCGCGCTCGATCAAGAACCGCTTTGCCTATCTCGACCCGCTGAACCACTTGCAGGTCGAGCTGCTCAAGCGCTTCCGCTCGGGTAAGGACGGCGACGACATCCGCGTACGGCGTGGCATCCACCTCACGATCAACGGGGTGGCGGCGGGGCTGCGGAATACGGGCTGATCAACTGCATGCCTGGGGTTTTCTCCCTCTCCCATGAATGGGAGAGGGGCCGGGGGAGAGGGCAGGCGCCTGCCAGCATGATGGTGCCCGGTTCACCACTTGCCGGACCCTGCGGGAATTTGAATCCCGGCAGTCCTGCCAACGCCAGCCCTCTCCCCCGCCCCTCTCCCGCAAGCGGGAGAGGGAGAAAACAATAGGTCCGTTTGCGCCCCGTTACCCCACAAACGCACCCGGCACCGGGTCTTCACCCAGAACGTGCAGCAAGATGGCCCAGTGCATGGCCTCGTCACCGAGGATGCTGCCGGCGGCCTTGGTCAGGTCCCGGTTGTAGAAGTTCGGCAACACGCCCAGGTAGGCGGCGGTGGCGCCCTTTTCCAGCCCGGCGGCAAAGCGCAGCACGTCGGCCTGGGTCTTGAGCTGGCCGGTCGGGAAGGCGTACTCCGACGGCTTCTTCGCCATCACCGGCGACCCGCCCAATTTCGATACCGTTCCCGCCAGCACCTGCGCGTGCGCCTTGTGGTGGCCCTGGAATTTCACCGCGGTATCGAGCACCGGCTTCTGCAGCAGCCCGCTTTCGGCGCCGACCTGGTAGGCGGCAATCGCCTGGTATTCCAGCCCGAGCGCCACGTTGAGGATGTTGACGTCGTCCTTGGTGCTGCCCGACTGGGTCTGCGCCCATGCGGGCATCGATTCACCCAGGCTCAGCACGGCCAGCGAGCCCAGCGCGAACAGCCCGGGCACCTTCAGCAAGCCGCGCCGGCGGGCATCCGGCAGCGTGATGATGGTTTCGCCTTCGCGTGCAATCTGCGCGGGCATCTGTGACATGCGGTCCATGGTGTTCTCCTGTGAGGGATGAAGACGGGGCGCCCCGCGGCCGGGGGTGCCTGGCTTGCGCCTGTCACTTCTACGCACTCGCCGCGCACTCGGATGCAGCGTCGCCTGCCTATAATCCGGCAGAGCCCTGCGAGGAACCGCCCCGGTGCCCCCTTCCCCCGAACCATCCTCTTATGCCCTGCCGGTAGATGCCGACCGGCTTGCGACGTTGCTGCAGAGCGTGGCCCTGGGCGACCGCCAGGCTCTGCGCGGGCTCTATGACCTGACCGCGACGAAACTGTTCGGCCTTGCGCTGCGTATCACTGCCAGGCGGGATTGGGCGGAGGATGTCGTGCAAGAAAGCTTTGTCAGCATCTGGCACCACGCCGGCGACTACCGGCCGCACCTGGCCGCGCCGATGACCTGGATGACCACGATCGTGCGCAACCGCGCGCTGGACTGCCTGCGCCGGGCAGCCGCGGCCCGCGTTTCCCAGACAGTGGAACTCGATGATGACCTGGGCGAATGGCTCGCCGACGATGCCGCGGGCCCGGCCGAGCTGGCGGATGCCAGCCAGCAGGCGCGCGCCCTGAACCGCTGCCTGCAGCGGCTGGAGCAGTCGCAGCGCCAGGCCATCGTGCTGGCCTACCTGCAGGACCTGAGCCACGCCGAGCTTGCCGCGCGCCTGCGGGCACCGCTCGGCACCGTCAAATCGTGGGTCCGGCGCGGGCTGGAGCGGCTGCGCACCTGCCTGGAGGGGGCGTCATGAGGCTGGTTCGCCACCCCGACCTGCTTGATCGCCTGGCGGCGCAGTACGCGCTGGGCGTGCTGCGCGGCGGCGCGCGGCGGCGGCTGGAGCAGATGGCGCGCGAAGAGCCCAGCGTGCGCGCAGCGATCAGCCACTGGCAGGCAAGGCTCGCCGGCGTGGCCGAACTGCAGGCCGGCACCGAGCCGGTCGACAAGCTGTGGTGCGGCATCGAGCAGCGGCTGGGCTGGAAAGCAGCACCGGAAGCAAGCCTGCCTCCGCAGGCATGGTGGCAGCGGCTTTGGGCCGCCCCGGTCTTCTGGCGCGGCGCCACGGCGGCGATGGCGGTCGTGACAGTGCTGGCCGTGGGCGTCGGACTACGGCTCGCGCCGCCGGAGGAAACCGCTCCGCAGCTCAGCACCGTGGCCGTTCTAAACGACGACCGCGCGCAGCCGGCCCTGCTGGTGTCGTGGGACGCCCGCGCGCGCAGCCTGATCGTAAGGCGCCTGGATCACCTGGCGCTCACGGACCGGCAAGTCCTGCAACTGTGGGCGCTGCCGGCAGGCGGCAAGCCGCAGTCCCTGGGCGTGATCGGGCGGGCACCGGAAGCCCGTCTCGCGCTGGCGCAATTTCCCGACGCGATCCCCGTGCTGGCGGTCAGCATCGAACCGCCGGGCGGCTCCCCCAATGCGGACGGGCCAAGCGGCCCGGTGGTATTCAAGGGACCGGTGATCCACAACCGGCTCTGAGACGAGGCGGCGGGCGCCGCCAAGGGGCCCGCGGGCGATATAATCTCCGTTTTCCGCAATTTCCTCGCGCATGGCCGCAGCCTGCCGGTCGCCCCGCGCGCGAAACTCCACCTCAGCACTTCAGCCTGACCGCCCATGACCTCCCAACTTGCCAAGAAAGGCGAAGCCTGGTCCGCCCGCTTCTCCGAACCGATGTCCGACCTGGTGAAGCGCTACACCGCCTCGGTGTTCTTCGACAAGCGCCTGGCCCTGTTCGACATCCAGGGCTCGCTGGCGCACGCGGCCATGCTGGCCAAGCAAGGCATCATCGCCGAGGCCGACCGCGCCGAGATCGAGCGCGGCATGGCGCAGATCAAGGGTGAGATCGAGGCCGGCAACTTCGAGTGGAAGCTCGACCTGGAAGACGTCCACCTGAACATCGAGGCACGCCTGACCGCGCTGGTGGGCGATGCCGGCAAGCGCCTGCACACCGGCCGCTCGCGCAATGACCAGGTCGCGACCGATATCCGCCTGTGGCTGCGCAGCGAGATCGACAACATCATCGTCCTGCTGGGCGCCCTGCGCGGCGCGCTGCTGGACCTGGCCGACAAGAACGCCGACACCATCCTGCCCGGCTTCACCCACCTGCAGGTGGCGCAGCCGGTCACCTTCGGCCACCACCTGCTGGCCTACGTGGAAATGTTCACGCGCGATGCCGAGCGCATGGCCGACTGCCGCAAGCGCGTCAACCGCCTGCCGCTGGGCGCCGCGGCGCTGGCCGGCACCAGCTACCCGATCAACCGCGAATTCGTCGCGCAGCAACTGGGCTTTGACGGCGTCTGCCGCAACTCGCTCGACGCCGTGTCGGACCGCGACTTCGCCATCGAATTCTGCGCAGCCGCCGCGCTGGTGATGACGCATGTGTCGCGCTTCTCCGAAGAACTGGTGCTGTGGATGAGCCCGCGCGTGGGCTTTATCGACATCGCCGACCGCTTCTGCACCGGCAGCTCGATCATGCCGCAGAAGAAGAACCCGGACGTGCCCGAGCTGGCGCGCGGCAAGACCGGCCGCGTCAACGGCCACCTGATCGGCCTGCTGACGCTGATGAAGGGCCAGCCGCTGGCGTACAACAAGGACAACCAGGAAGACAAGGAGCCGCTGTTCGATACGGTCGACACCGTGGTCGACACGCTGCGCATTTTCGCCGACATGGTGCCGGGCATCACCGTGAAGCCGGACGCGATGCGCGCCGCAGCGCTGCAGGGCTATGCCACCGCCACCGACCTGGCCGACTATCTCGTGAAGAAGGGCCTGCCCTTCCGCGACGCCCACGAAGCCGTGGCCCACGCCGTGCGCGCCTGCGACGACCGCCAGTGCGACCTGGCCGACCTGACCGTGGCGGAGCTGCGCGATGTCTCGGGCCTAGGCGACAAGGCCGCGCTGATCGGCGACGACGTGCATACCGTGCTGACGCTGGAAGGTTCGGTCGCCGCACGCGACCATATCGGCGGCACCGCCCCGGCGCAGGTGCGGGCAGCCATCGCTGCCGCACGCGCAGCGCTCTGATTTCGCATGGCGTCGTAAGTTTCGCGTAAGTTCTGCGCAAGAAAAAGCCACCGCGGCGGCAGCCCGGTGGCTTTTTTCTTTATGCATCGTACCCCTGGCGCAATGTCGTCAATGTCCGTAGGTAATAGCCCCTAGCGCCGCATCAATTTGTTACAGATAAACTAATCGCCGCAAAAACCGGGGAGACAACCCATGTATTACTTGCTTGGTCTGTCACGACAGATCGACAGGTTGAATCAGTACACAGGCAGGCTTGCAAACATCATGATCCTGCTTTCGTGCCTGATCAGCGCAGGCAACGCCCTCCTGCGTTACGGCTTCAACTTGAGCGATAACTGGCCACTCGAACTGCAGTGGTACATGTTTGCCGTTGCCGTGATGTTTGGCGCCTCTTACACCTTCCAGCGCAACGAGCATGTACGCGTAGACCTGATCTACGGCAACGTGTCCGAACGCGCGCAGCACTGGATCGACATCTTCGGCATCATTGTCTTCCTGCTGCCCTCGGCCATCCTGTTCACCTGGCTGTCGTGGGATTCCCTGTTCCTGCCCTCGTGGCGCATCCTCGAGCAATCCGGTAACTCCGGCGGCCTGCCGCGTTACCCGATCAAGCTGGCGGTGCCCGTCGGCTTCGCCTTGCTCGCTTTGCAAGGCGTGTCCGAACTGATCAAGCGCATCGCCGCCCTGAAAGGCCTGGTGCGTATCGAATCGAAATACGAGAGGCCGGTGCAATGATTCCGTTGGAATATATGCCGCCGCTGATGTTCGGCGGCCTGGTGGTATTCATGCTGATCGGGTTCCCGGTCGCATTTTCGCTTTCCGCCGTCGGGCTGGCCTTCGGCTTCCTGGCCATTGAATGGGGCTATTTCCCGATCAGCTTCCTGCAGGCCGTGCCGAGCCGCGTGTTCGGCAGCGTGCTGGCCAACGAGCTGCTGCTTGCCATTCCCTTCTTCACCTTCATGGGCGCCATCCTGGAGAAATGCGGGCTGGCGGAAGACATGCTGGACTCCATGGGCCAGCTGTTCGGCCCGGTGCGCGGCGGCCTCGGTTATTCGGTCATTATCGTCGGCTTTATTCTCGGCGCCATTACCGGCACGGTGGCAGCCCAGGTCATTGCGATGGCGATGATCTCGCTGCCGGTGATGATGCGCTACCGCTACAACATGAAGTACGCCACCGGCGTGCTGGCAGCGTCGGGCACTATCACGCAGCTGGTGCCGCCGTCGCTGGTGCTGGTGGTGCTGGCTGACCAGCTCAAGACGCCGATGGGGAGTGCCGACGTCGGCAGCATGTACCTCGGTGCATGGGGTCCGTCGGTGGTGCAGATTGCGCTGTTCGCGCTCTATACCTTCCTGCTGGCGCGCTTCAAGCCCGACTGGCTGCCGCCGGTGCCCGCCGAAGCCCGCACGCTGCGGGGCTGGGCGCTCTGGCGCAAATGCTTGCGCGGCATCATCCCCTGCGCGGTGCTGATCTTCCTGGTGCTGGGCACGATCATGCTGGGCATCGCGACGCCGACCGAGTCGGGGGCAATGGGTGCGGTAGGCGCGCTGGTGCTGGCGGTGATCCGCGACAAGGGCTTCAACAAGATTGACCGCAGCATCTACCGCATCGGCCTCGGCGCTGCGCTGGTGGCGGCCGCAGTCGGCATCTTCGCGTTCGGCTCGCATGCCTTCCGCATCCCGCTGGCGGTCATGTACCTGGTCATTCTCTGGCTGCTGCTGCGCGCCGGCCAACTGACCGAGCTGCGCCTGCTGATCGTCGAAGCCTACCAGTCCACCGCACGCATCACGGCCATGGTGGTGTTCATCCTGATCGGCTCCACCTGCTTCTCGGTGGTGTTCCAGGGCGTGGACGGCGGCGCGTGGGTGGAGCACCTGTTCACCTCGCTGCCGGGCGGCTGGATCGGGTTCCTGATCGTGGTGAACCTGTTCATCTTCTTCCTGGCCTTCTTCCTCGATTTCTTCGAGATCGCCTTTATCGTGGTGCCCATGCTGGCCCCGGTGGCCGTGAAGGTGCTGACACCGGTGGTGATGGATTCCATGGGCGGCAACCCCGAAGCCGCCGCCACGGCCGCGCTGGTCTGGTTTGGCGTGATGCTGTGCGTGAACATGCAGACCTCGTTCATGCACCCGCCGTTCGGCTTCGCGCTGTTCTACCTGCGCGGCATCGCGCCGAAGGAAGTGAAGAGTTCCGACATCTACTGGGGCGCCCTCCCCTGGGTGGGCCTGCAGCTGGTGATGGTGCTGCTGGTGATGTTCTGGCCAGGCATGGTGACCGGCCTGCTGGACAAGGGCTCGCTGAAACACAGCAACGCGGCGGAGGTAAGCATCCCGCTTGGCGGGGAGCCGGAGAAACCGGCATCGGCACCGGGAATGGCCACCCCGCCGGGTTCGCTGGAACTGCCAGGTGCCGCGCCGTCACCGGAGCCGGCAGCGCCACAGTTCGAGTTCGAGAAGAAGAACTGACTAGCGCCCGGCCAGACAGCCGGCACGAAAGAAGGCCCCGCAGGCCCCGCAGTTCTGCGGGGCCTTTTTCTTGGCTCGTATTGACCAGCGGCGCATCGATGATCACTTCCCCCGCGCGCAGCCAGGATAGCGAAACCGCACTTTCCGCGTGCCCTTGCGCCGGATTCGGCATAAGCCGCGGACGCCGCAGCCCTCAAGCCATTGTGGGCTTGTAAGCCGGGCGCGCTTCACTACGATGATTGCACGGCAGCCTCTATAAGAAGGCGGTGGCCACCTTCGGCCGCCTCCGGAGCCGGCGCCGATACAACAAGGAGAAGACGATGAACACGCGACTCCTGCGGTTCGCACCGCAACTCTCACTGATGGGCGCAGCCCTGCTTTGCGCGCTCGCCATCCTGCCGGCCGCCGCCGAGGAATCCGCCATGGCCGGCATGGAAATGATGAATCCCGCCGCTGTGAAGTGGGGTGACGCGCCGCCGTCGCTGCCCAAGGGCGCGAAACTTGCGGTGCTCTATGGCGACCCCGGCAAGGAAGGGCCGTTCGTGATCCGCATCAAGACACCGGCCGGATACAAGATCCCGCCGCACTGGCACACGCAATCCGAATACCTGACCGTCATTTCGGGAGCGCTCTACCTGGGCGGCGGCGACAAGATGGATACCTCGCAGGCGCAGGCGCTGAAAGCCGGCGGATTCCACTACCTGCCGGCCAAGGCGCACCACTATGCCTTCTCCAAGGCGCCGACAGTCATCCAGGTGAACGGCATGGGTCCGCTCGACATCAACTACCTCGACCCCAAGGATGATCCTTCGGGCAAGCAGTGACATGGCTGCGCGCCATGAACCGATCAGCGCCGGCGACAGGGTGCGGGTGGCGTCCGCCGTCGCCCTCAGCGAGGGCAGTGCCCTGCCGGCGCAGGTCGAGGGCGTTGACATCGTGCTGGTCCGCCATGGCGGCGCGGTCTCGGCCTACCAGGGCCGCTGCCCGCATCGGGGCACATTGCTGGCGGAAGGCACTATCGACGGCGGCATCCTGACGTGCCGCGGGCATGGCTGGCGATTCGCCTGTGCATCGGGCGTGAAGGTCGACCAGCCCGATGTCTGCCTGCAGCGCTTCACCGCCATGGTCGCAGGCGGAGAATTGTTTCTGGATCGTGCCGAGATCCTCGCCTGGAAGCGCCAGGCTGCGCAGCAAAGCGGACTGGATTCGGCTACGGCGGCCGCCGGTACCCCGGCGCGATCGTTGTCAGAGCTCCCGGGCCCGAAGGGCCTCCCATTGCTGGGCAGCACCCTCCAGTTGCGGAAAACCCAGCTCCACATCGACCTCGAGCGATGGTGCGACGCATACGGTCCGATCTACCGGTTCAACCTGATGCGCCGCCCGGTCGTGGTGATTTCGCATGGCGAATGGATCGACCGGATCCTTCACGACCGGCCCGAGACCTTTCGCCGGGCCAGCGCCATCGAAGCACTGTCGCGCGAAATCGGCAGCGTGGGCGTGTTTTCCGCCGAAGGTGCGGACTGGCGCAGGCAGCGCCGGCCCGTCGCGCAAGCACTCGACGCCCAGCACCTGCGCGACTTCTTTCCGACCCTTGCCGTCGTTACCCTGAGACTGAAGCATCGTTGGGAACAGGCCGCCGCCAACCGGTGGCCGGTCGACGTGCAGCGCGACCTGATGCGATACACGGTCGATGTCACCACCAGCCTGGCCTTCGGCTATGACATGAACACCCTGGAGCGCGAGGGCGGCACCATCCAGCAACACCTCCAGCAAATCCTGCCAATGGTCAGCCAGCGCGTGAATGCGCCGTTTCCGTACTGGCACTACTTCCGGCTGCCGGCCGACCGCGCATTCGACCGTGCCGTGGAGGCGGCACGCGATGCGATTGGCGAATTCATCGCGGCGGCGCGCCGGCGGCTCGCGCAATCTCCGGACCGCGCGGCACATCCCAGCAATTTCCTGGAAGCCATGATCGCCGCGCAGGCGGCGGGCGAGGCCCCGCTCAGCGATGACGAGCTGTATGCCAATATCTTCACCATGCTGCTGGCGGGCGAAGACACCACCGCCAATACCATCGCCTGGATGATGCACTTCATGTGCTGCAGCCCCGCGGTCCAGCGCAAGATGCAGCAAGAGGCGGATGCCGTGCTGGGCGAGAGCTATGTGCTCAAAGACTTCGGGGACGCCGCGCGGCTCGTCTACATCGACGCGGTGGCGCAAGAATCGCTGCGCCTCAAGCCGGTTGCACCGCTCTTCTTTCTCGAGCCCAACGAAGACGTCGAGATTGGCGGATACCTGCTGCCGCGAGGCACCACAATCATGCTGCTGACCCGGCCCAACGTCCTCAGCGACAGCAGCTTCGCCGCCGCCCGCGAGTTCCGGCCGGAGCGCTGGCTGGAAGACTCGGCCGCGGCCCATCATCGCAGCGGCTTCGTGCCCTTCGGCTCGGGGCCACGCCTGTGCCCGGGCCGCAGCCTGGCCCTGCTCGAGATCAAGGCTGCGCTGTCGATGGTGTGCCGGCAATTCATGCTTAGTCACGCGCCGGGCTCGGGGCCGGTCGACGAGGCCTTTGGCTTCACGATGATGCCGACCGGGCTGCGGGTGGTGTTTGGCGCGCGGCATGCCCATGGCTGACGGCGTCGCGAAGGCTTGTGCGGCGTGCGCGACTTCTTTCGGCAGGCAATCCGGGACAACGCCGCGCTCTATCTGTCGGTACTGACCGTGGGCGAACTGCGGCGCGGGGTTGCGCTGATTCGCCATCGGGGCGACGTATCGCAGGCGGACAGGCTGGAGCGGTGGCTGGGCAGCGTGTGCTGGACGAGTTCGCGCAGTACATCCTGCCGGTGGATGCGGACATCGCCCAGGTCTGGGGCAGGCTGCGCGTGCGCCGGGCCGAGCATGCGCTCGACAAATTCATTGCCGCAACAGCGCTGATTCATGATCTGACGCTCGTCACGCGCAATGTGGACGATTTTGCCGGCACCGGCGCGACGTTGCTCAATCCCTTTGCCTGAGCCCGGCCGGTAAAGTGGCGCGCCAAATGAAAGGGCCCCGCATCGCTGCGGGGCCTTTCGGTCTGGTCAACGGCAGCTTCAGCCGCCCTGCTTCACGCAATCCACGAAGTACGCGGTCTTCCCGTCCACCTCTTCCTCCACCAGCCCGTGGATGTCGGTCTCGAAGCCCGGAAACAGCTTGTTGAACTCGCGGGCGAACTTCAGGTACTGCACGATGGTGCGGTTGAAGCGTTCGCCCGGAATCAGCAGCGGGATGCCCGGCGGATACGGCGTCAGCAGGATGGCGGTGACGCGGCCTTCCAGCTCATCGACCGGCACGCGCTCGATCTCGCGGTGGGCCATCATGGCCCAGGCGTCCGACGGCTTCATCGCCGGCTCCATGTCCGACAGGTACATCTCGGTGGTCACGCGGGCGACGTCGTTGGCCTTGTACACGCTGTGGATGGCGTCGCACAGGTCACGCAGGCCCATGCGCTCGTACTGCGGGTGCTTGGCCACGAATTCCGGCAGCACGCGCCACAGCGGCTGGTTCTGGTCGTAGTCGTCCTTGAACTGCTGCAGCTCGGTCACCAGCGAGTTCCAGCGGCCCTTGGTGATGCCAATAGTGAACATGATGAAGAACGAGTAAAGCCCGGTCTTCTCGATGATGATGCCGTGCTCGGCCAGGTACTTGGTGACGATGGCCGCCGGGATGCCGCGCTCGCTGAACTCGCCGTCCACGTCCAGGCCCGGGGTGATGATGGTGGCCTTGATCGGGTCGAGCAGGTTGAAGCCGTCGGCCAGGTCGCCGAAGCCGTGCCAGCGCTCGTTGGCTTTGAGCATCCATTCTTCGCGGTCGCCGATGCCGTCTTCGATCAGCGCGTCCGGGCCCCACACCTTGAACCACCAGTCGCCGTTGTTGCCAGCTTCGTAGTCGCCTTCCACCTTGCGCATGGCGCGGCGGAAGTCCAGCGCTTCCTGGATGCTCTCTTCCACCAGCGCGGTGCCGCCCGGCGCTTCCATCATGGCCGCGGCGACGTCGCACGAGGCAATGATCGAATACTGCGGGCTGGTCGAGGTATGCATCAGGTAGGCCTCGTTGAAGCGGTAGCGGTCCAGCTTGCGCGTTTCCGAGTCCTGCACGAGGATCTGCGAAGCCTGCGACAGGCCGGCCAGCAGCTTGTGCGTGGACTGCGTGGCGAACACCAGCGCGTCCTTGCTGCGCGGGCGGTCCTTGCCGATCGCGTGCATGTTGCGATAGAAATCGTGGAACGCCGCGTGCGGCAGCCAGGCCTCGTCGAAGTGCAGCGTATCGATCTCGGAAGCCAGCATTTCCTTGATCTGCTCGGCGTTGTACAGCACGCCGTCGTAGGTACCCTGGGTAATGGTCAGGATGCGCGGCTTCTGGTTCTTGGCCTTGCTGGCGAACGGGTGATTGGCAATCTTGCGGCGGATCGTCTCGGGATCGAACTCGCTCTTGGGGATCGGCCCGATGATGCCGTAGTGGTTGCGCGTCGGCATCAGGAACACGGGGATTGCGCCCGTCATCATGATCGCGTGCAGGATCGACTTGTGGCAGTTGCGATCCACCACCACGATATCGCCCGGCGCCACATTGGCGTGCCACACCATCTTGTTCGAGGTCGACGTGCCGTTGGTGACGAAATACATGTGGTCGGAGTTGAAGATGCGCGCCGCATTGCGCTCCGACGCGGCCACGGGGCCGGTGTGGTCAAGCAGCTGGCCGAGTTCATCCACCGCGTTGCAGACGTCGGCGCGCAGCATGTTCTCGCCGAAGAACTGGTGGAACACCTGGCCGACCGGGCTCTTCAGGAACGCGACGCCGCCCGAGTGGCCCGGGCAGTGCCACGAATACGAGCTGTCCTGCGCGTAGTCGATCAGGGCCTTGAAGAACGGCGGCGCCAGCGTGTCGAGGTAGACCTTGGCTTCACGGATGATATGGCGTGCCACGAATTCGGGCGTGTCCTCGAACATGTGGATGAAGCCGTGCAGCTCGCGCAGGATATCGTTGGGGATATGGCGCGAGGTGCGCGTTTCACCGTACAGGAAGATCGGCAGGTCCGAGTTGCGGCGGCGCACTTCGTTGACGAATGCGCGCAGTTTCTCGATGGCGGCGGCTTCGGGCTGGTCGTCGGCACGCACGAACTCGTCGTCGTCGATCGACACGATAAAGCTCGAGGCCCGGCTCGATTGCTGGGCGAACGAGGTCAGGTCGCCGTAGCTGGTCAGGCCCATCACCTCCATGCCTTCTTTCTCGATCGCTTCGGCCAGCGCGCGGATGCCCGAGCCGGAGATGTTCTCGGAGCGGAAGTCTTCGTCAATGATGATGACGGGAAAGCGGAATTTCATCGGGCATCCTTGATGGAGGAAAGCTGGACATAAAGGACTTGAGCCACATGGCCGCCGGGGAGTTCCCCGCGGCGGCGGCATGTGGCTCTGACGTCAGGTTTTGGCGCCCCCGGAGGGCCGCGCGGCCGGCAGACGCCGGCATTGTAATGCGCTCAGGTCTTGGGCAGTGTGACACCGTGCTGGCCCTGGTACTTGCCGCCCCGGTCACGGTACGAGGTCTCGCAGACCTCATCGCTTTCGAAGAACAATACCTGCGCGCAACCCTCACCCGCGTAGATCTTGGCGGGCAGCGGCGTAGTGTTGGAGAACTCCAGCGTCACATAGCCTTCCCATTCCGGCTCGAACGGCGTCACGTTGACGATGATGCCGCAGCGGGCATAGGTGCTCTTGCCCAGGCAGATGGTCAGAACGCTGCGCGGAATGCGGAAATACTCCATCGTGCGCGCCAGCGCGAAGGAGTTGGGCGGGATGATGCAGACATCGCCCCTGAAATCCACGAACGATTTCTCGTCGAAGTTCTTCGGATCGACGATGGTGCTGTTGATATTGGTGAAGATCTTGAACTCGTCGGCGCAGCGGATATCGTAGCCGTAGCTCGAGGTGCCGTACGAGACGATCTTGCGCCCGTCCTGCTCCCGGACCTGGCCTGGCTGGAACGGCTCGATCATGCCGTGCTGTTCCGCCATGCGGCGGATCCACTTGTCGGATTTGATGCTCATAGAGGTTGGAGGGAGGTTGGACAATAGGCGCTGGCTCAGAGTGCCGCGAATTGTACAACCATTCCGGCCCACCGCCCTTGCACGAAACCGACTGGAAGTGCCGGCTACGCCACCGCATCTTCCGGCAACCGGTGGCGGAAGCGCTCCCGGCCCGTATAGAGCAGGAAATGCTTGCCGGTGCAGCGCGCGAACAGCGTCAGGTTGACGCGCTGTGCCATCTGGTAGCCCATCTGCGTCACGCCCGAGCGCGACAGCAGGAACGGAATGCCCATCTGGGCACCTTTGATGACCATTTCCGAGGTCAGGCGGCCGGTGGTATAGAAAATCTTGTCGTCGCCACCCATATCCTCCAGCCACATGCGGCCGGCAATGGCGTCCACCGCGTTATGCCGGCCCACGTCCTCCACGAACATCAGCATGTCGCTGCCCTTGAACAGCGCGCAGCCATGCACGGAGCCGGCCTGCTTGTAGACCGACTGCTGCAGGCGGATGGTATCGACGATGCTGTAGAGCGTGTCCTGCTCGAGCGTGGCACCGACCGGCAGCCGGATATTGTCGATTTCGTCGAGCAGCGAACCGAACACCGTGCCCTGGCCGCAACCGGTGGTGACCACGCGGCGGGCTGTGCGCTCTTCGATGCGGTCGACACCGGTGCGCGTCGTGACCGCCGCCGATTCGGTTTCCCAGTCCACCTGCACCGCGGCAATGTCCTCGATCGACTCCACCAGCCGCTGGTTGCGCAGATAGCCCAGCACCAGGTGCTCGGGGGCACCGCCCAGCGTCATCAGCGTGACCAGCTCGCGCTTGTCGAGATAGACCGTCAGCGGGCGCTCGCCGGGCAGGTAGGCCGGGCGCACACGGCCCTGCTCGTCGACGACCTCGACTTCTTCGATCAGGGGAACGGCTGCCTGGGTAAGCTCGGGACGCAGGGGCATGGATGGCTCAGACGCGGGCTACGGAGATTGCCCCATGCCGGCCGGGCCTGCCATGGGGCGCGAATTACGGTGCCTTCGCTGGCGATTGTACTGCCGCGGCGGCAGGCTTCGCCTCGGCCGCGGGACCGGGAGCGGGAGCGGGCGCCGCAGCCGGCGCGGATGCGGCGGACGGTGGCACGAATGGCCCGGGGTCGGCACAGGCCGGCGTCTGCATCGGCTCCTTGGTCTGTTTGCCCTGCGCCTTCATGTCGCTGTAGTAGCGCGCGGCCGTCTTGTCCTGCACCTGGCAGAGCTTGTAGGCCGCCACTTTGTCGGTCCAGGCAGTGCGGGCCTTGGTTTCCTCGGCCTTGGCCTTCTGCGCGTCGGTCGGCGGCGGCAGCTTGGCCAGGGCGCCGGCGGTACCAGCCGCGCTGGCGGCGAGGGCGATCAGCATCAGGATGCGTTTCATTGGTTGGTTACCCTGAACGGTTCTGTGGAACGCCGCGCAGCCTCAGGCCTCGCCGGGGCTGCGCCGGCCGGGACGGCCGGCTGCGGCGTCGGGCGTGGCGGAGCGCTGGACGGGGATCTTGCCGGCCTTGATGTCGTCGTACCAGAGTTCGTGGTGCTCCTTGGCCCACGCCTCGTCGACCCAGCCGTCGCGCATGGCGCGATAGGCGCCTTCCATGCCGATCGTCCCCATGTAGATATGCCCGCAGGCCATGGCGATCATCAGGACGGCGGCGATGCCGTGGATGACGTTGGCGATCTGCATGGTGCCGCGGTAGTAGTCCATGCCCGGCACGATCATGTCGAGCACCCAGCCGGTCGCCGACAGGATCAGGCCGAACACCACCAGCCCGCCCCAGAACCACAGCTTCTCACCGGCATTGAAACGATGGCTCGGCACGTGCTTGCCGGATATCAGGCCACCCAGGCTGGTGATCCAGCGGATGTCGTCACGGCTGGGCAGGTTGTCGCGCACGAAGATCACGAAGGCAACGATGATTGCGAGCGTAAAGACCGGCCCCGCCACGTTGTGCAGGTTCTTCAGCAGGTATGTCAGCCAGCCGAACAGCGTATGCCCCATCACCGGCAGCAGGAAATGCTTGCCGAACAGCATCACGATGCCCGAGATCGCCAGGATCACGAACGAAATCGCCATGGTCCAGTGCACGACCCGCTCGGCGGGCGTAAAGCGCTCGATCAGGCGGCCGGTGCGCGGCTCGCGCAGCGGAATCATGCCCCGCCAGGCAAAGAACGCCAGGATGGCGGCGGGCACCAGGATCACCAGCCAGCCACCCCACACGGTGATCACGCCGTTGCGAAAGAGGCGCCACTTCTGCCCCGTGCGCTGGATCAGCACGCCGGCCTCCTTGGCAGGCAGGCTGCTGTAGTGCGCCTGGTCGGAATTGACTTCGCGCCAGAACGGCGCGTTGTTGCCCGGCTGCTCCTTCGTGCGGGCCTGCTGCGATTGCGCCTCGGCGGCGATATCGCGCTTCGGGACGTTGAAGATGTTCTCGGACGCGATGCCCGCAAACGGCTGCACCGGATGCGTCGCCGGATTGTTGGCGTCGGCCGCGGCAGCGGCGGCCGGCGTTGCCGGAGCCTGCGGTGCGGATGCCGCGGTCTGGGCGATTGCACCGCTGCCGGCCACGGCCAGCACGCCGGCGGCCAGCCAAACCCGCCAGCGACCAGCCAGGCCCGCGCGGCACGAATTCTGCGTCGGCGTCATATGCCCTCCTTCGGGTCATCGATGGCTCGCGCCCGGTTTCCCTGCTGCGCGGTCATTGCGTGCGGTTGTATTCGTTCTGGTTCTGATTGCGCTCGTGGATCTGGTTCTGCCAGCTGGTCTTGTCGCCCGGCGTCCAGCCCTTCACCACGAACGGGTCGTCAGGTGCGCCCTGGTAGGCCTGCGTGTCCGACTTCCGGTGCGATGGGCCGATGGTCTGCGGCTTCTCGCCGCAGGCCGCCAGCATGGCACCGCACAGTGACAGCAGGGCAATCGTGCGGAGGCGGCTCATGACGGCTGCCCTCCTCCGGTGGCAGGTGCGGAAGGCGCAGCAGGCGCGGCCGGCGCCGCGGGTGCCGCCTGTTCGCCACCCTTGGTCGTCCCGTAGGCAGTGCCCCAGCCGAACACATCGCCACCCTTGCCGCGCTTGATCACGCGGTTGCGCAGGATATCGGCAATCACATCGCCGTCGCCGCCGAGCAGCGCCTTGGTCGAGCACATTTCGGCGCACAGCGGCAGCTTGCCCTCGGCCAGGCGGTTGCGGCCGTACTTCTCGAACTCGGCTTCGCTGCCATTCTTTTCCGGGCCGCCCGCGCAGAACGTGCACTTGTCCATCTTGCCGCGCACGCCAAACGTGCCGGTGGCCGGGAACTGCGGCGCGCCGAACGGGCAGGCGTACGAGCAGTAGCCGCAGCCGATGCAGACGTCCTTGTCGTGCAGCACCACCCCGTCCTCGGTACGGTAGAAGCAATCGACCGGGCACACCGCCATGCAGGGCGCGTCCGAGCAATGCATGCAGGCCACCGAGATCGACTTCTCCGCCCCGACCACGCCGTCATTGACGGTCACCACGCGGCGCCGGTTCACGCCCCACGGCACTTCGTGCTCGTTCTTGCAGGCGGTGACGCAGCTGTTGCATTCGATGCAGCGCTCGGCGTCACAGATAAATTTCATGCGTGCCATAGTGTTCCCCTGCTCTTATGCAAACCGCTCGATCTGGCAAACGGTGGTCTTGGTTTCCTGCATCATCGTGACCGCGTCGTAGCCATAGGTAGTGGCGGTGTTCACCGCTTCGCCACGCACGATCGGCATCGCGCCCTCGGGATAGTAGTCCTTCAGGTCCTTGCCCTGCCACCATCCCGAGAAGTGGAACGGGATGAAGGCGGTGTCTGGCCCCACCCGCTCGGTCACCAGCGCGCGCACCTTGATCCTGGCACCGGTCGGGGTCTTCACCCAGACGAAGTCGCCGTTGCGGATGCCACGCTCCGATGCCGCACGCGGGTTGATCTCGACGAAGTTCTCTTGCTGCAGTTCTGCGAGCCACGGGTTCGAACGGGTTTCCTCGCCGCCGCCCTCGAATTCGACCAGCCGGCCGGACGTGAGGATGATCGGGAATTTCTCGTGGACCTTGTTCTCGATGTTGCGCTGCTGCACGGTCTTGTAGAGCGTGGGCAGGCGCCAGAACGCCATCTTGTCGTCGTGGGTCGGGTACTTGGCGACCATGTCCGGGCGCGTCGAGTACAGCGGCTCGCGGTGCTGCGGAATCCCATCGGGGAAGTTCCACACGATCGCGCGCGCCTTGGCGTTGCCAAACGGATGGCAGCCGTGGTTCTTCATGACCACGCGCTGGATGCCGCCCGACAGGTCGGTCTTCCAGTTCTTGCCCTCAGCCTTGGCCTTCTCCGCATCGGTCAGGTCATCCCACCAGCCCAGCTTCTTGAGCAGCACATGGTCGAACTCCGGATAGCCGGTCGTGATTTCCGCGCCCAGCGAGCACGATCCGTCCTCGGCCAGCAGGTTGACGCCCTCGCGTTCCACGCCGAAGTTGGCGCGGAAGTTGCCGCCGCCGTCCATCACATGCTTGCTGGTGTCGTACAGGTTCGGCGAGCCCGGATGCTTCAACTCGGGCGTGCCGTAGCACGGCCATGGCAGGCCGAAGTAGTCGCCGGTCAGGTCGTAGCCGGTCAGCGGATCCTTGCCGCCCTTGCAGCGCAGCGTCTTGACGTCGAACATCTGCATATTGCGCATGTGCGACTTCAGGCGTTCGGGCGACTGCCCCGTGTAGCCGATGGTCCAGTTGCTGGCGTTGATCTCGCGCAGGATGGCTTCGGGCTCCGGTTCCATCCAGGTGCGGCCGGCGCGCTTGACCTCGATCAGCTTCATGTTCTTCGACAGTTCCTTGCCGAAGCCGAGCTTGTCGGCAAACGCCTGCATGATGGTGTGGTCGGGCATCGACTCGAACAGCGGCTCGATGACCTTCTCGCGCCACTGCAGCGAGCGGTTGGATGCGGTGCACGTGCCCGAGGTCTCGAACTGCGTGCAGGCCGGCAGCAGGTAGACGGCGCGGTTCGGGTTGGGCTTCTCGCCATCGGCGGCCGGCATGTTTGCCATGGCCGCAGTTGCCGACGGGTACGGATCGATCACGACGAGCAGGTCGAGCTTGTCGAGCGCCTTCTTCATTTCCAGGCCGCGCGTCTGCGAGTTCGGAGCATGGCCCCAGAAGAACACGCCGCGCACGTTGTTGTCCTGGTCAATCAGCTCGTTCTTCTCGGTCACGATGTCAATCCAGCGCGACACAGTCGTGCCGGACTTTTCCATCATCGCCTGCGAGGCGAACTGCTTCTTGATCCATTCGTAGTCCACGCCCCACACCGCCGCGTAGTGCTTCCACGCACCGGTGGCCAGCCCGTAATAGCCGGGCAGCGAATCTGGGTTCGGGCCCACGTCGGTGGCGCCCTGCACGTTGTCGTGGCCGCGGAAAATGTTGGCGCCGCCGCCCGACACGCCGATATTGCCCAGCGCGAGCTGCACGATGCACGACGCGCGCACAATTGCATTGCCGATGGTGTGCTGGGTCTGGCCCATGCACCACACCAGCGTGCTGGGGCGGTTCTTGGCCATGATCTCGGCAACCATGTAGACCTGCGCCTCGGGTACGCCGCAGACTTCCTCCACCTTGTCGGGCGTCCACTTGGCCAGCACCTCTTCCTTGACCTTGTCCATGCCATAGACCCGGTCATGCAGGAATTTCTGGTCTTCCCAGCCATTCTTGAAGATGTGGTACAGCATGCCGAACAGGAAGGCGATGTCGGTACCCGAGCGGATGCGCACGTAGTGGTCGGACTTGGCCGCGGTACGCGTATAGCGAGGATCGACCACGATCACCTTGCAGCCATTCTCCTTGGCGTGCAGCAGGTGCAGCATCGAGACCGGGTGTGCCTCGGCCGCATTGGAGCCGATATACAGAGCTGCCTTCGCGTTCTGCATATCGTTGTACGAGTTGGTCATCGCACCATAGCCCCAGGTGTTGGCCACGCCGGCCACCGTGGTGGAGTGGCAGATGCGCGCCTGGTGGTCGGTGTTGTTGGTGCCGAAGAACGACACCCACTTGCGCATCAGGTAGGCCTGCTCGTTGCTGTGCTTGGATGATCCGATGAAGAACATGGAATCCGGACCAGTCTTCTGGCGGATGTCCTTCATCTTTGCAGTGATTTCGTCGAGTGCCTGGTCCCAGCTGATGCGCTGGTACTTGCCGTCGACCAGCTTCATCGGGTACTTCAGGCGGTACTCGCCGTGGCCGTGCTCACGCAGCGCGGCGCCCTTGGCGCAATGCGCGCCCATATTGATCGGCGAATCGAAGACCGGCTCCTGGCGGATCCACACGCCGTTCTGCACGACTGCATCCACTGCGCAGCCCACCGAGCAGTGGCCGCACACCGTGCGGCGCACGACGATGCCGCTCTTGCCGTCGCCGGCGGCTGCCGCCTTGTCGTCAGCGGCATCGGCCTTGCGGATCAGCGAAAGCTGCGACGCGGCCAGCCCGACACCAACACCGATGCCCGAGCGCTTGAGGAAGCTGCGACGGTCCATGGTCGGCATTGCGCCAGCCAGGCTGGTAGCAAGCCGAGCCGAAAGCCGGCCACTGGCGGCCTGGGCGCCGGCGTGCGCACCGGACAGCGACAATCCGTCAGCCAGCCGGGGCGAAGCGCCCTGCGCCGCGCGTTTGCGGGTCAAGATCATGTCTCACCTCAGGATGAGGACACAGGCGGGAAATCGCACTGGCATGCGGCGCGGCGCGCCGTGCCAGTGCGCTCACACCAGTGCGGTCCGGTAATACTTGCGAATGTGTTCGGATACCCGGTAACCCTGGCTGTCCGTCGAAGTGTCAGGCGTGATGTCGGGAATGGCCGTGGCCTGCGCAGGCACGGCGGGCCCACGCGATGTCAGCGCTGCGGCGCCCGTGGCGGCGGCAACGACTCCGGCACCCGCGAGGAACGTGCGGCGTGCGACCCTGTGCTCGTTGTCCTTCATGGGGGCTCCTCGGTTGTTGAATACCGATGAACAATCTAGTTATGCGTTCTAATGCATATTCTAGATTCATCCTGAACGAAAGACCATGCCGCTTGAGGGTTTTTCCTTACGTTTTTGGCACAGTGGTAGGGCTTTGCAATGGCGTCAGTGACCTAAAGCATTGGATACCCAAAGCTGATAATTAGTGCCCCCTCGCACCAGCCCTCAGTTCATCTCCAGCGCGACGGCCTCCACGCCGGCAAATGCCTTGAGCAAGCCGGCCGCGCTGCGATAAAAGCGCGCCTGCGGATGCTCCGCGAGTGCATCGCACAATTTTTCCACCCAGGGCTGCAGGTGCTTCGCAAAGAAGCGCTGCTGCTCGCCAAGGTTGGACACTGCCAGATCGTCTCCGGCCACCAGGAACCGCATCACCTCGCACAGCGTGGCAATATGGTCCTCGGTTTCGCTGACATCGTCATGGCGCTCCAGCCCGTATCGCGCCAGGTCGTCGCGCAGGGCCACCAGCGGGCGCTCGTTCAGGAAGCCGCTGAGGTAGTAGGAACCGTAGAGGAAGATCTCCTGGCGGCCCACGCCAACGAACAGCACGCGAAATTCCTCCGCGGCCTCGGCCTCGGTCGTGACCGATGCTGCGTCGCACAACGCGTTCCAGGCTTCGCCAAGCACGGTGGCCGCATCTTCGCCGACAGCGCGGTTGGCAGCGATGTGATGCAGCAGCGCCGCATCGGGTGCCTGGTAGAACAGCGTGGCGAGCAGGCCGTAGAGATCGGCGCGGGCGGTGTCTTCGGCATCGTCGGCCGGCGCGGCGGCGGTCAGCTGGATCGGCTGGAATTCTGTCATGTCGTGATGTGTTGTGGCCTGCCTGGCTGATTTACTGCAGGGTGGCGCCGCTGGCGGAGCCGGTGTCTTTTTCCATCATGTCGATCACGCGGCAGTCCGGGCACATCTTGAGCCGCTCGGCGGCGGCGCCCGAGAACGCCGGGTGGCCGGCCAGCCGCACCAGCATCGACTGCACCATCTGCGCGGTGCCGAACGGCTTGGCGCAGCGCACGCAATGGAACGGCTGGGTCTCGTTCAGGGTGACCAGGTGCCGGGCGGCGTCGCCGGTCAGCAGCCGCGGCACCAGCGTAATGGCGTCTTCCGGGCAGGTTCGCTCGCACAGGCCGCACTGGACGCAGTTGCGCTCCAGGAAGCTCAGCACCGGGCGCTCGGGATTGTCGCGCAGTGCCTGTGTCGGGCAAGCCCCGACGCAGGCCATGCAGAGCGTGCAGGTAGCGGTGTCGACCGCCACCGCGCCCAATGGCGCGCCAGCCGGCAACGGCACGCTGGCCGCGGGCACGGGAGCGTTCCGGGTCAGGTAGTCCAGCGCGAAATCCAGGGTTTCGCGCTTGGCCGCCACGGCGCGGAACGGCGCCGGCGCCAGCTTGTTGCGGCTGGCGCGCAAACCGGCAAGCTGCTGGTCGAGCGTTGCGGTATCGGCGGCCTCGACCAGGGAGACCGCATCTTCGTCGTAGCCCAGGCCGGCAAGCACGGCCCGCGCCACGGCCATCTGTTCGGCCAGCGCGGTCCGGTACTGCGGCGCCTCGTCGCCGGTCAGGAGCACCGCCACATGGCCGGCACCCCAGCACAGCGCTGCCAGCCATAACTCCAGCCCGGCCGAAGCCGGATGGAACACCGGCAGCGGAATCACATTCGGGGGCACCCCGCGCGCCTGCCCGGCGCGGGCCGCACGCCCCAGCGCCATAATGGCCGGGGTGCCGGATTCCTCGCCATGCAGCAGCAGGATGGCATCGCGCCCGCCCGCCTCCGCATAGGCGCTCAGCACGGTACGCATGCGCAGTCCGAGCACGTCCGGGCCGGGATATGCATAGCTGATCGCGCCGGTCGGGCAGACCGTGGTGCATGCGCCGCAGCCCATGCACAAGTTGGGCGTGACTTCGATGCGGCCCTTGCCGTCATGCCAGAGCGAGCGGATCGCCTGCGTCGAGCAGATGTCGATACAAGCCGTGCAGCCGGTGGTCTTGTTGCGCCCGTGGGCGCAAATGTTTTCTTTGTAGCGGAAGAACTTGGGCTTCTCGAACTCGCCCACCAGCTGCAGCAACGTCAGCGCATGCGCCTGCTGGCGCTGGACGTCCGCGCCGGCGTGCAGGTAGCCCTGGGGCGGCTGGTGCATGGCGAAGGCCGGCGCGTCGTTCAGGTCGAACACCAGATCGAAGCGGCCCTGCGTGCTGGCAGGCAACCGGTCGAAATCGATCGCCGCCGCGGCGCCGCAGGCCTTGACGCAGTCGCGGTGCGAGCGGCACCGATCCATGTCGATCTGGTAGCTGAAATCGATGGCGTTCTCGGGACAGGCCTCGATGCAGGCATTGCAGCGCGTGCAGAGATCCAGATCGATCGGATTGCTGCGCCCTTCGCCGGTTTCCCAGCTTGCTTCGAAGGCGCCCAGCCAGCCGGTCAGGGACTGCAGCGTGCCGCTGTGCACCGGCCAGGCTCGCTCCGCGGGCTGCCCGGCGCTGGCGCGACGGTGCGCGGCGCCATCGGTCAGCAGCACGGTAATTTCCAGCGGCGTGGCTTCCAGCTTTGCCGCCCACGGCAGGGCACGGTCCGCCGGACCCATGATCAGCACGGCGCCTTCCGAGCGGTAGTCCACCACGGGCACCGGCTCCGGCTCGGGCAGTGCCGCGGCGGCGAGCAAGGCGGCGATCTTGGCATTGGCGGTCTTCGGATCGCGGCGCGCGCCCTGCGACCAGCCGCCGGTTTCGCGGATATTGACGAACCGCACCGGCGCCGTGACCACGGCTTCGCCGCTGCTGCCGCGGGCAGCCTGCGCGGCCACCTCGGCGAACAGGTGCCGCTCCTGGGTGCAGGCGACGATGACGTCGTCGGTGCCGTCGAGCGCGGCGGTGAAATCACCGATTTCCCGGCGGCAGAGCAATCGGTGGACCTTGAGCGGGCCCTGGCCGCTTTCCGACAGTGCCGCCCCGTCAAGCGGCATGGTGTCGTTGCAATTGCAGATCAGCGTCGGCATGACAAGACCATCTGGCCGGCTCCGTAGCCCCTTCTTGTGAGGGTCTTTGGTGCCGGCGGATTGTGGGGGTGCCTATTGTAGGCCGCGAGCCCAGCTCGGGCTACGCGTGTTTGTCCGGGCCCGGCGGGTCTTCCGCGGGATTCCCGGAGCGTTCAGGTGAGGCAGGTTCAGGCTGCGGCTCGCCGGTGGCCGGCTGGTGATTGTCAGATTCGGCAGCTTCGGCAAGTTGCACGGCGGGGACCGCCTCTTCCTCTTCGATCGGATCGAACAGACCCAGCGTCTCGGACTGACGCAATTGGCGCAGTACATCCGGCGGAATCGGGTCGGGCTTGCTGTAGTCGTCGATATAGGTATCGAGGCCGTCCATCACGTTGAAGTGCGGATCGGCAAACAAGGTCTTCAAAGCGGCGCGCTTGACCGTCTCGTCCACGCCGCTTGCGACAAAGCGCGAAATATTGTCCCCCGGCTGCAGCAGCGCGACGTCCGCCAGCGTGGGCGCAGGCGGACGCTCGGCGACCGGCTGCTGAACCGCGACCGGCGAGGCAGGTGCAGCAGGTACTGTCTCCGTCTCCGGCGCCGGCTCCGGAGGAACAGGATTGCCCTCCCTTACCGCCGCCTTGCGGCGAGACCAGCGCGACAGGAAAGAGGAATCGCTCATCTCAGGCTGCCGGTCAGTACTGCGCGCGGTCCTGCGGCGCCTTGAACGATTCGGGGCGGCGGCGCTTCTTGGGCTCCGGCCGGTAGTGCTCGTCGACGTACGCCTGTAGCCACTCGCGCTGTTGCGCGTCCAGCGGCACATTCTCGACGGTTTCGCCGGCGTCCAGCCAGCGGCCAGCCTCGTTGTACGACAGCGAGACGGCCTGCGGCAACGGTTGTCCGCGATGCTCGGAGTCGTCGTCCTCCGGCATGCGCCACAGCACGAACCAGCAAGGCGTGATGGAGGTCAGGTTGAGGTAATAGCCCTCGCCCTGGTCACGGAACAACGCCACCTCGAAACCCGGATAGAGCCAGCGCGCGCCGTGCTCGTCCTGCTCCAGGCACATCGGCGCAGTGCCGAATTCGCCGAGGTCCGGCAGCACGGCATCCAGTTCCCACTTCCACGGCTGCCAGCGGCTGGCGAGCGGGACCTTGCGCATCACCACAGCCATGGTGACGGCGGGACGGCCTTCCGGAACCGGAGCGGCTGGCGTTTCCATGATGGTCAGGTGTTCTGCACCACGATGCTCGGGAACTTGCTGGTCATGTCGCGCGCCTTGTCGGCAACCTTGATCGCCACCTTGCGCGCGATGCTGCGGTACAGCTCCGCCACCGGGCTGTCGGGCTCGGCAACCACGGTCGGGCGGCCCGAATCGGCCTGCTCGCGGATCGACAGGTTCAGCGGCAGGCTGCCGAGCAGGTCCACGCCATAGTCGGCGCACATCTTCTCGCCGCCGCCGTGGCCGAAGATATGCTCGACGTGGCCGCAGTTCGGGCAGCAGTAGACCGCCATGTTCTCGACGATGCCCAGGATGGGGATGCCCACCTTCTCGAACATCTTCAGGCCCTTCTTGGCGTCGAGCAGCGCGATGTCCTGCGGCGTGGTGACGATCACGGCGCCGGTCACGGGCACCTTCTGCGACAGCGTGAGCTGGATGTCGCCGGTGCCCGGCGGCATGTCGACGATCAGGTAGTCCAGGTCGCGCCAGTTGGTCTGGCGCAGCAGTTGCTCCAGCGCGGAGGTCACCATCGGGCCGCGCCACACCATCGGATTGTCCTGCTCGATCAGGAATCCGATCGAGTTGGCCTGCAGGCCGTGGCCTTCGAGCGGCTCCATGGTCTGGCCATCGGCCGATTCCGGGCGGCCGTCGATGCCCAGCATCATCGGCAGGCTGGGGCCGTAGATATCGGCATCGAGCATGCCGACGCGCGCGCCTTCGGCCGCCAGCGCCAGCGCCAGGTTCACGGCGGTGGTCGACTTGCCGACCCCGCCCTTGCCCGACGCCACCGCGATCACGTTCTTCACGCCCGGCAGCAGCTTGACGCCGCGCTGCACGGCGTGCGCGACGATCTTCATGGTCACGCTGACGCTGACATTGGTCACGCCTGGCAGTTGCCGCACCGCAGCAACCACCAGCTTGCGAATCGGATCAAGCTGGCTCTTGCCGGGGTATCCCAGCTCCACCTCCAGCGATACGTCGCCGCCGTCGACCCGGATATTCCTGGCCGAGCGGGTGGACACCAGATCCTTGCCCGTGTTGGGGTCGATGACGGTGCGCAGGGCTTCGGTTACCTGCTCAGTGCTGAGGCTCAAGACAAACTCCGCTGTTCGGTATGGGTGGGGACTGGCGCGTAATGTATCAAAGTATGAAGCAGTGACCATGAGACCCGGGAATCGGAGTGGATTCTCCCTGCCTGCCCTGTGGGATTACAGACATTTACAAATCTCACAACCTTGCACTTGTGCGTGCGCCGCCATATCCATATTGTAGTGCGCTTGTGCCGCGCAAGGCCCGGCTTTGCCTGTCGCCTGCTGGCGTCAGACACCGGCCCGACCAGACAGTACGCGGCCTGCCCTGCACACGCGGAAACAGTTACCATCGCATTGCAGGACAAAAAATACTTACGGGAATATCAGAAGGAGAAAGCATGAATCTCAAGCTCGTCACCGTTTCTCTCGCTGCTGCCACGCTGCTGGCCGCTGGTTGCGCCACCGAGCAGCAGACCCACACGGCGGTCGGCACCGGCGTGGGCGCGGCAGTCGGCGCCGGCCTGGGCAATCTGATCGGCGGCAACACCACCGGCACGCTGGTCGGCGCGGCCGTTGGCGGTGCCATCGGCGGCGCAACAGGCTACAACTGGAACGCCATCCGCGGCAAGCTGAGCAAGGACACGGCGGGCACCGGCACCCAGATCACCGAGCAGCCGGACGGCTCCCTCAAGGTCAATATCCCGAGCCAGGTGACGTTTGACACGGACAGCGCCAGCATCAAGCCTTCGTTCCGCAGCGTGCTCGACCAGGTGGCGCAAACCCTGGGCCAGCACCAGGACGTGAGCGCCAACGTGGTCGGCCATACCGACAGCACCGGCAATCCGAACTACAACATGCAGCTGTCGCAGCGCCGCGCCCAGAGCGTGGCGAGCTACCTGGGTGATCGCGGCGTCGCACGGAACCGCCTGTCGGCCGAAGGCCGGGGCCAGACCCAGCCCGTGGCGGACAACGCCACAGAGGCCGGCCGGACACAAAATCGCCGCGTCGAAATATTTTTGAAACCAATTCAGGGGTGATCCTGTCATAGAGACAGGTACCGCTTGCCACCGTCGCTGGCTCGCGATGGGTGGCTGACCTCCCGGGCGGTGCCTGATTTCTCCTCCTTTTCCGTTGTGGAAAGCTGCGCCGGCACTGACCGGCGCTTTTTTTTGCCTGTTCGCTGCCGTCTCGCGGATCGCCGGCGGCATTCCACCATGTGCAACCGGCCCGACAAGCGCGCCCGCTTGCTAAAATAGCCGTTTCCCGGCGAGCACCGGGCCGTCCGGCCCCGCTGTCCCTCCCGAACTTCCCCGCTTTCTGACCGGCTCTTGTTTATGACCGCACGTCGCATCCTCGTCACATCCGCCCTGCCTTATGCCAACGGCCAGATCCACATCGGCCACCTGGTGGAATACATCCAGACCGATATCTGGGTGCGTTTCCAGCGCATGATGGGCAACGAGGTCTACTACGTCGGCGCCGACGATACCCACGGCACGCCGGTCATGCTGCGCGCGGAGAAGGAAGGGATTACGCCCAAGCAGCTGATCGACCGCGTCTGGACCGAGCATAAGCGCGACTTCGACAGCTTCCTGGTGTCGTTCGACAACTACTACAGCACCGATGCCGACGAGAACCGGCAACTGTGCGAGAAGATCTACCTGTCCCTGAAGGCCGAGGACCTGATCGCCGAGCGCGAGGTCGAGCAGTTCTACGACCCGGTCAAGAACATGTTCCTGCCGGACCGCTTCATCAAGGGCGAGTGCCCGAAGTGCGGCGCCAAGGACCAGTACGGCGATTCCTGTGAAGTGTGCGGCACCACCTACGTGCCCACCGACCTGAAGAATCCGTACTCGGTGGTGTCCGGCGCGACCCCGGTGCGGAAGTCGTCGGCCCACTACTTCTTCAAGCTGTCCGATCCGCGCTGCGAGAGCTTCCTGCGCGAATGGGTGGCCGATCTGGCGCAGCCCGAAGCCGCCAACAAGATGCAGGAATGGCTGGGCAGCGAAGGCGAGACCTCGACGCTGTCCGACTGGGACATCTCGCGCGATGCCCCCTACTTCGGCTTCGAGATTCCCGGCGCGCCCGGCAAGTACTTCTACGTGTGGCTCGACGCCCCGATCGGCTACTACGCCAGCTTCAAGAACCTGGCCGAGAAGAAGGGCATCGATTTCGACGCGTGGGTCGGCCCGCACTCGACCGCCGAGCAGTACCACTTCATCGGCAAGGACATCCTCTACTTCCACACGCTGTTCTGGCCGGCGATGCTGCGCTTCTCGGGCTACCGCACCCCGACCAACGTGTTTGCCCACGGCTTCCTGACCGTGGACGGCGCGAAGATGAGCAAGTCGCGCGGCACCTTCATCACCGCGCAGAGCTATATCGACACCGGCATGAACCCGGAATGGCTGCGCTACTACTTCGCCGCCAAGCTCAACGCCAGCATGGAAGACCTCGACCTGAACCTCGATGATTTCATCGCGCGCGTGAACAGCGACCTGATCGGCAAGTACGTCAATATTGCCAGCCGCGCCGCGGGCTTCCTGGTCAAGCGCTTTGACGGCGTGGTCAACGAAGCCGCCCTCGCCCATCCGCTGCTCGAGCAGCTGCGCGAGGCCGCGCCGCAGGTGGCGCACTTCTACGAAGGCCGCGAGTACAGCAAGGCGCTGCGGCTGGTGATGGAGCTGACCGATGCGGTCAACGCCTTCGTCGATACCGAAAAGCCGTGGGAACTGGCCAAGGACGAAAGCAAGCGCGCAGCGCTGCATGCGGCCTGCTCGGTCTCGCTGGAAGCCTTCCGCCTGCTGACCGTCTTCCTGAAGCCCGTGGTTCCTGCCATGGCCGCCGGCGTCGAACGCTTCCTGAACATCGAGCCGCTCGACTGGCGCGCCATCGACAAGCAGCTGTCGGCCGGCAGCCCGGTGCAGCCGTACTCGCACCTGATGACGCGCGTGGACGCCAAGCAGGTCGACGCATTGCTGGCCGCCAACCGCGATTCGCTGCAGGCTACCGCGCCTGCCGCCACCGGGGCGGCGGCATCGTCGATCGAGCCGATCGCCGACACCATCACCATCGACGATTTCGCCAAGGTTGACCTGCGCGTGGCGAAGATCGTGGAATGCCAGAAGGTGGAAGGCTCGAACAAGCTGCTGCAGATCACGCTGGACCTGGGCGAAGGCCGCACCCGCAATGTGTTCTCGGGCATCCAGTCGGCCTACACGCCGGAGCAGCTGGTGGGCAAGCTGACGGTGGTCGTTGCCAACCTGGCGCCGCGCAAGATGAAATTCGGCGTGTCCGAAGGCATGGTGCTGGCGGCCTCGGCTGCTGACGAGAAGGCGGCACCGGGCCTGTATATCCTGGAGCCGCACAGCGGTGCGGTGCCGGGTATGCGGATTCGCTGAGCGCGCACTGCCTGAATAAAAGACGGCGGCGCCTTCGGGCTGCCGCCGTTTTTCTTTGGGGGACCGGTCAGCCCCCGCCCTGCATCTTCGACGGATCGTCGCTGCGCGAGGTCGTCGTGACCGTGCCGTCGGTATTGAAATGCACGTTGAAGAAGGCCTTGTCGGTCGAGGTCTCCATCCAGCGGTAGCCCCACACCTCCTCCTTCTTCAGCGCAAATGCCTCGACCTTGGTCGGCTTGCCCAGCAGGCGCCGGATCTGGTCCTTGCTCATGCCCGCGCGCACGCGGGCGAAGTTGTCGGCGGTAAGCACCTGTTCGATCTTGCTGACCTTGCCGTCGGCGCCGATCGTCACCATCCAGGTCGTCGTGCCTTCCGGCCCCCGCGGGTACTCGAGGCGCCGCCCGCCGTCATCTTCCTCCCACACGATTTCCGGCTTGCCGGCCTGGCGCCGCAGGTCCTCTTCGGTCGACTGCCCGGGCTCGATGCCCTTGAACAGCTGGCTGTCGGGCTTGACCGCGTTCCACGTATTGCGGGCCGCGTCGCCCGCCTTCTTCATCGCTTCATCGACTTTCTGCTGGTCACAGCCGAACAGCGCAAGCACGGAGGCAATCAGTCCCATGGCGGCAAGGCGTCGTGGCGACGCAAGAGTGGTGGTGACGGTGAGCGAGGCGTCAACGCCGCACGGGCTCGACGGCGGCTTCGGACGCTGCCTGCGCGGCGCTCTCGGTATCTGATTCCGGGTTCCCATCCTGCTGGCTCCTGCTGGTGCCGCTGCGGCTCGAGGCCCCGGTGAACAGGTTGGCCCAGCTGTCGAAGCGGCGGTTGAACAATACCGACAATCCGTTGATGGAGCCGCCCTTCGCAATCAGCGACCAGCGCCGCGAGAAAGCCCAGGTCAGCTTGACCACGTTGGAGGCCGAGGTCAGGCTCTGCTCGTAGCCGACCGAGAACTGGTCGGTGACCGCCTTGCCCACGCTCACCACCTGCTGCTCGTTCAGGCCAGCCGTACTGGGCCCGATCGAGAATTCGTCGATGCCGAAATGCTGCACGATTCCCTTGCCCGCCTTGCCGCCGATCATGCCCAGCGCGGCACCGCCCAGCGCCCCACCGCCCATCTGTTTCTGCTGGCCGGCCCCCGCGCTTTCCGCACCGTAGCCGAACATCAGCCACGATAGCTTATCTTCCTCCGGCACATTGGGCTCCGACACCAGCCGCACGCGCGGCAGGCGCACGGTGCCGGTGACCTCTACGCCCGCCTCCACTTCCTGGTTGCGGCGCATGGCGCGGATGTTGATATTCGGGTTGTCTACCGGACCGTTGAAGTTGACGATGCCGCGCTCGATGTTCAGCTTGCGGCCAAACGCCTCGTACGTGCCATCGGTCACGCGCACGGTGCCGTTTGCGCGCAGGGGCGACAATGGCTCGCTCTTGATGCCGAGCTGGCCAGCCAGCCTCAGGTCGGCGCCGGCGCCACGGAAGCGGAAATCGTTGCCCAGATCCACCGTCAGGTCGACGACCGGGCTGAACCGGCTGGCGGGCTTCGTTTCCGGCATCGGCGTAGCCGCCGTCTTGACCGCGCGCTGGTCCTTGCGGCGCACCACGATCACGTCATCGCCAAGCACGGGCGCACCGGCCTTGGGCAGGTCGAACAGGCCACGATCCACGCGGAACTTGCCGCGAATCACGATCTGCTTGTTCTCGTTGGCGATGGTGGCATCACCGGAGACGATCAGCGTGCGCTCGGGGCTGGCAAACAGCTGCAGCTTGTCGGCAACGATCTTTCCGGTCAGGTTGGGATTGGCTTCGCCCAGCTTAACGTTGCCGGTTGCCGTGATCTTGCCGTCGCCGCCGTGGAATTCCACGTGCTTGAGTTCGATGGTGTTCTGGTCGAGCACGACGCGCACGGTGCCGTCGGTCAGACGCAGCCCTTCATCGTAGAGCGTGACGGCAAGGCTGTCGCCGTCGATGGTGCCGGTCAGCAGCGGCGCGCCAACCGTGCCGGCCAGCCGCATTGCCGCCGCCAGCTTGCCGTCGAAGGCGTACTGCGGGCCGGTCAGCGCTTCCAGCGACTTCACGCGCGGCACATCGATGGTGACCGTGCCGCCCAGCGTCGACTGCGGCCCGATCGTCTGCAGGCCCTGGTCGGCGATCAGCCCGGCCGAGGCATCCACGGCCAGCTTGCCAATGCGCGAAGACACCATGCCGCCGCGCAGCGTGATGCGATTGCCCGTGGCCTCGGCACGCACGCCGGTCTCGCCCAAACCGAGGGTGGTGAAGCCGCGTCCGGCATTGACGGAGACATCGCCGCTGCGGCGGCGCAGCTCGGCAAACCCTGTCGCCGTCTCGGCCAGGGAAAGATTCCAGCGGCCATCGATCACGAGATCGCTGCGCATCGGCGGCTTTTCGCCGGTAATCGTTTCAACCAGCTCCAGCACGTGGCCCACCTGCAGGCCATCGAGATTGCCCTGGGTCCGAATGCGGCCGTGATCCCAGTCGAGGTTGTCGATCGTCAGCGTGGAGCGGTCCAGCAGCAACCGTGCCGCGCCCAGCCGGATGTGCTGGTCCGCCACCAGCAGCTGCGTCGGTGCCGCGAGCCGCACGTTGACGGTACTGCGTCCTTCCAGCGTGCGGATGGTGCCGTTCCAGCCATTCGTGCCGCCCTTCCAGGCGCCCTGCCCGGACAGCGCCAGCTGCATCGGCCGCTGGTGCAGGCTGCCGGCGGCCTTGACGTCGAAGGTGTGGTTGGCCTGCGTGCCGTTCAGCGTCGCATCCAGCGTGCGCAGGCTGGCTTGCGGGCCGTGGTAGTCACGCGCGGCGAGCTGCACGGCAAGCGTGCCGTCGAGTCCGCCGCGCACTTCGGCATGGCCACTGGCTGTGGCAACCTTGTGCGGGCCTACCACCAGCGCCTGCGCGTTGTAATCGGCCACGACCTCCGGCTTCCTGATCGTGCCGGTGATGGTGGCATCCAGTTTCAGCCGGCCCGCCACGCCAAATTTCAGTCGTTCCAGCTGCGGCGCGTCCACCGCCAGCTTCAGCTGGTCGCCCCGCGCCCCGAAACTGCCGCGCAGGTTGGCCTGGTTGCCCGCCATGCTGAGCGATGCCTCGCTCGGCAGCAGCCGTTCGCCGGCCAGCCGGACCTTGCCCGCGCCGGTCATCGGCAGCCCGGCGTATTCGCTCTCGCCCACGGCGAAGTCCAGCGCGACGCGCGGCTCGCCTTCAAGCGTGCCGCTGGCCGTAAAGTCCGCGTTGATCCGGCCCGCTGCCACCTTGGCCAGCCGCGCCGGATCGAAGCCGGCCAGCTTGCCCTTGAACTCGAAGGCCTGCTTGTCCTTGAGGCCGAGCTTGCCTTCGGCCGTCAGCACGCCCGGCCCCACTGCCGCACGCAAGGAGCCCAGCGTCAGCGTATCGGCGTCGAGGCTGGCATCGGCAAACAGCTTGAGCTCGCTGCCCGTAAGGTCCAGCGCCACGCTCTGGCGGCCGGGCTCCAGCCGCAGCACGACCGGCCCCGACAGGCTGGCCTCGTTCAGCGAGCGATAGAGCGCGGCCGGGTTCAGCCGGCGCACATCGAGGTCGAACCCGCCCCGGCCGCTATGCAGCGAGCCGCTTCCCGTGATCTCGGCCTTGCCGGGCAGGGAAATCCGCAGGTCGCGCACGGCCTGTGCCATTTCGCTGAGCTCGACATGTGCCTGTACCGACTGCACCGGCAGGCGTTCGGCGTCGATGGGCCCGGCTTCGAGATTGCGGATTACGAGGTCGCCGGCGACTGCCAGCGGCGCAGTGGCCGGTGCGGCCGGTGCGACCGCTGGAGCCGCCGGCACTGCCGAGGCGCCCGAGGCCGGCGCCGGTGCTGGCACCGATGCCGGCATGGCCTTGTCCGTGGGCACGCCAACACCGTCGACCGGCCTCAGCTCGGCATGCACGGTGAGGTTCGCCTGCGGCGCCGTCGGGCTGAACAGGCGCGGATTGATGCGTTCCCCATCCACCAGCAGGTGCGTGAACGGCACCTTGCCGAACGGCGTCAGGTCGATGCCGGCGCGGGCCCTGATGCGATCGCCGTTGGCTTCCACCTCCGCACGCAATGCCTGCAGCGACCCTTTCGCGGTGGCATTCACGGCGAACGCTTCCTTCTGCCAGCTGCCCTCGAGCAGCGCCTCCGCGCTGAGATCGAACGGCACCTTCCCGGCGATCTGGGCGTTGACGGCGAGCTTGCCGTACGGCGTGACCAGACGGTCGACGCTGACGCGGTGGCGCACGCCGTCCGTATGCAGCGCGCCCGCGAGGTCGCTGAACACCATCGGCCTGGCAGTCGGCGCCGAACCCTGCAAGAACGACAACTGCTCCAGCGTCAGGGAATCGACATCGATCGCCAGCGGCAGCTCCAGCGACTTCGGCATCGTGGCCGGCCCGGTGCTGGGCGCCGACGGCGGAAGCCGGACATCGACCTTGCCGATGCGCAGCCATGCCACATGCAACTGCCGGGGCTGCCAAGCCAGGCCCCAGCTGGCATCCACGCGATCGACGGCCACGCGCGTTTTACCGCTGGCGAACACCACGTCGCGCAGGCGCAGGCCGTGGGCCACGGTGCCGCCCTCAAGCTTGCCGGTGAGCATGCCTGCCGACAATCGCGTCGCCAGCGACCAGAGGTGGCGCGTGCCCGCCTCGGTGCGCAGCGCGGCCACGCCGGCAGCGATAAGGGCTGTCATCAAGACCAGCAGGCCTGCCAGCAGCCACGCCAGCACGCGCCACACGCGGCGGCGGCGCGGTGGTGGCGGCGCGTTGTCGCCGCGAGCGGGAACGGGGGGCATGTCGGGAATGCTCATGCCTGTGACCGGGGTCGGACGAGGCGCGCCATCAGAACGCTACCCCCAGCGAGATGTGCGGACGGAACTGGTGCTCCTCCACGCCATAGCCGACGTCAAGCTGCACCGGGCCCACCGGACTGCGCCAGCGCGCACCGATGCCGACGCCGTTGAAGATGCGAATGCCTTTCAGGTTGTCGGTGGCGGTGCCGGCGTCCCAGAACACGGCCGCGCCCCAGTCCGGCTTGAACCAGTACTGGTATTCCAGGCTGGCCGTGCCGAGATACTTGGCCGGCAGCACGCTGGAGCCGCTCTTGGTGCCGATCGACTGGTAGCCGTAGCCGCGGATCGAGTCGCTGCCGCCCGCACGGAAGCGCAGCGAGGCGGGAATACTGCTTGCACTGTCCCCGGTCATGTCCGCGCCCAGTTCCAGCCGCGCGATGAACAGGTCGCGGTTGCCGACGGGCACGTACTGGCGGATCCGGCCATACAGCCGCAGGAAGGTGGCGTCGCTCAGGAGGTTCTTGGCAGCTACCCCCACCTGGGTGCTGATGACATTGCCGCGGCGAGGAAACACAGGGTTGTCCACATCGCGCCGCGTCCACGCAAATGCCGGCACCAGCGCCTTGCTGAGCTGGTGTTCCTGCCCCACCGGCAACAGGTCGTCGTAGTAGAAATCGAGCGACATCGTGACGTCGTACTTCTCGCGCGAGCGCGAGCGCTTGAGGCCAGCGCGCCAGCTCGTCGTATCGGTGTTCTCGATATCGATGGTGCGCTCATAGCTGCTGTACAGACTGTTGCGGAAGGTTCTGCTGTCCGGCGGCATGGCCGTCTCGGCAAAGAGGTATGAACGCTTCTGCTCCAGGCGCGCCTGCGAATCGAAGGTCCAGGCGCGGTTGAACAGGTTGTAATAGGAATAGCGGCCTTCGATCTGCGCGCCGGTATCGGTGGTGTAGCCGACGCCGGAATTGAGCCGGTGGGCGGGATACTCGCGCACCGTCACGTGGACGGGCGCGGTCACCACGCCATCGGGCGGGTTCGCGGCGGCCCCTTGCGGCTGGTCGAGCTCGACCTGCACGTTGGAGAAATAAGGCTGGTTCTGGATCGCGCGCTGCAGTTCGAGCAGGCGCTCCACGCGGTACGGTTCGCCCACGCTGAGCGGATTGACGTTGTGGATGATCTGTTCCGGATAGCGGCGTGTGCCGGAGACGTGCAGCGGTCCCAGCAGGTAAGCCGGACCGCTGGCATAGTGCGCGGACAGGTCCGCGCGCAGTTCATCGGGTTCGATGCGCGCCTGCGAGGCCGCCAGCCGGGCGCCGTAGTAGGTATGGCGCTGCAGCTCGAACAAGGCATCTTCCTTGGCCTTGTCCCAGGCCTGCTGCCGGAACGGCTCGCCAACCGGCAGCCCCCATTTGGCGCGCATCTGCGCAATCTGCTCCGGCGAGTGCGTTGCCGCCTGGCCGGTCACCTGCACGTCGACATTGCGGATCAGCGTGCGCGCGCCCGGATCGACCATCACGTGCACCACGCGCTTGTCGCCTTCGCCCTCGACGCGGGTGGTCGTGGTGGGGTCGAAATAGCCCTCGGTGGAAGTGAACTGGCGCACCTGCTCGCCTACGGTCTCGACCATATAGTCGAACTGGTCGGGCGTGATGTCGTCGCGATCCTTGTAGCGGGACAGGTCCAGATGGTCCTGGAGCATCTCGCGGATCGGCCTGGGCGCTTCGACTTCGACCTTGTAGACTGCCTGGGCAACGTGCGCCTGCAGCAGCCAGAGCGACAGCAGCACGAGCAGCAGCACCCGCCACGGGCGCAAGCGCGCGACGCCAAATGCCCGTTTCAACACATCAGTCCTGATTGTCATGACCGTTATCCCGGCCAGATCGATCCTCATGCGCAGATGTCGCCCGTTTCGCCGGATTCTCCGGCACGCAAAGTCGGTATTTGACCACACCGCTTTCCAAATTCTACGCAAACCTACGCATAGGCTCTGGCGCGCGGGAATCACCCCCGGGTAGCGATCCTTTGCCAACACACCGCTGCCGGTACTCCGGCAGACGCATTGAATTTACATTGGCGCCTCCGT
>NZ_JWMA01000187.1 GCF_000812465.1 Cupriavidus sp. IDO | reverse complement strand
ACCAAGGGGAACATGGGTCAGTCCAACACGTGCCGGGCGCAGAACCGGGCAAGCGTGCCACAGGGGCTGGAACGTGTACGGCAAGCTGCAAGGCAGCGGAAGGAGGAGCGGTTCACCGCGCTGCTGCATCACGTCACGGTCGACTGGCTTCGGGAGTCGTTCTATGCGCTCAAACGCAACGCGGCTCCGGGAGTGGACGGCATGACGTGGCGGTACTACGAGGCGGGACTGGAAGAGCATCTCCAGCGTCTGCACACACAAGTACTCAGCGGAGCGTATCGGGCACTGCCCGTTCGGCGGCAGTACATACCAAAGCCGGACGGCAAACAGCGCCCATTGGGGAATGCCGCACTGGAAGACAAAGTCGTCCAGCGCGCGGTGGTTGGAGTGCTAAATGCGATCTACGAGGAAGACTTTCTCGGTTTCTCGTACGGGTTCCGACCCGGACGCAGTCAGCATGATGCGCTGGACGCGTTGGCAACGGCCATCATCCGCACCCCGGTGAACTGGATTTTAGACGCCGACATCCGGAGCTTCTTCGACTCGGTCAGCCAGGACTGGCTGGTTCGGTTCATGGAGCATCGGATCGGCGACGAGCGCATCATTCGTCTTGTGCGGAAATGGCTCAAGGCGGGCGTTCTGGAGAATGGGGAACTGAGCGTCAGTGAAACCGGCACACCGCAGGGGTCAGTGGCGTCGCCACTGTTCGCGAACGTGTATCTGCACTACGTGTTTGATCTCTGGGCCAACCGGTGGCGACGGCGGGAAGCTAAAGGCAACGTCATCATTCTGCGGTACGCGGATGATGTTGTGGCTGGCTTCGAGCACGAAGCTGACGCGCGGCGCTTCTGGGACGCGATGCGACAGAGGCTGGAGGAGTTCTCGCTTGCGCTTCACCCGGACAAGACGAGGTTACTGGAGTTTGGCCGCAACGCAGCGGCCAACCGCCAGAGTCGAGGCCTTGGCCGGCCGGAGACCTTCGCCTTCCTGGGCTTCATCTTTATCTGCGGACGATCGCGTCGCGGTGCCTTCCAGTTGCAGAGGAAGACTCGCGGTGATCGCATGCGGGCGAAGCTCAGGCAGATCAAGGAGGATCTGCGACGGCGCATGCACGACCCGATTCCTGCGCAAGGAAAATGGCTTGGGCAGGTGGTGCGCGGATACTTCGCGTACCACGCAGTACCAACGAACTCGCGAGCGCTCGGCGCGTTCCGTTACCACGTTGTTGACCTCTGGCGGCGTGCGCTCAGGCGCCGCAGCCAAAAGGATCCTATGACGTGGACGCGGGTCGAGCGGATCGCGGATGCCTGGCTCCCACAGCCTCGAATCCTTCATCCATGGCCGGACCGGCGCTTTGCCGTCAAACACCCGAGGTAGGAGCCGTATGCCCGAATCGGGCTCGTACGGATCTGTGCGGGGGGTGCTCAGTAATGGGCATTCCTACCGCGATAG
>NZ_JWMA01000032.1 GCF_000812465.1 Cupriavidus sp. IDO | reverse complement strand
TTTCGGCTGGGCGAGCAGGTGTTCCTGGTGCTCTCCCTGCTGGATCGCCCGCAGAAATACCAGATCGCAGGCCATGTCGCCTGGATCACGCCGGCGGGTACGCCGATGAAGACGCCCGGGGTGGGCGTGCATCTCCCGGATGACGACAACGGGCGCAACCTGCGCCGCGCGGTGGAGGAAATCCTGGGCAAGATGCTGGAGTCGTCCCGCCCCACCCAGACTTTGTGAGATACGCGAGGCTTTCCTCGCAAGTTACTGTAAATAATGAGTATTCCTGGCTTTAAACTGAGGATCGCCGAAGCTGGCGACCTTCCGGGCATCGTTGCCATCTACAACAGCACGGTGCCGTCGCGCATGGTGACCGCGGATACCGAACCGGTCACCGTGGCCTCGCGCCAGGCCTGGTTCGATGCCCACCAGCCGGCGCGCCGGCCGCTGTGGGTGTGCGAGGACAGCGAAGGCCGCATGGCCGGCTGGATGAGCTTCTCGGATTTCTATGGCCGGCCCGCCTATGGCGCCACGGCCGAGGTCTCGATCTACCTGGATGCACAGCGCCGCGGCCAGGGGCTTGGCCGCTACCTGCTGGAGCAGGCCATTGCCCACGCGCCCGCGGTCGGCGTGAATACGCTGCTGGGCTTTATCTTCGGCCACAATGCGCCCAGCCTTGCCCTGTTTGCCGCCCTCGGTTTCGAGCGCTGGGGCGACCTGCCGCGCGTGGCAGTGCTGGACGGGGTCGAGCGCGACCTCATCATCGTCGGCCGCCGCATCCGCTGAACGGCGCGGGCGCAGGCCCCGCCCATCGCCTCAGAGATTCCCATGTTTGTTGATTCGCACTGCCATATCGATTTCCCGGAACTGGCCGCCCGCCTGCCCGAACTGCTTGAGAACATGCGGGCCAACCAGGTCACGCACGCGCTTTGCATTTCGGTCACGCTGGAGGACTTTCCCCGCGTGCTTGCGCTGGCCGAGCAGCATCCGAACCTGTACGCCTCGGTGGGCGTCCACCCTGACTACGAGGAAGGCGAGGAGCCCACGCTCGAACGGCTGCTGGCGCTTTCCGCCCATCCGCGCGTGGTGGGCACCGGCGAAACCGGGCTTGACTACTACCGCCTGAACGGCCGCAGCATCGCCGACATGGAATGGCAGCGCGAACGCTTCCGCACCCATATCCGCGCGGCGAAGCAGACTGGCAAGCCGCTGATCATCCATACCCGCTCGTCCGCCGATGACACCCTGCGCCTGATGCGCGAGGAGAACGCCCGCGAAGCCGGTGGCGTCATGCACTGCTTTACCGAGACCTGGGACGTCGCCCGCCAGGCGCTGGACGAAGGCTTCCATATCTCGTTCTCGGGCATCGTCACCTTCAAGAGCGCGGCCGACCTGCAGGAAACCGCGCGCAAGGTGCCGCTGGACCGCATGCTGATCGAGACCGATTCGCCCTATCTGGCGCCGGTGCCGTATCGCGGCAAGACCAACGAGCCGGCCTGGGTGCGCCATGTCGGGGAGTTCATCGCGAAGCTTCGTGGCATCCCCGTGGAGCAGGTGGCGGAACAGACGACTGAGAATTTTTTCAGGCTTTTCAAGCACATCAACAAGGAAGCTCATGTTTGACATGAAGTCCGTGAAGTTCATGAAGCGCCTGTCGGGCGCCATGCTGCTGGGCTGCGCCGCCCTGGCGTGGGCCGCGCCGGCCGACGATATGCGCAAGGCGGTGGAATTCGACGATGCCAATACCGTGCAGAAGCTGCTCGGGCGCGGTGTCGATCCCAATCTGGTCGACAGCCGCGGCAACCCGGTGCTGGTGGTGGCGCTTCGCGAAAAATCGCTGAAAGCGGCGACCGCGCTGATCAAGGCCAAGAACATCGATTTCGACAAGGCCAACCCGGCCGGCGAGACTCCGCTGATGATGGCGGCCCTGCAGGGCGAGCTGGACATGGTCAAGCTGATGGTCGACGACATGGAAGTCGAGATCAACAAGACCGGCTGGACGCCGCTGCACTACGCGGCGACGAACGGGCACAACAACGTGGTCAAGTACCTGGTCGACAACGCTGCCTATATCGACGCCGAAAGCCCCAACGGCACGACGCCGCTGATGATGGCCGCGCGTGGCGGCCATATCGATACCGTCAAGCTGCTGCTCGACGAGGGCGCCGACATGCGCCTGAAGAACCAGCAAGGCATGACCGTGATCGACTTTGCCGAGCGCTACAACCAGGCGGAGATCGCCAAGGGCCTCAGGGCGCGCTGGCAGAAGCTCTATCCGCAAACGCCGATCGTCGCGGCGCCGCCGCTGAAGGCACCGACCGCGGAGCCTGGCGGCCAGCCGGTTCGCCCGGGGCAGCCCACGGGCCGGTAGCCTGATGGCCTTGAGCCAGCGCCTGCGCCAATGGGCGCGCAGTCTCAAGGCGAGCCTGCTGATGCTGTGGTTCTGCAGCCGCCACGCGGGCACACCGTGGGCAGCGCGGCTGCTGGCGGGCCTGGTGGTGGCCTATGCCTTCAGCCCCATCGACCTGATTCCCGATTTCATTCCCGTGCTGGGCTATGCCGACGATGTCCTGCTGGTGCCGCTCGGCATCTGGCTGGCGTTGCGCATGATTCCAGCCGCCATCAAGGACGACTGCCGGGCGCAGGCCGCCGCCTGGCAAGCCGCGCGGGCCGGGCGGCCGCGCAACTGGTGGGCGGCCGCGACGATCGTGCTGGTATGGCTGGCGATGGCGTGGCTGGGCTGGCGCTGGCTGCAGAACCGGTAAGATCAGGCGTCGTCAGCCAGCCGCACGCCGGTGAACTGCCAGCGCTGGTGCGGATAGAAGAAGTTGCGGTAGCTGGCGCGGATATGCGATTCGGGCGTGACGCACGACCCGCCGCGCAGCACCATCTGGCTGCTCATGAACTTGCCGTTGTATTCGCCCACCGCGCCGGCGCTCGGGCGGAAGCCCGGATAGGGCAGGAAGGCGCTGCCGGTCCACTCCCATACATCGCCGAACATCTGGCGCAGCGCGCCCGAGGTGTTCTGCCGGTCCGGCAATGGCCGCAGCACGCGGCCTTCGACGAAATTCCCGGTGGCCGGCAGGTTGCGCGCGGCGTGTTCCCATTCAGCCTCGGTCGGCAGCCGGCGCTCGGCCCAGCGGGCAAAGGCGTCGGCTTCGTAGAAGCTCACGTGCGTGACCGGGCTGTCGGGGTCGATCGGATGCATGCCGCGCAGCGTCATCTGCCACCAGGTCCCTTCGCGCGCCTCCCAGTAGAGCGGGGCCTGGATGCCTTCTTCGCACACCCAGCGCCAGCCGTCGGACAGCCACAGGCCGGCGGTCTGGTAGCCGCCATCTTCGATGAACTCGCACCATTGCCGGTTGCTGACCGGATGCGAGCAGAGCGTGTAGGGCTGCAGGAAGACGTTGTGGCGCGGGCCCTCGCAGTCGAACGCGAAGGTATCGCCGCCATGCCCGATAGCCACGACGCCGCCGGCAAAATGAATCCATTCAGGAGCGGGGCGCGGATCGGCAATGACCGGTGCCAGCAGGTCCGGCGCAAAGGCCGGCCGCAGCGGGTTCTGAGCGAACAGGTGGAGGATGTCGGTCAGCAGCAATTCCTGGTGTTGCTGCTCGTGGTTCAGGCCGAGCGTGATCAGGGCGGCTTCGGCATCGGTCTGGGCGGCACCCAGCAAGGACAGCATCGATTCGTCGACGGCCTCGCGATAGGCGAGGATCTCGTCCAGGGACGGCCGGCTCAGCAGGCCGCGGTACGGTCGCGGATGGCGTGGGCCGACGGACTCGTAATAGGAGTTGAAGAGAAACCGATAATCGGGATCGACCGGCTCGTAGTCCGGCACGCGCGCGGCCAGCACGAACTCCTCGAAAAACCACGTGGTGTGCGCCAGATGCCACTTCGCCGGGCTGGCATCGTCCATCGACTGCACCGTGGCATCGGCATCGGACAGGTCGGCCACCATCGCTTCGGTGGCGCTGCGCACATGGCGGTACTGCGACAACAATGCGGGTTCGTGCGGCGGGTGGACAGCGGCGGCGGGCAACAGGGCTGAAGTCATGCAGGCTCCCGGGATCGGTCGATGACTGGCAGGGGCGCCAATGGCGCACGGGGCGCCGTAGCGCCCCGATCCATCATAGACCCGATCCGCCGCAGGGGCGAGCCGGCAGCGGCCTATGCCCGCGAGGGGCATCGGCCGGAACTGCTTCAGGCTGCCAGGCGGCTGCCGTCGTTCAGCGCCGCGATCTCGGTGCGGGCGCTGGCCAGGCCGGCTTCGCGGAACTCCGAACCCATCGCCAGGCCGTGGGCGCGCACGTAGGTGATGTCGGTGATGCCCAGGAAGCGGAACACCACGTCAACGGTCTTCTCGTGCAGATCCAGCTCGGCTGCATCCTGTCGCACGCCGCCGCGCGACGAGACCACGATCACGCGCTTGCCGCCGGCCAGGCCGACCGGACCGTTCTCGGTGTACTTGAAGGTGCGGCCGGCTTGCGAGATGCGGTCGATCCAGGCCTTGAGCTGGCTCGGGATGCCGAAGTTGTATTGCGGCACGCCAACCACCAGCACGTCGGCGGCGAGGAACTCGGCCAGCCAGGTCTCGGTGCGTTGCAGTTCTGCTTCCTGCACGGCGTTCAGGCCTTCCTTGGGGCCGCCCAGCACGGGCAGCAGGTTGCCGGACAGGTGGGCCGGGGCATCGGTGTCCAGGTCGCGCACAGTCACCTTGGCGCCGGGGTTGGCGGCAACCAGGTCAGCCACCACGCTGGCGGTCAGGCTACGCGAAACGGAATTGTCACCAAGAACGCTCGAATCAATCTGCAGGATGTTCATGTCTATCTCCACGAGGGCGGGTTGTGATGAGTGAAAGATAGCGGCTGGCCATTGGTATCGGTAGTGAGGCAAAATGCAAATAATTGTTCTATCAGTGCAACGCGATACCGGAGCGCCCCATGCAAGACCTGAACGATCTTTCGCTGTTTGCCCAGGTGGTCGAGCACGGCAGTTTTTCTGCTGCCAGCCGGGCGACGGGGGTGCCGAAGTCGCGCCTGAGCCGGCGCATTGCCCAGCTGGAGCGGGACCTGGGCGTGCAACTGTTGCGCCGGACCACCCGCCAGGTTCGCGTCACGCCGCTCGGTGATTCGTACTACGAGCGCTGCCGGGCCATGCTGAACGAGGCCGAAGCCGCGCGCGAAGTGATCGAGCAGGCGCGCGATCAGCCCGGTGGCACCCTGCGCGTGAGCTGCCCGGTAGCCATCGCCCAGATCCTGCTGGCGCCGGCGATCGGGCATTTCATGCGCGCCAACCCCGCGGTGCGGATCGACCTGGAAACCACCAACCGGCGCGTGGATGTGATCGGCGAGGGCTTCGACCTCTCGCTGCGCGTGCGCGAGGTGATGGAAGATTCGAGCCTGGCCGTGCGCAACTTTGGCGAAAGCCAGTTGATGCTGGTGGCGAGCCCCGCCTTGCTGGACAGCATCGGCCGGCCGCGCACGCCGCAGGCGCTGGACGGCATGCCGGGGGTCGGGCAGAAGCCGCACGATGGCAAGCACGCCTGGATCCTGCGCTGCAAGACTGGCGAGACGATCCATATCAACTACGACCCGCGCCTGGTGACGGACGAATTCGCCTTGCTGCGCGAAGCCGCCATCGCCGGCATCGGCGTGGCCATGCTGCCTCGCATGTACTGCCGCGACGCTATCGACAGCGGCGAACTCGAACTGCTGTTGCCGCAGTGGGAAATGCCGGTTGGCATGCTGCACGCCGTCTTCCCGTCGCGCAAGGGCGTGACGCCGGCGGCGCGCCGCTTCCTGGATTTCCTGAGCGAGATCCTGCCCGAGAACGCCCGCAAGGTCGGCATGCACGAGCCGAAGCAGCCCGCCATGCACCGGCCGGTGGTGTGAGGCAATCGGGACGTCTGCGGGTTGTTGCATGCAGTATCCGCTCCCACATTTGAGCCTTTACCTTCACGCCGCAGCGCACTAAGGTACATGGGCGGGTTCCCTGCGTGAGGACAAAGGCGCTTCAGGCGCGCCTGTCGCGGCCTCCGCGGTGCTCCGCCTCTTCTTAACTTGGCATGGAGGATGGCCATGGGTGGCTCTCAGGGTTCCCAGGACTTGGGCAAGGCAATATTGCGCGTCGTGCTTGGCGTGCTGATCCTGCTGCACGGGATCTACAAGCTGACGCACAGCGCGGCCTTCGGTTTCGTCGCGCAATCGGTCACGCAGGCCGGATTGCCGGAGTGGCTGGCCTACCTGGTCTACATTGGAGAAGTCGTGGCGCCTGTCCTGCTGATCATCGGTCTCTGGTCGCGGCTGGCGGGGCTCATCGTGGCTATCAATATGCTATTCGCATACGCTCTGGTGCATTCCAAGCAATTTGGCATGCTGGCCGAGACCGGCGGATGGGCGCTCGAACTGCAGGGGATGTATCTGGCGGCAGCACTCGCGGTGGCACTGCTCGGCGCGGGCCGCCTGAGCGTGGGCGGTGTCGGCGGCAAGTGGAACTAGCCCTGGGTCTTCTGCATGACTCCGTAGCGTCCCGGCAGGGGCCCCGAAGCACACCCGAAGGGCCGCTCCGGACGCGCTGCCGTGGTTCGCTGGAGAAGTATCGTGAAAACCCTAAGCCTGTTGCCCGCCATGGCCGTGGTCGCCCTGGCGGCGTGCGCGACCGGCCCGGATATCAGGACCGACTACAACCGTAGCACCGACTTTGGCGCCTATCGCAGTTTCGGCTTTGTGCAGAATCCGGGCACCGATCGGCAGGGCTACGAAAGCCTGACCACGCAATACCTGAAGACCGCCGTGCAACGGGAAATGTCCGCGCGCGGCTACCGCTATTCACCGCAATCGCCGGACCTGCTGGTCAACTTCAACGCACGCCTGCAGGAGAAGGTCCAGGTTTCACCGACACCCGCACCGATGATGGGGTACTACGGCTATCGCGGGGGCCTCTATGCGCCGTGGCCGGGCTATGGCTTCTACAACGACGTCTACACCTATACCGAGGGCACCCTCAATATCGACCTGGTCGACCGCAAGGCGATGAAACTGGTCTGGGAGGGTGTCGCGGTCGGCAGCGTGGATGAGCGGGACCAGGCCAATGTGCAGCAGCACCTGGACAAGGTGGTGGCGCAGATTTTCGCCAGGTATCCTTTCCGGGCCAGCCAGTAAGTTGCCCCTGGCGGCGGCCACGCCGCGCCGCCTCAGGCGTCCGGCTGCGCGTTGCGGGAGATGGCATCCGCCACGAAGGCATCCACCGGCTTGGGCGCCGACCACAGGTAGCCTTGTCCGGTCCCGCAGTGCAGTGTCTGCAGCGCAGCGCGCTGGATCTCGGTTTCCACGCCCTCGGCCACGCATTCCAGCCCAAGATCGTTCGCCATGTTGATCATATTGCGGCAGATGGCCGCGCGCTGGTCGTTGTCCGCCACGTTGCCCACGAACGAGCGATCCAGCTTGATCTGCGTGAAGGGCAGGTCGGCCAGCAGCTTGAGCGTGGCGATGCCCAGGCCGAAGTCGTCGATGGCCACGCCATAGCCCAGCAGCCGCAGCCGGTTCAGCGTGACCGATAGCGCCAGCGTGTCGCTGATGGGAAAGCCTTCGGTCAGTTCGATCGTCAGCAGGCTGCGCGGCACGCCGCTGTTGCCGACCCGTTCATCGAGCCGCTCGAGCAGGCCCGGCTGGCAAAGGGTTTGCGGCGACGCGTTGATGCCCAGCGGAATCTCGATGCCAGCCGCCAGCAGTTGCTGCTGTGCGGCCAGGCACGCTTCCAGTACGTGGAAGAAGATCGGTGCTGCCGCGTCCAGCTGCTCCAGGCGCGGAATGAAATCATCGGGCCGGATCAGACCCAGCGTGGGGTGGCGCCACCGGATCAGCGCCTCGGCGCCGTTCATGCGGTTGGTGGCAATGTCGAACTGGGGCTGGAGCACCACCATGAAGGCTTCGCAGGTTTGCACGGCGGCCAGCAATTCAGCGTCATCGGGCGGTTCGGCCCGGGGCGCGTGGGCGCCGGTGCGCTGGTTCAGCGCCAGCGTGTCTGCCAGGATTTCCTCGATGGCGTCGCCAGCCAGGGGCTTGTGCAGGGCATGTACGTGCGAAAACCCGGCCGCAAAGGCCAGGCTGCGGTGCGAATCCAGGATATCGTCAGCCAGCGCCGTCACCCAGACCCAGACCGGCACAGGGCCTGGCAGTGCGTGCAAGCCGCGCTGGCGCAGTTCGGCGATCAGTTCGGGGCCGTTGCCGCCGGGCATTTCGATATCGCAGATCACCACATCGAAAGGATGCTCGGCCAGCAGCGCCGCCGCTTCGCATCCGTTCGCGGCGCTGTGCAGATCCCGCACGCCAAGCCGGCGCAACAAGCCCTCGGCGGCGACGCGCTGGAACGGGTGGTCTTCGACCACAAGGATTCGGAGGGCAGCGTAACGGCTTGGCATTGGTGCGGGATCGGGCAACTGTCTGGATGGTACCGCAGCCGGAAAGCGGTGCTCTGGCGCGCGGGACGCCCGGACAGGCTTCGCTTACGAATATTTGCGCTTCTTCCGGACATGGCCGGTAACCATACCCGCTACAATCGCTGCCCGTAGTTTTGAATATGGCATGTCGATGATGGGTTTTGGCTGGTTCGGATTCTCGACTTTCTGGTTGGTGCCGCTTGTCTGGCGCCTGATCGGGCGCTGGCTCGCCGGCGAGCGCCGGCTGATCTGGCCGGGCTCTCTCCGCCTGTGGCTGGGCACGCTGGTTGTGCTGTGCGCCAGCGCGTCGCTGGAAGCGCTCACCGGCGGCGGCGATGCCGCATCCACCGCCGGCGGCTCGGCGGGCCGCGCGCTCGCCGGCCTGGTGGGCAATATGTTTGGCTGGACAGGCGCCTTGCTGGTCATGCTCGGCGTGCTCGCACTGGCCGCGCCGATGGTGTTCGGCGAAACCTGGCGCAGCCTGTTCCTGCTGCGCAAGCCCCGCAGCGCCAGCGCGCCCGAGGCACAATCCTCCGACTTCGTCCCGACCCAGCCGATGCGTGAGACTGAGCGCTGGGAATCCGCATCCGTCGGCAGCACCCAGGCCCAGGGCTGGGCCGCGCCGACCGTGCGCCACAAGAGCATCGAGGCGGTTTCGGCCCGCCGCCAGCCCGCCTGGCAACCGCCGCCGCGCACGCGCGAATCCCCGCCGCAGCCGGGAGAAATCTGGCTGCATCACGCCGATGCGCCGGGTGCTGTCCGCCCACCGGCCCGTCCCGCTCCTGCGCCGGCCGCGCCCCCGAAGGCTGCCGCCCCCGCTTCGGGCCGCCAGCCGCAGAATCCGTCCTCGGTACGCAAGCCTGCCAACGCCGGCGTTGCGGCTGCTGCTGCCGCCACGACGGCTGCTTCGGCAACGTCACGGCCCGCCGCCCGGCCGCGCACCACAGTCGTCAGCAGCCCGTCCCGCCAACCGCAGCCGGTGGTGCGCTCGTCCATTACGACCTTGCCTGAGGCAGTGACCGCGCCGTCTGCGGCGGTTGCCGCAGTGGCAGCGCGCGCGAATGCAGCCGAGACGGCTGTTGCCATGCCGGAGGCTGTCGCTGCGGAGCCGCAAGCCGAGGCTGTGACTGCCCAGGGCATCCCGGAAGCGAGCGCGGACGCCATGCCGGCGATACAGGCCGCGATACAGGCCGCATGTGATCCGCAAGCGCCGGTTGGAGCCGCGATGGAAGTGCCATCAATTGCCGTGTCAGAGCCGGCGGTGGAACAGCCTATGCCTGAGAGCGCATCGGAAGCCGAGGCAATCAGCGAAATCGACGCGGAAAGCGAAACCCTCGATGCGATCCGCCAGGAGGCGCTCGACCTGCTCGCCGAGCTGCAGGCGCTGTCGCATAAGTCCGCGGCACCCGCTGCGCATGCAGCTGAAGCCGTCGAATTGGGCGCTGGCGCGAGCCTCGCACCCGTGCTTGCTCCGGACGAGAATCCGGCAGGGGAGGGTGTAGGGGATCCCGTACCACAAGCTGACTTCGAGATTGAAGCCGCAGCGATCGCTGCTCAAGAGGCAGCGGATGCAGTTGCCGAGGCGCCGGAGATTGCGCCACTGGCTGAAACCGAAGTCCCTGTCGCACCCGCCCTGATCGAAGAGCCTGCCGCGCTGGCAGACCTGCCTTCGACCGAACCCGACACCGCAACCGAAACCGAACTGGCTCCGGAAAGCATTTCGGGCGCCTTCACGGAGTCCACGCCGGAAAGCGACACAAGCGCCGCGGAAATCGCTGAACCCGCAGTCCTGGAAGATGCCAACTCGCTGGTCCGCCCGGTGGAACAGCCAATACCGCCGGCCAAGCCGCGCATCGTCCTGCCCGCCGTCATCGGGAGATTGGTGCCGCTCAACCCGCGCCCCGAGCCGTCGGCCCCCGCTGCCCCGGCGGTAGCCCCGGTGCCTCCCGCGCCGCCGCGCATCGTGGATTACCGCCTGCCGCCGGTAGGCCTGCTCGAAGGCGCGGTGGACAGCGCGGAACAGGTTTCGGAGGAGCATCTGCAGGCCACTGGCGAGCTGATCGCCCAGCGTCTGGCTGAGTTCAAAGTGCCGGTCTCGGTCGTCGGCGCCAGCGCGGGCCCGGTGATCACCCGCTTCGAGGTCGACCCGGCCCTGGGCGTGCGTGGCGCGCAGGTGGTCGGCCTGATGAAGGACCTGGCGCGCGCGCTCGGCGTGACCTCGATCCGCGTGGTGGAAACCATCCCCGGCAAGACCTGCATGGGGCTGGAGCTGCCCAACGCGCGCAGGCAGATGATCCGGCTGTCGGAGATCGTTGCCGGTTCGTCGTTCCAGTCGCACAGCTCGCGGCTGGTGCTGGCAATGGGCAAGGACATCACCGGCAACCCGGTGGTGACGGACCTCGCCCGTGCACCGCACCTGCTGGTGGCAGGCACCACGGGTTCGGGCAAATCCGTGGCCGTCAACGCCATGATCCTGTCGATGCTGTACAAGGCCACGCCCGAGGACGTGCGCCTGATCATGATCGATCCGAAGATGCTGGAACTGTCGGTGTATGAAGGCATTCCGCACTTGCTGGCGCCGGTCGTCACCGACATGAAGCAGGCCGCGCACGCGCTCAACTGGTGCGTGGGCGAAATGGAGAAGCGCTACCGCCTGATGTCCGCGCTCGGCGTGCGCAATCTGGCGGGCTACAACCAGAAGATCCGCGCCGCCGAGGCCGCCGAGAAGAAGGTTCCGAATCCGTTCTCGCTGACGCCCGACGCGCCCGAGCCGCTGACGACGCTGCCGATGATCGTGGTCGTGATCGACGAGCTGGCCGACCTGATGATGGTCGCCGGCAAGAAGATCGAAGAACTGATCGCCCGGCTGGCGCAGAAGGCGCGCGCGGCAGGCATCCACCTGATTCTTGCCACGCAGCGGCCGTCGGTCGACGTGATCACCGGCCTGATCAAGGCCAACATCCCCACGCGCGTAGCGTTCCAGGTCTCGTCCAAGATCGACTCGCGCACCATCCTCGACCAGATGGGCGCCGAAAGCCTGCTGGGGCAGGGCGACATGCTGTTCCTGCCGCCCGGCACCGGCTATCCGCAGCGCGTGCACGGCGCCTTCGTCGCGGACGAAGAGGTGCACCGCGTGGTGGAACACTGGAAGCAGTTCGGCGAACCGGACTACGAAGAAGCCATCCTCGCCGGCGACCCGGCCGAAGCTGGCGGCACCGACCTGCTCGGCGACGGCGCCGGCGATGGCGAGGCCGACCCGCTCTACGACGAAGCCGCCGCCTTCGTGCTCAACACCCGCCGCGCATCGATCTCGGCCGTGCAGCGCCAGCTGCGCATCGGCTACAACCGGGCCGCGCGGCTGATCGAGCAGATGGAAGTCGCCGGACTGGTCTCGCAGATGGGCCGTAACGGTGCGCGCGACGTGCTGGCCCCCGGGCCGGGCGACTGAAGCGCAAGCAAACGGAGGCTGGCATGACGCTGATGAAAGGAAACCTGCTCGCGGACGTGCCGGCCGGCGCGGTGGAAGAAGTCTTTCAGCCGCTGCTGGAACGCCCGGGCCTGAAGATCGAACGCATCGTCTCCAACGGCCAGGCCAGCCCGGCAGGCTTCTGGTACGACAGCCCGCAGGAAGAGTGGGTGCTTCTGGTCAGTGGCAGCGCCGGCCTTGAGAAAGAGGGCGAGCCTGGCCCCCAGATCATGCGGCCGGGCGACTGGCTGCATCTTCCCGCGCACTGCCGGCATCGCGTGGCGTGGACGGATGCGTTGCAGCCTACGGTCTGGCTGGCGGTCCATTGCGGTTGATACTGACCCGCTAGTTTTCTCCCCTCTCCCGCTTGCGGGAGAGGGGCCGGGGGAGAGGGCAGAGGCACCTCGATGCGTGGTACCTGGCCAGACCACCCCGCTCCCCACCCACTGAGGAGAGAGCGAGCAAAACCGTCAGTCAGCCGCCTCCGCCGGAAACACCGGCTCCCCCAGATTCAGCATCAACCGGTTTGCCCACGCGAAAATCGCGACTGAGTGAATCAGGTCGAGGATCTCGGCGTCACTGACGCCGACCTCACGCAGCTTTGCCAGGCTTCCCGCCGAAATCTCCGAGGGCTTTTCCGTCAGTTCGACCGAGAATTTCGCGATCGCTTTTTCGCGCTCGCTTGTGCCCGCCGAGCGCGGATCCTCGAACACTTCCCTGATCACGTCATTACGCTTGGCCAGCTGCTCGAAGCGCTGGGCATGCACCGATGCGCAGTAGACGCAGCCATTGATGCGCGACACCACCGTGGTGGCCAGTTCGCGTTCGGCGCGTGGCATGCCGCCGGGCGCGTACATGATGGCGTTGAACGCGGTGGAGCGCTGGCGCAGGATTTCCGGCTGGTGCACCAGGAAGCGGTAATAGTCCTGCACCCTGGCCTGGGGATGGCTTTCCTCCAGCACGGCGATCTGCTCGGGCGTGGCCTGGTCCAGGTCGACGATATCGAGCCAGGCTTTCCAGTCCAGCACTTCGTTGGTGAAACCGTGGGATTTGATGATCTCGCTCATGCCTGGGCTCCTGCGGTGGCGTCATTCAAGGCTTTCAGCGCATCCAGGCCGGCCACCAGCCGGACCTGGTACGACAGGAAGGCAACCAGCTGTGCCAGCGTCACCACCGCGGGTGTGCCGAGTCCGGCGGCAGGCAGGGCGAGCAGCGCGGACTTGTCGCCTTCGACGGGCTTTTCGATCAGCGTGCGGGTGAAGGCCAGCATGGCGCGCAGGCGCTGATCGGCGATGCGGGCAATGTCTTCGGGCTGGCCTTCGGCAGCGACGCGCACGATGCCTGCTTCGGCACCATCCTGTTCCAGGCGGGCACGATAGTGCGCGGCCAGCGCCGGCGACGGCGTGAGCCGCGCGGCATAGAGCGCGACCAGCAGGCGTTCGGTCAGGGAGAGGCCGGGCAGGGCCGGATCGAACAGGGCGTCGTAGCTGCCTTGCGTGGCGGCGACCACCTTGTTGCGCTGGTGGCGCAGGGTGTGCGCGGCATCGCCGGGGGTAAGGCCGGTGAGCTTGTCGATGAGGTCTTGGGTCATGATGTCCCCTGGTTCAGGGTCTGTTTGCGGGCGGTGGCGCAGGCAGCCATTCGTCGCCGAAGACTTCCGGCTCGGCATAGGCCTGCAGCGCGGCGTAGTGCAGCTCGATGTCTTCCTGATACAGCAGCGCCGCGATGCCCTGGCCGAGCCGCCTGGCGCCGTCGCTGATGGCGGGAATGTCTCCCGACACCGTGCCGTGCGAGAGCGCCGCCGGATAGCAGAAGCAGTGGATGCGCGACAGGCCGGGGCATTCGCCCGGCGTCTTTTCCAGGAATTCGAAGGCGGGGCCGAGGTCGGGGGAGTCCGACAGTTCGCGGTCTTCCTGTCCGGGCCGGGGCTGGTAGCGGTCGCGCCAGAAGCGAATGTGCGGGGCGAACGCGGCAAACTCCGGCCGGGTCTCCAGGGCAATGCGGAAGCCGGTCGAGAGGATCAGGAAATCCAGTTCGAACCCACCTTTCGGCGTGGCCACGCGCAGGACATCGCCATCGGCTTCGATGCTGTCCAGCGCGCAACCGAGGTTGAAATACGCATTGGCATGGCGAGATACCCGCAGCGTGCTGCCGCGCGGCGGTGGCACCTGCTGCGCGTTGATGTAATGCCGCAGCCGCCATTTCCATTCGTCGGGCAGGCCAGGATGACCAAACGTCAGCCCGGGATTGCCGGCGCCCTTGCTCTTGTTGACGCGTGGGATGTCGTCACGGCGGATCAGCAGCTCGACGCTGGCCGCACCCGCTTCGAGGGCGGTCGCGGCGCTGTCCATCGCCGACGCACCGGCGCCCACCACGCCCACGCGCTTGCCGCGCAGCGTGCCATAGTCCAGTTCGTCGGACGAATGTGCCCACAGCGCACGCGGCAGGCGCTCGACGATCGGCGGCACGTAGGCGCCGCCGAGGCCGTCGCGGCCGGTGGCCAGCACCACGCGGCGGGACAGCACGGTGCGTGGGCCTTCAGGCGTCTGCATGTCGAGTGCCACCAGGCCGTCGGCGCGCGGCACGATCCGTCCCACGCAATGTTCGTTGCGGATATCGAGATCGAGCGCGCCGCGATACCAGCGCAGGTAATCCATCCATTGCAGGCGGGGGATTTTGTCCAGCGCCTCCCAGGCCTCGTCGCCGAACTGCGCCTCGAACCAGGCGCGGAAGGTCAGCGCCGGCAGCCCCAGTGCGGGACCGGTCAGCTGCTTGGGCGAGCGCAGGGTTTCCATGCGCGCGGTGGTGGCCCACGGGCCTTCAAAGCCGGCCGGCGCGCGATCGAATCCGCGCGCCTGGATGCCCAGGTGCTTCAGCGTGGCGCAGGCCGCCAGGCCGGCCATGCCACCGCCGATCACGGCCACGTCCAGCACTTCCTGCTTGTCGTGGGTGCGCGGCATGGTCCAGCTTTTTGCCGGCAGCTCGAGCCAGGCGAGGTCCTGGCGCAGGCGCGTTTCCAGTGCGGCGAGTCCGGCGGAGGCGGTGTTGCTTCGGGCGGTTTCAGTCATGGCTCAGTGATTGAGGATCCGGCTTGGCGGCGGCGGTGTCCGTGTCGCCATACAACGATTGCAGCAGCGCGCCGTGCTCGGCAGGGTCGCGCTGGATGAGGTCGGGCAGCAGCGCGGCGGACGCTTGCGCCAGGGCATCGACCAGCCCCAGCACCGGCGCGCTGGCCGGGCGGGTCTGCGGGGTGATCACGCCGAAATAGAAAGGAATATCGGTATCGACCGGCCGTACGGCGATGTCGGCCAGCGGCACGCCGCGCGCGGTCACGGGCTCCAGCACCGCCACGCCCAGCCCTGCGCGCACGGCGGTCAGGGCGTTGAGGGAGGTATTGGTGTCGATCACGCCGGCGGGCCGGATGCCTGCATGGGCAAGGGCCTCGTCCACGCGGCGGCGCAGCCGGTAGGGGTTCTGCGTCGTGATCATGCGGCGCTCGCGGCAATCGGCCAGCGCGATGGTCGATTGCGCGGCCAGTGGATCATCGGCGCGCACGGCGGCCACGCAGGCGGCCTGGCCGATCCAATGCACGGTCACGCCACGATGCTCGAGCGGCAGGCTGTTCAGGCCGATCTCGGCGGCGCCGGTCAGCACGGCGTGTACCACCTGTTCGGGCGAGAGGCTGTGGATCTCGACCTGGTCCGGGGCGCACAGTCCGTCGCGAAACGCCAGCGCCAGCGCCGCGGGCAGCAGCCCGGCCGCCAGCGCCGCGGTCGCCGCAATCCGCAGCGGACGGCCTTCGCCGCGGGCGAGGGCGGCGGCGCGGTTGCGGATCTGCTGGAGACCGGCCAGCGTCTGCTCGACCTCGTCATAGAGCAGGAAGCCCTGCTCGGTCGGGCTGACGCGCGGGCCGCTGCGGGCAAACAGCGCAAAGCCGAGTTCGCCCTCAAGCTCCTGGATCAGCCGGGTGATGGCCGGCTGCGAGCGGCCCAGCAGGCGGCCGGCGGCAGTGATGCTGCCGGTGGTCACGACTGCCGCGAACGCTTCCAGTTGCCGGATTTCCATCGGATGGGACAATCAATGTATGCGATTTACGGATTCTGATCCTTTTATCATGCGAATGGCAAATACTATTTGATGATGAGGACATGCGCGCAACGTCTCGTATCATGTAGAGATGCCGGGAGCACACCGGCCAAACTCGACCGGGATGGATCGATTGCCTTCGCCACGTTGGGGCCATGCCTTTCTTGCAGGGAGCCGCCTGGCCGCACTCTTGCTGGCGCTGGCGCTGGCGCTGGGTAGCGTCGCGCGGGCACAGGCCGCCGAGCCCTTGCGGGTTGGCTCCAAGCGATTTACCGAGTCCTACATCCTGGGAGAACTGCTGACGCAGGCCGCCGGTGCGCCTGGCACAGCGCGGCACCAGCCCGGGCTGGGCAACACCGCCATCGTGTTCGAGGCGCTCAAGGCCGGCAGCATCGATCTCTATCCCGACTACACCGGCACGCTGGCGAGCGAAATCCTCAAGCTGCCGCCCGGCGCCGGGCTGGCGCAGATCAACCAGGCACTGGCACCGATGGGGCTGGCTGCGGGGATTCCGCTGGGCTTCGAGAACACCTATGCGCTGGCTGTCGCGGACGAACGCGCCGGCAGTCTTCGCCGCCTGAGTGACCTGGCGCGGCAGCCGCAGCTGAAGCCGGGCCTGTCGCACGAGTTCCTTGGCCGCGCCGATGGCTGGCCGGGGCTGGCGCAGCGCTACGGTCTGCCGCAACGGCCGGTCGGGCTGGATCACGGCGTGGCCTACGAAGCGCTGGCCGCCGGCCAGGTCGACGTGATCGACATCTATTCCACCGATGCCAAGATCCGCAAGTACCACCTGCGCGTGCTCGAGGACGACCTGCATTTCTTCCCGCGCTACGACGCCGTGGTGGTCTACCGGCTCGACGTGCCACAGCGATTCCCGGCCGCGTGGCAATCGCTGCAGCGGCTGGCGGGCCGGGTAAGCGCGCAGGACATGGTGGCGATGAATGCGGCGGCCGAGATTGACGGCCGGTCCTTCAGCGAGATCGCCCGGGGCTTCCTGGCGGGCGACAAGACGAATGGAACCGGCCGCCAGCGTGACACCCTCGCGAGCGTACTGCTGAGTCCGGAGACCATGCGCCTGACTCGCCGCCATGTCGGGCTGGTGGCCGCGGCGGTGGGCGCGGCAACGCTGGTGGGCGTGCCGCTGGGCATCGTGGCCGTGCGCCGCCGGCGGCTGGGGCACGGCGTGCTCGGTGTGGTCAGCATGCTGCAGACAGTGCCTTCGCTGGCGCTGCTGGCGATGCTGATTCCGCTGCTCGGGCGCATCGGGGTCTGGCCGGCGATGGTGGCGCTGTTCCTCTACGCGCTGCTACCGATCGTGCGCAATACCTGTACCGGCCTGCAGCAGGTGCCGCAAGGCATGCGGGACGCAGCGCGCGCATTGGGGTTCCGTAGCGCGCAGGTGCTGCGTTACGTCGAACTGCCGCTGGCATTGCCGATCGTGCTGGCGGGCGTTAAGACCGCCACGATCATCAGCGTGGGCACGGCCACGATCGCGGCGTTCGTTGGCGCAGGCGGCTATGGCGAGCGCATCGCGACCGGGCTGGCGCTGAATGACGCGGTGCTGCTGCTGGCGGGGGGGGTT
>NZ_JWMA01000186.1 GCF_000812465.1 Cupriavidus sp. IDO | reverse complement strand
TATTGAGATTTACAAAAAACATGACAACCGATTCTAGGCCGGTGCGTTTTATCTCGAACAGGTCGAATGGAGATATGCGCCATGGCGAAGAGTCCGTTAGACGATGCGACGAAGAAGCGCTTGCGAGCTGGTCGGATGTTGTTGGAGGGCAAGCGGCCAGCCGAGGTGGCATCGACCGTAGGGGTCGCCCGGCAAACGGTGTACACGTGGAAGGCTCTGCTTGATGAAGGCGGAATTGATGCGCTGCGGGCTGTGCCAGGTCGGGGCCGTCCCGCGAAGCTTGAACCGGAGCAATTGGCCGAATTGCGCGGGGCGTTGCTGCAAAGCCCGACTGCGCATGGCTTTGGTACCGAGCTATGGACACTCAAGCGTGTCGGTGCCCTCATCAAGCGGATGTATGGCGTCGAGTTCAGCCAAACGCAGGTCTGGCGCATTCTTGGAGCATTGGGTTTCAGCGCGCAAAAGCCAGAGCGTCGCGCGATCGAGCGAGACGAAGACGCAGTGCGCCACTGGAAGCGCCACACCTGGCCCGCGCTTAAAAAAAAGCCCAGCGCGAAGGCCGATTGATTGTCTTTATCGACGAGACCGGCATCAGCGAGCGCCCCACGCGCGTGCGTACCTGGGCGCCGAAGGGGCAAACACCCATCATCCAGTTTCATTTCAACTGGAACCATGTGTCGGCGATTGCCGGACTCAGTCGCACCAACTACCTGTTTCGGCTGTACGAAGGCAGCGTCAAGAAAGAACAGGTAGTCGAGTTTCTCAAGGCGCTCAAAGCCCATCTGAAGCAGCCATTGCTGATCATCTGGGATGGTGCCAGGCCCCATCGCGCCGCAATGGTTCGCGAATATCTGGATTCCCTCGAGGGACACATTCATATGACCTTCCTGCCACCGTACTGTCCCGAGCTCAACCCCGTTGAGTACCTTTGGGCGTGGCTCAAGCGTCATGCAATCGCGAACTTCTGCCCCGACAACCTCAACGAATTGCACAACACCGCTCGCAACAAACTCAAGAGCGCTCAGCACCGACCTTCGATCATCGCCGCGTGCTGGGTTCAGGCAACGTTGTGGTGATGTCATGATTTACGGAAAGATCAATA
>NZ_JWMA01000031.1 GCF_000812465.1 Cupriavidus sp. IDO | reverse complement strand
GAGGTTGATGGTGATTTTTTCGGTATCACCTGCCTTCGGTTTGTTTGTCAGTTGTGCGGCGTCGGCTTTGTGGGGGGCCATTGCGTCATTAAGCGTTGGCAAGCGATGGAAGGAGCGGTCAAATCATCTATAGACCATCCGCTGGCCAGCCAGTTACCATCCCTATGGATGGTAAATTAATAGGTGAAAGACGGACCAGGCGCAAGGTGAAAGTCAGGATGTGTCCCAGCGTCATCATGCCGTGCGGTCCGAAGGGCACAAACCGGTTGCTATCCGGCAACGCCGGACGGCGTGGATTGGGATTGCATCAGAGGGGCGGAGTGTCAGCCGATACCGCCTCAGGCGTCGGCGGATAACGAAGGGCACCGTATGGCGGACAGAGCCGGCGGCGCTTCGACCGGCTGCTTCATTTGCCCGGGGCCGCGCCTCAAGTCAAAGAGTGAGGCGCTGGAAGTACCCGGTCAGTTCAAGGTAACCCCGTCCGACCGCCTTGCCTCCCTGCAATGCGGTCACCGCGCCCTCCCAATAGACCGCGCCGGTGCTCGCGCGGCTATCGAGTTCCTGATCATCCATCAGCGGTGCCAGTTCGAGCGTGAGATCGCCCGCGTTCAAGCGCATGGCAACCGGATAGCTGGTGCCGGTACGAGGCGAGCGCCAACGGCGCACCGGCATGAAGTTGACATCTTCGGGAACCAGTACCTGCACGCGGCCGTCGCCGCCGCGCAGGGTGCCGCCTCCCCAGAACTTGCGCCCCGCCTTGTCCCGGATCTGGAAGGCCATCAACGCGCCGCCGTCATCCAGGTTGAGGCCGAGCCAGTCCCAGCCGACGGCCTGGTCGGCCAGCAAGGTCGACGACCATTCGTGATCCAGCCAGGCGGTGCCGTGCACGGTTTCCTGCTGGCTGCCCCGCTTCAGGGTGCCGCTCACCTTGAGCCCTGGCTGGCTGTAGTAATAGCTCGCCTGGGCCGCCAGAGGGCCCTTGCGGCTGTAACCCCGTTCGCCCTGTAGCAGCAACTGCCGGGTTGGCTCCATTGTCAGATCGAGCGTGAAATCCCGCGCGGGAATTCTGGCTCGGTAGCGCCCCGTCATTTCTCGGCGAAGCGACCAGTTGTCGATGTACACATCGGTATCGGCAGTATCGGCAAACGCCAGGCCAAAGCCGCTGCGCACTGCGCGCTGGTCGTGTCGGAGCTTGCCGGCCGCAGGATCGCTCAGTGCGACATTGGCGAACAGCAGTTGCTGCGGCGCGAAGCGGCTTGGGTTGGCCTGGTCGAACTGCGGGCGCGAGCGGAAGAACGTAACCTGGAAGCCGAGCGGCGCTCCTGCCTGCGTCTGCAGCCAGCCGGTGGCATACCACCATTCGGTACGATAGTCGGGGTGCGCGCCGTGGTCGCGCGGGAAGGCCAGGTTTCGGCCTGCCTCGACTGGCGGATAAGCGGGCGCTGCGCCCAGCGCCGCGCCCGCCACGCCGGAACCGGGCAACAACAGCAGGAATGAGCGCCTCTTCACCAATCCTCCTGCACCGCGCGCACGGCGCTTCGCGACATCGCCTGCCGCCCGCTCGCCAGCGCAGCCAGCGAGGCCGCCGCCACCACCGCGCTCGCCACCTCGGCCAGGAATGCCCAAGGCACATGCAAGTTCATGGTCCAGTGAAACGACTGCGGGTTGACAACGTGAACCAGGATCACTGCGATAACCCATCCCAGCGCAAGACCGGCTACCACGCCAAGCAGAGCCAGTAACGCGCCCTCCAGCGCCAGCATCGCGCCGACCTGCCAACGCATGAAGCCGAGATGCCGCAGCATGCCGAATTCGCGCGCGCGCGCCAGAGCCTGCGCGCTGAAGCTGGTGCCGATGCCGAACAGGCCGATCACGACCGCTATGCCCTCCAGCAGGTAGGTCACGGCGAAACTGCGGTCGAAGATTTTCAGGGTAATGGTACGAATCTCGCCGGGCTCGGCGAAGGTAATGTGTTCACCGCCGGCGACGCGCTGGCGCAGCCTCTCCTTGACCTGCGCCGGGCCGGTGCCCTGCTCCAGCCACAGGGCGACGTCAGTGACACGCCGCTCGTCCGTGAGCCGGCGATAATCGTCCTGGCTGATCACCACCGTACCATACTGGCGCGCGTAATCGCGCCACACGCCGCCTACGAGGAAGGCGACGGGCCGGCCCTGCAGCGGCAGCGTGATACGTTGCCCCGGGCGGAAGCCATAGAGGTCGACCATTGCCTCGCTGACCCATACCGCGGGCGGATCACCCGGCTGCGCCGCGACAGGCGCAGCCGTCAGCGGCAACCGTGCGCCCGGATTGCGCGGATCGATCGGCCTGGCAATGACTGTTACGGGGGGACGCTGGGGATCAAGCAGGATCTGGCTCGAACGTAGAAACTCGGCACGCGCAACGCCACGGACGCTGGCGATGGCCGCTTGGTCGTCAGGCGAGAAATACGCGCTATCGCCGCTTGACGAAGCACGCAGATAGAGGTCGGCCGGCAGGACATTGTGCAGCCAATCGTCCACAGAGATGCGGAAGCTTGACACCATAATCGCCATCGCCGCCATCAGGCTAAAGCTGGCGACGATGCCGGCCAGGGCGATAGACGCCCGGCCCGGTGCGCCGGCGAGTTGGGTCAGGGCAAGCTGCGGCACGGCCTGTCGCGAAGCGGGCAGCAAGCCGAACACAAGATGCGCCAGCCGTGGCATCAGCAGGATGGCGCCCACCAACAGCAGCACGATCGCCGCATAACCGAACACCGGCAGATCCGCCACCGGCCGCAGTGGCGTCAGCCCAAGCCCGGCTGCCATCGCAGCAAGCCCGGTCCACGGCGAGCGTAGCCGCTTGAGCGGTGTCTCCTCATCGCCCGCCTTGAGTGCCTGCGCCGGCCGCGCGCGGGCAGCCTCCCATGCCGGTGCGAGACTGCCGAGCACGGCCGCCGACAGGCCGAGCGCGAAGAAGATCAGCGCTGCCAGCGCGTCGAAGCGGACCTTGGGCTTTACACCTTCAAAGTAGCCACCACCCAGATCGCCGCCCGCATACCCGAGCACCGCGGCAGCGAGGATGAAGCCAAGCGCCAGGCCGAGCATCGCGCCGAGCGTGCCTTGAGCCGCGCCTTCCGCCAACAGCAGCCGCAGCAGACCACCGCGCGTCACCCCCAAGGCGCGCAGCAGTGCAAGCTGCGAGCGCCGCCGCAGGACCGATACAGCCTGCATCGTGAACACCAGGAAGGCGCCCGTGAACAGCGCCACCAGAGCAAGCACGTTCAGGTTGACCCGATAGGCGCGTGAGAGGTTGGAAGTTCGGCGCACGTTGTCCTGCGGCGAACCCGCCACCACACCTGGCGGCAGCAGCGCGGCCAAAGCTTGCGCAAAGTTATCCCTGTCCACTCCCGGTCTGAGCTTGACGTCGAGCCGCTGCAGCAGGCCAAGCCGCCCGAGGCGCCACTGCGCCGCGCCGATATCCATCACGCCCAGGCGCAGGCCCTCGCCCGCCGCCGGCAGCGTGCCGGCAATACGCAGCGTAAGCGTGGTGAGCCCGACTTGCACGGTGAGCGGGTCCCCGGGCTTGAGATCGAGCCAGCTCAGCGCCGCCGGCGAAAGGAACACGACGTCGGGATCGAGCACGTCAAGCTTGCCCGCGCGCTCTTCTGCAGGCCGCCCGATCAGATTGGGTGCCACGGGCGCTGCCCGGAAAGCATCGATGCCAAGCAGCTTTAGCGCACCGGTGCGCCCTGGCACCCCCGCATCGACCTCCACTACCGGGCTGACTGCCGCCACCTCCGGCAGGCGCGCGATGCGCGGATAGAGCGATTCGTCGAAGCCCATGCGCGGCCCGCGAATCTCCAGATCAGCATTCCCCATCAACGAACGCACCGCCTGGGAAAACTCCGCCAGCGCAGCGTGGTTGACCAGGTGCACGCCATAGCCCATTGCCACACCGATGGCCACGGCAAGGATGCCTACGATCGCGCGTCCGGGATGAGCGCGCAATTCGCCCAGGAGTAGCAAAAGGCCGAGTGAGCGCGGCGTTTGCATGGCTCAGGCGGCCGCGTTCATCGGCGGCTTTGGCCCCAGCGGCGTCAATCCGCCTGGCGTCAATTGCAAGATGCGATCCGCCGTCACCGCAGCCAGTGGCGAGTGCGTGACGATAATCGCGGCCGTGCCGTTGGCGTTGACCAGTTCGCGCAGCAGGCTCAGCACCCGCGCGGCGGTCTCGTGATCAAGGTTGCCGGTCGGCTCATCCGCCAGCAGCAGCACTGGTCGATGTACCAGGGCCCGCGCAATCGCCACCCGCTGCAACTCCCCGCCGGAAAGCTCCCGCGGCAGACTGTCTTCGCGCCCCTCAAGCCCGACCGCGGCGAACATTTCGGCGACGCGCGCCGACGCCCTTTTCCGCTCGAGGCCGTTCAACAGCAGCGGCAGCGCCACGTTCTGCGCCGCGCTCAAATTCGGCAGCACGTGGAAGGCTTGGAACACGAACCCCAGCTTGCGACGCCTTAGCAAGGTTGCGGCATCGTCGTCCAGCTTGCCCAGATCCTGTCCGTCGAACTGGATGCGGCCACTGTCGGGCCGATCCAGACCGGCGATCAGATGGAGCAACGTTGACTTGCCCACTCCCGATTCACCCATGACGGCCACATATTCGCCGGCGTCCAGTGCAAGACTGACTCCACGGAGAACCGTGCGCGGTCGGGCGCCGTTATATGACTTGGAGACATCTGTAAGGGTCAGCACAATGTCGTCAACCTCGCGGGCGTGCCTCCCCGTCAAACCAGTGACGGGAGAGTGGGCACAAACCATTCTGCCACCATTGAAGTACATGGACTTGTCGAAGTGGGCCGCGAGAAGTCGGACGATTCGGACGATTACCCGATATCGTGGCGCCTGGAGGTTCGGCTGACGCAGTGGACTAGGCCCGCTCTATCGCCCCCTCCACCGCCTATCCTTCTGTTTGTGCGGCTCGTCGTAGATGCGGCACATTTGTTTCCGCGACTGTCTGGGCCCCCATCCACCTCGTTGTGGCGCCGCCGGCGCATCGAAACGATTGGAGGTGACCATGGTTCGAAAGCTGTTTGATGAGTTTCCGCTCGATGAGCAGGAGGATTTCGAAGCAGCCTGCCAAAAGTACGAGTGGATCCCGGAGGACTTTGTCGTGGTCGCGGATGAGGGGAACCCTCCCGGCGGAGGGCCCGGCCATATACCCCGAGTGGTGACCGTCGAAGCCAAGGCCACTGGATTCCGCCACCACTTCCAGGCCGGAAGCGGCACGTCGTGGACAGTGGATTTCGAGAAGGCGCTTGCGCGGAATGCCTTTGGCGATCCCCCAGTCTAGTCTCATTGCATGCCGCACCGCCTTTCGCCTGGCTGGTGGTCGGCTTCATCGCCACCGGCGTCTGTGCTCATGGGCTCTACCCGAGCCGTGATGGACAGCCGGCCGCGACTAGCGGAACACCAGCACTGGGATCTTGCAGTGCGTCAGGACTTTCTGGGTTTCACTCCCGATCAGGAGGCCGCGCACGCCCGCTTGGCCGTGCGATGCCATGACGATCAGGTCGCAGTTGCGTTCCTCGACAGTCCGGATGATCGCCTCATGGGGGTGATCGCCCGTGACACAGATCGCCTCGTACGCCACTGACGCATCCCTGGCCGCTCGGGCAATTACGCCCAGGTAGTGCTCCGCATGCTGCTCGGCGAGCTGCGCGTAGCGCTCTGTTGCATCTTCCAGCATGTCGATCCGGTGGGTGAAAACACGATACTCCGGCAGAACATGCAATCCGGTGAGCTTGGCATGAAACACTTTGGCGAGCCGCACCGCCATACGGGCCGCGTCTTCCGAGAGCGCCGACCCATCGGTTGGCACCAGGATATGTTGGAACATCGTTGCCTCCTCAGTAAGCGTCCACGTCTTCCACCCTAAGCGGATGGAAGCGATCATGAAGGATGGCCGGAATTAGCAAGCAATTATGTGAAGCTTCGCATATTCACGAGCGCAGGTCTGCTCCCTCCACCGGCTTCCGGTTGCCAAGGGTAGAGGTCGGCGGGATTCGCAAATATGTGAAGCTTCAGAGCTGCGAATGGCGACCTCTTGCCGGCTTCCGGGCCGCTTCGTCGTCGCTTGCTTCTTGTTATGCCGGACTGTCAAGCCAAGCCTATATTTGACACAGTGCCAGTCGTGCTGCGCGACGCACTGCGATGATTTCGCTAACAGGAGGGCAAGATGAACGACATCCAATCCGATTTCTCCATGCACAAGGAGGCATTGGCCCGCGACGTCGATGCGCTGATGACCGACGTGCGGGCGCTTCTTCATGATGTCAAAGCCGAAACCGGCGTAGGGACCAGCCTTGGGCGCCAGGCACTGAAAGCCCAGCAGCGCGCGCTGCAGGACCGCCTCGTAGCGCTGCGCGAAGAGAGCCGCACCAGGGTCTCCGAGTGGGCAACAACGACCGATCGCTACGTCCATGAGCATCCGTGGCAAAGCATAGGTACCGTGGCCGCCATCGCGGCAACCACTGGCGCTATCGTCGCGCTGGCAAGCAGCCACCGTTAGGCATTCGTGACTGCGGCGCCGGCATGGCAATGGCACGTGGTAGTCGTGCTGGGCCACGTGGTATTTGCTATGCCGGCCAATGGACGGTCTGCCTGCGTGCGATCCCCAGGATGTTTCTCAAGAGGCCAACCATGGAAGATCTGACAAAGGAGGAGTTGGCGACGTTGGCGGCACAAATGGACGCTGAGGAGTCGCGCATCCGTGCCGTCGCCGGAACCGCCGATTCGCCTGTCGTGCCGCCAACGCAACGTGAACACCGTGATGAAGGTGAACTGGCGGACGAAAAGACCGCGCAGCGCCAGGGCGACGCGATGTTGGAACACTATCGCATGCAACTGGCCGACATTGACGCAGCCCGGTCACGGATGAGAAGCGGCCAGTATGGCGTCTGTATCGACTGCCAGCAGACCATTCCTTTCTCCCGCTTGCAGGCGTACCCGACCGCCATACGCTGCACGGCATGTCAGAGTCGCCGCGAACACCTCCATTCACGCCAGGCGCAGGATACGCCCCGACCGGCTTCCGCAGACCTGTCGTCGCGTAGCTGACTCACTCGTTCCTGAGATCAATGCCGAAGCCGCCAGCCAGCTCGCAATCGATGATCCCGGCCGCGTAGGCAAAAAGCCAGTCTTCTGCCTCCCGCAGCGTTGCGGGCGGGTGGGGCCAGTCCGGCGATAAGCGGATGCCCATGGCCTCATTGCGCGCGGAGATTTGGACGCGCCCGTTTGGCTTGCCCTGCTCAATCACCTCCGGCACGAACAGCGCAACGTGGAACCCCTTGTAAAACCGACGAGATCGGGCTGACGTGGTTCGTGGCGATCCCCCCTTGAGCACGCTTTTAACCGCCCTCAGTGGCGCGCGGCACGAACAGCGCCAGCGCAGGATTCATGGCCAGCCATGGCAGCCACGCGGGGCCCAGCATGTCGGTCCAAAACTGCAATGCGAAGGGCTGCCCGAGCGCGAACGTGGCGGATTGCGCCAGCCAACGCTCCATCGCCTCGAACGAGGGTGTTGCCCTGATTTGCACGGTCATCAGCTCCGCGTTCTGCTCGGGGAGTTCGCGGTGCATGAGTTCAATATCGATGGTCGGCAGATGCGCCGTGATCCTGGTCTCTGGCATGGTTAATGCTCCTGCGAACAGTTGGGTGACATTAATGATTCTTGGCGACGATCATGCCAGATGCAAATCGGGCTGGCGGAATCTGGCGGGCTCTGGCGACCTACAATGATCGTGCCGGTCAGTCGCGCGGCAAGGCCACTGTGGAGGTGCGTATGCGCTTTGAGGCATTCTCCTTCGGCTCCATCTGCATTGATGGCGTGACGTACGACCATGACGTGGTCATCGACCAAGGCAAGGTCCGCAAGCGCAAGAAGGGGCCATCCAAGCCATTCCGTGAGGCCTTCGGGCATACGCCGCTGTCGGTCAGGGAAGACATTCCCTGGAACTGCAGCCGGCTGGTGATTGGCACCGGCAGCGGGGCATTGCCGGTCATGGACGAGGTGAAGCAGGCGGCCAAGGATCGCCACGTAAAACTGGTTATTGCGCCCACCGCCAAGGCCATTGCGACGCTGGAGAAGCACCCCGGCGGCACCAACGCGGTCCTGCACCTCACCTGCTAGCCGCGCAAGGCGCGGCTGCCTGACATGGGTGGCGCGCGGCGGCGCGCCACCCACGCGAACCTATAATCGATTGGCGGCGCACGCGCCGTCAGTGGACGGGGTTGTCGCGTGCGTCAGCAAGTACCCGATGGAGGGCAACCGTTCATACGGAGGTATTCCATGGCAACGTACGTCATCCTCAGCACTTTGTCTCCCAACGCCTTCAAGGATCCACATGAGCTGAAGCAGCTCGCCGCCACGGTCTCGGAGAAAATCAAGGCGGAATGCCCCGCTGTTACATGGAAGGACAGCTTTCTTACGCTGGGCCGGTTCGACGTGGTGGATATCGTCGAGTCGAATGACCTGAAGCAACTCGAAAGAGCGGTCCTGATCATCCGTGCTTATGGACACGCTGGTACCGAAACCCTGCAAGGGACTCCGTGGAAGGAGTTCATCGCATCGCTTTAGCGGCCACGAGGTCGGATGCGCGCGTCGCCGCATCGGTGCATTGCGCGGGCGGGCCACCAATGCCGCGAGCGGCCAGCCCGCAGCGCCTTGCCGCGGGGGGTGACACAGTAAAAGCGTGCATCCTCCGCCGCGCGATACAGCGTCGCCTGCGACATGGCCACCAGGCCCTGTGCAATACCCTCCGAGGGCTTCAGGTATGACACGGAGAGTCGGTCCTCGACGCCTGCCGCCGGGGAACCGGGGTACCCGAGCGTTGCCGTCAGGCACCGGCGCACGATCGCCGTCGACGCGTGAGGCCAAGCGCCCACCGTCGTGCCATGACGGGCCGCGCAATCCCTAAGTGCCCGCAGGACTGGCCCCATCACCCGGTCCTGCCACACGTCGTAGTCAGGGTACTGGCCCGCGCATCTTGCAGATGCTGGCGCCGCTTCCTACGCCAGCGGCACCGCCGCTGATGGGCTCAGACATGTGTGCTCCACCCGCTCGTTCCGAGCGGGCAACAAAAGGGCCACCCGAAGGTGGCTGCAAGTGTCACTACTGGGCCGGTCCGCCTATCCGGGCAGCGCGCTAATCGGCTTAGGGGTTGTGGCGAAGCTCGTGGGCGGGGAGCAATTCGAGTTCAGGTCAATCACTTGGAATCCCCTACCTCGAAGGGATCGGCACATACATCGCGCAGGTAAAATCAGGTTGCGGCGCACAATAAACAAACAGCGTCCCGATCAGGGTCAGTACCTCACCGGTAAACAGCGATGGTCTATTTGCTAGCATTCGTCGCCTTCGAGGCGGCATGGTTCATCCCATTCCGCACTGTGTTCAAGGCAGCGCATTTCAGTGATCTATATGCCTACATTTCCCTGATCCCACTGCTTGGACCACTCGCATGCATCTGGATTCTCGCCTCTAAGCCCTGGCCACTGAAATCGAAAATAGTTCGTGTATCGGTGCAATAGAAAATCATTGGCCGGGCAGGTTGCGGCGAGGGTCGCCGCGGAAAGGCTTGCGGGCCTCCGTGCGGCCCGATCCCCTGGATTGGCTTATTCAACACTCTGCACGCACTCTTTCGGATCGATGACCCCGAGGCTCTTGACGATCCTGAAATTACCGTTATGCGCCTGGGCAAGGTACATGTTCATCCGGACGTGATGCTGGCCCGGCACCATCTCGGCCGGACCACCCGGTCCCTCGGCGATCCTCGCGTGGTCCAGTGCCTTGATGACATCATCTTGCTTTAGCGAGCCGGCCTCTTTCAGGGCAGCCTCCCAGAGCCTCAGCCCTCGGTACATCCCGGAACACGCACTGCCAGCCGTGAACTTGGCACAGCCCGGATAGAGCGTGTCGTACTGCCCAACCAGGTTCTTGCTGAACGAATCGCTGACGTTGTGGTAGTAGTCGAGGCAACTGTACAGACCTTCCACATGTGCGACTGGCACCAGGTTCAGGAAGTTCTCGTCGAAGTATGTGCAGACGATGCGTCCGCCTCGCTTCGCGAACCCGGAGTCATGAAGCTGCTCGAGGAATGGCGTGAGCCCCGGCGGAACGATCGTGTTGAATACCACCTGCGCGCCACTGGACATGATCTTGTCAATGGTCCCGCCATAGTCGGCGTGATCGAGGGGAAAGTATTCCTCTCCGACTATCTCGCCACCATTAGCCGTGACCACCTGACGGACCTTTCTGTTCATCGTGTGCGGCCAGATATAGTCGCCCGACGGCAAATAGAATGTTTTCGCCCCCGTTTCCTGCATCAGCCACGGAATGAGAGGTTCGACCTGTTGTGCAGGCACCGGGCCGGTACAGAAGATGAGCGGGTCACATTCCTGCCCTTCGTATTGCTCCGGGTAAATGTAGAGCTTCTTGCCCTGCACTACCGCCGGACCTTTGATGGCCTGCCTCGTGGAGCTATAAATGCCGCCGAAGACCACATCGACTTGATCTTGCTGCACCAGCTTGGTCGCTTTGGCCTCCGCCACGCTATCCGTGGTTTCGCTGTCTTCGAGGAACAACTCGATCTGCCGCCCAAGCAAGCCACCCTTTGCATTGATGTCATCGATAACCATCCTCGCGACGTTGGCATTGGCGATACCCATGAACGAGAGCGGACCGGTCTGGTCTGTGATGACGCCGACCTTGATGGATGATCCTTTCATGGCTATCTCTCCTCACGAAGGTGACCGAGGAACAAGCGCTGGCTTGAACGTTGTGCTTGCACATGTGTTTGGCATAGCACTCGTCTACGGCAAGGGTACCCACCCATACTAGCTGAACTGCCCCGGGATTTCGTGGAAGCTGTTTGGTTTTGACAGCTCGCACCGATCCGCTCCGGGTCCGCTGGGACACATTCCTGTTCCACCGGAGGCACCGGGACTCGTAGAGGGTCGGCCGAGATTTGCAGTAGGGTCGAGAACTGGCGCGCGCACGGTAGGCTCCGGTGGTCTCCCCATCGCTTTCGCGATGGACCGCAGTCCGGCTACCATAGTCACGTTTCCAGCTCCCGCCTCATCGAACGCAGCATGCGGTTTTCCCGCACTACGCTCTCCTGTTTGCTTCATGTCAAGATTGGTGAGTAGACCCGGGGGGTTTCACCCCGAGTCTCTCGCAGAACCGTACGTGAGACTCGCGCCTCATACGGCTCCCGTTATCCAACCGAGACGCCA
>NZ_JWMA01000185.1 GCF_000812465.1 Cupriavidus sp. IDO | reverse complement strand
CTCGTTGCCGATACCACTTGGGATCTTATCCCGCAACGCACCGGCCGCAAGCCCGCTTCATCCTTCGGGGTCGGGCTTGCCCGATGGACAACTACTGAGCGCGCCGGCAAGCTGACGAATCGCCTGAGGAACCGCAACGGCCGTCAGGCAGTCTCCGCATCCGGCTGCGTACGCGCGACAGCGTCCGCGATGCCGGCCTCGAGCTGGGCCAGACCCTTCGACAGGTCATGCATGGTGGATTCCGGCACGTTGGCCAGCACGTCCTGCAAGAAGGCCGATCGGATCGGAAGCGCGCGCTCGACTACCTCGCGGCCGGGCGCGGACAGTGTCACATGCGTGACCCGGTTGTCGCGCTCGGAGGTATTGCGCTCCACCAAGCCAAGTTCCTGCAGTGCCTTCAGCTGACGTGTCAGCGCGCCGGGATCCATGCCAACGCGATCGGCAAGGGCCTTTTGTGCGATCTCGCCTTCTTGTCCATGCAGAGCGACGAGAATGCGCCATCGAGCCAAAGGCAACCCCATTCGCTGTTCGAACGCGGCAGCGTAAGCACGGTACGTTCGTCCGAACTGCTGCAATACTGCGAGACTTTGTCGTTCCAGTTCCAACCCGTTCTCCTGGACGGTGTCAATGCACCGCAATCATTCGTTTCAGGCCAGAGCCTATTCAGCCGCCATTACCGGCTCCGCGGCGCGATTCAGCGTCACGGGCGGTACGCGGCGCGCGCGCCAGATTCCCAATGCGGCGGCCACCGCTGCCATCGCCAGTCCCAGATGAATTGCGCTCACGAGCGACACCCGGGACTGCTCGAGCAGCAAGGCGCCGTTGTGCCCGGCCTGTTGCAGCTGCGTCAGCAAGGCTGCCTGCGTGGCCTTGTCGATCAGGATCTGCGGATCAGACATGCGGGCCAGCCAGCCTGATGCGCCAGCCGAGTGCAGCGCCTGCTCGACGCCACTGGTGTAGCTGCGCGTTACCATCGTACCAACGAGAGCGGTCCCGATCATGCCGCCCACCATCCGCAGCGACTGCAGCATCGCTGTCGCGATCCCCAGATGCTCCCTGCCCGCGGTCTGCTGGGCAAACACCGTCAGGTTGGGCATGATAAAGCCGAGCCCGAGACCGCCCGCCAGCATGATCGCCAGCAGCAGGTGCTGCGACATGTTCCGCGTCGCCTGCGACAGACCAAGTGCGGCGATCGTCAGCAAGAGGAACCCGGCATACAGCATCGTGTTCGGCTGGCGGATGCGCGTGATGATGCGCCCGTTCAAGATACTGCCAACCGTGATGCAGACCACCAGCGGCGTCACCAGCAAGCCGGCCTGCTTCGGCGAATAGCCAAATCCGCCCTGGAACAGAAGCGGCGCATACAGCAGTATGGCGAACATCGCAAAGCCTGCGAACACTGAGAGCTGGAACAGTGGCGCGAGCCCCGGATTGCGGAACATTTCCAGCGGCAGGATTGGATTTGCGCACCGGCGCTCCCATTGCCACAAGGCAACCAGCGCCGCGACCGCAAAGAACAGCAAGCCGCCCGTGAACAAGCCGAAACCTCTTTCGGGCAACATTTCGACGCTCATCTGCAGGCTGCCGAGGCCCAGGCCGATCAGCAGGGCACCGAGCCAGTCGACGCGAATCGGCCCGCTGTGCGCCTGCTGGCGCAGATGCGGCAGATAGCGCCAGGCGAACCAGAGGCCCAGGACGCCAACGGGCAGGTTCACATAGAACACTGCGCGCCAACCATACCACTCGGTCAGCACACCACCCAGCGACGGGCCAATTGCGTTCGAGATACCGAAAGCCGCACTGAGCACGATCTGCCAGCGCAACCGCACGTGCGAATCCGGGAAAAGGTCGGCAATGCAGGCGAAGGCGGTGCCAACCAGCATACCTCCCCCGATGCCCTGCAAGGCACGTGCGGCAACAAGGAACGGCATGCTTGGCGCCATGCCGCACAACACCGACGCGATCGTGAAGACCACGATCGAGGCCAAAACGAACGGCTTTCTGCCGTAGTAGTCGCCCAGGCGCCCGAAAATAGGCACTGTAATGACGGATGTCAGCAGATAGGCCGTAGCCACCCACGCGTAATACTCAAAACCCTGGAGTTCGGCGACGACCGTGGGGAGCGCAGTGCCGACCACGGTTTGATCCAGCGCCACCAGCATCGACACAAAGGCGACACCCAGCATGGCCAGCAGCGATTCGCGAAACGGCAGGACCTGCCCGTCACTATGTGCCGCCTGTGGCTGCGAAGTCATTTTATTGCTCAATCAATCGTTGCATTGTCAAGCATTGTAGCTGAAGTTCCGAATTTCGGTCAGCGATCAGGCATGTTCAGGAGGAAGGAGGAGACGAGGAATCGATCCGTTGATTCCGCCGCTCCAAAGACAAAACCCCCCAGCTGGGTAAGCTGAGGGGTTTTGGGGCATAAGAGCCTGGCGATGACCTACTTTCACACGGGAATCCGCACTATCATCGGCGCGGAGTTGTTTCACGGTCCTGTTCGGGATGGGAAGGGGTGGTTCCAACTCGCTATGGTCACCAGGCATAAGGGGGTGCGGCGCTGGGGTTGAAGCCAACGTCGCAAATAGGGATGTAGTGGGGGTTGTGCGTCTTGTGTCAACTGTTTAGGCACAGTCGCGATTCCCACACCAGGCAAAACACACTGGTTATAGGATCAAGCCTTACGGGCAATTAGTACTGGTTAGCTTAACGCATTACTGCGCTT
>NZ_JWMA01000030.1 GCF_000812465.1 Cupriavidus sp. IDO | reverse complement strand
GCAACCAGTCCTGCTCAAGCCAGCATGTTCGTCTTACCTTGCAAACCGGGGCGCGTTCATATAAGTAGGTCGCCCCTTCAGGGGCGAAACCTGAGGCCGTCGACCCTCGACAGCGGCCAGCCGCAGCCACTACCCTCAGGCGCACTAGCAACGGCCCCTCCAAAACCCTAACCCCACAAATCGGCGAAGAACCAAAAAAAATACCCACAGCCGGGTGGTAGTGGGTATCCGAAAAGTGGTGCGGGCATGTCGCGGATATGCCCGCACCGCCATACTCCCACCTCCTGCCCCCGCTGCAAATAATCTTTCCGGACTAGGCCATCGGCTGACATATCAGCCACATGGACAATATGGCCGGAATCGAGTCCAATTCCCTTTGCCCGCCATCCGGCAGGCGACCCAGAACAACAACACCGGGCATCGGCCGCCGCCGGCGCCATGCCCCTGCCCGCCCCGCCATGGCCCGAGCCCGACTGCTGCTGATCGACGACCATACCCTGTTCCGCACGGGGCTGCGCCTGGTACTGGCCGACAGTCCCAGCGTCGACACCATCATCGAGGCCGGCTCGGTGATGGAGGCGGTGCAGGAGCACGGCGGCACGGCGGTGGATATCCTGCTGCTGGATATCCAGATGCCGGGCCTGAACGGCATTGAAGGCGTGAAGGTCCTGCGCCGCCACTTTGGCACGGCGCGCATCCTGATCGTGTCGGGCACTTTCGGGCTGGAGACCATCCCCGTCGAGGCACGCCGCGAGATCTCCGGCTTCCTGCCCAAGTCGGCGAATGCCCGCGAAATCGAAGAGGCCATTGCCAGCTGCCTGACCGGCGGCACGCATTTCTCGCAGGACGCCGACACCTCCGTGGCACCGGCGTATGCGTCGAGTTCGCTGACTCCGCGCCAGCTGGAGGTGCTGCACCAGCTCACGCTCGGCCGCTCCAACAAGGTCATCGCCTACCACCTGGGCCTTTCCGAAAACACGGTTCGCGTGCACGTGGCGGCCATCCTCGACCACCTCGGCGTGGTGAGCCGCGTCGAGGCCATCCTCGAGGCCCAGCGGCGCGGGCTGGTGCAGGCGGTGCGATGACCGCGGGCGCCCCGCAGCCGCCGCGCTTGCGCACGTTCCGCTTCGGCCTGCTGCCACGGCTGGACGAGCCGCGCCTGCTGGCCGCGCAGATGGAACTGATCGACCAGAGCTTCGGCATTGCGATGCTGGGGTGTTCGCTGGCGGCATTCATCCTGGCTGCGGGACTGACGCTCAGCGGCGGCCATCGCGGCGCGCTGCCCTGGGCCTGCGCCATGGCAATTGTCTGTGCGGTGGCCCACTTCGGGCGGCTACAGTTGCCCGGGCGGCTCACCGAGGCCGGCGCCGGGCACTATGCCCGCGGCATGACAGCGACGCTGACGCTGATCGGCGGGCTGTGGGGGCTGGTAGCGTGGCTGTACCTGGATATCCGCTCGCCCGCGGTAGTGATCTGCGTGCTGTCGCTGATCGCCGGCATGAGCGCGGCCGCGCTGGCGGTGTTCTCGGCATGTCTGCCCGTGGCAATCGGCTTCTTTATTCCGTCCATCGTGCCGGTATGGATTTCGTTCCTCGCCACCGGCGATCTCGAATTCCTGCCGATGTTCCTCGGTACGCCGCTCTACCTGGTGGTGCTGATGATCTTTGCGCGCAACTACTCCAACATGGCGCGGCATTCGATTGCACTGCGTTTCGAGAACGTCGAGCTGATCTCGCAGCTGCGCGAGCAGACCGCCCGCGCCGGAGAAGCCCAGCATGCGGCGGAGGAGGCCAATCGCGCCAAGTCAGTGTTCCTGGCCTCGGCCAGCCATGACCTGCGCCAGCCGTTGCACGCGCTGGGGCTGTTCCTGGTATCGCTCGGGCGTACCGCGCTGAACGAGCGGCAGCGGGAACTGCTGGAGCATATCGAGGCATCGTCCGGCGCCGCGCGCGAGATGCTCAATACCTTGCTGGATTTCTCCAAGCTGGAGGCGGGCGTGGTCGCGCCGCGGCCGCGCGCGTTCCGCCTGCAGCCGCTGCTGCACAAGCTGGAGAACGAATTCGCACCGCAGGCCAACGCGCGCGGGCTGGTCTATCGCACGCGCGATACCACCGCCACGCTGTACGGCGACCCGACGCTGGTCGAACTGATCCTGCGCAACCTGATCGCCAACGGCATCCGCTACACGCGCGCAGGCGGCGTGCTGGTCGCCTGCCGGCAGCGCCGTTTCCATTGCGTGGTGGAAGTGTGGGACACAGGTATCGGCATCCCCGCCGCGCAGCACCGCGATATCTTTCGCGAGTTCCATCAGCTGGGCAATCCGGAGCGCGATCAGCGCAAGGGGCTGGGGCTCGGGCTGGCCATTGTCGAAGGCCTGGCGCGCACCATGCGCACGCGCGTGACGCTGGCATCCGCGCCGGGGCGCGGCTCGGTGTTCCGCTTCCACCTGCCGCTCGCCTGGGCAACGCCCGAGGAAGTGGCCAGCGCCACGGCAACGCGTGGCCTGGATGGCCTGCGCGTGCTGGTGATTGACGATGACGAGGCCATCCGCACCGCCATGTCGGGCCTGCTGGCCAGCTGGCAATGCGTGTGCCGCACGGCGGATTCAGAAGAGGACGCCCTGGACGTGCTGGACGAATTCAGCCCGGAGATGATCCTGGCGGACTACCGCCTGCGCGGGCACCGGACCGGCCACGAGGCGCTTGTCGTCATCCGCGAGCGGCTCGGGCAAGCGGTGCCGGCCATCATCATCACGGGCGATACGGCAGCCGATCGCCTGCGCACCGTGCATGCCGGTGGCACTGCCCTGCTGCACAAGCCAGTGGTGCCGCAGGAACTGCACGCGGCCATCAGCGCACTGCTGCGAGACGCGGCCGCACTGGATCCGGGGAGCGCCGCGCAGGCGGCTCCCACGTTCGCCGGCTGATTTCGCCCTGAGGAGTGCAGCCCGTCAGGGTCGCCTTTGTCAGCCGATCGAATGCATCGGCGACAGCGACCATGCGAGTATCAGCGCCCCGACGATCGCCGGGGAACCCAGCTTGATCGCCTTGCTCTGAGACAGCACGCCAAGATAGACATACAAGCACACCAGCACCATCGCAGTCAGATACAGAAGGCCGTCATAGACTTGCATGGATGTCTCCCTTAATGATTTTTATTGGTTTACATCGGTGGCTCTGCCGGCGGGGCTGGTCGAATGGGGGGCGCCCTGCCGTATTGCTTTTGCTGTCTGTTGCGATGATGGTGGCCACTTCGCCCGGACGTGGCAATCATGGAAATCCCTCTGCGGGACGCAGAAATAATGCTGCAGCGCGGCACAAACGATGTACCGGGCACGACATGTCTCGCCGCGTTCAGAGCAGCGATTTGCCCTGCGCAAGTATCTTCTCGCACACCTGTTCAGTGGCCTTCGCCTTCAGGCCACTGCCGCTCAGGTCGAGTGTCTTGCCGTTGCCGCTTTGCAGCACGCCCTTCGCGCCGCTCGTATAGCCGCTGTCATTGGACACGGAGGCGGGGCCGCCCAGCTTGTCCATCAGCTTGTCCTTGACCGACCCCGCGCTGTGCGCGCCGAGGTAGTTGTTCTTGATGCAGAAGTCGAGCACGCCGGCGACGTTGCCGGCGCTGCCCGAAGTCAGCGACTGCAGCGAAAGGCCGCCAAGATTGCCCGTCGCGCTCTCCACGCCGCCGGCGCCGCCCATCGGGTTCTTTAGGATGTCGCCGAGCTGCGCCTGGGTCGCGCTCGCGTGAAGCAGCGTGGCTGCCACGAATGCCAGCACACCACACCGGTGCCATAAAACATGGGATGTCCGGAATGACTTCATCACGCGCCCTCCTCTTGGCTCGTGCCGCGGCCAGCTACCAATATAGTGCGCGTGGCGGCGATGCGCGGTAAGGGGCGCCGGGAGCGTTGTATTTAGCCAGCAGGAAGCATCTGCGGATTCCAGGCCACTTCCCACAGGTGCTGGTCCGGGTCCTGGAAATACCCCGCGTAGCCGCCCCAGAAGGTGTCCTGCGCGGGCTTCACGATGGTGGCGCCCGCTGCCTGTGCCTGCTTCATGACGGCATCGACTTCGGCCTTGCTGCCGACGTTGTGCCCCAGCGCCAGATCAGTCGCCGCCGGTGCGGACACCGGCAGCCCGGTGTCATGCGCCAGGCTGGAGCGCGGCCACAAGGCGAGCTTCAGCCCTGCCTGCAGATCGATGAAGACCACCGCGCCATGCTCGAACTGCTGGCCGACGATGCCCGCCGTGTGCAGTCCGAGTCCGTCGCGGTAGAAGCGCAGCGCCCGTTCCAGGTCGTCTACGCCAAGGGTGATCAGGGTGACTCGGGCTTTCATGTGCGCTCCCGTTTGCGGTTCCGTGTGGTCAGGCCCTAGCGCTGGCCAAAGCTCGCCCCTTCGAACAGGTCCTTCAGCTCGCGTGGCTGCGAGCGCCAGTACTGCTTTGGCGCGCTCACGCTGGCGCCCAGCTTTGCCGCCGCATGCCACGGCCAGCGCGGGTCGTACAGCATGGCGCGGGCCAGCGACACGGCATCTGCCTCATTATTGGCGATGATGGCCTCGGCTTGCTCGGGTTCGGTGATCAGGCCCACGGCAATGGTCGGCAGCCCAACCTCTGCCTTGACCCGCTGCGCATATGGCACCTGGTAGCCCGGCCCGAGCTTGATGGCCTGCGCGGGCGAAACGCCGCCGGTGGTGACGTGAATCGCCGCGCAGCCGCGCGTCTTGAGCGCCTTCGACAGCGCCACCGTGCCCTCGATATCCCAGCCGCCCGGCACCCAGTCGGTGGCGGAGATGCGCATCCACACCGGCTTGTCCGCAGGAAACGCCGCGCGCACGGCGTCGAACACTTCGATCGGGAAGCGCATGCGGTTTTCCAGGCTGCCGCCGTATTCGTCCTCGTGATGATTGGCGAGCGGCGAGAGGAACTGATGCAGCAGGTAGCCGTGCGCGGCGTGGATCTCGATGCCGTCCAGGCCGAGACGCTCGGCACGCCTGGCAGCCGCGACAAAGTCATCGCGCACCTTGTCCATGCCGGCCCGGTCGAGCGCGACCGGCGGCACTTCACCCTGCGCATGCGGTACCGCCGAAGGCGCTACGGCGTGCCAGCCCCCGGGCGCGTCAGGCGCAATCTGCTGGCCGCCGTCCCACGGCGCCTGGCTGGAAGCCTTGCGCCCTGCGTGCGCCAGCTGGATCGCGACTGCGATCGGCGAATGGGCGCGGATCGCCTTCAGCACGCGCGCGAGCGCGGCCTCGTTGTCATCGGAATACAGGCCCAGGTCCTGCGGCGTGATGCGGCCTTCGGGCGATACCGCCGACGCTTCGAGGATCAGCATCCCCGCGCCGGACAGGGCCAGCGAGCCCAGGTGGATCATGTGCCAATCGCCGGCATTGCCGTCTTCGGCCGAGTACTGGCACATCGGCGCGATGATGATGCGGTTGGCGAGCCTCAGGCCGCCGATGTCGAGGGGATCGAACAGATGGCTCATGCGTATTGCTCCTTGCTGAACGGGTCACGCCGGCCCGGACAATGGCGGCGTGGAAATCAAAGTGTTGAAAGCATCAGACCCGATGATTGTAGGTCGATGCCGCGCTCGCCGCCTGGCGTGCCTCAGCGCCGCCGCGTGCCGGTGAAATCCGCGGCAAGTGCGAGCATCAGGGCTGCCGCACCACACGCGAAGATCAGCGCATAGCTCTCATGCGAATGCGCGAACAGATACGAATAGCCGTAGCCGCCAAGCGCTTGGAACAGCGCGAAAGCCGTCGTGGCATGGCTCCACGACGCACGCTGCGCAGCGGGGTCGTGCGGCAGCATCTCCTGGATCCGGCCCAGCACCAGCGGCACAATACCGGGCGAAAATACGCCGAGCACCACGGTGGCCACGCCGATGGCCAGCGGATGCCCTGACAACCCGAGCAAGGCCACCGCCAGGCCCTGCAGCAGCAATGCACCGCGATAAGCCGCACGGAAACCCACGCGGTCCGCCGCGAATCCGCTGACCAGCGGGCCCGCAATGGCGGCAACGCCGTACAGCACCCAGTAACCAGCGCCGACACTGGCGCCGCGCCCAAGGCCGCGCGCCACGTAGTCCACCAGCAGCACCATGGCCGGCACCAGTCCCAGCGCGTTGGCGGCGTACTGGGCGTAGAGCACGCGCATGGCCCTGACTTGCGCGGCGCGACCGACCCGGCCGGTGCAGCCGATGCGCTTGCAGCCGGCTCGCTTGCCGCGGGCCAGCCAAACCAGCTCGCTGCGGTCAGCGCCAGCGCAACCATGCCAAGCCCGATCCAGGTATCGCGCAGGCCGACTTGCAGCAGGCGCGGCACCAACGTACCGGACGCCGCAATCCCGAGGCCAAGCCCGAGAAAGATCATGCCGCTGACAAACCCGCGCCTCGGCGCCGGAATATGCGGCAGGATCGATGTCGCCACCAGCACCATGATGGCGCCGCCCGACGGGCCCGAGAGAAAACGCCACGCAAAGAACCAGCTGACGGACAGCGGCCATGCGCAGGCAAAGAACGCCGCGGTAGCAGCCAGCATCGACAACCGGAGCGCAGTGCGATTGAACAACACCGAGACCATCGGCCGCGCCAGCAGCGCGCCGGCCAGATAGCCCGCGAAATTGGCCGCGCCCAATGCCACGGCTTGCGACGATGTGAACCAGTGCGCCTGGATCAGCGACGGAATCAGCGGCGTATAGGCAAAGCGTGCCAGCCCGATCGCAACGAAGCTGGCGCAAAGGCCTGCCAGGGCCGCATAGATCGAGCGCGCGTCCAGCGACGGCGACGGCATGGCGGCCCGGCTGGCGGTGAGGTTCTGTGGCATGGGTGACACTCCTGTATCGCGACGCCGCGGATCAGCAATTGCGATGTCGTCCCGATGGCATCGGGGATGGCAATGCAAAAGAAAGAGAATGCAGAAGACCGCCGCACCGCCTGCAGAGGCTATGCGGAGAAGGCATTCGGAGCTGAAATCAGGGTTGGTGCGCGGCGCTCAGGTAGTGTTGGCGCCGGCGACCAGTGGCGGCGGCAAGGCCGGCAAACCGAGCCAGGCTAGCGCAGGACGCACTGCCCCTTCGAGCAGGCTGCGTTCCGGCGCGGCGCGTGCCAGTACGCGCAAGCCCAGCAGCACGGCCAGCAGATGGCTGGCGGCATCGTCGGGGACAACCGTCGCCGCAATCTCTCCTGCCTGTTGAGCGGCCACCAGACGGCGGTGGAAGAAGCTGCGGATCTCCAGGAATTCGTCGGCTACCTTCTGCTGCAGGGTCGGATCGTCCTGTGTGGCCTCCAGCGCCGTGTTCACCAGCAAGCAGCCGCGATGCTGCGGATCAGCCAGCGAACGTTCGATGCTCTCGTGGAAATAACCGGTAATAGCCGCGACGGGCGGCTGCGTCGATTCGAGCCGGGCAATCCGCTCGCGGACGGTGAGATCGAGATAGCCGTCCAGCGCCCGCAGGAACAGCGAGCGTTTGTCGCCAAAGGCGTTGTACAGGCTTGGCTGCGTCATCCCCATCACGCTGGTCAGGTCGCGTGTGGAAGTGGCCTCGTAGCCGCGCGCCCAGAAGGCATCCAGCGCGGCGGTCAGCGCGGATTGTTCGTCGAATTTTCGGGGTCTGGCCATATTGCCTGCGTTTTGTAGCAATCGATATAAAACGGATTATAGATCGATCGATACAAAACGCAAGGGCGGCTTCCGCGGCCTTGAAACGTGCCTGACAAGCCGCTTTAGCGCCGTCGCATTCAGTCCCGTGCCAGATGCCGCCCACTCGCGCCCGGATCCCGCGTCACCAGCCGCAACCCGCTCGCCACGGCTGCCACGCCGGCAAACCCGGCGCCCAGGGCCAGCGCCAGCCCTGGCCCTCGGGACCCCGCAATGCCAAAGCACAAGGCCACCAGCGCAGCCCCGGTGGCCTGGCCGAGCAGCCGCGCCGTCGCGATCACGCCGCTGGCGCCGCCGCTGCGTTCGCGCGGCGCACTGGCCATGAAGGCCTTCAGGTTGGGCGACTGGAAGAAGCCGAAGCCGGCACCGCAGATACACATGCGGATGCCGATCTCGAGCGCGCTCGGGTTGGCCGGCAGCATCGCCAGCGAAGCCATGCCGGCGCTGAGCACCGCCAGCCCCACTCCGCCGAGCAGCCCGGGCGGAAAGCGGTCGGACAGCCGCCCGGCGATCGGCGCCATCACTGCCACCACCACCGACCACGGCGTTAGCAGGAAGCCGGTCTCGACCTGTCCGCGGCCGAGCACGTGCTGGAAGTAGAACGGCAGCGAGACGAAGGCCAGCCCCTGTGCCGCGAACGAGCACACGGCGGTCAGCGTCGAGAGCGCAAACATCGGGCGCCGGAACAGGTCCACCGGCAGCATCGGCGCCGGGTGCCCGCGCTCGCGCCACAGCAGCAGGCCGAACGCCACCACGAAGATGCCCGCCGCCGCCAGCGACAGGTGCAGCGGCGCACGCTGGGCGCCCTCTCCCAGGGCAAAGATCAGCGCGGCAAACGTGATCACGTTGAGGACCGCCGCCACGCGGTCAAAGCTGTGCTGGCTGCGCGGCGATTGCGGCAGCGAGCCGCGGGCGATCAGCAAGGCCAGCAGGCCGATCGGCAGGTTGACCGCAAACAGCCACGGCCACGAACCGAACGACAGGATGACCGAAGCCACCGTCGGTCCGAGCGCGAACGACACGCCCACCACCAGCGCATTCAGGCCAACCCCGCGCCCGAGCCGATGCATCGGGAAGATCGCGCTGATCAGCGCGGTGTTGACGCTCATGATCGCGGACGCCCCGATCCCCTGCAGCACGCGCGCCGCCGCCAGCGACGGCAGCGACCACGCCAGCGCACACACCACCGAGGCGGCGATAAACAGCATCACGCCGCCCAGGTAGATGCGCCGGTGCCCGAGAATGCCGCCCAGCGCGGCAAACGGCAGCAGCGTCGCCACCATCGCCAGCTGGTAGGCATTGATCACCCACACCGAGGCAGCCGGCGTGGCCTGCAAGTCGGCCGCGATCGATGGCAGCGCCGTATTGGCGATGGCCGTATCGAGCGTGGCGAGGGCAACGGCAATGAGGATGGCAGCCATGCCGCGGCGTTCGCGCGAGGTCATGGCGGCGTCCGCGGAGGATTGGGACGCAGGCTGGAGGGGAGCTGTATTCGACACTGTCTCTACCGGTTGCCGCCACGGCCGGAACGCGGGCCGCGGCGATCATCAGTCCGATGACAATAAGGGAAAACGCTTCAGCGTGCTGAAGGCGCCTTCATATGTATGCACAACCTGCGCCAGCCGTACACGGAAGACATTTGGGGAAAAAAGCAGTGATGCCCGAGTTGCCCAGTGACGAGGATTGCACTCAGGCAGCGCCCGCTTCGGCCGGCTGTGCGGCAGCCGCGACATGGGCCGCGTGTTCCGCCGCGACAGCCAGCCGCTTGCGCAAGGATTCGCCGGCAGCGGGCCCGGGCGCCACCACATGACGGCCGATGCGCAGCGGCTCGCCACTCTCGGCGTCCACCAGCAGCGGCTGCACGGTCTTGCCGGTCTCCTTGTCCACGAGCTGCACGCTCACCCCCTCCGGCGCGAAATGCTTGTTGCCCCAGGCCAGCAGGGCCAGCATCACCGGACGGAAATCCCGCCCGATATCCGTCAGCACGTATTCATAGCGCGGCGGACGCTCCGAGTACTGGCGACGTTCGAGCAGCCCCTCTTCCACGAGGCCGGCCAGGCGCCGGGTCAGCATATTGGGCGCGATGGCCAGGTTCTTCTGGAATTCGTCGAAGCGGGTGGTGCCATAGAAGGCTTCCCGCAGGATCAGGATGCTCCACCACTCGCCCACGCGCTCGAGGCTGCGGGCGATGGGGCATGGCATGTCGCGGAAGGTCTTTCTTTGCATGGTCTTGGTTCCCTATAACTAGCATCATGCTAGTAATCGTATTGCGGTACCAGGTGCGGTGCAAGCAGTGTTACGCGCGGCAATAGCTGTTGTCCGCCCTGGCGCAAGCCACGCCTCCATCGCGCGGCCGCTCGGGCGAAGCCTGGACCAGACCGGCCAGCAACAGTGCGCCGGACATCAGCAACAGTGCTCGAAGACAGGTTTTCATTGCATCTCTCCTGCGACCAGGTCAATGGGCATCGGCCGAAGGCCCCTTGGGTGGCGCGACCTTGCGCATCAGGGGGGCCATCGCCGTCGCGATCACGAAGCACACCATGATGACGAGGAAGGTGTCGCCAAAGGTCTGCGTCTGCGCCTCGCGCATGACCAGGCCCCACAACTGCCTGAGCGCCGCGCTCTGGGCGTCAAGCGTATCGGCGCCCAGGGTCGCCGCATTGTTGCTCACGCTCTGCAGCAGCGCGGCCATCGACTCATTGCGGATGTTCAGGTGCTCGGCCAGCCGCAGGAAATGCATATTGGTGCGATCGTTGAGGATCGTCGCGCAGGCGGCAATGCCGATCGCACCGCCAAGGTTGCGCATCAGGTTGAACAGGCCGGACGCCAGCTTGAGCCGCTCCGCGGCCAGGCTACCGAGCGTCAGCGTTACCGTGGGCGCCACGGCAAACTGCTGGGCCATGCCGCGCAGCGCCTGCGGCACCAGCAATTCGGAGCCGCCCCACTCGTGCGTGATCGGCGCGAAGTTCCACATCGATATGGCAAACAGGGCCAGCCCGAACATCATCAGCCAGCGCAGGTCCACCCGGTTGGCCAGGAACGCATAGAGCGGGATCGACGCGACCTGGAATACGCCGGTGGAGAACACCGCAAGGCCGATCTGCAGCGCACTGAGTCCCCGCACGTGACCCAGGAACAGCGGCGTCAGGTAGATCGTGGCGAAGATGCCGATGCCGGTGACGAACGAGAAGAAGCAGCCGAGCGCGAAGTTGCGGTCCTTGAGCGCGCGCAAGTCGACGACCGGATGCGCGTAGGTCATCGAGCGCCAGATAAAGGCAACACCGGACAGCCCGGCGATCCACGCAGTCGCCAGGATGACGTCATCGCCAAACCAGTCCCAGCGCGGCCCCTCTTCCAGCGTGTATTCGAGGCAGCCCAGAAAGAGCGCCATCAGCGTCATGCCAAGGTAGTCCGCACCGCGCAGCAGTGACCAGTCCGGGCGGTCGACCTTGACCAGCATCGGCACGGCAACCGTGACGAAGATGCCGGGCACGAGGTTGATGAAGAACAGCCAGTGCCACGAGAAATTGTCGGTGATCCAGCCGCCGACGGTCGGCCCGAGCGTCGGCGCGAGCGATGCCAGTCCGCCGATGATGGCGGCCGCGACCACGCGCTGCGGGCCGGCAAAGAACGCGAACGCGGTAGTGAACACCAAGGGAATCATCGAGCCGCCGAGAAAACCCTGCGCCGCGCGGAACACGATCATGCTCTGGATATTCCAGGCAATGCCGCACAGCAGGCTGGTGATGGTGAAGCCTGCCGCCGATGCCGCGAACAGCCAGCGCGTGGACATCACGCGCGCCAGCCAGCCCGACAGCGGGATAACGATGATCTCGGCGATCAGGTAGGCGGTTTGCACCCAGACCGTCTCGTCGGTGCCGGCCGACAGCCCGCCGCCGATATCGCGCAAGGAAGCCGACACGATCTGGATATCGAGCAGCGCAATGAACATGCCCACGCACATCGAGGCGAAGGCGAACACCTTCGCCGACATGGACAGCTCGCCGGGGGCCGGCAGCTGCTGCGCCGGTGCCGGCGCGGTAACCGTTGCCGTGCTCATGATTTCGCCTTCTGCGCGGGCCGCGCATCCACCTGCGCCACCACCGACAGGCCCGGGCGCAGCGTGCCGAGGCGGGCATCGGCCTCATCGAGCACGATGCGGACCGGCACGCGCTGGACGATCTTGGTGAAGTTGCCGGTGGCGTTCTCCGGCGGCAGCACGCTGAATTGCGCACCCGTGGCCGGGGCCAGGCTCTCGATGCGGCCATGGAAGACCCGGCCCGGCAGCACATCCGCCTCGATCGTGGCACGCATGCCGGCGCGCATATTGGCAAGCTGCCCCTCCTTGAAATTCGCATCGACCCACAGCCCGTTCGCGGGCACGATCGACAGCAACTGGGTGCCGCTGCCCGCATAGGCGCCAACGCGTGCGCGGCGGTTGCCGACCGTGCCGTCCACGGGTGCGCGCAGTTCGGTGTAACGCAGGTTGAGCCTGGCAATGTCGCGCTCGGCAATCGCCTGGGCCAGCGCGGCCTCGGCCTGTTGCTTCTGCGTGGCGATCACGTCGATTTGCCGCTGCGCGGCCAGCAGGCTCGCCTGCGCCTTCTGGCCATTGGCGAGCGACTGCTTGTAATCGGCATCCGCCTTCTGCGAGCTCTGGATCGAAACCGCCGACTTTGCCACCAGGCTGGCGTAGCGCGCCTGGTCGTCGCGGGAGCGCACGGTGTCGGCGTCTGCCGCGGCCACGCCCGCCTTCGCCTGGCCGATCACCGCCTGCTGCAGCCGTTGCGTGGCGTCGAGGTTGGCGAGCAGTGCCTGTTGCGCGGCGACCGCGCCTTCGGCCTTGGCCAGGGCGGCGCGATAGTCGCGATCGTCGATACGCACCAGCAGGTCGCCGGCGTGGACCTCCTGGTTGTCGGTCACCGCCACTTCGGCGATGTAGCCCGCCACCCTGGCACCAATCAGCGTGACGTCCCCACCCACGTAGGCATCGTCGGTGCTCTGCACGAAACGGGCATCGGTCCACCAGTGATACCCGTAGCCGGCCGCCGCGAGACCGGCCACGACCAGCGCCCCTCTCAGCAGCAGCTGCTTCGCGCTGCGTTTGGACTTGGAGACGGGGACGGGCGCTTCGGTTGCGCGTTCGACCATCGTATTGCTGCTCATGAGTCTTCCTTCTTCAGATTGCACCTGCCACGACTTCCGGTTCAGCGTGGCGTTCGCTGCACCGCTGCCGCCTGACCAAAATTCATGTTGCTATCAACATGAAAGTTAGTCTAGAGTTGTCACTAGCATCATGCAAGTTATTTTTGCATCGAGCAGTTTGAAAGGTGTCTCCCTATGACTCAGATGTCTCTTCCCTCCCGCCGGCTTGCACGACACGCCGTTTCCACAGCTGCCGCCGCGCTGCTGGCCCTTGGCCTGACCGCTTGCGCTGTTGGCCCCGACTACCGCAGGCCGGATGAAGCGATGCCGGCCGCATATCCGCATGCCAAAGCGCTGGAAGCGCGCGAAGCGACCCGCCCCGCGCCGCCGCTGGATACGTGGTGGACGGGTTTCGACGATCCCGTGCTGACCAGAATCGTCCAGCGCGCGCTGGACCAGAACCTTGACCTGGCGGCTTCGATCGCGCGCGTACAGCAGGCACGCGCCGCCGCCGACTACGCCGGCGCGGAACTGCTGCCGGAAGGCAATCTCGGGGCCGGCGTCAGCAAGCAGCACCAGTCGCAGGAGAGCGCACTCGGCAAGCTTGGCAGTGCCCTCCCCGGCTACAACCGGAACAAGACCACCTACAACGTGGGCGCCGGCGCCAGCTGGGAAATCGATATCGCGGGCGGCTTGCGGCGCGGCGCGGAAGCGGCCGATGCCGAACTGCAGGCCGCGGAAGCGGATCACCTGGGCGTGCGGATCTCCGTGGCCGCTGAAGCCGCCGACGCCTACTTCCGCGTGCGTGGCGCGCAGCAGCGCATCGCCATCGCGCAGCAGCAGGTGGAGACAAACAGCAAGCTGCTGGAACTGGTCCGGCTGCGCCTGGCCGACGGCATCGGCGCCGAGCGAGAAAAAGCGCAGGCCGAAGCACAGCTCTCGCAGACACGCGTCACGATCCCGCCGCTGCAGATTGAACTCGAGACGCAGCTGAACCGCCTCGATGTGCTGATGGGCGCGCAACCGGGCACGTATGCGGCCGAACTGGGCAAGCCGGCGGAGCGCCCCCTGGTACCGCAGATCTCGGCGGCAAAGGGGCCGGCGAGCCTGCTGCAGCGCCGTCCGGATGTCATCGCCGCCGAGCGGCGCCTGGCGTCGTCCAATGCGCGCATCGGCGTGGCAACCGCGGAGTACTACCCCAAGCTGTCGTTATCGGCCCTGCTCGGCTTCGAGAGCCTGTCGGCGGGCAAGCTGTTTACCGCTGCCGCTTTCCAGCCGGCAGCGGCGGCCGGACTGCGCTGGCGGCTGTTCGATTTCGGCCGCGTCGATGCGGAAGTCGCACAGGCTAAGGGCGTGAATGCCGAGGCACTGGCGAACTATCGCAAGGCCATGCTGCGCGCTACCGAGGATGTCGAGAACGCCATCATCACGCTCACGCAGTTGGAGGTGCAGAGCAAGGAACTGGCCGTCGAGATCGACGCGCACACCCGCGCCCGCGGCGCATCCGAAGAGGCCTACAAGGGCGGCGCCGTGAGCCTGTTCGAAGTGCTGGACGAAGACCGCCAGCTGCTTGCCGCGCGCGACCAGCAGGCACGCGTCTATGCCGACAATGCACGTGCCGCGGTGGCGACGTTCCGGGCACTCGGTGGCGGGTGGTCCGAATGAGGGCTTGAGGTTGGATAGCCGTAGCGCCATCATCAGGAGAAGCCTCCTGATGATGACGAGGGATCCGATGAGCATGACATTGCCTGCGCCTCTGGGCGCCTATCTGGCCAGCGAAGCATCCCCAGATACCAGCGCGCTGGCAAGCTGCTTCGCTGCCGATGCCGTCGTGCGGGACGAGGGCCGCACGATCCGCGGGTTGGATGCCATCAAGGCATGGAAGACTGACGCCAAGGCCAGGTACCAATACCGCATCGAGCCGCTCGACACGTCACAGGACGGCGCCACCGTGACGATGCAGGCGCGCCTCACGGGAAACTTCCCGGGCAGCCCGGTTGTGCTGACCTACACATTCGTCCTGGCCGAAGGCAAGATCGCGTCACTCGAAATTCATTGACGACTGCCGCGCTGACTCCGGCCAGGGCTCCATCGCCCGCGGTGGCTCTAAGCCACCGACAGGCCGCCATCCACGCTGATGCTCTGCCCGTTGATGAAGCGTCCTGCATGTGAAGCCAGCAACAAGGCCAGGCCAGCGACGTCCCTGGCCTCGCCAATGCGGCGCATCGGGATGCCGGCGGCCAGGCGTGCCTCGCGTTCGGGGTCGCCCCACAGCGCTTCGCGCGAGAACTCAGTACGCACCGGCCCCGGGTTGATCGCGTTGATATTGATGCCGGACGGCCCGAGTTCCAGCGCGAGGCTGCGCACCGCCTGATCGGCCGCGGCCTTGGTCACGCCATACATGCCAAGGAACGCCGAGCCGCGCTTGGCAGCGATGCTCGACATGAAAATGATCGAACCGTCGCGCCGTTCGATCATCTGCGGCGCCAGCGCATTGACCAGCACCAGGTTGCCGCGCACGTTGCCGGCCATGGCTTCCTCGAACACTTCCGGGCCCTGGCTCAGCATCGAGCCGGGCGTGCCGCTTGCGGCCGCGTTCAGCACCAGTGCATCCACACGGCCGAAGGCTGCCAGCGCCTGTTCGGCGAACGCACGCACACTCGCCACATCGGCAATATCGCAAGCAAGGCCTTTGGCCTGGATGCCCTCGCCTTGCAGCGTGGCGGCAACGGCCTGGCTGGTAGCCCCGTCGCGGCCAGAAACTACGACAGCGGCGCCCGCACCACCGAGGGCGCGGGCGATTTCCAGGCCCATGCCTTTGGTCGAGCCGGTAATGACGGCCACGCGGCCGGTGAGGTCAAAGCGGTTTTGCATGAGGAACGCTCCTGAGCGAAGGACGGAAGTGAAAAACACGTCACCGGAGTGACGATTTTTTAGATGACACATGACATCTATTGAATAAATTATGGGTGTCATCTAAAATCCGGTCAAGGAAGAATTCACAGGAGTGCTGTTATGGCGCGTGCATCACGAGAACAGGCGGAGAAGAACCGGGAGGCCATCGAACAAGCCTCGTCGCGGCTGTTCCGCGAGCGTGGCCTGAACGGCGTCAGCGTGGCAGAAGTGATGGCGGACGCCGGCCTCACTCACGGTGGCTTCTACGGCCACTTTGCCTCCAAGGACGCACTGGCGGCGCAGGCGGTCAGGCGCGCCTTCGAGGAATCCAGCCAGCGCTGGGAACGCCGCATCGATCGCGCCCACGGCGACCGGCAGGCCATGCTGTCCAACCTTGTCGCGCCCTACCTCACGCCTGAGCATTGCGCCCATCCCGGCGCCGGGTGTGCAGCCGCGGCGCTGGCCAGCGACGTGGCGCGCGAGCCAGCCGACAAGCCGGTGCGGCAGGCCTATCTCGAAGGCTTCAGGGCGCTGGTCGGGGACATCGCGAAGACGGTCGATCTGGATGACGCCGCCGTGCGCAACAAGGAGGCGCTGGTCCGCATCGCCTTGCTGGTGGGCGCCGTCACGCTGGCGCGCGCGACCTCGGGCGACCCGCTGTCGGAAGACATCCTTGCCGCCGCGCGCGAGCAGTTGCTGGGCACTGACGCCTGACGGCACGCGGTTTCCTGCTTCGAATGACCTGAACACCCGCCGCCCAACGCATGGCGGGCATGAGCCCCTTTAGTCTTCTTGTCCCCAGAAAACGCCCCAACCAGAGAGACCCATGTTCGCCCAATCCCTTTCCAGCCGACTTGACCGGCGCGGCATCCACTACGCGTGGCTGATCGCCGCCATCACCTTCCTGGTGATGCTCACGACCTCGGCCGCGCTCGGCCTGCCCGGCGCATTTCTCAAGCCGCTGACGAGCGAGATGGGCTGGAATACGGACCAGATCTCATCGATCCTGGCCTTCCGCTTTGCCTTGTTCGGACTGATGGCGCCGTTCTCGGCCATCCTGATGGAGCGCTTCGGCGTACGCAACGTGGTGTGCGCCGCGCTGGCATTGATTGCAGGCGGCATGACGCTGGCCACCGTGGCAACCGAGCTGTGGCAGCTGTTCGTTGCCTGGGGCCTGATGCTGGGCGTCGGCTCCGGCCTGACCGCGCTGGTGCTGGCCGCCGTGGTGGCCAACCGCTGGTTCAGCGCGCGGCGCGGGCTGGTGATCGGCATCCTGACGGCCAGCTCGGCAACGGGCCAGCTGGCCTTCCTGCCGGTGGCCGCCTGGCTGATCGAGCATATGGGCTGGCGCGTCGCCGTCATTCCGGTGCTGGTTGCCTGCGCGGCGTTGGCCGTGCTGGTACTCAGCTTCATGCGCAACCGGCCCGCCGACGTCGGCCTGGCGGCCTTCGGCGAGGTCCCGGCCAGCGTGCCGGCGCAACCGCCCGCATCGGCACCGGCCGCGCCCCTGACCCTGCGTGGCCCCTTCGTGGTGCTGCGCGATGCCGCCCGTAGCCAGACCTTCTGGGTACTGGCGGGCACCTTCTTCATCTGCGGGCTGAGCACCAACGGCCTGATCCAGACGCACTTCATCTCCCTGTGCGGCGACTTCGGCATGAGCCCGGTGCCGGCCGCCTCGGCGCTGGCGATGATGGGCGCGTTCGACTTCGTCGGCACCATCCTGTCGGGCTGGCTGTCGGACCGCTATGACAGCCGCAAGCTGCTGTTCTGGTACTACGGATTGCGCGGCCTGTCGCTGTTCTGGCTGCCGCACTCGACCTTCACGCTGTACGGCCTGTCGATCTTCGCCATGTTCTACGGGCTGGACTGGATCGCCACGGTGCCACCCACGGTAAAGCTGGCTGGTTCGGCCTTCGGCCGCGACCGCGCGCCGATGGTGTTTGGCTGGATCTTTGCCGCCCACCAGATCGGCGCGGCCACGGCAGCCTTTGGCGCCGGCCTGAGCCGCACGCTGTTGCTGACCTATACGCCGGCGTTGTACGCCGCCGGGGCTGCGTGCATGGTGGCGGCGCTGCTGGCACTTGCAATGAAGCGCTCTGCCCTGGCAGGCGGCACTGCGCCGGCGCAACCGGTGAAGGCGTGAATGCCTGTTTGAAGATTCACGTCGCCCCCGCGAAAGCGGGGGCGACGTGAGATGCTCACATGCAAAGCTACTGGCTGATCCGCACCACCTTCAGCTGCGAATCGGCGGCGATGGCTTGCTCGCTGAACGGCAGCCGGATCCAACGCTTGGCCGAGAACTCCTGCATCTGGTCAAACGCATGCGGCGACTCCGGGTCGACCGACTGGCCATAGACCAGCAGCGCCTCCGCCACCGGCCCGTTGTCGTCAAAGCCCACCGTCTGCACATAGCTCGTGCCGTAGTACACCTGCAGGCCCTTGTCCGAGACCGGACGGCTTTGCAGCTTGTTGAGCACGCCTTCGTACTCCTCGCCGCCGTGCAGCGCGATCTTGCCGGCCGGCGCGCGTGCCGCCTGGACTTCGCCCAGCGGGGCATCCAGCGCAAAGCCCGCGGCGCGCATTGCCTGCACCGCATCCTTCAGCGCCTTGAGCACCGCCGTGCGCACCGCCTCGTCACGCATGCGCAGGCCGCGCGGCGTGTTGACCGGGTCGGCCGGGTTGAAGTCGATGGCGTAGACCTTCGGGATCTTCGATGCCCGCATCCAGAACTCGCGGAACAGCGGCGCGGCACGGCTGTCGAGATTGCTGTGGCGGTCCCACTTGCGCAGCGCCGCGCAGCCGTCGGCCAGATCGGCGTCGCGCGTACCGCGGCAGGCGTTGAGCAGGTCGTCCAGTACCAGCTCGCCCGAGAGATTGCGGTCGCGGAACAGCACGGCCTGCAGGCTTGGCATGTCGAAGCGGTTGCCCGGCAGGCCATCGTTGCCGGCCAGGCGGCGGCCGATCTCCATCAGGCCGACGCGCGTGCGCAGCCGCTGCGGCGTCTCGGCGGGACCGAGCACCGGCGAGAAGCCCGTCAGCTTCTGGTTGGGGTTGGACAGCCAGGAGCTGTCGTTGCTGTTGGCAACGAAGTCATCGCGCACCAGCACCGGCATCGCCGCGGGCGCCACCAGGCCCGGCACCGGCGAGGCCGGGTCCTCCGTCCAGTTGCACGCCGCACGCGAGCCGTCCAGCAGCACCATGCCGGCGCCCTGCATCAGCTTGCCGGCCAGCGCAGCACCGTCGCCCGCGGGCGCGCATTGCTTCAGCATGGCAGCCGAGACATTGGGCGCGACCGATACATCGGCGAACATCGCGTGGCCCTGCCGGTCAGTGGCAATGGTATTGACCCAGGGAATGCCCAGGCGTCCGATGGCCGTGCGGATGCCCGCCACGTCCTGTGCACGGCTGATATCCAGCCACGTATCGAGCGAACGCGTGTTGTTGCGGTTGGCGTCGCGCACGGCATACGCCTTCTGCGCGGTCCATGGCAGGCCTGCGGCCGGCATCGACATGACCGGGCCGTATTCGGTGAAGTAGAAGGTGCGCGAACGCTGCTCGGTACGGCCGTCGGCGAGCTTCACCGGGTAGCTGACGGTCTTCGTCGTCATCTTGCGCGGTGCGCCATCGACGAGATAGGTGGTCGGGTCGCCCTCCGCCAGCTTCAGCTCATAGAGCGTAAAGCGCCGCGCGGTCGAGACCGTGTGGGTCCACGCCACGTCCTTGTTGAAGCCGATGCTGATGATCGGGAAGGAGGCGATCGACGCGCCCATCACGTCCAGCTTGCCTGGCACCGTCAGGTGCGCCTCGAAGAAGCGGTTGGTGGTGGTCCACGGAAAATGCGGGTTGCCCAGCAGCAGGCCCTTGCCATTGCTGGTGACCGACTTTCCGAAAGCCCAGCCGTTGCTGCCGATGGGCGGATCGAGCAGCTGCAGGTCGCGGTTGACGGCATCGATGTCGATGCTGGCCACGTCGACGGCACCCTCGCGCCCTTGCGCAGCCGCGCGCGGCGCCGTCGCCGCCGGCGGCGTGGCAGCCAGGATGCCGGTGGCCAGCGCGCCGGCACTGGCCTGGATGCTCTTTTCCTCGGCCAGCCGGAACATATCGATGGCAGTAATCGGCCGCACCCAGTCGGCGTTGCGGCAGGCGGCCGGACGGCGCTCGGGCGGCGTGTCGCGCAGGTAACGGTTGTAGCCGGCGATATAGCCGCGCAGCAGTTCGCGCGCTTCCGGCGATGCCTGGGCGAAGCCGGCGCGCAGGGCGTCGTCGTCGACGATGGCGCGGAAGAAGGCATCCGCATCGCTGTTCTTGACCGGCCTGAACGACAGCTCGGTGGTCTGGTCCGGCCCGAATACGCGTGAGCGGTCGCCGCTCACGGTCACCACCTGATCGGCCATCAGGCAGACGTTGTCCTGCGCGTAGGCATAGGCCATGCCGAACGCCACGCTGGCGTAGTCGTTGGCCTTGATGTGGGGAATGCCGTAAGCGGTGCGGCGGATCTCGGCATCCAGGCCGCTTTCGCTCCAGTTGCCGCCGGTGGCACAGCCACCCAGCGTGGCGGCCGCCAGCACGGCGCCGCCGACTACGACCGCGCCGCGCGCGATGCGTTGCTTCATGCTTGTCTCCCGATTCTTGTGCTTTAGCTTTGAAGAGGCGCGGATGCGCGCTCCGGGGATACTGCCGCAAGCATAGTCGGGGATCGCGGCCGTGACAGGTAGCGTGATTTTCGCCAGAATTGGCGGCAATCCCGCCAACCGGACTGTTCGACCGTCCTGAGCCGAATCCATGCCCGACGTCTACCTGCTGTGCTACCCGTCCTCGGCCGTATCGGTGCTGTCCACGGCCGCCGATACGCTCGCCATCGCCAATACGCTGGCATCGATGCAAGGGCGCAGGCGCGCCAGTGCCGCGCCGTTCCGCTGGCGGCTTGCCGTTGCCGATCCGTCGCGATGGGAAGCGCTGGCGAATGTGCTCGGCTGTCCTTGCGTGCCGCTCGATGCGCTGTCGCAGGCCGGCGCCGACGCCATGCTGATCATCGCGCCGCCATTGTTCGACCATATCGCCGGACTGGAGCAGGTACTGTCGTTGCTGGACCGCGAACGCGCCGCGATTGCCGGGGCCGCCGCACAGGGCGCATTGCTGGTGGCACCGTTCACCGCGGTGGCCTTGCTGGTGTCGATGGGACTGCCCGGAAAACTGGCCGTGCCCTGGCTGATTGCCAACTGGATGCGCGACGCCGATCCCGCGGGGCGCCTGCAGCCCGACCAGCCGGTGGTCAGCAGCGAAAACCTGCTCAGCACGCGCGCGATGGACCACGTCCATGCCATGCTGACAGAGGCCGTCGCCCGCAGTGCCGGCGCCGCCCTGGCGCGCACGCTGGGCGGCGCCCTGCTCGACCAGCCCGAGCGCGGCGAGGCTGTCTCGATCTGGATCCGCAACCCCGACGCGCCGCGCGAAAGCGTGGTGCTGCGCGCGCGCCGCTATCTGCAGCAGAATCTGGCCGAGCCTTACGACCTGTCCCGCCTGGCGGCGGCGGCGTCCACCAGCGAACGCACGCTGCTGCGCCATTTCATGAAATCGGTGGGCATGTCGCCGCTGCAGTTCCTGCACCAGCTGCGCGCCGAACGGGCCTGCCATCTGCTGGAAGTCACCACGCTGAGCCTGACCGCGATTGCCGAGCAATGCGGATACCAGGACATGTCTGCCTTCCGCAACCTGGTGCGGCGGCATACGGGACTGACGCCGGGTGCGCACCGGCGGGCGTATTCGGTGCGGGCGGAATTGCGGGCGGGGTAAGGCAGACAGCCGGGGCCGCGTGGCAGCGAGCCCCG
>NZ_JWMA01000184.1 GCF_000812465.1 Cupriavidus sp. IDO | reverse complement strand
GCGAGGCTGTTGCTATCGCCGGCCAGGCCGTTGACCGTGGCGCCGAGATTCAGCGCGATCGCCGACCCCTCCACCCCGCTCTCGGCCACCGGCGCCAGTGTCGGCGCCAGCGGGTGGACCGTCACCGCCTCGGTGGCGGTGGTGGTCGTGCTGAGGTTCCCTTCGCCATCCCGCGCGGTGGCCGCCACGCTCAGCGTGAAGTTGGCATCGTTAGGCGGCGTGATAGTCAGGCTGGACAAGCTCCAGCCGTGGATGTCGATCGCCGTGTGGCTCACGTCGGCAGTGAAGCTATGACCGCCGGCACCATCGCTCAGCGTGGCACCGACGGGGATCGCGCTGACCACCAGCGAAGCGAGACTGTTGCCATCGCCGGCCAGACCGTTGACCGTGGCGCCGAGATTCAGGGCGATCGCCGACCCCTCCACCCCGCTCTCGGCCACCGGCGCCAGCGTCGGCGCCAGCGGGCTGACCATCACCGCTTCGGTGGCGGTGGTGGTGGTGCTGAGGTTCCCTTCGCCATCGGTGGCGGTGGCCGCCACGTTCAGCGTGAAGTTGGTGTCGTTGGGCGGCGTGATGGTCAGCGAACTGAGCGTCCAGCCCGACACATCGACCGAGCTGTGGCTCGCATCGGCGGTGAAGCTGTGGCTGCCATCGCTTAGCGTGGCGCCGGCCGGGATGGCGCTCACCACCAGCGAAGCCAGGCTGTTGCTATCGCCGGCCAGACCGTTGACCGTGGCGCCGAGGTTCAGCGCGATCGCCGTCCCTTCCACCCCGCTCTCGGCCACCGGCGCCAGCGTCGGCGCCAGCGGGTTGACCGTGACCGTCTCGGTGGCGGTGGTGGTGGTGCTGAGGTTGCCCTCGCCATCGGTGGCGGTGGCCGCCACGCTCAGCGTGAAGTTGGCATCGTTAGGCGGCGTGATGGTCAGGCTGGACAAGCTCCAGCCGTGGATGTCGATCGCCGTGTGGCTCACGTCGGCAGTGAAGCTATGACCGCCGGCACCATCGCTCAGCGTGGCACCGACGGGGATCGCGCTGACCACCAGCGAAGCGAGACTGTTGCCATCGCCGGCCAGACCGTTGACCGTGGCGCCGAGATTCAGGGCGATCGCCGCCCCCTCCACCCCGCTCTCGGCCACCGGCGCCAGCGTCGGCGCCAGCGGGTGGACCGTGACCGCTTCGGTGGCCGTGGTGGTGGCGCTGAGGTTCCCTTCGCCATCCCGGGCGGTCGCCGCCACGCTCAGCGTGAAGTTGGCGTCGTTGGGCGGCATGATGGTCAGCGAGCTCAGCGTCCAGCCCGACACATCGACCGAGCTGTGGCTCGCATCGGCCGTGAAGCTGTGGCTGCCATCGCTTAGCGTCGCACCGACCGGAATGGCGCTCACCACCAGCGAAGCGAGGCTGTTGGCATCGCCGGCCAGGCCGTTGACCGTGGCGCCGAGGTTCAGGGCGATCGCCGTCCCTTCCACCCCGCTCTCGGCCACCGGCGCCAGCGTCGGTGCCAGCGGGTGGACCGTCACCGCTTCGGTGGCCGTGGTGGTGGCGCTGAGGTTCCCTTCGCCATCGGTGGCGGTGGCCGCCACGCTCAGCGTGAAGTTGGCGTCGTTGGGCGGCATGATGGTCAGCGAGCTCAGCGTCCAGCCCGACACATCGACCGAGCTGTGGCTCGCATCGGCGGTGAAGCTGTGGCTGCCATCGCTTAGCGTGGCGCCGACCGGGATGGCGCTCACCACCAGCGAAGCGAGGCCGTTGGCATCGCCGGCCAGGCCGTTGACCGTGGCGCCGAGGTTCAGGGCGATCGCCGTCCCTTCCACCCCGCTCTCGGCCACCGGCGCCAGTGTCGGCGCCAGCGGGTTGACCGTGACCGTCTCGGTGGCGGTGGTGGTGGTGCTGAGGTTGCCCTCGCCATCCCTGGCCGTGGCCGCCACGCTCAGCGTGAAGTTGGCGTCGTTGGGCGGCGTGATGGTCAGGCTGGACAAGGTCCAGCCGTGGATGTCGATCGTCGTGTGGCTCGC
>NZ_JWMA01000183.1 GCF_000812465.1 Cupriavidus sp. IDO | reverse complement strand
GGGGGGGGGGGGGTGGGGGGGGGGCCCGGGTGTGTCGACGAAGTACAGCGCTATCGGTATGCCACCGCCTGCCCTCACCCCCTGCCCCTCTCCCGCAAGCGGGAGAGGGGAGCAAACCAGCGGTAAATTCAGTTCCCCGGTACCTCACCTCCAAGGGAACGTGACCGTCTTCAGGTTGGTAAAGCTCTTGGCCGCTTCCTGCACGCCTTCCTTGTACCCCAGCCCCGAATCCTTGATGCCGCCGAATGGCGTCAGCTCGATCCGGTAACCGGGCACCTCCCACAGGTTGACTGTGCCGACGTGCAGCGCACTGGCGATCTTGGTGAACGCCTCGATATCGTTGGTGCAGACGCCCGACGACAGCCCGAACGCGGTGCCGTTGGAAATACGAATGGCGTCATCCACATCGCGGAACGTGATGATCGGCGACACCGGCCCGAAGGTCTCCTCGCGCACCACCGTCATCGCCGGATCGACGCGGTCAATCACCGTCGGCGAGTAGCTCGCACCATTACGCTGGTTGCCGGCCAGTAGCCGCGCACCCTGCGCCACCGCCTCGTTGACGCGGGCCTCGAACAGCTGCGCGGCCTGCTCGTCGATCACGGTGCCCATGTCGACGCCGCGGTCCATCGGGTCGCCGTATTTCCAGGCACGGGTTTTTTCCACCACCAGCTCGGTGAAGCGCGCGGCCACGGCTTCGTGCACCAGCATGCGCTTGACCGCGGTGCAGCGCTGGCCGGAGTTCTTGTACGAGCCTTGCACGGCGAGGTCCGAGGCGCGGTCGAGGTCGGCGTCGGCCAGCACGATCAGCGGGTCGTTGCCGCCCAGTTCCAGCACCACGCGCTTGTAGCCGGCCTTGCTGGCGATGTACTTGCCGATGGCCACGCCGCCGGTGAAGGTGATGAGGTCGGCGGCAGGATGAGTGATCAGTTCGTCGGCGATCTCGCGCGGGTCGCCGGTCAGCACCTGCAGCATCTGCGGCGGCAGGCCAGCCTCGTACAGCAGGTCGGCCAGGTAATAGGCCGACAGCGGCACCTTTTCCGACGGCTTGAGCACCATGCGGTTGTTGGTGGCGATGGACGGCGCCACCTTGTGCGCGACCTGGTTCATCGGGTGATTGAACGGCGTGATCGCGCAGATCACGCCCAGCAGCGGCTCGCGCTGCGTCATCACGCGGCGCTTCTTGCCGTGCGGGGTCAGGTCGCACGAGAACAGCTGGCCGTCGTCGCGCAGCGCTTCGGTCGCGGCAAAGCCCAGCACGTCGGCCACGCGGCCGATCTCGTACACCGAATCCTTCTTCGACAGGCCCGACTCCAGCGTGATCAGGTCCGACGCCTCTTCGGTGCGCTCGCGCAGCAGCGCCGCGGCGCGGTTGAGGATGGCGGCGCGCTCGAAGCGCGTCAGCGTGGCGCGGTAGGCCTGCCCCACTTCATAGGCGCGGCGCACATCTTCCAGCGTGGCCTTGGGCACGGTGCCGACCAGCGTGCCGTCATACGGGTTGCGCACTTCGATCACGCGCTCGCGCACCACCCTCTGGCCATCGATGCGCAGCGCTTCGGCGCGGAAATGCGGGCTAAGGTTGTCGGCGGGAAACTTCGGGGCATTCATGTCTGGACTCCGGTATGGATCAGTGCAGGTGGTTCAGCGCCACGTCGAAGATGTCGAAGTTGCGCAGCAACGGCTTGCCGGGGATGCCCGCGGTGGCGCGGTTGAACACCAGCGGCACGGTCTGCTCCGAGACCCCGCCGTGCGAGCGCAGCGGCGCATCAAGCCCCGACAGGTCGTGGCGGCTGCGGCTGGTGCCGAGCACCACGTGCTTGCCGCTGATCACCACCAGGTCGCCCACGCGATCGGGCGGCAGCTCGAAGCGCGCGCAGGCCTCGGCGTTGTCGAGCACGCTTTCCACGCCCTGCAGGTCCGACAGCTTCGCCTTGATGGCGGCGCGGTCAACATCCTCGGGCAGGTAAATGGTGGCGTAGGAACCGAGCGCACCGTGATGGACCACGTACGGGTCGGTGATCGGCAGGATCACGCGGGCGCCGCCGGCTTCCAGGCCGCGGCCGAGCCAGGCGTCGAGCTGGTCCTGCAGGTAGATCACGTTGGGCGCCTTGGTGCCATCGTCATGCTTGGCGTTCATGCCGTGGTCGGCGGTCAGCGCCACCACGCAGCCCAGTTCGTCCAGGCGCGCGAGGTACTTATCCATCATCGCGTAGAACGCGTTGGCGCCGTCCGAGCCCGGGGCGAACTTGTGCTGGATATAGTCGGTGGTGGACAGGTACATCAGGTCCGGGCGGCGCGTTTCCATCAGGCGCACGCCGGCCGCGAAGACGAACTCGGACAGCTCGGCGCTGTACACATCGGGCACCGGCATGCCGACCAGTTCCACCACGCCGTCGATGCCGTTCTCTTCCACGGTGGCCTGGTCAGCCTTCTCCGACGAGAAGCAGATGCCCTGCATGCGATGGCCAAGCAGGCGGCGCAGCTTGTCCTTCGCGGTGACGACGGCCACACTCGCGCCCGCATCGGCAAACGCTGCCAGGATGGTGCCCGCGCGCAGGTACTTGGGGTCGTTCATCATGACCTCTTCGCCGCGGCCGCCGTTGGCGCTGCGGTCGAAGAAATAGTTGCCGCAGATGCCATGCACCGCGGGCGGCGCGCCGCACACGATCGACAGGTTGTTGGGATTGGTAAAGGTAGGCACCACGCAGGCGCCGCGGAACGCCGAGCCAGCGGCCAGCAGCCGCTTCAGGTATGGGGCGCGGCCGCTGGCGGCGGCGGCTTCCAGGTAATCGAACTCGCAACCATCCACGCAGACCACCACCACGGGCTGCTGCATCCAGCGGTAGGTGCGTTGGTTGACGGTGATGGTGCGGGAGGCATTGGTATCAGGCATGTTGGCGGTCCTGTGCAGAGGAAGGGTCCGGGTTCGAGGGCCGGGCGCACGGTCGCACCCGGCCGGTGTTGTGTCTTGTCAGGTCAGGCAGGGTCCACGGCGGCGTGCATGCGGGCGCGGCCGCGCTCGACGTGCTCGCGCATCAGGCGGCCGGCCAGCTCCGCGTCGCGCGCGGCAATGGCCGAAACGATCTCGCGGTGCTCGCGCGTGGAATCCGGCAAGGCGCCGGTGCTGCCCGAAAGCGCCTCGCGGCGGAACAGCGTCAGTTCCTTGACCAGCCGGCGATAGGTCTCCACCAGCTTGCCGTTGCCGGTCAGCTCGACCATGCGGTCGTGGAAGGCAAGGTTCAGGCGGGTGTATTCGTCGAGGTCGCGCGCCGCGCTGGCGGCGCCCAGCGCCTCGACCAGCGCGCGCAGTTCGCGCAGGCCCTCGGACGTGATGCGGGCCGCGAGCGTGCGGCCCACGAATTCGTCCAGCACCGCGCGCAGCTCGTAGATCTCGTCGGCTTCCTGCACGGAGATCGCCCGCACAAACACGCCGCGGTTCTTTTCGGTACGCAACAGGCCAGCCTGCTCGAGTGCACGGAACGCCTCCCGCACCGGGCCGCGCGACACATTGAGCTGCCCCGCCACCTCGATTTCATTCAGCTTGGCGCCGGGGGCAAGCCCGCCCGACATGATCCGCATCTCCAGCTCGCGCTGGACCACGGTGGTCAGCGACTGGCTCTGCAGGATCGAGATTTCGCTCGCCAGAGGGGCTGGGCGTGACATGAGGGCTCCTGATTCAAGACTGCAAACATCATCGAAATTCCTGGTTGCCATTAAAGCAACCACTTTGTATATTGTCAACAATCAAGACATCGGATGAACAAGCAAGTGAACACCAGGCACCGATAAGTGCCAGGCACATGTCTTGAAAGTGTTGTAGCACAATGGTTTCAAGGTGATTCAATGTTGTGCAGCACGCCTCATCGCGTTGCAACATATTCACCAGAATGACACATATCACCACTACAATGCCACAAGGAGTTCCCCATGAAGACGTCCTTGAAGTTCACCCTGCAGACCACCGCCGGCATGATTGCGCTGGCCATCGCCGGTTCGGCGCTGGCGCAGAAAACCACCCTCACGGTCTATACGGCGTGGGAGATCGAGACCCTCAAGCCGTACGCCGAGGGCTTTGCCAGGGTGGCGCCGGACATCGAGATCAAGTACGTGCGGGACTCCACCGGCGTCATCACCGCCAAGGCGCTGGCCGAAAAGGCCAACCCGCAGGCCGACGTGATCGCCGGGCTGGCGGCATCGAGCCTGGAACTGCTCAAGCAGGAAAACATGCTCGCGCCGTACACCCCCAAGGGCTTCGAGAAGCTGACGCGCGACTACAGCGACAAGGCCACGCCGCCGTCCTGGGTGGGGCTGGATGTCTGGGGCGCCACCATCTGCTTCAACACGGTCGAGGCCAGGAAGCGCAACCTGCCCCGGCCTGAAACCTGGAAGGACCTCGCCAAACCCATCTACAAGGGCACCATCGTAATGCCCAACCCGGCCTCCTCGGGCACCGGCTTCCTCGACGTGACGGCCTGGCTGCAGCTATATGGCGAACAGGAAGGCTGGAAATACATGGACGCCCTGCACGACAACATCGCCCAGTACACGCATTCGGGCTCCAAGCCGTGCAAGCAGGCAGGCGCCGGCGAATTCCCGATCGGCATCTCGTTCGAGCTGCGCGCGCACAAGACGCTGGCCTCGGGCGCGCCGATCGAGATGATCTTCCCCAAGGAGGGCCTGGGCTATGACATCGAGGCCGCCGGCATCGTCAAGGGCACAAAGAAGCTGGAAGCCGCGCAGCGCTACATGGACTGGCTGGCCAGCAAGGAAGCCAACGAGCTGTATGCAAAGGACTGGGCCATCGTCGCCTATCCGGGCGTGGCCAGGAAGGTGGAGACCATTCCGGCCAACTACGAAAAGATGCTGGTCAAGAATGACTTCAGCTTTATCGCCAAGAACCGCGAGCGCGTGCTGAATGAATGGCAGAAGCGCTACGCCAGCAAGTCGGAAAAGCAGCCCTGAGTCTCTGCAGCGCGCGCGGAGCCTGCCCTCCGCGCGCCGCCGTGACAGTACGTCCCCATCAAGTATCAGAACAGACAGAGCCCCACGTCATGCAGACTCCCACTCCCCAGGCCGAGGACTACCTCAGCCTGCACGGCATTCACAAGCGGTTTGGCGCCGGCGGCTTTGTCGCGCTCCAGAACATCGACCTGGACGTGCGCCGGGGCGAGCTCCTGTGCTTTCTCGGCCCGTCCGGCTGCGGCAAGACCACGCTGCTGCGGATCATCGCCGGGCTGGAGTCGCAGAGCGCGGGCACCATCCACCAGGCCGGCCGCGATATCTCCACGCTGCCGCCGATGGAGCGCGACTATGGCATCGTGTTCCAGTCCTACGCGCTCTTTCCCAACCTGACCGTCGCCGACAACGTCGCCTACGGCCTGGTCAACCGGCGCATGCCGCGCGACCAGCGCCGCGCGCGGGTGGCGGAACTGCTGACGCTGGTGGGCCTGCCCGACCGCGGCGGCCAGTATCCGGCCCAGCTATCCGGCGGCCAGCAGCAGCGCGTGGCGATTGCGCGCGCGCTGGCCACCTCGCCCGGCCTGCTTCTGCTCGATGAACCGCTGTCCGCGCTCGATGCGCGCGTGCGCGTGCGCCTGCGCGGCGAGATCCGCGCGCTGCAGCAGCGGCTGAACATCACCACCATCCTGGTCACGCACGACCAGGAAGAAGCGCTGTCGATGGCGGACCGCATCGTGGTGATGAACCAGGGCGCGATCGAGCAGGTCGGCACGCCAGCGCAGATCTACCAGCGTCCGGCTACGCCGTTCGCCGCCGATTTCGTCGGCAAGACCAATATGCTCGGCGCCCATTTCAACGGCGAAGGCGAGTTGCACCTGGGTGGCGTGCGCATGCGCTGTGCGCCGCCGCCGGGCTGTTGCGCCGATGAGCCGGTGCAGGTGTTCTTCCGTCCGGAAGATGTCTGCGTGCGCGGCCTGGAAGCGCACGGTGCCAATGTGCTGGAAGCCACGGTGGACAAGATCGAATTCCTCGGCGCCTTCTCGCGCCTCACGCTGCGGCTGCCGCCAACGGCCGGCGCCGCCCCGCAGTCCTGCGGCACGCTGTATGCCGATCTTTCGCTCAATGACCTGCACGAGCTGCGCCCGAACACCGGCGACCTGCTGCGCGTGGCCATTCCCGCTGACCGCATCCGCATCTTCCGTCACGCATGAGCCTCAGCCTATCCAGCACCCCGGCAACGGCGCCCGCCCCGGCCGCCAGCGCCACCAGCGCCACCAGCCCGGCCGGCCCCGCCGCGCCGCCCTCCCCCGTGGTGACCGCCGTGCGCGCTCACTGGACCGATCGCCTCGCGCATGCCTTGCTGGCGCTGGCGGCGCTCGCCCTGCTGTGCTTCGTGCTGGCGCCGATCGTGATGATCCTGGCCAAGAGCGTGCAGAACCGCGACGGCAGCCTGGCCGGCATCGCCCACTTCCGCGCCTACTTCGAAACGCCCGCGCTGTTGCGCTCGGTGTGGAACAGCCTGTGGGTATCGGCGCTAGCCACCTTCATCACCGTGCCGCTGGCGTTCACCTTCGCCTACGCGCTGACGCGCAGCCGCATCGCGGCCAAGGGCCTGCTGCGCAACCTGGCGCTGATACCGCTGCTGGCGCCCTCGCTGCTGGCGGCAATCTCGTTCATCTTCTGGTTCGGCAACCAGGGGCTGTTCAAGCCGTATATGGGCGAGACGCAGATCTATGGCGCGCTCGGCATCGTCGCCTCGCTCGTATTCGCGACCTTCCCGCATGCGCTGATGATCCTGATCACGGCACTGTCGCTGACCGATGCGCGGCTGTATGAGGCGGCCGATGCGCTCGGCACCTCCACGCTGCGCAAGTTCCTCACCATCACCGTGCCCGGTGCGCGCTACGGCCTGGTCAGCGCGGCGATGGTGGTGTTCACCTATGCGATCTCGGATTTCGGCATTCCCAAGGTGATCGGCGGCAACTTCCACATGCTGGCGACCGATATCTACAAGCTGGTGATCGGCATGCAGGACTTCTCGCAGGGCGCGGTGGTGTCGCTGATGCTGCTGGTGCCCGTGGCCGTCACCTACTGCGTCGATGCCCGCGTGCAGCGCCGGCAGATGGCGCTGATGTCGGCACGCTCCGTGCCCTACGTGCCGCGCCGCAGCCGCCGCTTCGACCTGGCCATGGCCGCGTTCTGCTGGCTGATGGCCGCGCTGATGGTGGCGGTGATGGGCATGGCGGTCTACGCCTCGTTCGTGAAGCTGTGGCCGTACAACTTCTCGCTCTCGCTCAACCACTACCGGGTCGGGCTGGTGGAAGGCGGCGTGCTGGAGTCTTACGTGAACAGCCTGCGCCTGGCCGCGCTGTGCGCGGTGCTGGGCCCGGTCTTTATCTTCGCCACCGCCTACCTGCTCGAGAAAACCCGCGGGCTCGACTGGCTGCGCAGCTTCGTGCGGCTGATGGCGGTGCTGCCGATGGGCGTGCCGGGTCTGGTGCTGGGTCTCGGCTACATCTTCTTCTTCGTGCCGGAGGGCAACCCGCTGCATGGCCTGTACCAGACCATCGGCATCCTGGTGCTGGTGACCATCGTGCACTACTACGCCTCGTGCCACCTGACCGCGGTCACCGCGCTCAAGCAGCTCGACAGCGAGTTCGAAGCCGTCTCCGCCTCGCTCAAGGTGCCCTTCTACAAGACCTTCTTCAAGGTCACCGTCCCGGCCTGCCTGCCGGCCATCCTGGAAATCTCGCGCTACCTGTTCATCAACGCCATGACCACCGTGTCGGCCGTGGTGTTCCTCTATGGCGCGGATACCAAGCTCGCCTCGGTGGAGATCGTCAACCTCGACGAGACCGGCGACATCGGCCCCGCGGCTGCCATGGCCACCCTTGTAGTGCTGACCTCCGCCTTTGCCTGCCTGTTGTACTACGTGCTGCAGCGCGTGCTCGACCGCAAGACGCAGGCGTGGCGGCAAGGGCAATCCAACGACTGACTTTCTCCTTCCCAATCAGGAGCTCCTCATGATTCGCGGCAACGACCCGATCCTTCTTACCCCCGGCCCCCTGACCACCTCGCTCGCCACCAAGCAGGCCATGCTGCGCGACTGGGGATCGTGGGACGCCAGCTTCAACGCCATCACGCGCAGCCTGTGCGATGACCTGGTGCGCATCGTCCACGGCGAAGGCACCCACGTCTGCGTGCCGATGCAGGGCAGCGGCACCTTCTCGGTGGAAGCCGCCATCGCCAACGTGGTGCCGCGCGACGGCAAGATCCTGGTGCCGCAGAACGGCGCCTACTGCCAGCGCATCCTGAAGATCTGCAAGGTGCTGGGCCGCGCCAGCGTGGAACTGCCGATCCCCGAAGACCAGCCCGCCACCGCCGCGCTGATCGAAGCCGCGCTGGCGCGCGATCCGTCGATCACGCATGTCGCGCAGGTCCACTGCGAGACCGGCGCCGGCGTGCTCAATCCGCTGCCGGAAATCGCCGCGCTGTGCGCGCGCCTTGGCAAGGGCCTGATCGTCGATGCCATGAGCTCCTTCGGCGCGCTGGAGATCGACGCCCGCACCATGCCGTTCGACGCGCTGGTGGCGGCCACCGGCAAATGCATCGAGGGCGTGCCGGGCATGGGCTTCGTGCTGGTGAAGAAGAGCGTGCTGGAGGCCAGCCAGGGCAACAGCCATTCGCTGGCGCTGGACCTGTATGACCAGTACGTCTACATGCAGAAGACTACCCAGTGGCGCTTCACGCCGCCCACGCACGTGGTGGCGGCCTTCCGCGCGGCGCTGGACCAGTTCCTGGAAGAAGGCGGGCAGCCGGTACGCGGCGCGCGCTACCGCAAGAATTATGAAGCGCTGGTGCAGGGCATGGCGGAAATCGGCTTCCGCCCCTTCCTGTCGCCGGACGTGCAGGCGCCGATCATCGTCACCTTCCACGCGCCCACCGATGCGCGCTACGACTTCAAGACCTTCTACAGCAAGGTGCGCGAGCGCGGCTACATCCTGTATCCCGGCAAGCTGACCCAGGTCGAGACCTTCCGGGTGGGCTGCATCGGGGCGATCGACGACAACGAGATGCGCAATGTGGTGACGGCCGTTGGCGAGGCGCTGCGGGAGATGGGGATCGTGATGCAGCCGAAGCTGGCGCGGGCGGCGTGAGGAAGATCCCCAAACGCTAGGCAGCAGGCTCCCCTCTCCCGCCTGCGGGAGAGGGGTGGGGGAGAGGGCGGGAGCTTGCAGTACTGCGACCGGCCAAAACGCCACCAGCATTGGCAACCGGCGAAACGACCGCCGTCGCTCTCTCACACTCCTGCCCTCTCCCCCGCCCCCCTCCCGCAAGCGGGAGAGGGGAGCAAACAAGCGGCTCTCCTTCGACACCCCTTCATGTCCCTCCCCCCGGATTTCCACGGCCTCGCCTTCGCCGCCGTCATGCTGTCCGCCCTGATGCACGCCTCCTGGAACGCCATCGTCAAGATCGGGGGCGACCGGCTGTCGTCGATGGCGCTGATCGACACCTTCTGCCTGCTGGTGGCGCTCCCCTTCCTGTTCCTGGTGCCGCTGCCCGCCCCACAGGTCTGGTCCTTCCTGCTGGCAACGGTGACGCTTGAGGTCGGCTACAAGCTGTCGCTGGTCGCCGCCTACAACCGCGGCGACTTCAGCCAGGCCTATCCGCTGATGCGCGGCTCGGCGCCGATGATGGTGGCCATCATCCTGCTGCTGAGCGGCAGCGAGAAGCTCGGCCCCGGCGGCTATGCCGGCATTGCGCTGATCTGCTGCGGGCTGGTCAGCCTGGTGCGCTGGCGCCGGCAGGCGCCCGACCTGCTGGGCTTTGCGCTGCTGGCCGGCGCGTGCCTGGCCGGCGGCACCGTCATCGACGGGACCGCGGTCAAGCGCTACGGCGACGTGCTTACCTACATCGTCTGGCTGCAGGCGATGTCGCACGTCTTCATGCCGGGCTACGCCTTCAGCCGGCGCGGCACCGCACTGGTGGCGCTGATGCGCACGGAATGGAAGCGTGCCTGGATCGGCGGCATCAACCGCGTGGGTTCGTATGCGCTGATGCTGTGGGCGATGACAATGGCGCCGGTCACCAAGCTCGCGGCGCTGCGGGAATCGAGCGTGATCTTTGCCGCCCTGCTCGGGCACTTCCTGCTGCGGGAGCCCTTTGACCGCAGGCGGCTGATTGCTACGGCGCTAGTGCTGGTGGGCATCGTGACGCTGCAGATGGCGCGGTAGCGGGTGCACGCTTCGTCAAGCCATGGCAGCGTCTCGCTGGTCGATGTGCGCGGTGATCGTGTCGACCAGGGACTCGATGATCGTCTCCATCGACGTGCCCGGCCCGAACAGCGCGCTCACACCCTCTGCAAGCAGTTGCCGGGCATGGCCGGGCGGCATCACGCCGCCGGCCACCACCGGCATCGCCTGACCGCGCCGCCGTAGCATGGCGATCAGGTCCGGCACCAGTTCCAGATGCGCGCCGGCAAGTGTGGAGATGCCGAGCACATCGAAGCCGCCCTGTATCGCCAGGTCGGCAACCGCCTCCGGCGTCTGGAAGAGCGGCCCCAGCTCGACGGCAAAACCAGCGTCCGACAGCGCCGCGGCGACCGCCCTGGCGCCGCGGTCGTGCCCGTCCTGGCCCAGCTTGGCGACCAGGATGCTCGGCTGCCTGCCCAGACGTGCGGCCAGTTGCCGCACCTGCGTGCAGGCATGCGTCCAGGCCGGGCTTTCGCCTCGTGCACGACCATAGTGCGACCGGCCAAACGTCGGCGCTATCGCATGGCGGGGCCATACCGATTCCAGGGCGCGCGTGCACTCGCCGATGGTCGCCCGGCAACGGATCGCCCCGACAGTCAGCGCCAGCAGGTTGCCCGTTCCGTGGCGGGCGGCCTCTGTCAGGGCCTGCAAGGACCGCTCCAGCTCGCTTTCGTCCCGTGCGGCCTTCAACACCGCCAGCCGCTCCAGCTGACGTGCGCGAACCGCCCTGGCGTCGATTTCGAGGCAAGCCGTCGCCTCGTCCTCGGCAGCCTGGTAGCGGTTGACCCCGACGATGACGCGCTCCGCGCTGTCGATGCCTGCCTGCGTGCGAAGCGCCGCACCGTGAATGCGATCATGCACCCAGCCAGACTCGATCGCGGCCAGCACCCCGCCCTGCGCATCAATTTCCGCCAGCAGCGCCCGAACGCAGGCAGCCATCTCCGCAGTCAGGGACTCCATCATGTAGGAACCGGCCCAGGGATCCGCCACATCGCAAAGCCCCATCTCATGCTGCAGAATCAGCTGGGTGTCGCGCGCCAGCCTGGCCGAGTCCGCGCTGGGTAGCGCCAGCGCTTCGTCGTAGGCGTTCGTGTGCAGTGACTGTGTCCCGCCAAATACCGCCGCCATGGCTTCGACCGTGGTGCGTACCACGTTGTTGAATGGCTGGCTGGCGGCCAGGGACCAGCCGGACGTCTGGCAGTGGGTCCGCAGCATCATGGCTCGCGCGGTGCTGCCGCCAGCCTCGCGGACGATCTCGCACCAGAGCAGGCGTGCCGCGCGCAACTTGGCGATCTCCAGGTAGAAGTCGGTGCCGATGCCAAAGAAGAAGCTCAGGCGCCCGCAGAACTCGTCCACATCCAGGCCACGATCGCGGATCTCCTGGACATAGGTCCGGCCATTCGCCAGCGTCAGCGCGAGCTCAAGGGCCGGATCCGAGCCCGCTTCCTGGAAGTGGTAGCCGGAAATCGACATGCCGTTGAAGCGAGGGACGTACTTCGCCAGGTACGCGACCACGTCGGCACAGATCCGCATCGACGGCCCTGGCGCAAAGATCCAGGTATTGCGGACCATGTACTCCTTGAGGATGTCGTTCTGGATCGTCCCGCCGAGCTTGTCGGGCGACACGCCGGCTTCCTCGGCGGCCACGAGGAACGCGGCCAGCACGGGCAGCACCGCTCCGCTCATGGTCATCGACACCGAAACGGTGTCCAGGGCAATCCCCTCGAACAGCCGTTTCATGTCCTCGACCGAATCAATCGCCACGCCGGCCATGCCGACATCGGCACTGGCCAGAGGGTGATCGGAGTCGTAGCCGCGGTGGGTCGGGAGATCGAAGGCCACCGACAGGCCCTGCGCGCCCTGCGCCAGCGCATTGCGGAACGCGAGGTTGGAAGCCACCGCGTCGGCAAACCCGGCATACTGGCGGATGGTCCAGGGCTTGCCCCGGTACATCGAACGATAGGGGCCGCGCACGTACGGCGTCTCGCCCGGAAGGCTGCCCAGGTGACGGACCGTGCCCAGGTCAGCCTGGGTGTAGACGGGCTTCCGTGGCGGCATCTGGCTGTCGGCGAAAGTCCTGGCAGCCGCTTCCGCTGCATTTCCGGTACCGGTCATCGCACTCTCCAACGCTTTCTCGTGACCACATCGGCGATCTTGCCGCCATCGCTGCCTCGCCGGACCTCGCACCAGTGGGCCAGCCCGTCCGGCAAGGCCCGCATGGCGGAAAACGACAGCTCCAGGGCTTCGCCCACATTCACATTGCCGTGGAAGAACAGGTCGCGCTCGGCAACCACCGGTGGATCGTCGGCGGGCCGCCAATGCCATTCGGCGCGGTCAACGATTGCCTGAAAGCTGGCGAAATAGAGCAGGTCCGCGCCGTTGAAGTCGGCGTACGGGCACGGCAAATAGTCGACCGTGTGGCCGGCATCGTCGCGCCCCCGCTCCAGGCCCAGATGGCAGCCCCAGTCGCCGGCGCGAAAGCGCCTGGCGAGCGCTCCCATCTCCGCGGCGTCCGGCAAAGACAGGGCGTCCGACGACTCGGCAAATGCCGCCCGCACCACGGACCTGTTGTCGCGGTCGCGCTCGCGGCGCACGAAGGTCGACAGCATCGAGACTTCGGCACGCCTGCCCTGCCCGTCACTCAGCAGGTGCCGGCTGACATGGCGGGCGCCGGCAACGCGCGCCAGCGACGAGTCGATGGCGAACGCCGTGTTCTCCGCGAGCGATTCCAGCCTTGCCTCGCGCAGGCGGACAGCCAGGAACGCCGCGTAGGCCTTGCGGCCATCCGCGTCGCGAAACTCGGGCTTCTCGTGGCCCGCCAGCGCAGCCAGGCCGCGCCAGTGCAGGTCACCGCATTCCTTGAGCAACCAGTTCTCCGACAGGCCGGTGTAGGCCAGCTGCGGCATGCCTGCGATGTAGTCGGTTCGCCAGCGATGCATGTCAGGCTGCCAGAGCTTCTTTGCCCAGTCTGGCACGGACGATCCCTGCCAGGTGCTCGGCATCGCGCGCGATCCCGGAGAAGCGTCCCGATCCCCATGTGTGCAGCCACGGCAGACCGAGGAAATACAGCCCCTCATTCGCGGTGACGCCACGCACGTGCGCCGGATAACCGCGTCCGTTGAAGACCGGGACCTCGAGCCAGCTGAAGTCGGGCCGGAATCCGATACACCAGATGATGCTGCCGATGCCCGCCTGCGAGAGACCGACGGCCGTGCGCTCCCCGGCAGGCGCCCATACGGGCTCGTAGACGCTGGCCGGCGGGGCAGCAATGCCGTGCTTGTCGATGTACTTGTCGATGCTGGCGTTGATGCGGTTGTAGGTATCGTCCGCATCATCCAGGTTCGCCCGCAGGGTCGGAGCGAAGCGCAGCTCTCCGTCCCGGTAGTCCTCCAGCACGCCGTACAGCTCCATGCCTTCGGTGGCGAACCTCCGCAGGTCGATGTCGCGTCCGCCGTCACGGCCCGTCACGTAGTGATTCGTGTTGTCGCGCACGCCCTCGCGCAGCGGATGCTCCTGCACGGGCATGTCGTAGTAGGCCATGTCCGCCAGCCAGTCCACCACGTCGCGGCCGCGGTAAAAGCGCGCGCAGCGCGGCGCCTCGCCCACGGCAAGGAACACCTTGCGCCCGGCCAGGTGCAGGTCTTCGGCAATCTGCGCGCCGGACTGACCCGAGCCCACGACCAGCACGCCGCCTTCGGGCAGCGCCTGCGGGTTGCGATACTCGGAGGACTGGAGCTGCCGGATCGCTGCCGGCAACCGCTCGGCCATGCGCGGCACGATCGGCGCGTGGTAGCCGCCCGAGGCCACCACCACCTGGTCGGCGCTGAATTCGCCGTGCGTGGTGGAAACTAGATAGCCGCCCTGTTCCCGCGTCCTGACGCGCCTGACTTCCGTGTTCTCCAGCACCGGCGCGTTGACCATGCCGATGAAGCCGTCCAGATAGGCGATGATCTCGTCCTTCTTCATGAAGCCGTGCGGATCGTCGCCGCGGTAGGGGTAGCCGGGCAACGCGCACTGCCAGTTCGGCGTGACCAGGCAGAAGGCATCCCAGCGCTGGTTGCGCCAGGTGTGGGTCACGGTGTGCTTCTCGATCACCAGGTGATCGATGCCGGCCTGCTTGAGGTAGTAGCTCATGGACAGGCCAGCCTGGCCGCCGCCAACGACGACGACACTGTAGTGCTGGGGCGAGGAGCCGGCGCTTCCGGCCTGGCTGGAGATATTCGACATGGTGCGTCCTTCCTGGAAAGCTGTGGTGTACAGTGATTTGGTGAAGCCGGTGGAAACGGTGATGCCCGCGCTAATGGTCGAAGCCAAGGAAAACCACGCGCGCCTCCGGCTGTCCGTCGAAGCTGGCCGCGGCGGTCTCTATCCGTTCAAGCTGGTCCGTGGCGGACGAGCACGCGTAGCCGTACTTCGCACGCACACGATCTGAAGCGGTGCCGAGCGCCTGCCTGGCGCGTGCGAGGAACGCTTCCATGGCGTAGTCTTCCCCGGCTACGAAGTAGTCGCGAACGATCGAAGACGGCGAATAGCAGGTTTCCTCGGTCTGGTCTGGCCAGCGTATGCGGAAATGTGTGACTGGCATGGTTGCCTCTCAGGTCTCGGTGGTGACGGTTCCGCGCACCGCACCGCCGACGGCCGGGACGATGAATGCGTCGCGCGTGAAATCCCACAGCAGCGCGCTGTCGCCCTCGCCGGTGACGGTAACCCTGCGGGAATCGTCGATGACGCCGATCCCGGCACAGGCGATGTCGCGCTCACGGAAGCGCGCGGTGACGCCCGCGACGTCTTCCTCGCGCACCGCGAGCAGGAAGCCGTAGCTGGGGAAGGCGGTCAGCCAGCGCGCCAGCGCAACGCCCGGGGGCCTCGGGATGTGGTCCAGCTCGATCCTCGCGCCGACGCCCGAGCACTCCAGCAGCATCAGGGCGGTACCCAGCGTGCCGGCCATGCTGATGTCCTTGGCCGCGCGGCAGACTCCGTCCGTGGCAAGCGAAGGCAGCAGTTCCAGATCCGCGCGCAGCCGCGCGGACGGCGCTTGTGTGGCGGCATTCCAGTACGGATAGGGCTCGACGAACGCTCCTCGCAGGTCCACCGCCATCAGCAACCGGTCCCCGGGCCGGGCGGCAAAGCTGGAAAGCAGCTGGCGGGCGCGGCCGAGGATCGCCACCGCCAGCTGGCCGTTGTCGCTGCGCGCATTGCTGTGCCCGCCGACGATCGGCACGCCATAGGCGGCAGCGGCCGCCGCCATGCCCTTCAGCACCTCGGACGCCTGCGCCACGCCATCGCTCCAGATCGCGTCCACCACGGCCAGAGGGTGCCCGCCCATGGCGTAGATATCGCTGACATTCACCATGACCGCGCTGTACCCGGCGAACCACGGCATGGCCCGGATGAAATCGCTGACCATGCCCTCGATCGCGAACAGGAGATAGCCATCCTGGTCCGGGATGGCCGCGCAGTCGTCGCCGATGGCAACGGCCTGGTCCAGGTCGCGCACGCCGCCCGGCAGGCCATTGCCCAGCGATGCGAGCACGCCCGCGATATCGGTCTTGTGCCCAAAGCCGCGGCTTGCGCGCAGGCTTTCAACGAGTTCGCCCACGCTCATGGCCGGCTCCCGCCCGACGTCAAGATCCCCGCCCGCGGCGTCAGGCACGGCGGATAGTGGGCCAGGTCGGCCTGCATCAGGTGGTGCGGCCGGCCCAGCAGGGTCTCTTCTTCCAGCACGTCCCAGCGCAGGCGCCGGAACAACGGTACGTTCTGGCTCTGGACATGCGCAAGAAAACGCGTGCAACCCAGCCCGTGAGCACTGCTGACAGCCAGCCGGATCAGCGTGGCGCCGATCTTCCCGTGGTTGCGATAGGCCGGGTGGACTGCCAGGCGCGAGCCGTACCAGACGCCGGGCACGGCTTCGTGGATCCGCACCGTGCCGACGACGATATCCGCCTGGCCGGGCTCCGTCTTCACCGCCACCAGCAGTTGCGCGATGTCGTCGGTCTCGTCCCGGTCATCATCGGCGAAGATGCCCTGCTCATGGCAAAACACGGCGCGGCGCAGGCGAAAGGCCTGTTCCGCTTCCCAGTCCTGGCCGGCCCAGCGGACGCGATACTCGATGCCCGATGGCACCTCGACGCACAGATCGCTGCTCATGCCGCCACCTCTTCATAGGACGACAGCGAGGAACACGCGCCGCACTTGCCACAGCCGGCCTTGATGTCGGCCGAGCGCATGCCGGCCGCGCCGACCATGGCGCCGAGCGGCTTCAGGACGGACTGCATGAATTCCGGCGAAGGCGCGGGGTGGTCCTCCAGCGGCGTACCGGAAATCGGCACGAAGGGCACCACGAACGGGTAGACGCCAAGGTCCACCAGCTCGCGCGAGATGGCCAGGATGGACTCCGCCGTATCGCCCAGGCCGGCCAGGATATAGGTGCTGACCTGCCCCCGGCCGAACACGGCGACCGCTGCCTTGAAAGCCTCCATATAGCGGCTGACGGGCACGGCAGCCTTGCCGGGCATGATGCGCTCGCGCAGTGCCGGCGTGACCACCTCCAGGTGCATGCCGAGTGCATCGACGCCGGCCGCCTTCATGCGTTCAAACCAGCGGTCGTCATCGGGCGGCTCGCACTGCGCCTGGATGGGCAGGTTCACTGCGGCCCGGATCGCGAATGCACTTTCGCACAGGATGCCCGCGCCGCGGTCTGGCGTGGGGGGCGTGCCGGTGGTGAGCACCATGTGCTTGACGCCATCGAGCAGCACAGCGGCGCGTGCGACTTCCGCCAGCTGCTCGGGCGTCTTGCGCGCAATGGTCCGCCCTGCCGCGAGCGACTGCCCGATCGCGCAGAACTTGCAGGTCTTGCGGCGGCTCTCGTAGCGGATACAGGTCTGGAGCACCGTGGTCGCCAGCACGTCCGAGCCGTGCAGCGTGGCGATGTGCGAGTACGGCACGCCATCCAGCGTCTGCAGTGCATAGAAACGCGGCGCCCTGGGGAAGCTGATATTGGCAATGGGTATGGTGCCGCGCATCAGCGCGCTGGCGCCACTGGCGTCCGGCGCGGCCGCCACGAACGGCGAATGCCAGGCGGTGCTCGTATGCACAGGCACCATGATGGTCACGCCGTCAATGGTCACCGCCTTGTGGTCCGATGGACCCGCGCCACCCCGGCGGCTTGCCGCGCCGGCAGAGGGATCCACCAGGCGCAGTCCGACCGATTGCAGCTCAGTCATCAATTGCCGGCTCGAAGCCGGCATCCGCTCGCTGGAGTTCATGCTGGGTGCTCCCTTGGAAATTGGAGAAAGCGGCGGCCATGGGCGAGGCCGTCATCGCGGGCCGGTCATTGATGGCCAGGCTAAGCAGCTCGGGCCGCGCGTAGTGGCCGACCGAATCCATCATTCGTTTGCGCTTGGTGATGAGCGACATGTCGAGATCCGCGACGACCATGCCCTCGCCTTCGCGCAACGGCGGCACCAGGTGCTGGCCTTCGGGGGAGACGATGGCGGTGTTGCAGCCGCCGCGCAGCGCCTTCTGCAAGGCAGGGTCGGTCGTCACCGATGCAATCTGTTCGTCCGTGAGCCAGCCGGTGGCGTTCACCACGAAGCAGCCCGACTCCAGCGCATGGTGGCGGATGGTGACCTCGATCTGCTCGGCAAAGACCGGCCCGACCAGTGATCCCGGAAACTGGCTGCAGTGGATTTCCTCGTGCTGGGTCATCAGCGCGTAGCGCGCCAGCGGGTTGTAGTGTTCCCAGCAGGCCAGCGCACCGACGCGCCCGATGGCGGTGTCGGCGACCTTCAGGCCGGCGGCGTCGCCCTGGCCCCAGATCATGCGCTCGTGGAAGGTCGGCGTGATCTTGCGGCGCTTGACCGCCAGGCGCCCGTCGGTGTCGAAGATCAGCTGCGTGTTATACAGACTGCCGTGATCGCGCTCGTTGACGCCCAGCACGACCACCATGCCGTGCCGGCGCGCACGCTCGGCAACGGCATGGGTGACAGGGCCGGGCACCACCACCGCCTGTTCGTACAGGCGCATATGGTCCGTGCCGGAGTGCACAGGCGGCCGTACGAACGAGAAGTACGGGTAGTACGGCACAAAGGTTTCCGGAAACACAATCAACTGCACGCCTTCCAGCGCCGCCTTGTCGATCGCCTCGCAAACCTTGCCCAGCGTGCCGTCGGCAGTCTCCAGATCGGGGGCGATCTGCACGGCCGCCGCACGGACGATTCGCTTCTGTGACATGGTGATACCCCGCCCTTTCGCTCAGACCGTCCAGGTGTCGATGATCAGCGCGTTGGCCTGGCGGTGCAGCAGCCTCAGGTCCAGCACGTCGAGCGGGTTGATCGGGCGGATGCCCTCGATCAGCGACGCTTCGCCGTGGCCGTACAGGGCCTGCAGCGCGAAGCGGCACGCGTAGACCTTGCCGCCCTCTTCCATGAACTTGGTGAGTTGCCTGTTGAAGTTGAGGTGACCGGGGAATGCCTCGTCACCCAGCGTGGGGAAGCCGCGCTGGACGCCCAGGTTCACGCCCGGGCCGTACAACAGGATGGAGGTCGCGAAGCCTTTGCGCTGCAGGCGCGTGGCCTGCAGCATATTGACGAAGCCGATCGAGCCTTCGAAGGCTACGGTGTGGAAGGTGACGAGAGCCTTCTCGCCCGGCTCCGCCTTGACGTCCTCGAAGACCTTCTCTTCGTAGTCGACCAGGAAATCGCCCTTCTGGTGGGCCGGTTTGTTGACTGCGGGCATGCTGCGCTCCAAAAAGTGGTGGGTCAGTCGATCGTCCGATCATTCGGGCGATCGATCGGCCGTGGGGCCGACACCATGCCTGGTGCAACGCCTGTGCCAAATATTTCGCGACCGGATGCGATCAATGGGCGATCAATGCCAGACGACCTGATTGATTGCATGATTGATTTCTTACGATGTGAAATTGGCCCGCCGCACGAGCGAACCTGCGGTTCTCCCGGACACTGGCGTCATGCCGTCCGGCGACCGGCCACGGTGCAAGCAGGCGCACGGCCACGGTGCAGTGCATGCGATCACGCACCATCATCGAACCAGATCAGCAAGCAATCACATGGCACAAAGATTGCGCAGCATAGCCATGCCACCTCAGCCTGAACGAATGGAGCCCGCCTTGTCCGGTCCTGCAAGCCACTGGTCGAAACGCCTGTCCGAATGCACCAAGCCCGCCTATCTGGCGATTCCCGACCTGATCGAAGAGGACCTTGCCAGCGGCCGCCTGCAGGCGCGGGATCGCCTGCCCGCCTTGCGTGACCTGGCTGCCGCGCTGCAGCTCAATTACACGACCGTCGCGCGCGCGTACGCGGAAGCACGCAAGCGAGGGCTGATCGATGCCAAGACCGGAAGCGGCACCTTTGTGCGCGGCCGTGCTCCTTCGCTGCCATTGCGGGGAGGGACCGGCGCCGAAATGACGATGAACATGCCGCCCGAGCCGCCTGCGCTGATCGCGCGGCTGCGCGAGTCAGCCGCGCGGCTGATGGCGACATCCGATCCGTACGGGCTGCTGCGCTACCAGGACTTCGGCGGCACGCCGGCAGACCGTGCGGCCGCGGCGGAGTGGATGCGCAGGCTCGTGCCAGCCAGCCGCGCCGATACACTTCTGATCTGCCCCGGTATTCACAGCGCACTGGTGGCGCTGGTGTCCCAGCTGGCCAGGCCTGGCCAGACTATCTGTTGCGACACGCTTGCCTATCCGGGCATCAAGGCCATCACCGCGCAGCTTGGTGTGCGCCTGCAGGCGCTGCCGGGGGATGAGGAAGGTCCCTCGCCCACGGCGTTCGAGACCCTGTGCAAGACGCAGAAGCCAAGCGCGCTGTACTGTACGCCGACACTGCAGAACCCAAGCACCCGCACCATGCCGCAGGGCCGGCGCGAAATGCTGGCCGACATCGCGCTTCGCTACAGCGTGCCCGTGATCGAGGACGATGCCTACGGCATGCTGCCCCAGCGCAAACCCGACGCATTCGCCACCCTGGCACCGGAACTGACTTACTACGTGACGGGCCTGTCGAAGTGCTTTGGCGCTGGCCTGCGCATCGCCTACATCCAGGCTCCCGCCGCCCGGCTGGCCGATCGGCTGTCGGGCGCCTTGCGTGCCACGACCGTCATGGCCAGCCCGTTCACCACAATGCTGGCTACCGCCTGGCTCGGAGACGGCACTGCCGACGACATGCTGAAGTCAATCCGCGCCGAGTGCACGGCGCGCCAGGCCATCGCGAGCCATGTCCTCGCCGGAAGGCACTACGAGGCAGACCCCGAGGGCTTCCACCTCTGGCTGGCCGTGCCGCCCGAGAGCGGATGGAGCCCATCCGAATTTGCCCTGAACCTGCGCGGCAAGGGCGTCGCCGTGGTGTCGAGCTCGGCCTTCTCGACGGATGGCAATCCGCCCGATGCCATCAGGATCTGCCTTGGCGGCCCCTGCGAGCGGGATGACATCGAGGAGTCGCTGCAGATCGTCGTGGACACGATCGACCACGCCCATCATTTGCATGCACCGATGCTTTAAGAACCCATTTCATAATGAAGAAGGGGACGCGTTCAAGCCAGGCGCGGCGCAGGCTAGGCGCGGGCCGCCGGCCTTGGTCATTCCAAGGTCAAGGCCCGCAACGACGCATGCGCCGCGCCTGGCTTGAACCCGAAGGGAAGGCTGCTGCCGGGCCGCATGGCGTTGTTGCAGCCTCCTTGCGTGGAATGACCACGCGGCGTCGGCTGCGCCTAGCCCTGCAGCCCGGCAGCAGCCTTCGCGCCCCTTCTTCATTATGAAATGGGTTCTCAGGCCGCACCTGGTGTGAATGGCATGGGAAGCCGGAAGGCGGCCTGCCCGGCATGAACAGGCAGGCCGAGCAGGAGTGACCCGGCCGGGCTCAGACCACGTTGAGGACAACATCGATATTGCCGCGCGTGGCCTTGGAGTACGGGCACCGCTCGTGCGCCCCCTCGACCACTGCCTGCGCGACTTCGCGCGACAGGCCCGGCAAGCTGACGTTCAGGCGTGCCTGGAGGAAATAGGCACCGTCGTTCAGGCACAGGTCAACTTCCGCATCGACGGCAAGGTCGGCCGGCAGCGCGATCTTCATGCTGGCGGCCGCCTTTCCCATGGCGCCGATAAAGCAGGCCGACCAGCCGGCGGCGAACAACTGCTCCGGATTGGTGCCGTTGCCTGCGCTTCCGGGTGGCGAGAGCCGGATGTCCAGGCGGCCGTCGGAGCTGTGCGACGCGCCGTCGCGCCCGCCCGTGGTGTGCGTCTTGCCGGTGTACAGAACGTTGTTGAGTTGGGTCATGATGAAATCCTCGTTGTCAAGCGTGTAAAAGATGGGGCGTCAGGCGGCGGCAAGCGCCGTGTCGCTATGGCTGGCATCGGGGACGTAGCCATCGCGGTTGCTGATCCGCGCGACCGTGGCGGCCGCTTCGGCATTGCGGGCGCCATCAGTAAAGACGTCGTGTGCGCCGATACGGGCCCCGTCCGTGAAGGGGTCGCGAGCGTCGGCGCGGGCGCCGTCGGTGAACGGATCGCGTTGGGCGATACGTGCGGCGCCGCCGTGGTGGTCCGCCGGCAAGACGACAGCGGATGCTGCCTGTGCGCCGCCGACTGCGGCTGCGAGAGCCACGGCGGAGATGAGGTGGCGGGCAATGGTGGTGATGTTGATGGCTTGCATTTGGTGCTCCTGGGTAGTGGATTCGATTGCCGATACAGCGGCGCCGGCGGGTCATCTGGTCTTGCCCTGCCGCCGCGCCACGAGATGCATTTAAGCCGACCGATGTATCTGGCCCGTAGCAGGCTGGCGGCAATTCGGTGAGTCCACGTATCGCAGGGGGTGCGCGATACAAACGCATACAAAGCCGGACGTCCGGGGTAAGGGCCGGGCGGCCCTCACGGACGAAAAGTGAAGCGGGAGCGTCGACGCTGATTGCACCGCCGAGCCCCCTGAACAGGCCTATGCGGGGAGCGTAAGGATGGCCTGCAGGCCACCCTCCTTCCGATTGGAGAGCGTCAATGTGCCGCCGAGGGCCTGGGAGAGTTGCTGCGCAATCGCCAGGCCAAGGCCGGTGCCGCCCGTACCCCGGTTGCGGGAAGTCTCGAGCCGGTAGAACGGCTGCATGACCCGCTCAAGCTCCGCTTCCGGGATGCCGGGTCCACGGTCCCGTACGGCAATGGCCAGGTGCCCGTCCGCCTGCCGCGACACCGCCACGTCCACTTCGCCGCCGAACTTGATGGCGTTGTCGATGAGATTCGTCAGGATGCGGCGCAGGGCCTGCGGACGTGTCAGGATGGCAGCGCCGGCCTTGCCTTCGACAGCGATCGCATTGCCGCTGTCCAGGTAGTCGCCGGCCAGGCTGTCGAGCAAGGCATCGGGGTCCACGCGCGCCAGCGCCTCCGCGCTGCCGTGCAGCGTGCTGGCATAGGCAATGCCTTCGCGCACCAGGTGCTCCATCGCCCGAAGATCGCTGAAGAGCTTGTCCTGCGTCTCCGACGGCTCCATGAGATCCACGCGCAGCCGCATCCGGGTGATGGGCGTCTGCAAGTCATGCGAAATCGCGGCGAGGATCTGCACGCGCTCGGCAAGGTAACCCGCAATGCGCGCCTGCATGGCATTGAAGGCCGTCGCGGCATGGGCAACCTCGGCGGGTCCGCGCTCGGGGATCCGGTCGGCCTTGAGGTCCGGGCCGAGATTCTCGGCCGCCACCGCCAGTTGCTTGAGCGGCCGTGTGACCAGCCGCACGGCAATCCACGCGCACACGGCCAGCAGCGCCAGCTGGGCGCACAACAGCACGGGCAGCCATGACGACAATACATTGGGCTTCGGGCGGACGTCGATGGTGAGCGGGTTGCCGTCGTGCAGGCGCAGGTGGACCTGGAAGCGCTCGCGGTTCCCGGGCACATCGTTCGCCGTCACCGCATAGCGGTCCTGCAACGCCAGCGTGATCGTGTCGACCGCCCTGCGCGACAGCGGCGAGCGCGGCGGATCTCCGGGCGTGCCGGCATCGAGGCGATAGCTGTAGTTGTTCCGCTGCAGCCGGTCGAGCCAGGCCGCGCGCTTGTCCGCCGGCAGCATGTCCAGCATGGCGACGGAGCTGGCCACGTCGAGTTCAAGATTTCCCAGCATCGTGCGGTCCGCAACCGTCGTGCGCTCCAGCATCACGAGGCCGAAGGACAGCCCCTGCGCCAGGGCCAGGCCGATCAGCAGGATGAGCATCAGGCGCGCGAACAACGTGTGTGGCCAGGCGCGCCATGCCACTTCGGTGCGGCTCATGAGCGCGCCTCGCGCACTTCAACGCTCGCCGAGAAGACGTAGCCACCATTGCGCACGGTCTTGATGTAGCGCGGCTCGCGGGCATCGTCCCGCAGGCGCTGGCGCAGGCGGCTCACCATCAGGTCGATGGATCGCTCGAACAGCTCGGCGTCGCGCCCCTGCGTGAGGTTCAGCAGCTGGTCGCGGGACAGCACGCGCTGCGGATGGTCGACGAACACTCTCAACAGGCGATACTCCGCGCCGCTGAGGGCAACGATGACATCATCCTCGTCGAGCAGGTGCCGTGCCGTCGTATCCAGCCGCCATGGGCCGAATGCCAGCATGCTGGCCGCCTCGGTGATCTGCAGGTTCGGCGGCAGCATGCGCGTGCGCCGCAGCACCGAACGGATGCGCGCCAGCAGCTCGCGCGCGGCGAACGGCTTGATCAGGTAATCATCCGCGCCCATTTCCAGGCCCAGGATGCGGTCGGCCTCCTCGTCGCGGGCGGTGAGCATCAGCACCGGCGTGTTCCTGTGCTCGCCCGCGCGCAGGTCGCGGCACAGCGTCAGCCCGTCTTCGCCGGGCAGCATCAGGTCGAGCACGACCAGGTCGACCGAGCCCTTTTCGAGCGCCGTTCGCATTTCGCGCCCGTTCGCGGCAAGCGTGATGCGCATTCCGCTGCGCTCGAGATAGGTGGCCACCAGCTCGCGGATCTCGCGGTCGTCGTCAACGATCAGGATGTGGTCGGGTTGATTCATGGGGCGCTTTCGGTTTCGGTAATGGAGAGATCACTGATCATAGGGCGGACTCGCCTTTTCCGTGCAGGTGCCGACAGGCGCACCACGCGCGGGCCGGAAAACGCCCATCGGCAAGCTACGGACCCGCGCAGTTCATATGCAAGCGCGGACAGGATCAGGGCGACGTACAGCAGGAGAGGCTTCATCGTTGGGTCTTCCCGGGCTACCGCGCGGATTGCGCGTGACGCCATTGTGCTGCGGCCAGCGAGGCGCTTTGTATCGCTCTGTATCAGCCCCGGTGACAGACATGAAACATTGCATTTCCGCCGCTTGCCGAAACAGCGCGGATACGCGAGGGCGGTTGAATGCGGCTATCGCGTCAACCCTCGGAGACCTTCGTGATGCCAGCCACCGCCATTGAACCGCAATCGCCGCCCCCGTGCACGGGCGGCTTCGCCTGCCGCCCGGGGCCGCACACCAGGGGAATACGATCGTGATCGACCTCTTTCTCGCATTTCTTGCAGGCGTGCTGACCATCGCCTCCCCCTGCGTGCTCCCGGTATTGCCCATGCTGCTGAACGCGTCGATCGGCGAAGCCAATGGCCTGCGGCCGCTGTCGATTGCGCTGGGCTTCGTAACGGCCTTCTCGGTGCTGGGCGTCGCCTTCGGCGCCCTCTCGAGTGCTTTTGGCGATGCGCACGGCGTCATCCGCAACATCGCCATCCTGACGCTGCTGCTGTCCGGGCTGGCCCGCATCTGGCCAGCCTGGTTCGAACGGCTGATGACGCCGTTCCGGAGCCTGGCCGACCGCACGGCCGGCCTGGATGCGGGGCTGGGCAACGGCCTGGTCGGCGGCTTTGTGCTGGGCACGACACTGGGCGTGGTCTGGACGCCGTGTGCCGGGCCGGTGCTGGCATCCATTCTTGCGCTGGTCGCCAGGGCGCAGGACCTGCAGCGCGCAGGCGTCCTGCTCGCCCTGTTCGCAGCCGGCGCGGCCATCCCGATGCTGCTGATTGCCTACGGCGGGCAGTTCGCCACCACCCGCGTCCGCCAGCTCGCCCGGTATACGCACCGCCTGCAACAAGGCTTCGGCGTGCTCGTGGTCGCGACCGCCATTGCCATGTACTACCAGTACGACACGGTTGCCGTTGCCTGGGTGACCGGCCTCGTTCCCTCGATCCAACCCGGAGCCTGAATCATGAAACCCGCTATTCGCACCTTCTTCGCCGCCACTGCCCTGCTTGTCGCCACCTTCCTTGCCGGCACCGCCCTTTTCGCCACGCATGCCGCGACAGCCCCGCCGGCACCCGCCGACCATGACAAGGCACCGGAATTTGCCGGCATCGAGAAGTGGCTGAACTCGGAACCCCTCACCGTGTCCGGCCTGCGCGGCAAGGTCGTGCTGGTCGACTTCTGGACCTACAGTTGCATCAACTGTGTCCGCACGCTGCCGCACGTCAGGCAGTGGTACGACAAATACCGGGACAAGGGACTGGTGGTGGTGGGCGTGCACACCCCCGAGTATCCGTTCGAGAAATCCACGCCGAACGTACAAGCGGCGCTCAAGCGCTTCGACATCCGGTACCCGGTCGCGCAGGACAACTCATATTCCACCTGGGACGCCTACCGGAACCAGTACTGGCCCGCGCTATACCTCATCGACGCCAGCGGCAAGATCGTCTACACGCATTTTGGCGAAGGCCGGTATGAAGAAACGGAAGCGGCGATACAGAAGCTGCTTGCCGAGCGCAAGTAATGCCGTTTTCCGCGGGCGCGTTGCGGATCCGCTGGCCGATATACTTGCCGTGCACATCCGGACCTGACAGGTCCGACCCAGCGCTCGCGGAAACGGGATGCCATGAAACGTCAATTCGATGATCTCCAGCTCGGCAGCATTGAACTCTTCTGCCTGGCGGCGGAACTCAGCAGTTTTACCGCTGCCGCCGCCGCGGCGAGCGTGACGCCGGCAGCCGTCAGCCGCTCGGTGTCGCGGCTTGAAGAACGGCTGGGCGTGCGCCTGTTTGTCAGGACGACCCGGCAGATCCGCCTGACCGACGAGGGTCGCCTGTACTTCGGGCAATGCCGGGAAGCACTGGCGCAACTGGTCGACGCCGAGCGCCAGGTGAGCGGCCAGCATGGCAGCCCGGCCGGACTCCTGCGCATCAGCCTGCCCACCCCGTATGCGCACTACCGCGTGCTGCCGGTGCTGCCCGAATTCCGCAAGCGCTTCCCGGATGTAGCGGTGGAAACCCATATCAGCAACCGGAATGTCGACTTTGCCGACGATGCCTACGACCTGTCGGTACGAGGCAAGGCGCCGGACGACTCCAGCCTGATCGCCCGCAAGCTTGAAGATGCGGAACTGGTCGTCGTTGCCACGCCGGGCTACCTCGCCCGCGCGGGCACGCCGAAGACGCTCGACGACCTGCACCGGCACGAATGCATCCAGTTCGACGTCCCGAGCAGCGGGCGAAGGCTGCCCTGGACATTCAGGCTGGAAGGCGAGGATATCGATATCGCCACTACCGGAAGCTACAGCTGCTCGGAGGACATCCTGGGCTGCGCCACACTGGTGCGCATGGGCGCCGGCCTGTTCCAGACCTACCGCTTCGTGGTCGAGTCGGATCTGCGCGAAGGCACGCTGGTGGAAGTGCTGACGGAGTTCGGCGGCACATCCCGGCCCTTCGTCCTGCTTTACCCGCACGCACGCCACATGTCCCTGCGGGTGCGGGCCTTTGTCGACTACCTCGTGGAAAAGTTCGCCGGCTGAATCTGCGCGATCACGCCCAGCACTACCGCGGCGTTGGCGGGCAACTGGGTGTGCGAAAAGGCCAGGCGCGCATGACCAGCCTTCTCTCCCAGCACGGCCGCGAACAGATCGGAAGCGCCGTCGACCACCGCTGGCTGGTCGAAATTCCCTTCGGCGCTGGCCACATGCCCTTCGACGCGGACGATATGGTCGAGCCGGTCAAAGCCGCCCAGGTGGCGCCTGATCTGGGCCAGCACATTCAGCGCCGCCAGCTCTGCCGCTTGCTTGCCTTCCCGCACCGTCAGCGCTTCGCCGACGCGCCCCTGAAACACCACGCGCCCGTCCTGCAGCGGCAGCTGCCCCGAGATGAAGAGCATGTTGCCGGCCTCGCTGGTCGCGGTGTAGCTGCCCAGCGGGTCTGGCGGCGACGGCAGCGTCAGGCCTAGTTCTGCGAGTCTTGATTCAATGGTCATTTCCGGTTCCTGAATTCGTGGATGGCTGCACATGTGCGTGGATCGGGCCGCGGTGCCGCGCTTGCCCTGGGTGGAACTATACGAACCGCGCCTCGAGCCACAAACCGTCCGTGCAGAACATCTGTTGATACACAGAGGAATAACCACGGGTCCTGCCGCCACGTTGCCGGGACAATTTTCATCTCAGAATCAAATACTTACGGAATATCCCCTGATGGGAATCAGGCAGCCGGCCTCTTTTCTCAGGCTTCCTGAGGCGCCCTGACAAGCATTACCGGCACCGTGCACTGGCGTACAAGCCCTTCGGCCACGCTGCCCATCAGCAGCCGGCTAACCCCCCGACGTCCGTGGGTGCCGACCACAACGACTTGAGCGTGGCTGGCTTCGACGGCTTGCCGAATCTGGTTCGCGACGTCACCGAGCGCCAGGATCTCGTCCACCAAGACGACGTGGCAGCGCACATTCCCGGCTTCGGCCTTCGCCTGTGCCGCCGCCAGCAGTTCCTGCGCCCTCCTGACCAGGCCTGCTCGCACTTCCACCAGTTCATAACCACTGTCAATGACGTGAACGATTTCCAGCTCCGCACCGCAGGCCCCGGCTATCCCGATTGCCTCGTCCAGGGCCCGATCGCCGCATTGGCTCCCATCGATCGCCACCAGCATCTTCGTGTACATGCGCCATCTCCTTCAGCGTAACCGTGTTGTTCAACGTGCAGCCTGGCGGCTCGCCAGCCGCAACCCTGCACCAGGAAGCCAGCCCGTACGGCGTAAGTCGCTTCGTCAGCTGGACGATCTCCGAAATGCGTCGTCGCAATGCCTTCCTCAACACTAGGTCACCACGCGAACTTGGACTTGTTGTCCATCAAGACCTGGCTCCGGTGGCATGGCAAGGGAGATATCCATGCAGCGGCGATTCAATCCCCCTAATGTTGCATTTTGAGTTGTTATTTTGCATTTTGTGTAATACTATCCAGCACGAGCTGACCAATCCCACACAAGGTGCACCATGGCCCCACCCCTCCCCGCCCACTCCCGCGCCATCATCATCGGCGGCGGCATCATCGGCTGCAGCGTCGCCTATCACCTGACCAAACTGGGTTGGAAGGATGTGGTGCTGCTTGAGCAAGGGCAGCTCTCTTGCGGCACCACCTGGCATGCCGCCGGGCTGGTCGGACAGCTGCGCTCGCAAGAGAGCATGACAAAGCTGATCCGCTACTCGACCAAGCTCTACAGCGAGCTGGAAGCCGAGACCGGGCTCGGCACCGGGTGGAAGCAATGCGGCTCGCTGTCGGTGGCGCGCACCACCGAGCGGATGACGCAGCTGCGGCGCACCGCTGCCGTTGCCCGCGCCTACGGCGTGGAGTGCGAGGTCATCTCGCCTGCGCAGGCGGGCGAGCTCTGGCCGGTGATGCGTACCGACGACCTGCATGGCGCGGTCTGGCTGCCGGGTGACGGCAAGGCCAATCCCACCGATCTCACGCAGGCGCTGGCGCGGGGCGCGCGCTCGCGCGGCGCCGTCATCGCGCAGGACACCAAGGTCACCGCGATCCACAGCCGCGACGGCCGCGCCACGGGCGTGAGCTGGCGCAACAAGGCCGGCGAGGAAGGCCGCATCGAGGCCGAGATCGTGGTCAATTGCGCCGGGCAGTGGGCGCGCAAGGTCGGGCAGATGTGCGGCGTGACCGTGCCGCTGCATTCGGCCGAGCACTACTACATCGTCACCGAGCGCATTGCCGGCGTTCACCCGGACCTGCCGGTGATGCGCGATCCTGACGACTTTATCTACTTCAAGGAGGAAGTCGGCGGGCTGGTGATGGGCGGCTTCGAGCCCGATGCCAAGCCGTGGGGCATGCAGGGCATTCCCGAGCCATTCGAATTCCAGCTGCTGCCCGACGACTGGGACCAGTTCCAGATCCTGATGGAGAACGCGCTGCTGCGCGTGCCGGCGCTGGAGAGCGCGCAGGTGAAGCAGTTCTACAACGGGCCGGAATCGTTCACGCCGGACAACAACTTCATCCTTGGCGAGGCGCCCGAGCTGCGCAATTTCTACGTGGGCGCGGGCTTCAACTCGATGGGCATTGCATCGGCCGGCGGCGCCGGCATGGCGCTGGCGGAATGGATCGTGGCGGGCGAGCCGACCATGGACCTGTGGCCGGTGGATATCCGCCGCTTTGCCGGCTTCAACGGCAATGAGAGCTGGCTGCACGACCGCGTGAAGGAAACGCTCGGCCTGCACTACGCCATGCCGTGGCCCAACCGCGAGCTGGATACGGCACGGCCGTTCCGCCGCTCGCCGCTCTATGCGCACCTGCAGGCGGCCGGCGCCAATTTCGGCAGCAAGATGGGCTGGGAGCGGCCGAACTTCTTCGCGCCACCGGGTGAATCGCCGGAGATCCGCTACTCGTTCGGGCAGCAGAACTGGCTGCCGTGGAGCGGCGCCGAACACCGTGCCTGCCGCGAAGGCGTGGCACTGTTCGATATGAGCTCGTTCTCCAAGTACATCGTCAAGGGCGCCGATGCAGAAGACGTCCTGCAGCACATCATGAGCAATGATGTGGCCGTGCCGCCGGGGCAGACCGTGTACACGGCCATGCTCAACGAGCGCGGCGCCTATGAATCGGACCTGACGGTGACGCGGCTGGCCCATGACCAGTACCTGCTGGTGACCGGCTCCGCGCAGACCACGCGCGACTTCAACTACATCGAGCGGCTGATCCCGGCCGACAAGCGCTGCGTGATCGTCGACGTCACCGGGCAGTATGCCGTGCTGGCCGTAATGGGCCCGCGCTCGCGCGAGCTGCTGCAGAGCGTGTCGCGCGCCGATTTCTCGAATGCGGCTTTTCCGTTCGGCACCTCGCGCGAGATCGACCTCGGCTACGCCACGGTGCGAGCCACGCGGCTCACCTATGTGGGCGAGCTAGGGTGGGAACTCTATGTGCCGATGGAGTTTGCCGTGGGCGTCTATGAAACGCTGCACGAAGCCGGCAGCAGCTTCGGCCTGGTCAACGCCGGCTACTATGCCATCGAGTCGCTGCGCATCGAGAAGGGCTACCGCGCCTGGAGCCGCGAGCTGACCACCGACATCAATCCGTTCGAGGCCGGCCTCTCCTTCGCCTGCAAGCTGAACCAGGACATTCCGTTCCGCGGACGCGAAGCCTTGCTGAAGCTGCGCGCGGCCGGTGGCGCGGCGAAGGTTGCGCGGCGCATTGTGGTGGTGACGCTGGACGGGGCGCGCGATGCCATGCTCTGGGGAGGGGAAGCCATCCTGCGCACGGGCGACGACGGCGCGACACGGCCGGCCGGCTTCGTGACCTCGGCCGCCTTCGGCCACACCCTCGGCTGCCCGGTCGGCATGGGGCTGCTGGCGCGCGATGGCGGCACGGCCGATGCGGCCTGGATCGAGGGCGGGCGTTACCACGTGGATCTGGCAGGGGAACTGCTGCCTGCCCGCGTCCACCTGCGCGCGCCGTACGATCCGGCCAGCGAACGGACCAAGGCCTGAACCACGGAGCCGCCATGTCACCAGTCCAGACCGAAGCCGCCAGCTACATCCTCACGCTGTCCTGCCCTGACCGGCCGGGCATCGTCCATGCCGTGTCCGCGCTGCTGGCGGATGCGGGTGGCAACATCGTCGATTCCGCCCAGTTCGGCGACCGCGCCAGCACGCGCTTCTTCATGCGGGTGCACTTCCAGCGCCCGCTGCCCGAGGGCCAGGGCGCGGAAGATGCGCTCATGGCGTTGCGCGCAGCGTTTGCGCGGGTCGGCGTGGAGCATGAGATGGACTGGTCGCTGCACGACGCCTCGCTCAAACCTCGCGTGATGCTGATGGTGTCGAAGATCGGCCACTGCCTGAACGACCTGCTGTTCCGCTACCGCACCGGCCAGCTCCCCATCGAGATCCCGGCCATCGTCTCGAACCACAAGGACTTCTACCAGCTCGCGGCAAGCTACGACATCCCGTTCCACCACCTGCCCCTGCTCAATGCCACGCCGCAGGCCAAGGCCGCGCAGGAGGCACGCCTGTGGGACCTGGTCTGCGACTACCGCATCGACCTCGTCGTGCTGGCGCGCTATATGCAGGTCCTGTCCGACGACCTGTGCCGCCGGCTGGAAGGGCGTGCCATCAATATCCATCACTCGTTCCTGCCCAGCTTCAAGGGCGCCCGCCCCTACGCGCAGGCCTACGAGCGCGGGGTCAAGCTGATCGGCGCCACGGCGCACTATGTGACGGGCGACCTCGACGAAGGCCCCATCATCGAGCAGGAAGTCGCGCGCGTAGACCACGCCATGGACGCCGCCCAGCTCACCGCCATCGGTCGCGATGTGGAATGCGTGGCGCTGGCACGGGCGGTGAAATGGCATGCCGAACACCGTGTGCTGCGCAACGGCGGCAGGACGCTGGTGTTTCGGTGAGCGCGGCCAGCGACTGCCCGCCTGACCTTGCGCAGCGCGTCTTCCAGCGCCTCCGTCGAGATCGATCCGATTGCCAGCCGCAGCGCATGCGGCACATAAGGCGTGATGGCGAATGGCTCGGCAGTCGTCACCAGGACGCCCTCGCGCTCGAGGCCGGCCGCTACACGGTCGGCGCGCAGGTCTTCGGGCCGTGGTCATGCGCGGTAGGAATCCCCTGCCTTCAGGCAAGGGAGGATGTCAAGAACGAGCGGCAGCCGATATGCGGTCATCGATCAGATCTGTTGTGACGATGACTGGTACGCCAAGGCGAAAGGCATTGCCGCAAAGTGCCATCAATCGCATTGACGTAGCCGGACGCTTAGAACTTGTGCCTCATGCCAATTGCCACCCCGAGCATGTTGTCCTTGCCCGCGCCCGGGAAATAGCCATTGGCGAAGCTGATTGCCGAGGTATCGAAGTTGAGGCCGGAGTTTTTCACATAGGCCGTGGTCAGATAGACGTCCGTGCGCTTGGACAGGTTGTAGTCAGCGATGAACGTGACTTGCCAAGGATTCCCGGGATTCTGGCCTGCCAGGCTTTTGATATCTTCGTAGTAGTAAGCCAGCGTCAGCCCCAGTGCTGAGGTTGCCTGGTAATTCAGACCAGCCCAGTAATAGTCGTCACGTAGTAGCGTCGCTTCGGTAGCGGTCTTGCTCCTCCCCCATCGGTAGCCGCCCATAAACTTGGCGTGGCCAACTGTATAGCTCACAGCCGCCGCGACCTTCTTCACCTCGCCTGTAGCGCCGGTGGATGCAACCAGCGTCGGGTTGAACTGGTCGTAGGCAACGGTCATGCCGAATGGACCGCCGGCATAGCTCAGCGCGCCGCCATATCCGCTATCCCTGCGGAATTGCCCCGGCGCCTCCCCCGACCCAGCCACACCGTTCCCGAAGGACCAGTAGGCATTGGCGGTCAGCCCACCAAAAGTACCCACGTACTTGACGACATTGTCCGAGCGGTAGTTCAGCCCCAGTTGCGCGGCGATCGGCTCATACTGGCTGCCGAATTTCGTCGGGGAATAGTCAGCCATTGCGTCAAAGAACGTGTTGTACTGACGGCCGAAGGTCAGCTGGCCAATCCCGTCTTTCTGCAGACCCACGTATGCCTGCCGACCGAACAGGCGACCGCCCTGACCCATCTTCCCATCGTCTGGCGTAAAGCCGCTTTCCAGGACAAACACGGCTTTCGTGCCGCTACCGAGAGCCTCCACGCCACGAAGCCCCCAACGCGAACCAGACAAGCCGCCCGTCGTCAGGGCCACGCGGGAATGGGCCTGGCCCGGGAAGACCGGCAGCGTTGGCGGTACCGGCGACAGATTGTTCACGTACTCAATATTGGTGTCCATCACGCCGTACAGCGTCACGCCCGATTGCGGCTGCACCGCGCCGGAAGCGGCCCCGCACGACACCGCAACACATAGAATTGCCTTCTTCATCCTGCTTGTCTCCTCGTGGTTTCATTTGTCGTTCTAAGACGCCGGCGCACTGCAGGCGCGCGGCCATGCGACGGAAGCCTGCAGTACGCGGGCCTCCGAAAAAGAGGGATTGGGGACATTCGCTTCTTTCCCGGGGATGCAAGTCGTTGGCGCAGGGCGCACGCCGCCCTCCCGCTCCAGGGCCATCCCGGGCAGGAAGAAGAGAGCAGTGCCCCGTATCAGCTGGCGATGTGGCAGGTTGCCGGCCCGTATGGGCGTCGGCCTGCTGGTAGTCGACCCTGCGTGTTTAGTCGAGGGTCATGTGCGAATCGCGAACGATCTTGCCGAGGCGGCTCTTCTCGGTCTCGATAAATCGCGTGAAATCTGCACGGGTGCCGGTTTCCGGGCGATAGCCATACTTCTCCAGCTGTGCCCGGAGGTCGCTATCGCCCTGGAACGCTGCAAGCATCGCCTGGGCGACGCGATCCATGATCTGCGCAGGCGTTCCCTTCGGGGCGTAGATTCCGCCCCAGTGCTGCATACGAATGGCGGGGAACCCCTGCTCGGCTGACGTGGGAACATCCGGAAGTGCGAGAGCGCGTTTGTCGTCCGTTACGGCAATCGGCTTCAGCTTGCCGCCGCGCACGAAGCCCACAACGCCGACAGGCGACTCCGAGGCGAGATCGATCTGGCCCCCGATCACGGCATTCAGTGACTCCGCACCGCTCTTGTAGTGACTCAACGTCACCGGTATGCCAAGCGCGGATCCGACCATTTCCGCGACGAAATGTCCGGTGCTTCCGGCGCCGGCCGTGCCGAACGTGATGCCGCCCTTCGCTTTGCCATAGGCTTGCAGAGACTTCAGATCCCTGAATGGAACGGCCGATCCGGCAACCATGACAGACGGCGCGGAGTTGGTACTGACAACCGGTACCAGATCCCCTTCTGCGTAGGGCATCCTGACACGCAGCAGCCCGTTGGCAACGGCCCCGTTACCCGCAACCAGCAGGGTGTAGCCGTCCGGCGGGCTCTTTGCGACATACTCCGAACCGATGATGCCACCTGCCCCTGGCCTGTTGTCGACAATCACGGTCTGACCGAGTTGCTTTCCAAGTGCATGTGCGATGAATCTCGTGGTGATATCTCCTGGGCCTCCGGCGGAGAACGGCAACACAACGCGAATCGGCTTATTGGGCCATTGGGGTTGTGCAGCAATCAAATGCCCTGGCAGCAGGGCTGTCGACGCCAGTGCGAGCATCCCCAGCCCGGCCAGAACGTTTCTTCGAGCCGGTCTACTAATCATCTCTGTCTCCAATAGTTATTTGGGTAGTTGGCCCTTATGCGAACGGGCTCTTGACCGGGGGAGCCAGCAAGGCCAGCAGGTCACGCACGTCATCGAGCGCTTCAAGATTGCGCACCATGTGCTCGATCGACGCCTGCCGTTCCGGCTCGATCAGGTCATGCGTCAATGCACGATACTTTTCCGCAACCTCGTCGTTGGTTTGCGGGCTCTCGATGGCACGCGACATCTGGCGATTGACCTCGATCCGCTCGCCGTCCGTGAAGGTGACCACCAGCCGTACGCGCCCGCGGCCGCGCTGGCCACCAGCGTCGAACGACGGCTCGTGCCTGACATCGATACGCGGCAGGAGCGCCCATATGTCGTCGCTATCGATGCGGGAGGGCGAGAACTGGGGGACAAGCGCGGCGCCGTCCAGCACCGCAACGGCGAGGGCGTAGCCGATATTCATCTGCGCGCCGATTGGCGTCAGCGGCCGCTCGGGTACCCACCAGCCGTGGTGATAGACGGCATGGGTCACGTCGACTTCGATGCGGCTGATCTCCTCGGCGTAAAGCTTCCGCCTGGCGTCGACATCGAACAACGCGTCCAGCGGTGCATGAATGCCGCCCATGGCTGCATAGGGCTTGATCACGATCCGCTCAACCTCCCAGCGCTCGCCGAGTGCGTCGGTGATCTGGCTGGCATCGGGGTCATGCCCTTCTCCGAAGGTCGAAAGGAAGCCGCCGTACTCCCGCTCGAAGACCCGTTTGATGCCGGTGTAGCCGCCAGCGGCCAGGATCGCCGCATACATGCCGTTGCGCGCCGAGAATCCGTGGTGCATGCGCTTGCACATGGCTTCGTACTGGGCGGCCATCAGGCCTGCGGACTGCGTACCGGCCAGTCCCAGCGCATCCTCGAACCGCGCTGCGTCGAGGCCTAACAGCTTGCCTACGGCAGCGGCAGCCGCGTGGGTGCCGAAGACCGAACCGGAATGCCAGCCTCGGGACAGCATCTGGCCACCATGCAACGCCATTCCCACGCGCGGCCCGACTTCATAGCCGGCCATCGCGGCCTCAAGGAACTGCCGGCCACTGATACGTTGCTCGCCCTCGGCAGCAGCCCAGAGCGCGGGCAGTACGAGCGAGGCACTGTGCAGGGGCCCGAGCGGGTGGTAGTCGTCCAGCTCAAAGCCCTGGATAAAGGTGCCATTGAGCAGGGCCGCGCCAGGTGCACTGGTCTTTTCCCCCCAGCCAACGATCGTGCGGTCGCCGGTGCCTTCGGTCTTCCTGATGATCTCTACCGCCGTCTGTGACCAGGGCAGTTGTGCGCCGACAATCGCGCAGCCAATGCCGTCAAGCGTCAGCGCCTTGGCCCGCTCACGCGCGACTGCCGGCGCGTGCTCAAGGCGGAAACCTGCAAGCCAGGAAGCCAGCTTCCCAGTGGGGCCATCGGGATCGGTGGGAGACAGGATATTGCTGATTGCGTCAGACATGATCGATGAATGCTCGGTTGAGACTGAATCTGGTTTATAGGGCCGACTTTCCGGATTTACGGGCCACGGCAGGCGGATTGATCACGCGGGCGCGCCAGTCGCGCTGGAATACGCCGATGAGACACCCTGTTGCTCTGGCGTTACCATCCAGCCAACGGAGCAACCGGTCGTTGTCCGCTACTGGCGGCGCTGCGGTCAATGCGAACAACTGGAACACATATCGATGCGGACCATGCCCGGGAAGTGGCCGGGGCCCGTCGTACCGCGCGTTTCCCAGTCCGTTCACGCCGAGCGTGACGCCATCCGGGCAGGTTGCCGGCGTCAGACATCCCTCCGGCAATCGACGCATGGCAGCCGGGCCCCAGCACAGGGCATGAACGATGGGCCGCGCCAGCGGCACGTCCGGATCCTCGACCAGCAGCAGCCAGTGGGTGGCCTCGGGCGGCACGCCTTCCCACATCAGTGCAGGGGATCGGTTCTCACCCACCCCTTCTCCCGCGGCTGACCGCGCCATGGCTTCACCGTTGGCATATCCCGGGCTGCGCAACTCGATTTTCGCGGGCAGCGCTGCCAGCGCCGGCCTCCTGCAGGCAAGCGTCTGCTCACCGGCATGACGTCCGCGCATCAGCAAACCCGCCCAGCGGAGCACCCAGGGATGCTTCGTCCACGCTCTCATGACACCGCCTCGCCGGACGCAGGCCACGCCCACGGCCGGCGCGCGCGGTCTTCCGCTTGCCATGCCCTGATCAAGGCGTCGTCCTTCAGCGTCAGTCCGATGTCGTCCAGCCCATTCAGCAAGCCTTCACGCCGCAGCGGATCGATGGTGAACCGGATCGCTGACCCATCCGGGGCGGTCAGTGTCGTGGTGACGAGATCCACCCGTACAGGCGCCCCCTGCGCACACTGCACCGCCAACGCCTCGATCGCGGCCGCTGGCAGCTCAATAGGCAGGAGCCCGTTCTGGAAGCAGTTGTTGTAGAAGATGTCGCCATAGCTCGGGGCGATGACGCAACGCACGCCCATGCCCATCAGGGCAACCACGGCCCCCTCGCGCGATGAGCCGCAGCCAAAATTGCTTCCCGCAAGAAGCACAGGGGCCTGACGGAACATCGGCCGGTTCAGGATGCAAGCCGGCTCTTCGCTGCCGTCCGGCCGAAAGCGTAGCGCATCCATGGCGTACTTCCCGAGCTCATCGCGCGACAGGCTGGTGAGGCGCTCGATCCGGATGATGATGTCGGTGTCGACGTTGGCGCGCATCAATGGGGCGGCCGCTCCCACTACCACGGTAAAAGGCTGCATGGCTATTTCAGGCTCCGCACGTCAGTGATTCGGCCAGTCACCGCTGCTGCTGCAGCCATGGCTGGACTCGCAAGATGTGTACGGGCGCCCGGCCCCTGCCGCCCGACGAAGTTCCTGTTCGATGTCGACACGGAACGCTGTCCCGACGGAATTTGCTCGCCATTGGCAGCCACGCACATGCTGCAACCCGGCTCCCGCCAGACGAAGCCTGCCGCCTCGAAGACCTCGCGCAAGCCTTCGGCCTCGGCGGCACGCTTGACGTTCTCGGAGCCAGGCACTACCCAGGCCGTCACGCCCGGGGCCACATGCCTTCCCCTGGCAACCTCGGCCGCGTCCCGCAGGTCGGACAGTCGTGAATTGGCGCAGGAGCCGATGAAGACCCAGTCAACTGGCGTGCCGACGATCGGCGCGTCCGGCTGGAGCCCCATGTAGTCGAGCGCTGACGCGATCTCGTCGCGCCTGGCAACGTCCGGTACGTCCGCCGGGCTCGGCGTCATGCCGTCAATGCGAATCGCGTGCTCCGGGCTCGTTCCCCACGTGATCATGGGCGCCACGGCGCGGGCATCGATCCATTCTTCCCTGTCGAACGTCGCACCCTCGTCCGTCGCAAGGGTGAGCCAATAGGCGGCGGCTTGCTCAAACAGGGCGCCGGTCGGCGCGTAGCTGCGCCCGCGCACCCAGTCGACGGTCTTCTCGTCCGGCGCCACCATGCCAAAACGCGCGCCAAGTTCCACGCTGAGATTGCAGAGCGTCAGCCGGCCTTCCACATCGAGCCTGCGGATCGCCGTTCCATCGAACTCGATCGCGTACCCGACACCGGCTGCGGCACCGAGTTGACCAATGATATGCAGGATCAGATCCTTGGCCGTCACGCCGGGAGGCAGCTCGCCCTCGCAACGGATGCGCATGCGCTTTGGCTTCTGCTGGCGCAGCGTCTGCGTCGCAAGGGCATGCGTGCTCTCGGATGACCCGACACCGAAGGCCATCGCTCCGAGGCCGCCGTTGGTGCAGGTATGGCTATCACCACAGATGACCGTGAGCCCCGGCAACACGATCCCCAGTTCAGGCCCCATGACATGAACAATGCCCTGGCCTGGCTGGCCGAGATCGAACATCCTGATGCCAGCCGCCTGCGACCCTTCTCGCAACGCTGCCCACAGCCTTCCGCCTGGCGCATAGGTGTTGCCGTCGCGGCCCGGTTGGCTGGATACCGCATGATCGGGTGTGGAGAACACCAGTGCAGGGTCGTGGAGCGACAGCCCGCGAGATGCCACTTCCATCAGTGCCGGCGGACCGGACAAGTCGTGCAGCAGGTGGCGATCGATATGCAGCAGTGCCCAGCCATCGCCGAGTTCGCGCACAACGTGCGCGTCCCATAGCTTGTCGAAGAGTGTGCGCGGCATCATTTGCCCTCGGGATGCGTGGCGCGAGCGCCCGCGTTAAAGCGCTGGCGCAGGTTGTCCCATTCATCGGCGCCGAAGCGGCGAAAGCTCTGGGCAACGCTGGCCGACACGGCCGGTGCAGTGTGCGTGGCCGCCAGCGCTGCAAGCGCGGCGTCGCCAGCCTCGATGGTGGCCTTGAGCATGAGCCCCGGCAGGATCGCCAGCTTGTAGCCCATCTGCTCGGCCTCGCACAGATCGGAAACAGGTGTGCGCCCCCCCGGAACAACGTTAAGCAGACAGGGACCACCGACAACCCTGGGAACAAGGGCGGCTTCCTCAATGGTCTGGGTCGCCTCCACGAACGCCATGTCCGCACCCGCTTCGAGCGCCGCGTTGGCTCGCCAGATGGCTTCATCGAGACCAAGCATGGCACGCGAGTCCGTACGGGCGATGATGACGAACCCGGGAGTCCGCCGGGCCTCGACCGCTGCATGAATCTTGGAGACAAACGCCTCGCGTGAGATGACTTCCTTGCCGTCGAGGTGGCCGCAACGCTTGGGCGCCACCTGATCTTCGATATGGATCGCGGCCACCCCGCGCGACTCGTACTCGCGCACGGTGCGGGTCACGTTCAGCTCGTTGCCGTAGCCGGTATCGGCATCCGCGATCAGCGGGATCGCGATGGTCCTGGCCATGATCGCAGCGTTGTCGACCATTTCAGTCATCGTCAGCAAGCCGAAATCGGGGAACCCCCTCGCGGCCGAGGTGCCGGCACCGGTCATGTAGCAGGCCGTGAATCCGGCCTGTTCTATCAGCCGCGCCCCAATGGCATCGTAGGCGCCAGGGGCAACGATCATGCCGGGCGCGTTCAGGCGTTGTCGTAGAGCTTGTGCGGGGGTCATCGGTGGTCCTGTGAAAGGGGTGTCTCGGATGCGTCCGATCGGTCGTGGCCGGCGCTGTGTTTATGTGTTTATATTCTAGATACAACTGGATTCGATGGTCAACGGTTTTCTTGGAATGCGGTGACAAGACCCGCTCCCGCCGTGTGCTATGCTCATCACGCTCCCGGATCATTACGTTATGCCGCGCTCGTCTCCTGTCGCCCCATCACCCGCCCGCGTGCCTGGCACTTCGCTCCATCGGCAACTCTTCATGGTTCTGCGTGACGAAATCACGCGCGGTATGTATGCCGAGTCCGGGGCATTGCCAAAGGAAGAAAAGCTGTGCGAGCGCTTTGGCGTTTCGCGCATCACCGTGCGCCGCGCGCTTGCGGACCTGGCCGCACTGGGACTGGTAGAACGCCGCCATGGGCTGGGTACGTTCATCAAGGCGAACACTCTTGTGACCCGGCGCAGCCCGACGCTGAGTGTCATTGACGGATTGCGCCAGACTGCGCGCGAGACGGAAGTCGAAGTACTAAATGTCGAACATGTCCCGGCGCCACCTGATGTTGCTGCGCTGCTGCAACTGGAGCCCGGGGAAGCCGCGGTGCATGCCCTGCGGCTGCGCAAGATGGAAGGTGTGCCAGTGATGCTGACAGACACCTGGGTACCAGCAGCGCTCGGCAAACGCGTATCCGCGGCGGCGCTGCGCAAGCACGCCTTGTTTGAGATCCTGATGGCCCAGGGAGTGAAGTTCGGCCGCGTGGTCCAAGAAATCACTGCGCAACTGGCCGACCCAACCTATGCGGGCTGGCTCCAGACCGAAGTCGGGGCGCCGCTGCTCAAGCTTGTACGTCTGCTCCACGATCCCGAAGAGCACCCGATCCAGTACCTGACTGTCTATCTGACTCCAGAGCGAAGCCGTATCCTCATGGACATTCCTGCCGAGCAGGTAAACACACTGAGTGCCGGCCAGGTCGTCCACGATGTTTTGGCTAAAAGCGATTTCTGAAGCGGCAGTTCGGCAATGGCGATGGGCATAGCCATTGCCGAACTTGTCCGATCTGAATTCTTTCGCGCGCGGCCACCACCGGCGCGACCGGGTTCTGCCTGTCTCATCGCGCAGACAACGGCTTCCGGCATGGCTTGCAAGGCGGTCCGCGCATGATGCAATGCACAATCCCGCAGCAATGGGAATCCGTCCCGGCTGATAGCCACTATTCGCCACCCCGGTTTGCGATATACCCTGACGGCAACGCACAATCGCCCCCGTCAGCGCGCAAGACCGCGCCAGGACAGATTACATAACGTTGCCCCACCTCTCGCCCGCAATCTCCGGCGCCGCCGCGCCGCGGCCGTACGGCCGGCCGCTTCCCATACGGCCGGGCCCCGCACCGGCCGTCTTGTCACGCCCTCCGCAGACCCCGCATCGCGCGCGCCAGCTCGCGTAGCAGCGCATTCCCGAGGAATCCTCATGTCCAGCTTCAACCCTTCACGGCGCACTTTCCTCAAAGCCAGCGTCGTGGCCGGGGTGTCGGTCTATATCGCACCCATCGGCGGCAAAGCCTTTGCGGCGTTGTTCGAAGAGAAAATCCTGACCCCGGTCCAGTGGGACCCCAAGACCGGCGCCGCCAGGTTCCGCATCGACGGCATGGCCAAGGTGACCGGCGCCAAGGTGTTCGCGCGCGACATCCGCGCCCGCGACATGCCGCACTGGCCCGAACAGCAATCGCACGCCTTCATCCTGCGCGCGACCAAGGCCGACCGCACCTATGAGGGCTTCGACCTGAGCCTGCTCGGCGAAGACCTCAAGCCCGACCGCGTGGTGACCGCGGCGGAACTCGCGCGTGACGGCGTGGCCTTTCCCGCCTTCTATGGCGAAGACATGCTGCTGCCCGCCGGCAAGACGCCGGCCTACCTCGGCCATGCGGTCGCGATCCTGATCTATCACGACTTCGCGCGCTTCCGCTTTGCCAAGGACAAGCTCAAGTTCCGCGACGAGATCATCCGCTACGGCGCGCAGACCGGGCCGCTCGAGCGCGATCCGTGGGGCACCTTCCGTTTCGTGCGCGTGGGCGGCGACACGCCTTACGACGACGACGTGTTCTCGAGCCTGAAGAATGCCCCGGTCTTCCCCAGCATGATGCGCAAGCACGAACCGGTGTGGCCGGACGGCAAGGACCACGGCCAGCTCGGCGAACAGGGCATGTTCCACGCCGCCCGGATCCGCGGGCAACTGGCCAGCCCGCCCGAGGACTGGCTGGTGCTGGAGCGCGAGTACAACACGCAGTCGATCGACACTGCCGCGCTGGAACCCGACAACGCCAACTGCTGGTATGACGGCGCCAGCCAGGCCCTGCACCTGGTCGTGCCGACCCAGTCGCCGGTCGAAGTGGGCGAGAGCGCGGCGGAAATGCTGGCAAAGGCCAGGGGTGCGTTCCCGGTGAAGCAGGTGTTCGTGCATCCCTGCTATACGGTGGGCTATGGCTCCAAGGACCACTACAACTTCCCGTTCTACGGGCTGGTGACCGCGTTGTATGCCGATGGCAAGCCCGTGCAGCTCGCCAACGACCGCTACGAGCAGTTCCAGACCTCGATCAAGCGGCACGCGTTCAAGATGCGCTACCGCATCGCCGTGGACAAGAAGACCGGCCTGTTCCAGGCCTTCCAGGGCGACTTCGAAGCCAACGGCGGTGGCCGCGCCAACTTCTCGCCTTCGGTGGCGATGGTCGGTGCCACGGCGTCGCAGTCGATCTACTACTTCCCGAAGAACGACCTCGCCGCCGTCGCCATTGCCTCGCGCGCCATCGACGCCGGCTCCGCGCGCGGCTACGGCACGCTGCAGAGCATGGCCGCGACCGAGATGATGGTCGACGAGTTCGCCGAGCAGCTCAAGCTGGACCCGATCGAATTCCGGCTGAAGAACGCATTGCGCTCGGGCATGAAGAACACGCAGGGCGCGATCCCTGCCGGCGCGATCCGCGTCGATGAAGTGCTGGAAGCGGCGAAGGTCCACCCGCTGTGGACGAACCGCGGCAAGAAGAAGGCTGACTACGAAGCCGCCAACCCCGGCCGCCGCTACGGCGTGGGTTTTGCCTGCGTGCAGAAGGACTTCGGCACCGGCGCGGAGGCATCGTTTGCCAAGGTCGAACTGCAGGCCGACGGCCGCATCGCGCTGCATCACACCGGGGCCGAGATCGGCACGGGCATGTCGACCTCGCAGGCCCTCGCGGTGGCGCGCTGGCTGGGCAAGCCCGCCGGCGAAGTGCGCGTGGCGGTCACCGACTGGCCGGACCTGCCGGTGGTCACGTCCGGCGACCCCTACCTGATGAGCCAGGCCGAGCAGGACAAGCTGTCGGCCAATCCGCGCTGGTCGCCGGCCTATGCCTCGCCGGCCAGCGCGACCAACTCGGCCTACTACTTCACGCACAGCACGCGCGAAGCCGCGCGCGTGATCTTCATGCACGGCCTGTGGCCGGCGGCAATGGCGATCTGGAGCCAGGGCGCCGGCGGCGGCCAGGCCGCTTCGCTGGTGGTGCGCGTGGAAGATGCGCGCTGGGTCGACGGCAAGCTCAGCGCCGGCGGCCTGCAGGCGCTGCCGTATGAACAGCTGGCAGCCAGGGCGCATGAACTGGGCCTGGTCACCGGCGCCACGGTGCATGTCTTCAACCGCTGGCAGTGGACCGAGGCGGACTTCGACGTTGACGGCAAGGCGGTGCGGCTGCCGGTCGACGGCCTGTCCGTGCGCTATGGCGACGGCGCCGATGAAACGCGCAAGGCCCGCATGCGCACCAGCGGCGGCTATCACGTGCTGGACCGCAAGAAGGTCTACATCGCGCCCACCCAGCGCAACAACGCTGCCGTGACCTACTACAGCGCGGTGGCCACGCTGGTGGAGCTGTCGGTGCACGAGGCCAGCGGCAAGGTGGACGTGCTGTCACACCACTCCATCATGGAGTGCGGCTCGCAGCTGTCGCCGCAACTCGTCTCCGGCCAGCTCCAGGGCGGTGTCGCCATGGGCATCGGCCACGCGCTGCACGAGTTCCTGCCGCTCTACGAGGACGGCCCGGGCAACGGCACGTGGAACTTCAACCGCTACCACCTGCCGCGCGCCAGCGACGTGGCGGTGTGGAAGCAAAGCGGGACGGTGCTGCCGCCCGTCTCCGAGACCGACGCCCCCAAGGGCATTGCCGAGGTGGTGATGATTCCCGTGGTGGGCGCCATCGTCAACGGCATCGCGCATGCCATCGGTCACCGCTTCACCGATTTGCCGGTAACGGCCGCAAAGATTCAGGAGGTACTGGCATGAGCATCGCCACCAAGCCGCTTTCCCTCAACATCAACGGCAAGGACGTCGGCCCGATGCAGGTACCGGAAGGCCTGATGATGATCGACTTCCTGCACGAATACCTGGACCTGACCGGCTCGCGCCTGGGCTGCGGCCAGGGCGTCTGCCACGCCTGCGTGGTGATCCATGACAAACCCGATGGCAGCAGCGAGGAAGTGCGCAGCTGCATCACCGGCGCGCACTGGTTCCAGGGCCGCAAGGTACGCACCGTGGAAGGCCACGGCAAGCGCAACGAGCAGGGCGAGGTCGTGGCGCTGACGCCGGTGCAGCAGAAGTTCCTGGAGCATTTCAGCTTCCAGTGCGGCTACTGCACGCCGGGCTTCGTCAACGGCGCGACCATCCTCGTGGAAAAGCTCAGGCGCGAGCCGGTGGCGAAAGACAAGGTCGACGAGACCATCACCGCCGCGCTGGACAACCACATCTGCCGCTGCACCGGCTACGTGCGCTACTTCGAGGCGGTCAAGGACGTGATCACCAGCACGCCGGGCCTGGTCAAGGATGCAGGGGGAGCCAAGTGATGATGCGCCACGCCTGTCTGACCTTTGCACGCCCGGCGCTTGCTGCGCTGGGCGCGGCGGTGCTGCTCGCCGGCTGCGGCGACCGCACCGAAGCCATCGCTCCCGTCGCCGACCAGGCGCCCAGGGGCCAGCTCTCGCCCGCGGAGCAGATCGCACGCGGCCGCTACCTGGTGCGCGCGGCGGACTGCGCGGCGTGCCACACCGCGCCGCAAGGCGCCCCGCTTGCCGGCGGCGTGGAGCTGGCATCGCCGTTCGGCAAGTTCTACGGCACCAACATCACGCCGGACAAGGACCACGGCATCGGCAAATGGAGCGCCGACGACTTCTACAAGGCACTGCATGATGGCGTGGCGCCGGACAAGCATCTGTATCCGGCCATGCCGTACACCTCGTACCGCGGCCTGTCGCGCGCAGACACCGATGCGATGTATGCCTACCTGATGCAGGTGAAGCCTGCCGCCGTGGCGAACCGCCCGCATGAGCTGCAGTTCCCCTACAACCAGCGCTTCGCACTGGCCGGCTGGAACCTGCTGTTCCTGAGGAACACGCTGCCCGATGCTTCCACCGGGATATCGGACGCCTGGCAGCGCGGCCGCTATCTCTCCAACGCGCTGGGCCACTGCGCGGAATGCCATTCGCCGCGCGCGTCGTTCGGCCGGCTGGACCTGTCGAAGCCGCTCGCGGGTGCCGCACTGGGCCGCGTGGCCGCGCCGGACATCACGCCGGCCGGCCTCGCCGCACGCGGCTGGACCGGCCCCGACCTGCAGACCTTCTTCGCCACCGGCATCGCGCCGCAGGGCTCGGCCTTCGGCGAGATGCACCCAGTGGTCCATCTCAGCAGCCAGTACCTGAACAAGGGCGACCTGGCCGCGATGGCAACCTACCTGCTCGGCGACCAGCCGCCGGCGCCGCAAGCGGCCAAGCCCGTCAACGCCGATGCCGCCCAGCTCGCGCCCGGGCGCCAGCACTACCTGGCGGTCTGCGCCGGCTGCCACGGACGCGAAGGCGAAGGCAAGCCGCATGTGGCGGTTTCCATGGCCGGAAACTCGACCGTGCGCAATGCCGATCCGCGCAACCTGATCGTGTCGATGCTCGACGGCATCGAGGCGCAGCGCTTCCCCGGGCTGGAAGCCATGCAGGATATGCCGGACTTTGCCTCGCGCATGAGCGACGACGAACTGGCCCAGTTGTCCAACTACCTGCGCGCCACCTATGGCGGCCAGCCGGCCGACGTGACGCCGGCCGCCGTCAAGGCGCTTCGCGCCGCCGGGGCGGGGCACTAGGCAAGCGGCAAGCCTTCTGCCAGGGCGGTGATCATGCCGCCGGTTTGCTCCCCTCTCCCGCTTGCGGGAGAGGGGAGCGATTGCGAGGGCTGTTGGCAAGCGCCAACGCTGTCGCACACCGGCGTCACTTCGGCAGGTGTTCTAATCTGGAACACTGCTGTCACGCGCTGGCACACCACTGCCGGCGCGCGACACATCTCTGGCCGGTTTCCCCAGTCATTTCCCCGATCTCCCCCGCCATTCCTGCTGGTTTCCGCCCCGGCACACCTCTTGCGATCTGCTGTCGTGCGCACGGCGCAAGCCGTGACGACACGACACAGATCCTTCGAACGGAGCGAGACATGAACATGGCGGAAATTGCCCAGCTGGGCGTGAGCAACCCCTACAAGCAGCAATACGAGAACTACATCGGCGGCGCCTGGGTGCCACCGGCCGATGGACAGTATTTCGAGGCGATCACGCCCGTTACCGGCAAGCCGTTCACGCGCGTGCCGCGCTCCAACCAGCAGGACGTGGATGCCGCGCTCGACGCCGCGCACGCGGCAAAGGCCGCGTGGGGTCGCACCTCCACCACCGAGCGCGCCAACATCCTGAACCGCATTGCCGACCGCATCGAGGCCAACCTGACGCTGCTGGCCGTGGCCGAGACCATCGACAACGGCAAGCCGGTGCGCGAGACCCTGGCGGCCGACCTGCCGCTCGCGGTCGACCACTTCCGTTACTTCGCCGGCTGCATCCGCGCGCAGGAAGGCGGCATCTCCGAGATCGACGCCGAGACCATTGCCTATCACTTCCATGAGCCGCTCGGCGTGGTCGGCCAGATCATCCCGTGGAATTTCCCGCTGCTGATGGCGACGTGGAAACTGGCGCCGGCGCTGGCCGCGGGCAACTGCGTGGTGCTCAAGCCCGCCGAGCAGACGCCGGCATCGATCCTGGTGCTGATGGAGCTGATCGGCGACCTGCTGCCGCCTGGCGTGATCAATGTCATCAACGGCTTCGGCCTGGAAGCGGGCAAGCCGCTGGCATCGAGCCCGCGCATCAGCAAGGTCGCCTTCACCGGCGAGACCACCACCGGGCGGCTGATCATGCAGTACGCCGCGCAGAACCTGATTCCGGTCACGCTGGAGCTGGGCGGCAAGTCGCCCAATATCTTCTTCGAAGACGTGCTGGCAGCCGACGATGCCTACTTCGACAAGGCGCTGGAAGGCTTTGCGATGTTCGCGCTGAACCAGGGCGAGGTCTGCACCTGCCCGTCGCGCGCGCTGATCCAGGAATCGATCTACGACCGCTTCATGGAGCGCGCGCTCAAGCGCGTGGCCGCGATTCGCCAGGGCCATCCGCTCGACAAGAACACCATGATCGGCGCGCAGGCCTCGGCGGAGCAGCTTGAGAAGATCCTGTCTTACATCGACCTGGGCCGCAAGGAAGGCGCGCAGTGCCTGGCCGGCGGCGAGCGCAATGCACTGGACGGCGACCTGGCGGGCGGCTACTACGTCAAGCCCACGGTATTCGCCGGGCACAACAAGATGCGGATCTTCCAGGAGGAGATCTTCGGGCCGGTGGTGTCGGTGACGACGTTCAAGGACGAGGAAGAGGCGCTGGCGATCGCCAATGACACGCTGTATGGCCTGGGGGCCGGCGTGTGGACGCGTGACGGCGCGCGCGCATTCCGCATGGGCCGCGGCATCCAGGCCGGGCGCGTGTGGACCAACTGCTACCACGCCTATCCCGCGCATGCCGCATTCGGCGGGTACAAGCAGTCCGGCATCGGGCGCGAGAACCATCGCATGATGCTGGACCACTACCAGCAGACCAAGAACCTGCTGGTGAGCTACAGCCCCAACGCCCTCGGCTTCTTCTGACCGCCATGCCGCAAGCCCGTCCCGACTCTGCAAGCCCGGTGGCCCGCGTGGTCGCCACGCCCGCCGCGCTGGCGCTGATCGGGCGGCTGCGCGCACAGCATGGCCCGTTGATGTTCCACCAGTCCGGCGGCTGCTGCGACGGCAGCGCGCCGATGTGTTTTGCCGCCGGAGAGCTGATGGTGGGGCCCGCCGATGTCTGCCTGGGCGAGATCGGCGGCGCGCCGTTCTACATGACCCGCGCGCAGTTCGAATACTGGCAGCACACGCGGCTGGTGATCGATGTGGTGGCGGGCGCGGGCGGGATGTTCTCGCTGGAAGGCCCGACCGGCCAGCGCTTCCTGACGCGCTCGGAGCTGTTCAGCGACGAGGAGGCAGCGCTGCTGCCTCCGCTCTGAGCCTGCGCGCTTCTCACTGCAGCCGCTGTCGAGGCGGCGCCAACCTCGTCACTGGCAACTGCCGGAGCTCGCAGGCATTCGCTCAGCGATTGCCGTCCAGCAGGTCATTCAGGATCTCGTCGAAAGTCGCCTGGGCATCCTCCAGCGCCTGCAGCGCGGCATCGAAGGTCTGCAGCGCCAGCTTGGACGGCTTGCCGCTGCCCGCCGGCGGATAGTGGGACTGCAGCGCGGTAAACGCTACCTGGACCTGCCGCGTTGCGCTGACTACGCGCTCCATTGCCTGCGCCTCTTCGGCGCGGTGCTGCTCGTGTTTCTGTTCGCTCATGCAAGATGCTCCCTGTGCGTCTGATATATGAGGCATATCGTACAAGAACTCGCCCCCCGGACTTGCGGTCGAATGCAGCCCCCCATGAAAATGATGGTGCCGGCACCACGCGAACGCCACGCGTTCCGTACCGCCGCCGGCCCAGGAAAATGCCGAATCGAGCCATGTCATCCCTCACCCGACGGGCACTTGCCGCAGCCCTGATGACTGCCAGCGGCTTTGCCTGCTACTGGACCTACCTGACCGTCAACCAGGACCGCCTCCTGTTCGATGCCCGCCGCCGCCCGCCGCGGGACCTGCCCGAGGGCATCATCGGCTACTCGCACGTGGTGCCGGGCGGCGTCCTGCGCGGCTATATCTATCACGCCCCCGGCGACAGCGTTCAGGATCTACTGTTCTACCTGCCCGGCCGCGGCGAAGATGTGCTGGATACGCTGCAATTCGCACGGTGGCTGCCGCCGCGCATGGGCTTCGCCACCTTCGACTACCGCGGCCTTGGCCACTCCGACGGCATTCCCTCCGAGGCCGCCGCGGTGGCGGACGCCAGCCAGTTCCTGCTGCACCTGAGGCGTGTCTTTCCCGGCACACGGGCGCATGTGGTGGGGCGCAGCCTGGGCACGGGCGTGGCCATCCAGCTCGCCGACCTGCAGGATTTCGAAAGCCTGCAGCTGATCACACCCTACGACTCGCTGCTGGAGCTGGTGCGCAAGCGCTTTCCGCTGGTGCCGCTGCGCCAGCTGATGCGCCACCATTTCGACTCGATCTCGCACTGCAAGAAGGTCGTGCAGAGCACCAAGGTGCTGCTGGCCGAGACCGACGAAGTGGTGCCCCATGCGTGCTCGGAACGGCTCATGGCGGCCTGGCCCGGACCGGTGGCGCTGCAGACCGTGCATGGTACGGATCACTTCTCCATCATCGAGCGCAAGGAAACCTGGGCCGCGCTGTGCGAGTTTGCGCAGCAAGTTGGGCACGCGCCGGAGGATGGCAGCCGGGGCGCGCCACCCGGCGACCATGACGACCTGGGCAATCCGCTTCCGCTTGCTGCGTTCCGGTAGCAGGGATTCCGCCAGCAGGTAAAATGCGCGCATGAAAAGATTTGCAGTCAAGGCAGCCAGCGCCGCTCTCGCGCTGACTGCAGCCGGTGCCCTGATCGCCGGCTTCGCCGCAGTGGTCAGCCTGCGGCAGCTTCCCCCCGTCGACGCCTTGCGCGACTACCGCCCCGACGTGCCGCTGCGGATTTTTACCAGCGATAACGTGCAGATCGGCGAGTTTGGCAGCGAACACCGCGAATTCATCCCCTTCGAGCAGATCCCCCACCAGATGTCGCAAGCGCTGCTGGCGGCCGAAGACGACCAGTTCTACGAGCATGCCGGCGTGGACATCCCGGGCATCTTCCGCGCGGCGCTGGCCAACATCGGGCAGGGCTACGCGCAGGGTGCCTCCACCATCACCATGCAGGTGGCGCGCAACTTCTACCTGTCGCGCGAGAAGACGCTGGCCCGCAAGTGGTACGAGATCCTGCTGGCCTGGCAGATCGACCGCTCGCTGCCCAAGGACCGCATTCTCGAGCTGTACATGAACCAGGTCTACCTGGGCGAGCATGCCTATGGCTTTGGCAGCGCCGCCCATGCGTACTTCGGCAAGCCGCTCAATGCCCTGTCGCTGGCGGAGACCGCGATGCTGGCCGGGCTGCCCAAGGCGCCTTCGACGATGAACCCGCGCGTGAACTTTCCCCGCGCCAAGCGCCGGCAGGAGTATGTGCTCGGCCGGATGCTGGCGCTGGGCATGATCACGCAGGACCAGTACCGCGATGCGCGGGCCGCCAGGCTGGAGGTGGTCTCCGACAGCGCAGGCAGCTTCGCCGGGCACGCCGAATACGTGGCGGAGCTGGCCCGCCAGCTGGCCCGCGAGCGCTTCGGCGACGAGACCTATACGCGCGGCCTGAACGTCTACACCACGGTGTCCTCGGTTCGGCAGACGCTGGCCTACGATGCCGTGCACGCCGGGCTGGAGAACTACGCCCGCCGCCATCGCAATGCCAAGCGCCCGCCTGTGGAGGGCCCGCAGGCCGCACTGGTATCGCTCGACAGCAACACCGGCGCGATCGAAGCCATGGTCGGCGGCGCCGATTTCAACACCAGCCGCTTCAACCACGCCACGCAGGCGCAGCGCCAGCCCGGCTCCACCTTCAAGCCCTTCGTGTACGCGGCCGCGCTCGAGCAGGGCATCTCGCCGTCCACGATCATCAACGACGCGCCGCTCGACAACAGTTCGCGCTGGCAGCCCACCAACGACGACGGTCGCTTCCTCGGCCCCGTCACCGCTCGCCAGGCGCTGGCGGAGTCGCGCAACCTGCCCGCCATCCGCACGCTGCAGGCCATCGGCATCCCGTACACGATCGAGTTCGCCAGCCGCTTCGGCTTCTCGCCAAAGCGCATGCCGCGCTACCTGCCGCTGGCGCTGGGCACCGGCACCACGTCGCCGCTGCGCCTGGCGGCCGCCTATGGCGTCTTTGCCAACCAGGGAAACCGCATCGAGCCGTACCTGATCGAGCGCATCACCGACAGCGACGGCAACGTGCTGTTCGCCGTCAACAACGATGCGCCGCCGCAGCGCGTGATCAGCGAGCGCAACGCGTTCGTCATGGACAGCATGCTGCGCAGCGTGGTCGACGAAGGCACCGGCACAGGCGTGCGGCGCTACCTGCGCCGCGAGGACGTGGGCGGCAAGACCGGTACCACCAATGACTCGGTCGATGGCTGGTTCGCCGGCTACGCGGGCCGTGTGGTCACGGTGGCATGGATGGGCTACGACGACAACCGCAGCCTTGGCCTGCACGAGTTCGGCGCCACCACCGCGCTGCCGGTCTGGGCTGCCTATATGGAAGGCCGCGTGGCCGGCATGCCGGTAGCGGAGACTCCGGTGCCGAAGGACGTGGTGCGGGCCGGCAATGACTGGGCCTATGCGGAGTACGCCGATGGCAGGCAGCGCATCGCCTCGCTCGGCTTCCCGCCGGCTCCGCCGGCCGCGCCGAACACCCCGGAAGACGCGGCACCCGCAGCGGTCTCGAGCGAGGCCGTGGGCCTGCCCGGCAAGTCCGAGGCCGCACCCGCGGCAGGCGCCGACGGCACCAACATGTAAGCTCGGCCGCGGCGCCCGTTTGCGCCGCACTGCTTTCCATACGAGAAGAACAAGGATGTCGAGCTACAGCGCTACGCTGATCTGGTCGGTCGCCGCCCTCACCACGGCGGGCGTACTGCTGCGCCCCTTTCGCCTGCCCGAGCCCTTCTGGGCCGTCGCCGGCGCACTGCTGCTCTGCGTGACCGGCTTGCTGGCGGTGCCCGATGCGCTGGGCGCAGTGGCGCGCGGCGTTGACGTGTACCTGTTCCTGGCGGGGATGATGCTGATCTCCGAACTGGCCCGCAAGACCGGGCTGTTCGACCACGTTGCCGCGCTCGCGGTGCGGCAGGCGCGCGGTTCGGCGCGGCGGCTGTTCCTGCTGGTGTATGGCTTCGGCACACTGGTCACGGCGTTCATGTCCAACGACGCCACGGCGGTTGTGCTGACACCCGCCGTCCTGGCCGCGACCCGGGCGGCGAAGGTGAAGAACCCGCTGCCCTACCTGTACGCCTGCGCCTTTATCGCCAACGCGGCCAGCTTTGTGCTGCCAATCTCAAATCCCGCCAACCTGGTCATCTTCGGCGAGCGCATGCCGCCGCTTGCCGGCTGGCTGGCGCGCTTCGCACTGCCGTCGGCAGTGGCCGTGCTGGCAACGCTGGCCGCGCTCTGGTGGACGCAGCGCCATGCGCTGGCCGAACGGATCGAACATGACGTGCCGGTGCCGCCGCTGTCGCTGCAGGCCTGGCTGACGGCGCTTGGCATCGTGCTGACGGGCGTGGCACTGCTGGTGGCTTCGTTCAACGGCACCGACCTGGGCTGGCCGACCTGCGCCGCCGGCGTAGCAACGCTGCTGCTGGTCTGCGCCACGCGCCGCAGCCTGTTTGTACCGGCCTTGCAGGAGGTCTCATGGGGCGTGCTGCCGATGGTCGCCGGCCTGTTCGTGCTGGTGGCGGCGCTGGAGCAGACCGGGGTGATCGGGCAACTGGCGGCAATGGTGCGGGCGCTGTCGCAGCATCACGGCGTAGGCGCGCTGTGGGGCATCGGGGCCGTGGTAGCGCTGGCCGGCAATATCGCCAATAACCTGCCCGCGGGCCTGATTGCGTCGTCGGCGCTGGCGGCCGGGCATGCCTCGGACGCCGTCGCCGGGGCGGTATTGATCGGTATCGACCTTGGGCCGAACCTGTCGGTGACAGGCTCGCTGGCCACGCTGCTATGGCTCACCGCGCTGCGGCGCGACGGCCATATGATCAGCGCCGGCCAGTTCCTGCGCCTGGGCGCAGTCGTCATGCCGCTGGCCATGCTGCCGGCGCTGGCGGTGCTGCGCTGAACGCAGGCTAGCGCAAACTGTTGGAGCCGCCGCGCGCTTCCAGTGCCGGCTCCCAGCGCAGGCGCGGCGCATTGGCGCGCGACGCGCTGCCATGGTGTTCGACCACGCCGGATTCCACCGTGGCCTGTGGCAACGGCACTGTCGCGACATAGAGCAGCAGCAGGCTGCTGCAGGGAAAAGCAATCGGCGAGATCACTGGCTGGTCCCGGAAAAAATAGCCCCGCGGGGCGGGATCGCCCGATGCGGCTGCGCGCCCGGACGATTCCTTTGCCGGCGTCTTGCTGGTATTGCTGGCGCGCCGGTCATCGCATTATCTGCGCATATCGACGCGACGCCAGGGTCTCTTGAGCCATGTCACAAACAATTCACGGAAGCGCGGCGCGGTGTGCCGTGGCAGGCGCCTGAAGCTGCGCCGCCGGTTGTGACGCCCATGCATCTGCCATATAGTGAAGCCGGCGCACCGTGCCCGTGCGCGGCGCCTCCGGGCATATCTCCCTCCTCCCTCACAGCTGCCATCCATGACGAACAAGGACGCGGCACACCGCGCGAAGCAAACGCCGGCCAGCGACGATCCGGCCCACAGCGTATCGGCCCGCATCCGGTCAAGGCTGCAGGCCGCGCAGGAGCGCTTTCACGCCAACGACAATATTGCCCGCTATATCGAGCCGGGCGAGCTGGACGCGCTGCAGGAAGAAGTCCAGGCGCGGCTCGAAGACGTGCTGCGCGCGCTGGTGATCGACGTGGATCAGGACCACAACACCCAGGAGACCGCACGGCGCGTGGCGAAGATGTACCTGAAGGAAATCTTCGCAGGGCGCTACGCCAAACCGCCGGCCGTCACCGAGTTCCCGAACGTCGAGCAGCTCAACGAGCTGATGATCGTCGGCCCGATGCGCGTGCGCAGCGCCTGCTCCCACCACCTGTGCCCGATCATCGGCAAGCTGTGGGTAGGCGTGATGCCCAACCAGCATTCGAACCTGATCGGCCTGTCCAAGTACGCGCGCCTCGCCGAATGGATCATGTGCCGCCCGCAGATCCAGGAAGAAGCGGTGGCGCAGGTGGCAGACCTGCTGCAGGAGAAGATGAACCCCGACGGGCTTGCCATCGTGATGGAAGCCGAGCATTTCTGCATGCACTGGCGCGGGGTGCGGGATACCGACGCCAAGATGACCAACAGCGTGATGCGCGGCTCGTTCCTGAAGGACGACAGCCTGCGCCGCGAATTCCTGACGCTGCTGAACCTCAACCGCAGCTAAACGCAGCTAAACCTACGCCGCCACGACCATGCTAGTTCGCCTGCTCTATGCCAGCCGCGCCCGCGAGCCGATCGACGCGGCCATGCTCGACGCCATCCTGGCCACCAGTCTCGAACGCAATCCGCGCCATGGCATTACCGGCGTGCTGTGCCACGGCAACGGCATCTTCATGCAGGCGCTCGAAGGCGACCGGCAGGAAGTCTCGCACCTGTACCAGGCCATCACGCGCGACCCGCGCCACCATGACGTGGTGCTGCTGCACTTCGAAGAGATCTGCGGCCGGGATTTCTCCGGCTGGGCGATGGGGCAGGTCAATACCGCCAGGCTCAATACGGCCACGTTGCTGAAGTTCTCGGCGCGCGCCGAACTCGACCCCTACCGTACCTCCGGGCTGGCATCGCTCGCGCTGCTCAAGGAGCTGATCGCCGGCGCCTCGGTGGTCGCGCGCGGGGGCGAGCGCGGCCGGCACTGATCCGTCCGGTCGGGGCGCAAGCCAGCCCCGCCTCCCGCCCGACGTCCCGCTGGACACAGCGGCTTTCGCGCGCCCAATCTTCCTGTTTCCGCCTGAACACTTGCATACAGCCCGTTTCCGCGCTAAGCTCGCGTTCGATTGTATGCAAAAAATGAACACAAAATAGACAGGAGACACGCGACAATGGATCTCGCGCCCCAAATCGTTCCCAATCTGCTCAACGGCCTGGAGTGGTCGGGCTGCGCGCTCGCGATGAGCGGCTCGCTGCTGGTCGCCCTGCACAACAAGGCGTCGCGCTGGGGATGGATTGCCTATCTCTGCTCGAATATCGTCTGGAGCATCTTCGCGCTGGTGACCGGCACCTACGGTCTGTTCGTGCAGCAGCTCGGCTTTACCGCCACCAGCCTCTATGGGCTCTATCGCCACACCACGTATCACCGCCAGCTTGACCGCCAGCACCAGGCAGCGGGCACTGCCGCCGCCTGATCCGGCATTGCGCCACGGTTCCTGTCGTTTCCTTCGTTCCGACGGGCATCCGCGGCGCTAGTCCACTGGGCCGCTAGGCCGCCACCCGGCCAAACAGGCCGCATTCGAGATCGCTCTCGAATTCCTCGACCCATTCCGAACCAGGCCCCGCCTCGTAGGCGCTGGTGGCGTCCGTGGAGACACGGCGCACACTGATGCGACGCGCGGCGGCGCCGTTCACGTCATCCGAGATCTCGAAGTCTTCGGGCCTGAGTCCGACCTGGCTGAAAACCTGCGCGACTTGTTGCTGTTCCTCGGGCGGGAAAAGGGAAAACGGTCTCGTAGCCATGGCATCCTCCGTCAGGTCTTGAGATCGCCGCATGCGCGCAGCGGGAGCGTGCATTGCGCGGGATGCGCAATGCAGAAACCTCGCATGCCGCCGGGACAGCATGTCAGTGCTTGCGCCTGCGGCTGGCGCAGACGCTTCGACCCCCACACTCAAAATTATTGTTGCCGCAATCAGCTCTTGCGCGCGGTTTTCGCCACAAATGGCGTTGGCGCGTGCTGCACGGCCTGGCTGCCGCAGTTCGGGCAGTTCGGGTGTGCGGCAGCATGCTCGGCAAGGTGTTCCGTATGCTCGAACACGTGTCCGCACTTCTCGCAGCGATACTGGTAGACAGGCATGGCATTCCTCCACGCGGTGCGCACGCTTGACCGCATGACCGCATTCCGTCCGGGCGCGGCTGCTGCGTGGCAGATTCATTCTAGGACAGCGGCGCCGCAGCCGTGACATTCGCCACGACATCTTTTTGCACTGCAGCGCCGGCACTGTCCACGCGCAACGCGGTTGCGCATCGATGACGGCAGATCGCGACAGATCATCGAACCGAAGTCGCCAGCCAGGGTGCGATGCCGGCCCGAAGTCCAATCACCTCTGGCCTCTCCCGAATGAAAACGGCAATTCCGACCTGATGCCGCGACGCCCTGATATGAGCCAGGACAACTTCAAGTGCATTTCGGACAACAGCGATGGACCCGCGGACACCCGCCCCTTTATTGTCGCCGCACCTACGCATCCGACCGAGAGCACGTCATGGCCAAAATCAAGCCCTCATTCGCTGCCGAGCACGCGCGACAGTCCGTCCTCGTCACCGCCGAAGCGGAAGCCGCGGCTCTGGGAAGCATCTACCAGGACACCCTCCAGGCGTTCCTGACGAACCCTTCCGCCATGCCCCTGCCGCGCGCTGCGCGCGCGCTGTTCTGGCTGGGCCGCCAGCAGCAGATGCAATCCATCGCGCGCGCCACGTCAGGCGCCTTTCCCGGCATGGACTGGCCGGACCTGCGGCAAGGTGTGGTGGAAGGCCTCGCTGGCGCACACGCACTTGCGCTGCACAAGGCGCTCTGGGACAGCCCGGGACACCACCACATCTATGAACACGACATGGCGTTCCAGATCGCCATGCTGCTGGTGCTGGACTGGCGCGAGCTGGCCGCCTTCGCCCTGCGCAACTGGTTTGCCCGGCACCCGGGACAAGCGGAGCGGCCGGCAGTCAGCGGCATGGCCGGCATGATCCTGGCGGTGGCCGGCTCTGCCCTTGGCGTGCCGGTCGCACGGCCGGTCTTCCAGCGCAACGATGCCCTGCTCGCCCGGGTCGTCGCGCACTGGCAGGATGACGAGGCAGCCATCGCCGATCCGATGCTCCGGCTTGCCGACCGCCACATCCGGCATTCCCGCCACGCCGCCGACAGGAGCCGCATCGACTTCGATCACCCGGTGGAGCAGGCGATGTCCGTCGAACTGCTGATGCTGCTGCGCTTGCGCGGACATCGCGAAATCCCCGCCTGGCTGCTGTCGCATCCGGCCTTCCACCACCCCGCGGCCACCCTGCCGCACGCCGGGGCGCCAGCCCAGTCCGAAAGATGCCGCACATTCCTCGCGCGTGCGAGCGAGGCGCTCCCACGCTTGCGCGCATTCGTCGACGCGCTCGGCGCGCAGGCCAGCGCCTTGCGCCGCCCGGGCCCTGGCACATCGGCCTGGCGATCGCATTGATACGCCACAAGCGGACATCGCAAACGGCTGCCACCACAGGAAATTTCCGCACTCAAGCCGAGTCGACATCTAGCCGAAATACTATTCAACGGCACGCAGAAGATAGCCAGAATTCGGGATTTGTGGTGGCGCATGGCCCAGGGCAATCGGCCCACACCGGTTGCCATTCCCAATTTCCGGAGAGTCTGCGCAATGTCGCTATCTACCAGGCATTCACCGGCCGCCACGGCGCCGGCTGCACCAGTCACTCCCCCGGCTTCTCCCACCCCCCTGCCCGCCCGCGCCGCGCCACGTACCACGGCCCGGACAGCGCATGGCGCGCGCATCCCCACTCAGCAAAAAGGAATCGAGGCATGAACGACCGAGTCATACACGTTGCCGTTGCAGATGATCATCCTCTCGTAGTCGTCGCCCTGCGCGACTGCCTGCAGAGGGCCGGAGGCTTCGAAGTCGTCTGCGAATGCACCAATGGCAGCGAGCTGATCGGCGCGCTCGACCGGCACCCTGCCGACATCGCCATCACCGACTTCTGCATGGGGCACGGCGACGCAGCGCTGGACGGCTTCAACCTGCTCAACCGGCTGGCCCGCCGCCATCCGAAGACCCACATCATCGTCCTCAGCGCGCAGTCCAATGCCGCGATCATCCGGCGCGCGGTGAAGCTCGGCGCGCGCGCGTTCGTCAGCAAGGAGGACGAGCTCGACGAAGCCGTACGGGCCTGCGTGCACGTCACGGTCAGCAACGGCACGTTCTACTCGCCGTCGGTGCGCGCGATCCTGGACACAGCCGCGCTGGCCGAAGCGCCGATGACCGACCTGACGGCGCGCGAGCTTGAGGTGGTGCGGCTCTATGCACAGGGCTTCCAGCTCAACGAGATCGCCACCAAGCTCGGCCGCTCCGTCAGCACCGTTTCCAGCCAGAAGACCGTGGCCATGCGCAAGCTCGGCATGCAGACCAACACCAGCCTGATCCGCTACGCCTACGAGAACGGACTGATCTGAATCCGACCCGAAACACCTCTCCCATGCAGCAGATTCTCGACCAAACGCAGGAGTCGCTGGCCAGTGCCTTTGAATCGCTGGCCGAAAACGCGCGCCGACAGCAACATCTCTACTCGGTAACGATTGCCATCCTGATTGCGATCGTGCTGTTCTCGGGCGCGTTGCTGGCCGGCCTTGCCGCGGACCGGCATCTCGACTACCGGCGCAGCCATGTCACGCAGTATGTCGCGTCGATCTCGCAACTGCTCCAGAACGAATCCTCGTTCCTGCGGCGCGCCCTGCTGACGGTTCGCTACTATCGCCAGTCGCCTCACATCAACCCGTTCAGCGACGCGGCAATCCGGCAGTTCGCCTCGACCGGCGCACTCACGGTCCCGATGGACGAGGTGGGGAAAGCCTACCAGCTGCTCGCATCCGAGGGCGCGCGCCGCGCCTGGGCCGCGACGCTGCCGTCCCGCCTCACGCGGCTCAGACAGATCGCACTGGGTGTGATGGCCACGCAGGAGGCCTTCCGGCTCGATCACTGCGCCTATGCCGTTTCACTGGAAGAAGACACCGGGATCATCCTCTCCGGACTGGCCCAGGACTGCCGCATGGCCGCGGAGCCCGGTGTTGTCACTGCCTTGCGCAGCAGCCTTGTGCAGGCCGTCAGGAACCACACCGGCCATCGGGTGCCTGGCCGGGACGAACAGGTTTGGGTCGGCCCTACCCGCGATCCGCTGACCGGCGCCAAAGTCATGATTGCCGTAAGCGCCGCCTACGCGGGCGACAAGCCGGCCATGCTGGTAGCCGCCAGCATTCCCGCCGGCGATTTCCTGGCCCAACTCAGCCGTCCCAGCGAACCCGCGCTGCTGACACTGCTCAACGAAAGCGGCGAAGTCATCGACATCTCCCCGCAAGCCGGCCCGGTACCGCCCGACGCCGTGGCAAGCCTGCTGCCACGCGCCAGGTCTGTCTCGCGCGACACGCTGCACTACACCCGCAATGGCGTACTGCTGGTGCAATCACTGAGACCGGAGTTCGGCGCGCTGGTCTACTACCTGCCCTATCACATGCTGGTCACGGCGCTGGCACCGGACCTGGCCGTGATTTTCGGAGTCGGACTGCTGCTGATCGCCGCCATCGTCCTGACCGCCCGCTACTGGAACGGCAGGCTGCTGCGCCGTACGCACGCCGACGCTTCGCGCGCGCTGGAGAGCGAGATGATGAACCACATCCTGGTCAGCGCCACGCCGATCGGACTGTGCATCGTGCGCCAGCGCGACCACCTGATACTGACCGCCAACCGCCATGCCGATGCATTGCTCGGGCTGCACGGCAGGGATGTCCTGCCGCCGCCCGCGAGGGAAGCGTTCGCGCAGCAGCCCGCGCATACCGGCAATGGCCAGTTTGCGTCGATCGCGCGATTCACGATTCCTGCGCCGCCGGGCACCGCTGACGGCGAACCGTCGCCGGACCAGGAAGGCGGCCCGTCGCAGCGTTTCCTGCAGATCACCTACGCGCCGGCCAGCTATCGCGACGACAAGGTATTGTTCTGCGCCGTCCAGGATTTCACCGCGCAGCAGGCGCTGGAGCAGCAGTTGCGTTCCGCGCAGCAGGCCACCGAAGCGATGATGCGGGTGCGCTCCAACTTCTTCGCGGCAATGAGCCACGAGATCCGCACGCCGATGAACGCACTGCTGGGAAACCTGGAGCTGCTGGCACGCAGCCCCGGACTCGAAGCCCACGCCGCGCGCCTGCGCGCGCTCGACGTAGCGGCGGAAGGCCTGCGGCGCATCGTCGACGACATCCTGGATTTCTCCAAGATCGATGCCGGCAAGCTGCAGCTGGTCAACGCGCCGTTCCGGCCGGTCGACGCGCTCGAGAGCCTCGCGCTGACCTATGCGCCGATGGTGGCGGCACGGCCGATCCGCTTCCACCTGCACCTGTCTCCGACCCTGGATGTGGAGATTTCCGGCGACCGCGCACGCCTGATGCAGGTGGTCAACAACCTGCTCAACAACGCCTTCAAGTTCACCGCCAGCGGCCGGATCACGCTCAGCGCGGAGATCACGCCGGATGCGCAGGGCAGGCACATGCTGACCTGTCGCGTCAGCGATTCCGGGATCGGCATGCGTGCCTCGCTGGTCGCACGCATCTTCCAGCCCTTCGTGAAAGGCGATGCCGTCACGACCAGCCGCTATGGCGGCACCGGCCTCGGCCTGTCGATCTGCGCGCGGCTCTGTGAACTCATGGGCGGCGGCATTTCCGCGGAAAGCGTCCATGGCGTGGGCAGCGCCTTCACCATCTCGATTCCGGTCGAGCCGGCCACCCTGCCGGTGAAGGAAGCCGTGCCCGACACAGGCCATCGCGCCAGCGTGATGGTGCTCTGCCAGGACGCGAAATCCGGCGAGTACCTCAAGGCGTGGCTGACCGCGGCAGGCTGGCGTGCGAATGTGCTGGGCTCGCTGGCGGCCGCGCAGGAGTACCTGCGCTTCAACCTGCCGCATTTCATCGTCGCCACGGATGAGTATGAGTTGGGCACGCTCGAAGCACTGCGCGAACTGCGTCCCGTCACCGTCGTCTGGGTCACCCTTGACGGTCCGCATCGTCCGCAATGGCGCGCGGAGGGCATTCTCGAAATCACCGAATTCAGCCACAGCGCCCTGCTGGCCTGTGTCAGGACCTCGCTCGATGGCGCATGCACCGGCACACTGCCTGCCGGCGCGGTACGTCATGAGGCGGCGGCCGAAGAGTCCACGGCTTCCGCGCGCACGGACGTCAGGCTCAGGGTCCTCGTGGCCGAAGACAACCCGCTGAACCAGACCCTGATCACCGAGCAGCTCCAGACCCTGGGATGCCAGCCTGTCGTGGTGGGCAATGGCAAGCAGGCGCTATCGATCCTTGAGACCGCACACATCGACGTGGTGCTTACCGACATCCATATGCCCGTGATGAACGGCTATGCGTTGCTGGAGGTCTTGCGCGAAACGCACCCCGGGCTGCCGGTACTCGCCTTCAGCGCGATCACGCGCAATGAGCAGGCGGAAGACTGGCAACGGCGCGGCTTCGCCGGCCACGTCGCCAAGCCCGCCTCGCTGAATGACCTCGAGCTGGCCCTGCGGGCCATCCGGATCCCGCAAACCGACGCCAGCGACACCGCACCCGCGCCGGATCGTGCCGACGGCACGGCGTCGGCCGACCGTGCCCGCTATGACGGCATCCTGCGCAAGCAGTTGCAGACCGACCTGCCGGAGCTGGAGGCCATTTTCGCGCGGCAGGATGTGGAGGCGCTGCGCGCCTGGACGCATCGGTGCGCCGGCGCACTGGTGATCGTGCAGCAACCGGACCTGCTGGCGCGATGCCGCGAACTGGAGCACCTCTGCGAGGCCGGGCAGCCGTGGACATCGGCCATCGGGCAAGCCGGCAAGGCGTTCCACGACCGCGCGCGCGCGTACGCGCCGGAAGACCAGGCGCAGGCCTGATACCGGCGGCAGGCCATCTGCCTTACCACAATTGGCGGATTTGCGGGCGCCGCCACGCGGGACGATAATGGCGACGCCGCGCCCTGGCTTTCAGGGCGCGGCATTGTCGTTAATGTATCCCCCATGCAGCCACATCAAGGCCTTCCCCAGCCCCAGCGCACCTGGGCGATTCTCACGGTTTTCTGCGGCCTGATCATGGCCGTGCTGGACGGCTCCATCGCCAATATCGCGCTGCCATCGATCTCGCGCCAGCTCGGCGCCGAGCCGGCCAGCACGATCTGGGTGGTGAATGCGTACCAGCTCACCGTCACCGTCTGCCTGCTGCCGCTGTCCTCGCTGGGCGACATCCTCGGCTACAAGCGTGTCTACCGCGCCGGCCTGGCGACCTTCCTGGTCGGTTCCCTGCTATGTGCGCTGTCCGTCAACCTGCCGATGCTGGTGGCGGCACGCGTGCTGCAGGGCATTGGCGGCGCGGGCATCATGAGCGTCAATACCGCGCTGGTGCGCTTTATCTATCCGCCGACCCGGCTGGGCCGCGGCATCGGCCTGAATGCGCTGGTCGTCGGTGTGACCATTGCCGTGGGCCCCTCGCTGGGCGCGCTGATCCTGGCGCTGGCAAGCTGGCAATGGCTGTTCGCGGTCAACGTGCCGGTGGCGATCTTTGCGCTGGCGCTCAGCCGCAGCGCATTGCCCGAGACTCCGCCGCAACCACGCGACTTTGACTATCCGAGCGCCGCGCTGTCGGCCGTGGTGTTCGGGCTGTTCATCCTGAGCGTCGATGGCATGGGCCACGCCGGCATGCGGGCAGCGGGCGTGGCCGGCCTTGCCGGCGCCGTCGTGCTGGGCTGGCTGCTGGTGCGTCGCCAGCACGGCCGCACCGCGCCGCTGGTGCCGGTGGACCTGTTTGCGAGCCGGGCCTTTACGCTGGCGGTGGGCACATCGTTCTGCTCGTTCATGACGCAGATGCTGGCCTTCATCGCGCTGCCCTTCTACCTTGAATACCAGCTCGGCCGCTCGCTGCAGGAGACCGGCCTGCTGATCACGCCCTGGCCGCTGATGGTGGCGGTCATGGCCGCGGTATCCGGCCGGCTGTCGGACCGCTACCCCGCCAGCATCCTGGCGGGCATCGGGCTGGCACTGCTGGCCAGCGGGCTGCTCGGCCTGGCGCTGCTCGGGCGCGATGCGGCCAGCCTGGACATTGCGTGGCGCATGGCAATGTGCGGGCTGGGCTTCGGGCTGTTCCAGTCGCCCAACAACCGCGCCATGATCGGCGCAACGCCGCCTGAGCGCAGCGGCGGCGCAAGCGGGGCACAGGCAACCACCCGCCTGCTGGGCCAGACCACGGGTACGGCCGTGGTGGCCCTGCTGTTCAGCCTGGACCAGACCGGCGCGGCACGCATTGCGCTCTATGTCGCCATGACCATGGCAACGCTGGGAGCCGTCATCAGCCTGAGCCGCCTGCGGGACGGCAGCAGCGCCAGGCAGGCGGCAGGCGCCGTCGAGCCCGACGCCTGATCCACGGTATCATCACTCCGCCTTCGCCCCCGATTCCTTCACCACCCTCGCCCATTTGGTGATCTCGGCGCGCTGGTAGGTGGCGAGCTTCTCCGGCGAGCCGAGGATCGGATCGAGCCCCAGCGTCTTCAGTTTCGCCTGCACGTCGGGCAGCTGATAGATGCGGTTGAACTCTGCATTCAGCCTGGCCACGACTTCCCTGGGCGTATTCGCCGGCGCGAAGATGGCGAACCAGGAATCAGCCTCGAATCCGGGCAGCCCTTGCTCCGCCAGCGTCGGGATATCCGGCGCCGACGCCGAACGCTTTGCGCTGGTGATGCCCAGCGCGCGTAGCTTGCCTTCGCGCACGACCGGCAGCGCCGACGGCAGGTTGTCGAACATCATGGTGATGTGGCCGCCCAGCAGGTCGGGAATCGCCATGGCCCGGCCCTTGTACGGGACATGCGTGATCCTGACGCCCGCCATCGAATTGAACATCTCGCCGGCCACATGCGGCGAGGTGCCGATGCCCGGCGTGCCAAACGTCAGCGTGCCGGGCTTCGCCTTGGCCAGCGCGATCAGTTCGGCCACGTTCTTCGCCGGCACCTCGGGATTGACCACCAGCACATTCGGCGTCGATGCGATCAGGATCACCGGCGCGAAATCCTTGACCATGTCGTACGGCATCTTGCTGTACAGCGAGCCGTTGATCGAATGCGTGCCGACCGTGCCCAGCGCCAGCGTATAACCATCCGCCGGGGCGTGCGCCACGGCCTCCGCGCCGATATTGCCGCCGGCGCCGGGCTTGTTGTCCACCACGACCGGCTGGCCCCACGACGGCGAGATCTTCTCCGACACAAGCCGCGCCAGCGTATCGGGCGCACCGCCGCTGGGGAAGCCGACCACCATCCGGATCGGCTTGGACGGATAAGCCTGCGCCTGCGCCAGCGGCGCGGCAAAAGCAGTGGCAACGGCGAGGGCCGCCGCGGCAAGGGAACTGACACGCATGGGTTGTCTCCTGGAAGGCCGGCGGCTGCGTGGCCGCCGGCTCTCTGGTCACTGCGTTGTACAGCCTGGGGATGGCACACCGCCACCCGCTATCGGGACAGCCTAGACGACGATGCCGCCGAACTCCTGCATCACCTTGTCATGCAGACGCCGCATGCCGCGCAGCCAGCGGTCATAGTCCTGCCCCTTGCGCTGATAGTACTCGAGCACCTCGGGATGCGGCAGGATCAGGAAGCGCTCGTCGGCCACGCCCTCCAGCGTCACCGCGGCAACATGCCCGGCAGTGACCGACCCCTCTTGCAGGAAGCCCTTGCGTTCACCCTTCTCGCCGAAAAGCATATTGGTCTGCACGCCTTGCGGACAGATGCAGCTGACCTTGATGCCGCGATCGCCATAGGTGATCGACAGCCATTCGGCAAACCCGATCGCCGCATGCTTGGTCACCGCGTACGGCGCCGAGCCGATCTGCGACAGCAGGCCCGCCGCCGACACCGTGTTGACGAAGTAGCCGTCGCCGCGCTCCAGCATCTGCGGCAGCACGGCGCGCGCAGCGTGGATATGGGCCATCACGTTGATTTCCCAGATGCGTTGCCACTCGTCGGCGCTCGCGTCCAGGCCCTTGCGCAGGATGATGCCGGCGTTCGAGCAGAACACGTCGACCTGGCCAAAGCGCCGCGTCGCTTCGTCGGCCAGGCCCTGCACCGCCGCGGCGTCCGCCACGTCTACCTGGTGGGCGAATACCTCGCAGCCGGGGGTGGCTGCCTGGACCTCGGCCGCAACCGTCGCCGCGCCGGAGGCATTGAGATCGGCCACCGCCACGCCACGCGCGCCGGCTTGCGCAAATGCCAGCGCCAGGGCCCGGCCGATACCGGTCGCGGCGCCGGTTACCACTACGGTCTTGTTGCGGATATCCATCTTGTCTCCTCCTGCTAGGTCGCTAAGTCTCAGCTCAAAAGTGTTCGCCTTCATCCGGCCGCGTTGCCGCCGCGCGCCTGCCACAGCCGGTTCTGCAATGTCTCGGCCAGTTCGCGGATGCGCGGGCCGAGGTTGCCTTCCAGTATTTCCGGCGACAGCCGCGTGGAAGCGCCGCCGATGTTCAGGGCCAGCACCTCGCTGGTGCCCTCCAGCCGGACCGGCGCCGCGGCGCCGCTGACGGTGCGGTCCCACTCGGCATGCGCCAGGCAGAAGCCACGGCGGCCATGGTCGCGCAGGGAACGCTCGATCTTCGTCCGGATGCCGGGCCAGCGCGGCCCGTAGTGGTGTTCCAGCTCGCCCAGCGCGGCCTCGCGCCGCGGCACATCCAGCCCCGCCAGCCATGCGCGGCCGATGGCCGACGTGGCCATCGGCAGGCGCGCGCCCGGTGCGAGCCGGATCACCAGCGCGCCGCGTGGCTGGCATGACTCCAGGTAGACCATGGCATGACGGTCCGGCATGGCCAGCGCGACCGTGCAGTCGGTCGCAAAGGCGAGCGACTGCATCAGCGGCTGCGCGATATCGCGGATGCCCGCGCCGGACACATAGCGATGCCCGAGCACCATGGCGCCCTGCCCCAGCCGGTACTTCTCCAGCGACTCGATATAGGTCAGGTAGCCCAGCGTGGACAGCGTGTAGGTCAGGCGCGACACCGTCGGCCGCGGAATGCCCGTGCGGCGCGACAACTCGGCATTGCCGAGATAGTCGTCGTGCGGGCCGAACGCGCGCAGCAATTCCATGCCGCGGGCCAGTGCAGTCACGAAGTTGCGGTCTTCGGCCGCGTCTGCGACGGCCTGGCAGCCGGACGGGCGCGCGGCGTGCGCGGCATCCGGGGGCGGCGCGGGAATGGAAATGGTGCGCTTCATCTGGGCGAGTGTCCTGTCAGGACACTTCATAGCAGCTTCACCGCGGCCGCAGGGGGCTATGTAGGGAAATCATGTGCGCGAGAGACGGCGCTTATGGATACGAATCAGCAGGTTAGCGCGACTTTTGCCGTCAACGGAGCAAAAAACCTGCAGACACATCCCAATAGAATCAACAGGTTACCGAACGTTTTGAACAGCAGAAGGGATTGCACGCCGCCGGCCATTTTGACTTTGACTACGATGCCACCCTGCCCCTCTTAGGGACCAGGCCGGCCGCCGATACTGTATATACATACAGTATCTGCAATATGACGCGTCAATCGCAACGTCATTCGGCCCCAATCGTCGTTACCGGAACCCAGTGGCCACCTTTGACCTGATAGAGCGTCGAAGTCGGATGCTTCAAGTCGCCGTTCGCATCGAAGGCAATCTTCCCCGTGATGCCTTCGTATTGCGTTGCCTGGAGCGCCGACATGAACTCAGCCGGCTTCGTGGACTTGGCCTGTTTCATGGCGTTGATAGCTACCCACGCGGCGTCGTATGCGAAGGGCGCATAGATAAGGCTGTCGGTGCGGAAGCGTTTCTTGAATTTCTGCATGAAGACCTTGCCTTGCGGCAGCGTTTCGACAGGGCGTCCATATTCCCAGGCCATAGCGCCCTCCGCAGCGGGACCAGCGACATTAAGAAAGATACTGTCGGCGATGCCCCCGCTCCCGACGAACTGGGTGCGCATCCCGAGCTCCCTCATCCGCTTCGTGATGAGCGCCGCCTGGTTGTCCAGGCCGGCAAAGAACAGGAGGTCGGCGTTGGCACCCCTGATGTTCGTGAGCTGCGCGCTGAAATCGACCGCCTTGTCGTTGGTGTATTCAGCTATCGCAATTTTGCCGCCGGCAGCGGCGACGGCTTTCTTGAACTCGTCCACTGCCCCCTGGCCGAACGCGGTTCGGTCATCCATCACGGCAATGCGCTGCCCCTTCATGACTTTGACCGCGTACCTCCCAGCGTTACCGGAGTTTTGCGTATCGGTCGCAATGATGCGGAAGACGGTATTCAGGCCTTGATGCGTGATGGTCGGATTGGTCGCCGCCGGATGGATTACCGGGACGCCTGCCCTGGCGAAAACTGGCGCGGACGGGAGGGCGACGCCTGAGTTGTAATACCCGACAACTACGGTCACCCCATCGTCGACAAGTTTCTGGGCGACCTGAACGCCGATGCGAGGGTCACTTTGGTCGTCCACCGAATCGAGCTCGAAACGGACGTCCTGGCCGTCCAGCTTGATGCGCTGCGAATTCGCTTCCTCGACAGCGAGGCGAACACCGCTCTCCATATCCTTGCCATTGGCTGCATTGATTCCGGTAAGAGGACTGGACACACCGATCCTGACAACCTGTTGCCCATAAGACTGGCTGCAAGCGACGCACAGCAACATGGCGCTCAGGCCAGGAACGAGCAAGCGTCGAGCAACACTGATCATTTGTTCAACTCCAGCGACCAGGCGAATCGGCGAGGCGCTTGTACCGCGAACCTTTGCGCGAACCGAGCCCATCCAGTTTTGTGACAAGAGCCACCCTCCCATGCTGTCCAATAGCTCAGTTCTCCTCAATGTGACACAGGATACGATGTGCCAGGCGAAGGTGGGGCCGATCTATCATTGCATTTCCTAACCTGGCCACACCTGAGGCGCCGACCCTTGAGAACGCCTCGACCACCTGGCTGGCCCAGCGTATCTCCTCTTCCTGCGGCAAGAACGCCTGATTGATGGCTTCAATATGAGAAGGATGCGCTGCAGCCTTGGCCGAAAATCCGTCCCGCTTCGCCTGCGCGGCTTCTTCTCCGATCTGCTCCGGGTCGGTCAGGCGTGTGCTGACAGCATCGATGGCGTCGATACCCGCCTGGGCCGCCGCCAGCAGGCACATGGTACGAGCCACGGAAAACGGCGCACTCAGCTCCTTGCCGATATGCGGTGAGAATGCGCCAAGGTCGGCCGCAAGGTCATCCACGCCCCACATCAGCGCACGCAGGCGCAAGGGCGCATTGCGATACGACGACAGTCCGAACACACCTTCGGACGATTCGGTTGCCATCGCGATGATAGAGACTTTCCAGCCATCGTCCAATAGCGCACATTCAAAAGCCGCGAGGAAGTCGCAGAGGCGGTGCACGTCATCGACACTACGGCACTTCGGCAGCACAATCGCGCTGGGCCGGTGCGGGATCACGGCCGCCAGGTCGCGCAGGATATGGCCGGACGCCAGACCGTTGACACGCACCAGCAAGGCCGAGTGCATCGAGCTGCGGTGCTGTTCGAGGAAGCCGACCAGCCGGGACCGTGCGTCGTCCTTTCCTTGTTCTGGCACGGCATCCTCGAGGTCGAACACCAGGCCATCCGCAGTTGACTTCAGCGAGGCCGCAAGCTTCCGGTCACTGTCTGCGGGAACGAAAAGGAGCGAGCGCAAGCGCTCTGGCAAGTTGTCATGCATGGTCGTTTTGCTGCACTGGACTTCCGTTCCGTACGAAAGGCAGACGAACCACTTTCGCAGAGACTCTCTTGTTGTAGACCTCAATACTCACATATGAGCCAGACTTGATGTCAGGGGTAATCAGTGCCAAAGCGATGGCAGTTTGAAGCGTCGGACTATACGTTCCGCTGGTGACCTCGCCAATCACTTCTCCCTGGAGGCTCATCACCGGGCTTTGCGCGCGAGCGACCGCGGCGCTTCCCTCAAAAGCGAGCCCAACGAACTGCCTAGTCTGGCGGCGAGCAAGTAGCGCTGCCTTGCCGATAAAATCGCGCTCTGGCCCCAGATCAACACTCCAGCCCAAGCCGACATCGAAGGGCGAGGTCTGTGGGTCCATGTCGCGCCCATTCAGGTGCATGCCTGCCTCAAGCCGAAGGGTATCCCATGCGTCGAGGCCCGCCGCACAGATGCCGGCCGACCTCAGCATGTCCCATACTTGAACAGCATGCTTTGCCAGCATGATCAATTCGAAGCCATCCTCGCCGGTTTTCCCCGTTCGTGCCAACATCAATTCGCCCACTGCGGAGTCGTACACGGTGATGGAATTGAACGGCTTTACCTTCTCAGCCGCGCGGGTTGACGGAATCGCTCGAAATACCTTCTCCCGAGCATTGGGACCCTGCACGGCGATAATTGCCAGCGGCTCCACATCGCCCGTGACAAGATCCTGGCGCCGCACGACCAGACTCACCGAGCTTTTCATCGCAACGATCTGCGATCGGATCCACTGAATGTCGCGGCTTGCGGCGTGCGCATTCAAGACGATACGGAAGTATTCATCGTCCAGGTAGTAAACGACAAGGTCATCGATCACCCCTCCTTCGCTGTTAAGCATGCACGAATAGAGTGCCTTGCCCGGCGACTTCAGTTTGCCGATGTCGTTGGCAAGAAGCTTGCCGAGAAATATTCGAGCGTCCGTCCCGTGTATGTCGATCACGCACATGTGCGAGAAGTCGAACATAGCGGCATCCTCGCGCACGGTGTGGTGCTCTTCGATCTGGGATCCATAAGCAGCTGGCAGTTCCCAGCCACCAACATCAGCCATACGGGCGCGGATGAAACGGTGACGCTCATACAGTGGAGTACGCAATGAGTGGGAGATCGTCTGGCTCATCGGGATGTCAAGGTCAGTAGTCAAGCTGGCGCGATATTGCGCATGGGATTCCGGGCCTGAGTTCATGGCGTCCAAGGCTCTAGCGAGCGTCGCTTACGCGGCCGGTGATCATCCCGTCGGTCGGCGCTCGTGGCTGGGCGCATGACCGAACTGCGCACGGTACGCTTTGCTGAAATGGCACGGCGAATGGAATCCGCACACGGTCGTCACACGGGCGATTGACGCGTTGGTCGTGCGCAGCAGGTCGCGCGCGCGCTTCAGGCGCAGGGTAAGGTAATAGTGGGTCGGCGACACATTCAGATAGAGCTTGAACATCCGCTGCAGATGCCGCTGCGACAGCCGCACGAGCCGCGCCAATTCATCGAGCGACAGCGGTTCCTCAATATTCGCCTCCATCAGCCGCACCACCTCGATCAGTTCCGCGCGCGAGAGGCCAACCCGCGCATCGACGGGGATCGGCTGCGGATCGCTCGCGCTGCGGATCCGCTCGAGAATGAACTGTTCAGAGACCTGCGTGGCAAGCTGCCGGCCGAAGCGCAGACCGACGAGATTCAGCATCATGTCGATCGGTGCGGTGCCGCCCGTGCAGGTAAGCCGGTCACGGTCGATGACGAACAGTTCGTCGGCGAAATGCACCAGCGGAAACTCGTCGTGCAGCGCGGACCGGTTCTCCCAATGCACGGCGCAGCGGTATCCGTCGAGCAGCCTGCTCGCCATCAGCGCGTAGGCACCGGTGCAGATGCTGCCGAGCGGAATGTCCAGCCCGGCGAGTTGGCCAAGCACCGCGCGCGTGCCGTCGTCGACAACGTCGCGGATGCGAATGCCGCCGCAGACGATCATCACGTCCGGCAGTCTTGTCCCATCCAATGCGCGCGTCGGCCGTACCACGATGCCGTTGCTCGCGTGCACCGGCGCGCCGTCTGGCGAATAGACCGACCACGTGTAATGCTCGGCGCGCCCGACATAGTTCGCCATGCGCAGCACTTCCACCGCGCTCGAGAACGCGATCATCGAGAACTCAGGCAGCGCCAGGAAGCCGAAATGCGCTAGGGACGACATTGAAGGTGAAGCGCTGTCAGCTGGTACGGCGGCAACGGACCTCACATCGCTCTCCTGGCGAACGGATGACCTCGGGATCAGGCTTGCGCTGTCGTGGCCTTGGCGCCGAACAGTTGCCTGAGCCCCGAGAAAAGCGGCGCCCTCGCCGTGCCCGGCACGCGGCCGAAGCTCTCGGTGATGCGGTCGAGGACAATTGCCAGCAGCACCACCGACAGGCCGCTTTCAAAGCCCAGGCCGATGTCCAGACGCTGGATGCTCGCCAGCACCTCGTTGCCCAGGCCGCCCGCGCCAACCATCGAGGCGATGATCACCATCGACAGCGCCATCATGATCGTCTGGTTGACGCCCTGCATGATCGACGGCAGCGCGTTCGGAAACTGCACCTTGTACAGAAGCTGCCACGGCGTGCAACCGAACGCCTGGCCGGCCTCGACGATCTCCATGTTCACCTGGCGGATGCCAAGGCTCGTCAGACGCACCGCGGGCGGCATCGCAAAGATCACCGTCGACAGGATGCCCGGAACGCGGCCGAGGCCGAACAGCATCGCGGCAGGAATCAGGTAGACGAACGCCGGCATGGTCTGCATCAGGTCCAGAATCGGACGCACGACGGCCGCGACCACCCTGCTCTTCGCCGCCCAGATGCCGAGCGGAATCCCGAGCAGCAGGCTGATGATGGTCGACGACAGCGTGAGGCCCAGCGTGATGACGGTCTGGTCCCAGAACCCTGTCGCGAAGATCACGAACAGCGACGCGGCCGTGAACAGCGCGAAGCGCCAGCCGACGCGCCAGAGGCCGATGCCGATGAAGATCGCCATCATCAGCCACATCGGCACCGCCTGCAGGCCGTGCTCGATCAGTGCGGCAAGCCCCTCGATCGCGCGCCCGATCGCGTCGAACGTCGCCGCGTCGTGATCGAGCAGGTAATGGACAGACTGGTCGACCCAGCGGCCGAGCGGAAGCATTTCAGACATGGTTACCTCGCGAGTGGTGCGTGATGGCCTTCAGGATGACGGCACGGTCGACCGAGCCGCAGTAGCAGCCGTCGTGGTCGACGACCGGCAGCGCGTTCGGGCTCGCAACGACGCGTTCGACGACGTGTTCAAGCGACGCATCGCGCCGGATGCTTTCGACCGGCCGCACGTCCGGTGCGGCGTCGCGCATGACGCAGCCACGGACCTTGCGCTGGGCATCGAGCACAAAGGCATAGCTGGCGTGGCCGTTCAGCGTCCTGGCGATGCTCGCCGCATCGGGCTTTGACACGATCGGCACGGCGTCGGTCTGCATCAGGTCGCCGGCGGTCAGGTAGCGGCTGGTGTCGATGCCGTCGAAGAACGTGCGGACGTAGTCGTCGGCCGGCCTCGCGATGATTTCCTGCGGCGTGCCGACCTGCACCAGGCGGCCGCCTTCCATGATCGCAATCCGGCTGCCGATGCGCAGCGCTTCTTCCAGGTCGTGGGACACGAACATGATCGTGCGCCGATGCTCCTTCTGCAGCTGCAACAGCACGTTCTGCATTTCCTTGCGCTTGAGCGGATCGAGCGCGGAGAACGCCTCGTCCATGATCATCAGCGACGGGTTGACGGCAAGCGCGCGCGCCAGGCCGACGCGCTGCTGCATGCCGCCCGACAACTCGCGGGGAAGCTTCTGCGCAAACGTCGCCAGGCCGACCTCCTCAAGCACGTCCATGGCACGGCGCTCGCGCTCCTTCCTGCTCACGCCAGCCACCTCCAGCCCGAACGCCGCGTTCGAAAGCACAGTGCGCTGCGGCATCAGCGCGAACGACTGGAACACCATGCTCATGTCCGTGCGGCGCAGCGCGATCAGTTCCGAGCAGCTTACGGCCGCCACGTCGCGGCCACCGATCAGCACCTTGCCGGCGGTCGGTTCGACGAGCCGGTTCACGAGGCGGATCAACGTCGACTTGCCGGAGCCTGACAGGCCCATCAGCACGAAAATTTCGCCTTCATTCACCTCGAACGAGACATTGTGCACGCCGACGACCTGGCCGGTGCGCCTGAACACTTCGTCTTTCGTCGAACCGGATGCGAGCATATCGATCGCCTGCTTGGGATTGCTTCCGAATACCTTGCACAGACCTTCGACCACGACCTTTGGACTATCCATCGAAATCTTCTCCTGATCCTGCGGGGACTCACACATCACATAGCAATGCCTTAGCTGCGTTTCCCCATCTTCCGGGGAGCGTTGCCGGCGTATTGCTACCTTTTTCCTGGAATGCCATCGGCAAACCTGCTCCGTCGCATTACAAGCGCAATTGCGCGATACCTACATAGTTGCCAGAAAAGGCCCCCGCCTGCCGACTAATTCCGACAAGCGCTTGCAGAAATGCGACAACGGCGAACAAGGGAAATGGTTGTCTGGCGTCGCCTGTTCACAAGCGACGCCGAATGGTTCTGTAGCGCCCCATGCCCGCCGCCAGCTTGTGACAACAGCATCCCGCACCGCAAGTTCCGGCATGACGGGCCGATACCATGCAAGCGGCGCTTCGGTTCTATCCGGGCCGCCATTCCTCCTGCTCTACTTCGCGCATGGTATGCGTGCGCACGCTGCGCGCGCCGCGCCATTCAACCCAACAGAGGAATCGCATGGACGCGCTGTCACGTTCACAACAATTCATCCTGACGCTGTCGTGCCCGAGCGCACCCGGCCAGGTCGCCGCCGTGGTCGGCCTGCTCGAGCGTCACCGCTGCTACATCGATGAACTGACCGTCTTCGACGACGACCTGAGCAACCGCTTCTTCCTGCGCTGCGTCTTCCATCCCACGCGCGAACAAGTGCTGCAGGTCGACGTGTTGCGCCAGGAGTTCACGCCGATAGCGGAGGGTTTCGGCATGCAATGGGCGATCCACGACGCATACGCGCGCCCGAAGGTGCTGATCATGGTGTCGAAGCTCGAGCATTGCCTCGCGGACCTGCTGTTCCGCTGGCGCATGGGCGAGTTGAAGATGGACATCGTCGGGATCGCATCCAACCATCCCCACCTGGAGCCGCTCGCGCGGCAGCATGACCTGCCGTTCCGGCACTTTCCCATCACGCCCGAAACCAAGGCGCAGCAGGAAGCGCAATGGCTGGACCTGTTCGAGTCGAGCGGCGCGGAGCTGGTCATCCTTGCGCGCTACATGCAGGTGCTGTCGCCACAGACAAGCGCCAGGCTGGCCAATTGCGCGATCAACATCCACCACTCGTTCCTGCCCGGCTTCAAGGGCGCGAAGCCGTATCACCAGGCACATGCACGCGGCGTCAAGCTGATTGGCGCGACCGCGCATTTCGTCACCGACGATCTCGACGAAGGCCCGATCATCGAGCAGGTCGTCGAGCGCGTCGATCATTCGTACCAGCCGGACCAGCTGCTTGCCGTCGGGCGCGACGTTGAGTGCATCACGCTGGCGCGCGCCGTCAAGGCGTTCATCGAACGACGGGTGTTCCTGAACGGGGACCGGACAGTCGTGTTTCAGTAAGCTCAATGCGCACCGGCCACGATCGCGATGCGATCGTGGCCGGCGCCTACTGCCTCCTTGGGTCGCGTGCCGAATTAATGCGCGCCCTCCACCCATGCATTCACGCGTTCCGCATTCGCGGCGATCCACGCATCGGCGGCCGCATCGGGCTTGGTGCCGCTCTGGATCGCCAGCATCACGCTATCGATCTCGCCCGGCTTCCACTGGAACTTCTTCAGGAATACGACAACCGGCTTGGCCTTCGTCTCCAGGCCCGGGTTCACGATGTTGTCGACATGCTCGGCATCGCCGAACACCTTCTTCGGATCCTCCAGGAAACGCAGCTTCCACTTCGCGAACATCCAGTGCGGCGCCCAGCCCGTGACGATCACCGGCTTGTTCGCGTTCATCGAGCGCGCCAGCTCAGCCGTCATCGCGCTGCCAGAGCTCGGCATCAGCGAATAACTGAGCCCATAGCTCTTGATCGCCTCGGAAGCCTTGCGCATCACGCCGGCACCGGCATCGATGCCAACGATGCGGCCTTCGAACGCCGCCTTCTGCGCGTTCAGGTCATCGATGCTCTTCGCGCTCACCGACGCGGGAACGATCAGGCCGATCCTTGCCTCGGTGAAGTTCGGTCCGAGATTGACAACCTTGGCCTTGAACTGATCCCAGTACGCGCCCTGCGTCACCGGCAGCCAGGCGGACAGCGTCGCATCGAGATCGCCGCGCGCGACGCCCTGCCACATCACGCCCGCCGCGACCGGCACCAGTTGCACCGGGTACCCCAGTTTCTTTTCGATGATCCGTGCGGCGACATTCGTCGTCGCGACGCTGTCGTCCCAACCCTCGACGTAGCCTATCTTCAAGGTCGGCTTGGCATCCCCCAGCGCCAGCGCGCTCCATGTCATCATCACCGACGCTGCGCCGGCCCAAAACACCTTTGCAAAGAGCTTCATGGCATACCTCCAGTGGTCGGAGCGGTAGCGCCCCGTTTAGTTAGAATCGTCGTCGCCCTGGCCAGGCATTGCGACGGACATCGTGCTGCGCCACCCGCCTGGCAGGCGTCCCGTCTTATTTATCGATCACGAGATCCGACAGCGGCTTGCTGCAGCACAGCAGCACCATGCCCTGGTCAATCTCGCGCTGGCGGATGCCGCCGTTGTGCTTCATCTCGACCTGCCCGGCAACCAGCCTGACCTTGCAGGTCCCGCACATCCCCTGCGTGCACGACGCCGGTAGCCGCACGCCAGATTGGCGCGCCGCGTCGAGCACATGCTGCCCCGCGCCGCAGAGGATCTCGCGTTGGCTCCTGGCGAAGCTGACATTGAACTGCGCCGACCCCGCCTCGTCGTTTGCCGCCGCGGCGGCATCGGCGAGCGGCTCGTTGGCCTCTGCGGTCAGTGCCTCGAACGAGAAGCTCTCCTCGTGGTAGTGGCTGCGCTCGAAGCCCGCCTCGTCGAGCAGGCCGCGCACCGCCTTCATGTACGGCGCTGGCCCGCACGTGAAGATCTCGCGCTCCATGAAGTCCGGCGCGATCAGCTGGAGCAACGGCAGCGACAGGAAGCCCGTCACGCCCGGCCAGCTGGTGCGCGCGCCAACCCGCTCGCAGACAAAGGACGTGCGGAAGTTCGCATGGCTTGCCGCGATCAGATCGAGCTCGCGCGCGAAGATGATGTCGTCCGGTGTGCGCGCGCTGTGCACGAACACGATGTCCCGATCCTCGGCGAGATCGTGGTGCGCCCGGCTCATCGACATCAGTGGCGTGATGCCGGAGCCCGCGGACAGGAACAGGTACTTGCGCGCCGGATGGCGCGCGCACGTGAACTCGCCGGCCGGGCCGAGCACGCGGATCGACGCCCCCGGCTTCAGATGGTCATGCAGCCAGTTCGACACCTTGCCGTCCGGCACGCGCTTGACCGTGATCGAGATGGTGTGCGGCCGCGCCGGCGACGACGAGATCGTGTAGCAGCGATTGATCGCCTCGCCCTCGATATCCAGTTCGAGCGTGATGAACTGCCCCGGCTCGAACACAAACGCCCTCCCCTCCGGCGAGCGGAAGAAGAAACTCTTCACGTCGTGGGTTTCCTGCCGCACGTGGCAGCACACGAGCGTCTCCTCGACCTCGCTCGTCCAGCGCTCGGGGAGCGCGCTCCAGAACGCCGGGCGGGTTACCCGGCTCTCCGCTGGCTCGGTAAAGACCGCATCGCGCATCATGTCTGCCTCCGCTGTTGCGCCTACGCGCCGATCTGCTCGGCCAGCCGGCCGATATACCAGGCCGAGAACTTCTCGACCAGGCCTTCGGTGAATGGCGAGTACGGGCCGGGCTCGTACGCGCTGCTGCCCGCGCCACACTGCGAGTACTCAACCAGCGCGCGATCCTGGTCGTTGGTCGCGTTCCACACCGCGGTCAGGTTCTTCACGTCATAATCGACGCCCTCCTGCGCATCTTTGTGGACCAGCCACTTGGTGCGAACCAGCGTTTCGCCGGCCGACAGCGGGATCACCGAGAACGTGACGATGTGGTCGCTCATGAAGTGATGCCACGAGTTCGGCTGCGTCCAGAACGAGAGCCCGCCCAGGTCGGCTTGCTCGAACTTGCCGAGCAGCTTCTTCGACGCTACCCTGGCGTCGAGCGTCTGCGATTCGCCGCTGCGGTCGAGCGGCAGGCGCTGGGTACGGAAGCCGGTGGTGTCGAGCAATTGCTCGATCTCCGCCGATGGCAGGCTCATCGCTTCCCATTCCGCGGCACGTTCGATGCAGGTGCGCTCGAACGCTTCCATGCCCTCGGCGTTGGCGGGCGAGCGCTGATAGCCGAAGCCGTACTCGTATAACGAAATGGTCAGCTCCGGATGGTTCGCCACGCAGTGATAGCACTCGCGGTTGTTCTCCATCGTGAGCTTCCAGTTGCCTTTCTCGAGCACATCGATCTGCGCGGCGACCTTGGTGTCCGCCAGGTTGTGCGGCAGCAGGTACGGCTCCATCGCGGCGCGCATCACCGCGAAGTCGGCTGGCGGCTCGTCCGCGAGGCAGACGAAGATCAGGCCGGCAAGGTTCTCGACGTGAACGGATTTCAGGCTGTGCTTGCAGCGGTCGAACTTCTCGCCCATGTGCTCGGCGAACATCAGGTCGCCGTTCAGGTTGTAGGTCCAGCTGTGATACGGGCAGACGATGTTCCCGACCGTACCCTTGTCCGCGTTGCACAGCCGCGCGCCGCGATGGCGGCAGACGTTGTGGAACGCGCGGATCTGCATGTCATCGTCGCGCACGATCAGGATCGAGTCGTGGCCGAGCTCGACCGTCACATAATCGCCCGGCTCTGGCACGTCAGGCTCGACCGCCACCTGGATCCAGTGCTTGCGGAAAATCGCCTCCATGTCCAGCGCGAAAATCTCCTCGCTCAGGTAGAAAGGCGCCTCGAGGCTGTATCCCGCCTTGCGCCGCTCCACCAGCGCGCGAATGTCTGCCGATACTTTCATTGTTTGCTCCGGATTTCCTGCATCCCTGGTTGCTTGCCGACAGACCGGCAACGTGTCAGTAGTCGATGAGTTGATGCTCGCGCAAGTAGGCGAGGATCACTTGTGCTTTTTCGACGGAAGTCCCACCATTTACGACGTTCCCGCCGCGGCTCTCGGTCGTCGTCGCCGACAGCATCCGGGCATGCCCGGAGCGCTTCTCGGCGGCGGCCAGCCGGACCGGCTTGCGCTCGACGGCGCCGAGCGTCCATGCGGCGGCGGCGCCATCTTCACACCGCGCTGCCGGCAACAGCCGGATGGTGCCCGCGCGCAGCCGCGCGTACGCATAGCGCGGCTGCGCGTTCGCGAGCGGATGTACGGCCACCACCGCGGGCAGCGTGGCATCGACGCGCCGGCGCAGGCCCTTTGGCAGGAACTGCCGCACGGCGACGCGACCACCGGCGATGTCGACGTCGACGGCCGATCCGACCAGCGGCCGGCCGAGCGCCGCGGCGACGCGGTAGGGCAACATCCCTGTGTCGTACGCGCCCTCCGCGCGGGTGCCGGTCAGCACGAGGTCATAGTCCTTTATGTGCGCGGCAAGCGCGTGCGCGGCGTCTTCGCCACCTGCGCAAGCGAGCACCTGGACTTCGCTCGCGCCGAGCGCCAGGTAGTCGTTGAGCGCAGGATCGGCGGCGTCGCCCGCGTGAATCACGGCGAGCTGCGCGCGATATTTTTCCGCGAGGCCGCGGCCGAGCTCGAGCGCAGCGGCGTCGTTGCGGCTGTAGCGCGGCGCGCCACTGACCGGATGGCGGCCGACGGACACCAGCACCGCGATACGTTGCACTTGTGTGGGGGCGTTCATGCTGCGGCTCCTGCGGCTTCGCGGGGACGGGCTGCGGCCGGCTGCTGACCCCGTGCGGGGCGCGCGGCCTGGACCTGCTCGAACAGTGCGGCGATCGTCGCCTGCGCGTCGCCGACGATGGTCAGGTTCGCGCGTTTGGCGATCGGCGCGCTGCCGTCCAGATTGACTGCGATCACGTGACGGCAGTCCTTGATGCCTTGCAGGTGCTGCACCGCGCCGGAGATGCCGAACGCAATGTAGACGCTGGCCTCGACCGTCTTGCCGGTCGCGCCGACCTGCTTGTCACGCGTGAAATGCCCGTTGTCGACCGCGACGCGGCTGGCGGCGATCGCCGCGCCGAACGCGCCCGCGAGCCGCTCGAACGCGCCGACGTCGGTCACGCCGTTGCCGGCCGCCACGATAAAGTCCGCCTCCTCCAGCGCGACCTGGGCGGCATCGATTTCCTCGACACCGAGGTCGCGATACAGTGGCGTCCCTCCCCTGGCGTGCAGGAACTCGCCGGACAGGCGCTCGCCCGCGCCGGTGAACGGCAGCTTCGTGTCAACCGCCCCCGGCGCGAGCAGGATGACCTCGGGCAGCGCGCGGGTCGCGAACGCACGCCTGGCGTGCACATACACGCCGACGTGCCGCGCGTCGATCTCGACCACTTCCGTCGCGACGCTGGCGCCCGCCGCAGCCGCGTATCGCCGGCCGAGATCGCCGTCGCCGTTCTCGTTGTCGGGCAGGAAGACATGCCGGGGCGACAGCGCCGTCGCGCACGCATGCAGTGCCCGCAGCTCGCCGTCTGGCGCGAAGGTGCGCCGGTCGAACTCGGGCAGCGCGATAAGCTTGTCGACGCCGAGCTCCGCCGCGTCGTCCTTCAGTTCCCCGAACACCATCAGCACTACTTCGGTCTGCGCATCGGCGAGCAGCGCGGCCGCCGCGACTGCCTGGTGCGCATGCTCGTCCAGCGCGCCGCGTTCGCTGTGCGCGGCCACGAGCAGCACATAGCGCGGCTCCTTCACCATCCGCCGTGGCTTTGCCCCCTCGGCAGCGTGGCCGTGCGCGGGCCAGTGCGCGGCGCTTGCGTCTGCGCTGCCGGACTCGCCCAGCGTGATCCGCCTGAGGCCCGCCGCCGTGATGATGAACGGCCGGCGCGGGTCGATTCGTTTAGTCGTGTTCATCGATTCACTCCAGCGAGGCGGCGACCAGTTCAGCCACGTCGAGCACGTCAGGGCGCGGGCCGACGACGCCTTCCAGCATCGCCGTGCAGTTCGGGCATCCCACCGCAACCACGTCCGCGCCCACCGCGCGCGCGTCGGCGATGCGGATGTCAGGAATGCGCTGCTTGCCAGGAATATCCGTCAACGGTGCGCCACCCCCGCCGCCGCAGCAGCGGCCGCGCATGCCGTTGCGTTCCATCTCGACCACCTGGATGCCGATCGTCTTCAGCAGCTTGCGCGGGGCTTCGGTTTCGCCGTTGTAGCGGCCGAGATAGCAGGGATCGTGATAGGTGATGCGCTTGTCGCGCAGCGCCTCGACTGCTTTCGGCGCGATCAGCCCGCTCGACGCGAGCTCAGCCATATAGGTGGTGTGATGCTTGACCTCGACACGCAGACCCAGCGCACGGTATTCGTTACGCAGGCTGTGCATCACGTGCGGATCGGCGGTCACGATCTGGCGGAACGACAGCGTGCCGAGCGTGCCGATCAAATGCCTGGCCAGCTGCTGGAAGGTCGCCTCGTCGCCCAGGCGGCGCGCGACATCGCCGGTGTCGGTTTCCACCTCGCCGAGCACCGCATAGTCGATGCCCGCCTTGTTCAGCACTTTGACGAAGGCGCGCAGCGTGCGCTGATAGCGCATGTCGAACGCGCCTTCGCCGGCGACGATCAGCACGTCGACCGTCTTGCCCGGCTGCGCCACCGGGGCATTCAGGTCGACCGACCAGTCATAGCGCGCAGCGGTATCGTAGCCGCCCATCGTGCCGGTTTCGCGCAGGTTCGCCAGCACTTCCGCGCCCTTGCCCGGCACGGTGCCATGCTCAAGCGTCTGGTTGCGGCGCATGTCGACGATGGCATCGACGTGCTCGATCAGCATCGGGCACTCCTGCACGCAAGCGCGGCACGTGGTACACGACCACAATGTCTGCGCCTCGATCAGCCCGGATACGATCGGGCCGTTCGGCTCGCCGCGATGCCGGCCGACCGGAATGCCGGGCGTCGGGCTGCCTGCGTACGCGGCATCGGAGCCGCCCGCCATCCCGACGACAAGATCCTGGATCAGCTTCTTGGGATTCAGCGGCTGGCCCGAGGCGAACGCCGGACACGCCGCCTCGCACTTGCCGCACTGCACGCACGCATCGAAGCTCAGCAGCTGGTTCCAACGGAACTCGACCGGCTTCGCAACGCCATAGTCCCGGTGCTCGATGTCGGGCAGCTTGAGCGCGGTCGGCGGCGTGGCGGTGCCGTTTCCGGTGTACGACTCGGGCGACGCCGCGAAGCGCTCCTGGCGCGGATGGAATGCGAGATGCAGCAGGCCCGCGATCGCATGCTTCATGGGCCCGCCTTGCGCCGCGCCGACCGTCATGGCCAGCGCGCCGACGGCGATCAGCACCGCGCAGAACACGGCGAACGCCCCCGACATCAGACCGGCCGGCACCAGCGAGAACAGGGCCAGGCCGAGCGCGAAGGATCCGAGCAGCCATGGCAGCGTATTCCACGGCCCCTTTGACAGACGCGCGGGCACGTCCTTCGAGCGGCGCCGGCGCCACACGAACACCGCACCGACCAGCATCACCAGCGCCGCGGCAAAGGTCAGCTTGTCGAGCCAGGGCGAGTAGATGGCGAGACCGTAGTTGACGAACACGAGCGCAAGCGCGCCGATCGCGCCGCCGGCCGTGGCGACGTGCGTCTTCGCGATGTACGGGTCGCGCGCGACGACGTGGTGCAGGTCGACGAAGTAGCGCTTGGGGATCGCGAACAGATTGGCAATGCCGAACGTGCCGGGCGCGCTCGCCCGCCCGAGCCGCCAGTATGACGCGCGCTTCAACACCGCGAAGGCGAGCCCCGCCACCGACAGCCAGAGCAGGACGGTAATCAGGTTGGACGGGTTCATCGTCAGAAATCCTTCACGAGCCGCAGCGCGTCGTAGATCGCGCCGTGGATGTTGTGCATCGAGATGCAGTCACCAACCCGGAACAACAGGAAGCGGCCGTTGCCGAGCGTCTCCGACAGGCACGGCTGCGGCTCCGCCGCGAACAGCTTGTGCACGTCGACCTGGCCGCGGTTGACCGATTCCGGCTTCAGCTTCCAGTACAGCGCGTCGTTCGGTGTCGAACCGTTCTCGATCACCACCTGGTCGACCGCACGCTCCTCGAGTTCTTCCGTGTACTCATTGCGCAGCACCGCGATCGTCTTGCCGTCCTCCTCGTAGACGCGATCGAGCCAGTAGTTCGGGGTGTGAATCACGCCTTGCGCGTACAGACGGCGATAGAAGATCGGGAACGTCGTGCCGCCGCAGTCGTCGGCCACCTTCACGTCCGGGGTGACGATCTCCACCTTGGCGCCGCGGCTGGCCAGGTAGTCGGCCACGCCCGCGCCTGCGTGCGTGCTCACGCCGTCGTAGACCAGCACGTTCTGCTTCGCTTCGACGCGCCCGGACAGCACATCCCACGAGCTGACCGCCAGCCCCTCGGCGACGCCCCACGCGGGCACCTGGTCGGAGAACGCGCGGCCCCCGGTCGCCAGCACGATGATGTCCGGCTTCTCCGCCATGATCATCTTCGCGTCGGCTTCGACGCCCAGGCGCCGGTCGACGCCGAGGCGCTTGGTCTCCATGTCGAACCAGCGCACGATGCCCGCCATCTGCTCGCGCTGCGGCGCCTTCGACGCCAGCATGATCTGCCCGCCCACTTCGGTGTTCTTCTCGAACAGCACGACGTCATGTCCGCGCGAACGCGCGACGCGTGCCGCCTCAAGTCCCGCCGGACCCGCGCCGACCACGACGACCTTTCGCTTCGGGCCGCGCGACTTCTCGATCAGGTGAGGCATGGTCGCCTCGCGCGACGTCGCCGCGTTCTGCACGCACAACACGTCCAGGCCGTTGTACTGGCGGTCGATGCAGTAGTTCGCGCCAACGCATTGCTTGATCTCGTCCTCGCGCCCGTCGCGGATCTTGATGACCATATGCGGATCGGCCATCTGCGCACGCGTCATGCCGACCAGGTCGACCATGCCGCTGGCGAGCAGGCGCTCGGCCTGGCCCGCGTCGCGGATGCTCTGCGCGTGCATCACCGGCACCTTGACCACCGCCTTGATGCCCGCGGCGAGATGCACGAACGGCTCGGGCGGCAGCGCCATCGGCGGCATGCAGTTGGCGAGCGTGTTGTGCGTATCCGCGCCGGAGCCGATCACACCGAGATAGTCGATCAACCCTGATTCGGACATTGCCTGGGCGATCTCCTTGAGTTGCTCGTGATCGAGACCATCTTCATGGAATTCATCGCCGCACATCCGCAGGCCAACGCAGAAATCCTTGCCGACCGCCTCGCGCACCGCCTGCAGCACCTCGACGCCAAAGCGCAGCCGGTTCTGCAGGCTGCCGCCCCACTCATCGGTGCGGAAATTCGTGCGGGGGCTCCAGAACTGGTCGATCAGGTGCTGGTGCGCGGCCGAGATCTCGATGCCGTCCATCCCCGCGTCCTTCACGCGCTTCGCGGCGGCCGCGAAGTCGGCGATGATCCGGCGGATCTCCTCGATCTCGATGATCTTCGCGTTGCCGCGGTGCACCGGCTCGCGCACGCCGGACGGCGTCATCAGGTGTGGCCAGTGCTCGCCGTGGAACGCCGAGCGGCGTCCCATGTGCGTGGCCTGGATCATGATCTTGGCGCCGTGGCGGTGCATCGTCTCCGCGAGACGCGACAGCGGATCGATGATCTGGTCGGTCGCCAGGTTCACCGACTTCCACCAGCCCTGGGGACTGTCGATGGAGACCGGGCTCGAGCCACCGCAGATCGCCAGGCCGACGCCGCCCTTCGCCTTCTCTTCGTAATAGCGAATGTAGCGGTCGCCCGGCAGGCCGCCCGGCTCCGCATACACCTCGGCGTGCGCGGTGCTGACGATCCGGTTGCGCAGCGTCAGCTGGTTGAGCTGCAAAGGTTTGAACAGGTGGGGATAACGCATCGCGGACGACCTCTGGCGTTTGTATGTTTCGTAGTGCGGACGGGTTCGGTCAGTGGAAGTTGCTTAGTGGGCGACTGGCGACACTTCGAACACGCAATGATCGTGACCCTCGGCTGCGCACTGCACTTCCTTCGACTGCGCGCGCGGTGCGCCCTTGCCTGCTGGCGTCGTGTCATTGACCCAGTCAATCGCGCCAGCGAACCAGCCGGCGAACATGTAGCAGAGCTTGCCCTCCTTTTCCGGCTGCGCGAGCACGAACGACGAGTGCTGCAGCGCGATGCGCGCGCGCGCTGTCGCCGGATCGGCCTCCAGGATCGAGAACAGTCCCCAGCCGCGCTGCGACAGCCGCTTCAGGTAGTGCTCGAACACCGCCATCCCGCTGATCGCGTGCAGCTTCGCTTCCTTGTCGCACCAGTGGTACGCGGACTTGTAGCCGGCCTTGTAGAGGATCTCCGCATAGGTATCGCGGCCCAGCGCCTCTTCGACGGCGACGTGGTTGTTGGTGAAGAAGTGGCGCGGCACATACAGCATGGGCAGCGCATCGGTGGTCCAGACGCCGGTATCGGGATCGACGTTGATCGGCAGTTGCGGTTGCATCGTGGTGACTCCGTGAGGAAAAATGGCCGTTTGCGTCATCGCGCAGGCGCGGCATCGCCCGCGTGCCCGCGCGTTTCGCGCTGGCACGTCCCGTATTCTGTAATTGCGTGAAAGAACTGGCGGCTTATGTGTGGATTACGCGCCCCAGACGTCCTTGAAGATGCGCACCCAGTTCTCACCCATGATCTTGCGGATGCGCGACGCCTTCCAGCCCGCGCGCTCCATCGCCGCAGTCAGGTTCGGGAACTCGCCGATGGTCCGGATGCCTTCCGGGTTGATCACCTTGCCGAAGTTGGTCAGGCGGCGATAGCGGCCCTTGTCGTGCGTCAGCATGTCGAAGAACTCAGTGCTGTAGCCCTGGGTGAAGTCGGTGCCGATACCGACCGCGTCCTCGCCGACCAGGTTCACGACATAGTCGATCGCCTCGATGTAGTCGTCGACCGTCGCCTCGATGCCGCGCTTGAGGAACGGCGCAAACATGGTCACACCGACGAAGCCGCCCGCATCGGCGATCTCCCGCAGCTGCGCGTCGCTCTTGTTGCGTGGATGCTCCTTCAGGCCCGATGGCAGGCAGTGCGAATAGCAGACCGGCTTCTTCGAGAACGCGATCGCTTCGGACGACGTGTTGCCGCCGACGTGCGACAGATCGACCATGATCCCGACGCGGTTCATCTCGGTGATGACTTCGCGGCCGAAGTCGGACAGCCCGCCATCGCGCTCGTAGCAACCCGTCCCGACCAGGTTCTGGGTGTTGTAGCAGAGCTGCACCACGCGCACGCCCATGTCGGCGAACGCTTCGATATAGCCAAGGTTGTCCTCGAACGCGTGCGCGTTCTGGAAGCCGAGGATCACGCCGGTCTTGCCTTCCCGCTTCGCGCGCAGGATGTCGTCGGAGGTCCGCACCAGCGTCAGCAGCTCGGCGTTGTCGCGGATCTGCTTCTTCATCAGTGCGATGTTGTCGACAGTCTTGGTGAAGTTCTCCCAGACCGACACCGTACAGTTCGCGGCGGTGATGCCGCCCTTGTGCATGTCTTCGAACACCGAACGCTCGAACTTGGAGATGTTCAGGCCGTCGATGATGATGCTGTCCTGATGCAGCGCGCTCATTGGTTGCTCCAGTCTTGTCGGTACGCGGTTCAGTAGATCGGGAAGCGCTCGCAAAGCGAGAAGATCTCGCGGCGCACGCGCTGTTCGGCAGCCTGGTCGCCTTCCGGGTTGGCGCGCAGCGCCTCGAACACGTCGAGGATCAGGCGGCCGATCTCGCGGAACTCCGTGACGCCGAAGCCGCGCGTTGTCGCGGCCGGGGCGCCGAGCCGGATGCCCGACGTGATGGTTGGCTTCTCGGTATCGAACGGGATACCGTTCTTGTTGCAGGTGATGCCTGCACGCTCGAGCGCCTGCTCGACCTGCGTGCCCTTCAGCCCCTTCGGCCGCAGGTCCACCAGCAGCAGATGGTTGTCGGTGCCGCCCGTGACCAGGTCGACGCCGCCCGTCTTCAGCACTTCGCCGAGCGCCGCTGCGTTGGCAAGCACGTTGTCGATGTAGGTCTTGAATTCCGGCTGCAGCGCCTCGCCGAAGGCGACCGCCTTGCCCGCGATCACGTGCATCAACGGGCCGCCCTGCAGGCCCGGGAACACGGCCGAGTTGATCTTCTTCGCGATCCCCTCGTCGTTGGTCAGCACGAAGCCGCCGCGCGGGCCGCGCAGGGTCTTGTGCGTCGTCGACGTGACCACATGCGCGTGCTCGACCGGATTCGGATGACGGCCCGCGGCGATCACGCCGGCGATGTGCGCCATGTCGACCATCAGCTTCGCTCCCACGCTATCGGCAATCGCGCGGAAGCGGGCGAAATCCAGCTTGCGCGGATACGCGGAAAAGCCGGCGATGATCAGGCTCGGCTTGTGCTCATGCGCAAGCGCTTCGACCTGGTCGTAGTCGATCAGCATCGTGTCGCGGTTCACGCCGTACTGCACGGCATTGAACCACTTGCCCGACAGTGCGGGCTTCGCCCCATGGGTCAGGTGACCACCTGCGTCGAGCGACATGCCGAGCACGGTGTCGCCCGGCTTCGTCAGCGCGAGCATGACCGAGCCGTTCGCTTGCGCGCCGGAGTGCGGCTGGACGTTGGCAAAGCCGGCGTTAAAGAGCTGCTTCACGCGCTCGATCGCGAGCGACTCAACCTGGTCCGCGAACTCACAGCCGCCGTAGTAGCGCTTGCCCGGGTATCCTTCCGCGTACTTGTTGGTCAGCACCGAGCCTTGCGCTTCGAGCACGGCGCGCGACACGATGTTTTCCGAGGCGATCAGCTCGACTTGCGACTGCTGCCGCTCGAGTTCTTTCAGGAGTGCGCCGCGCACCAGCGCGTCGCGCTCGGCCAAGGGCTGCGAGAAGAATGACTGGGTGTTCGACATAGAGCTTCCGTGAGGGATTGAGATGGCTGCCTGACAGGCGGGACAGGCCCTCTTTGCCGGGTTTTCCTGCCTCGTCGGCGCAGCGTTGCCGACGGGTCTATTCTTGTCGTTCGGGTATTGGGTCGATTGATGAATTCAGACGCGTTCTTTTCCTTTTCCGCCATTCGCGTCCGATTTGCACAAGTCGGTCATGGGACGCACACGGGCAAGTGCAAAAAAGCGGATTTCTATCACGTCACTCCCGCATGCTGCATTGCACTACGGTAGTGCCGCTCGCGGCGGCGCGAGTGCGGTGTGTCACGCATCCGGTGCAACGCCGCTCGTCCCAAACGAGCCCAGCCCCCCAAACGTAGGGTTTCGCCGTATGGCACGTTTGTTGCGCCCGCTTTATCACTAAAGCCATAGACGGTAGCCAGGCTTCAGACCTGAACGCCATCAGAATTCAAGGAACGCCCCCATGTCGCCCGACCGAACCGCGTCGCTGTCCCACTTCGCCTTCATGCCGTTGCCCAACTTCACGATGATTGCGTTTACCAGCGCGATCGAGGTGCTGCGGATGGCAAACTACCTCAGTGGCCAGGAACTGTACCGTTGGTCCATCGTCAGCCCGGAAGGCGGCCCGGTGACGGCGAGCAACGGACTGGCAATTGACACCACCCGCGCCGACAGCATCGGGCGGCCGGACATCGTGTTCGTCTGCGGCGGCGTCGACGTGCAGCGCTCGACCACGGCGGACTACCTGTCCGCGCTGCGCCGCGCGGCGCGCGAGGGCATCGTGCTGGGCAGCCTGTGTACCGGCACCTACGCCCTGGCCAAATCCGGGCTGCTCGCCGGCTACGCCTGCGCCATCCACTGGGAGAACATGTCGGCGCTGAAGGAAGAGTTTCCCGACACGCGCTTCCTCAAGGAACTATTCGTGATCGACCGCGACCGCATCACCTGCACGGGCGGCGTCGCGCCGCTCGACATGATGCTGAACCTGATCACCATCCGCGTCGGCAGCGCACGCGTCACGCAGATCGCCGAGCAGTTCATCGTCGAACATGTGCGCGACACGAGCGCGCAGCAGAAGATGCCGCTGGTGGCGCGCCTCGGCTCGGCGAACAAGTCGCTGTTCGAGGTGATCTCGCTGATGGAGAACAACATCGAGGAACCGCTGTCGCGCGAAGAGCTCGCGCGTCTGGCGAGCATGTCGCAGCGGCAGTTGCAGCGCCTGTTCCGCGACCATCTCGGGATGACGCCGACGCATTACTACCTGACGCTGCGTTTGCGCCGCGCGCGCGAGCTACTGCTGCAGACCGACATGTCCATCATGCACATCACGATGGCGTGCGGCTTCCAGTCCGCGTGCCATTTCAGCAAGAGCTACCGCGACTCGTTCGGCGTCGCGCCGACGCGCGAACGCCGGCAGCAGATCGCGCCGCTGGCGAAGACGCCGGGGTCTGTGGGGTCGGCGCAGTATTCTCCGGTGATGCACGCGTGAGTCGCGCGGTGGCGCGGCGATACAATGGAATACGTCGCCGGTTTGCTCCCCTCTCCCGCGTGCGGGAGAGGGGCCGGGGGTGAGGGCCGGCGCATGGCAAGCACCGAGCCGCTTCACTTCGAGGAAACGCCCGCCCTCACCCCCGCCCCTCTCCCATAAATGGGAGAGGGGGAGACAACGCTCTCGGTCTTCTGCTTTGTGCCGCCGGTTTGAGAGACAACAATCGCAGTTTTTGCTTGTCAATGCCGCAGACGGCCTTTATCGCCCGATCACGCCGCCGCCAACATCCCGTGCGGATCGATGACGAATTTCCGTGGTGCACCGCCATCAAACTGCTTGTAGCCTTCCGGCGCCTGCTCAAGCGAGATCACGGACACGTTGACGATCTCCGCGATCGGCAGACGACCGTGCAGGATCGCCTGCATCAGGTTGCGGTTGTACTTCAGCACTGGTGTCTGCCCGGTATGGAATGAGTGCGACTTCGCCCAGCCAAGGCCGAAGCGGATGCTCAGGCTGCCGTGCTGTGCCGCTGCACCCCTGGCGCCCGGATCGTCGGTCACGTAGAGCCCCGGAATCCCGATCGCCCCGGCGGGCCGCGTAATTTCCATCAGTGAATTCAGCACCGTCGCCGGCGCTTCCTCCGCGTGGCCGGACGCGCCATGGCCGTGCGCCTCGAAACCGACGCAATCGACCGCGCAATCGATCTCCGGCGTGCCAAGGATTTCGGCGATCTGCTCGCCAAGTGTCGCGTCCTTGGACAGATCGACCACTTCGAAACCCATTGCCTTCGCGTGGGCGAGACGCGCCGGGTTCATGTCGCCGACGATGGTGCAGGCCGCGCCGAGCAGGCGCGCCGAAGCCGCCGCGGCCATGCCGACCGGACCCGCGCCGGCGATGTAGACGGTCGAGCCGGGCTTCACGCCCGCAGTCACGGCACCGTGATAGCCGGTCGGCAAAATGTCCGACAGGCAGGTGAGATCGCGGATTTTCGCCATCGCCTGGTCGCGGTCGGGGAACTTCAGCAGGTTGAAGTCGGCATACGGCACCATCACGTACTCCGCCTGGCCGCCGATCCAGCCGCCCATGTCGACATACCCGTATGCACCACCCGCACGCGCCGGGTTGACGTTCAGGCATACGCCGGTGTGCTGCTCCTTGCACATCGCACAGCGCCCGCACGCGACGTTGAACGGCACCGACACCAGATCGCCGATCCTCAGCGTCTCGACGTCGCGGCCGACCTCGATCACCTCGCCGGTGATCTCGTGACCGAGCACGAGACCGGCCGGTGCGGTCGTGCGCCCGCGCACCATGTGCTGGTCCGACCCGCAGATGTTCGTGCTCACGACCTTGAGGATCACGCCGTGGCCGATCGCACGGCCGCTTGGATCGACCATTTTCGGATAGTCGATCTTCTGCACCTCGACCTTACCCGGCTCAAGATATACGACACCTCGGTTGCTGCTCATCGTTTTGTCTCCATCAGTCGTTGAAGCGTGCCGCGGCGCGCCAATCGGCGCGCGGCATGCGCGGCCGCGCCTTCGAGAGTAGTCCGGGACACCGGGGCGCCTGTATGCAAAATCCGACGCGCGCTTGAACGTCGCCGACATCGAAGCGCTTGCGCCAGCTATACCGCGCTCGACGCGCGCATCCTGAGATGACGGTTTCACACAAGCCGGCGACGGTTTTTCCCCAGATCGGCGGTCGATTACCGCGTCTACTTAAGACTCGGGGCCTTCAGGCAACCTGAATTCGAGGCCCTTACTTTTTCCAAGGACGCCATGCCAATCCCATCCCCCATTTCCGCGCGCGCGAACGCCGCCGCGCGGCTCGAACGTCTGCCGTTTTCCGGCTACCACAAGCTGATCTTCATCATCATCGCCGTCGCGTTCTTCTTCGACTCGCTCGACCTTGCCACGATGACCTTCGTACTAGGCTCGATCAAGCAGGAGTTCGGGTTGTCCACCGCGACGACCGGCCTGGTCGCCAGCGCCAGCTTCTTCGGGATGGTGCTCGGTGCAGCGCTCGCCGGCCTGCTCGCGGACCGCTTCGGGCGCCGGCCCGTGTTCCAGTGGAGCATGGTGCTGTGGGGCGTCGCGTCGTATCTGTGCTCGACGGCGCAAAGTGTCGAGGCGCTGATCGCCTGGCGCGTCCTGCTGGGGATCGGTATGGGCATGGAGTTTCCGGTCGCGCAGACGCTGTTGTCAGAGTTCGTGCCCGCCGCGAACCGAGGGCGCCTGATCGCGCTGATGGATGGCTTCTGGCCGCTGGGCTTCATCACGGCAGGCGTCGTTTCCTACTTCGTGCTGCCGGAGTTCGGCTGGCGCACCGTGTTCGCGCTGCTTGCGATCCCGGCCGTGTTCGTGCTGATCGTACGGCGCCTCGTGCCCGAATCGCCGCGCTGGCTCGAACACGCGGGCCGACACGCCGAGGCCGAGGCAGTGATGCGCGACATCGAAGCCAGGGTGATGCGCTCCGCCGGCGTCGCGACGCTGCCTGCGCCCGCGCGGCGCCTGATGGCCCCGCCGGTGCGCGGGCGCGGCGCTTTGCGCGAGATCTGGAGCGGCGCATACCGCCGCCGCACGACCATGGTGTGGCTGCTCTGGTTCTTTGCGTTGCTCGGCTTCTACGGCCTGACGTCCTGGCTCGGCGCGCTGCTGCAGCAGGCCGGTTTCGCGGTCACGCAATCGGTGTACTACACGTTGCTGATCTCCCTCGGCGGCATACCGGGCTTCCTGTGCGCCGCGTGGCTGGTCGAGCGCTGGGGCCGCAAGCCCACCTGCATCGCGTCGCTGCTCGGCGGCGGCACGATGGCGTACCTGTACGGGCAGAGTGCGATGCACGGCGGCAGTGTCACGCTGCTCGTCGGCACCGGCCTGGCGATGCAGTTCTTCCTGTTCGGCATGTGGGCGGTGCTGTACACGTACACGCCGGAACAGTACGGCACCGGCGCGCGCGCGACGGGGTCCGGCTTCGCGTCGGCAATTGGGCGGATCGGCTCGCTGATCGGGCCCTACGTGGTTGGCGTGGTGTTGCCGGTGTTCGGACAGGGCGGCGTGTTCACCCTCGGCGCGATCTCGTTCGCGGTAGCGGCACTCGCGGTGTGGGTGCTCGGCATCGAGACCCGTGGAGTCGCGCTGGAAGCGCTGGTGTCGGAGGACGCGTCCGCTGAAACTGCCGGCTATCCCGGAGTAGCTGACAAGACTTCCTGACCCGCAGGCCCGGTTCTCGCGGGAAAGTGCCCAGCCGGGCTGTCTGCCGCGAGTCGCTGTCGCGACTCGCGGCGGGCACCGCAATGAATTGGACTCAGAACTTGTGACGAATCGCGGCACGGACCTGGAACTGCCTCGCCGTCGATGAGGCGTTTGCCGCCCCGGGCAAGTCAGCCAGGTCCAGTGCGGTGCCGGTCTTGTCGCCGGCGACGCGCTGGTAGGCGGCCTGGAGATAGACGTCCGTGCGCTTCGAGAAATTGTAATCCGCCATCAGGCCGAAGGAATGAACCTTCGGCTTCGCGTCACCGGAGGACGCGCGGAAGTTCTCCAGCGTGAGCGTATACAGTGCACCAGCGTAGAAAGCGGGCGTGAACTGATACTTGAAATTCACTTCCAGGTTCTGGAACCGGAGCGAGTCCAGGGTACCGCCGGCCGGCAGGATCGAACCGGAGATGTACGAGGTGGACAGCGGCGCGGTCAGATTCGAATTGGAGTAGGCGAAGCCGGCCGTCGCCGCACCGAACGTGTAGTTGATGCCGGCACCGAATATGCGCAAGCGCTTGGCAAGGAAGTTCTGGTCGCCGCCGTTATTGATGGCGCCCCCTGACGTGGCCGACGGGTTGTCCGCCTGCAGGTAGGCCGCCGCCAGCAACAGGCCGCCGCTCGCGTACTGCATCCCCGCGCTGTACAGGCGGTTGTTGGCAAAGTTGGTGTCGTTGCTGAAGCTGTAGGCGCCGCCGAACTGGAACCCGCCAAGGGTGGGACTTGTGTACTTGACGGTATTGTTGGCGCGGAACGAGTAGATCAGGTTGTCGTTGTCGTAGGGGTGCCCGAACATGGTGCCCCCCCAATTCCCGGCAACGGTCGTCGGCGCCAGGTAGTCGATCACCGAGTCATACTGGCGCCCCAGCGTGACGGTCCCCAGGCGATCATCACCAAGCCCGACGTAGGCTTGCCGGCCGAACAGCAATCCGCCCTGCGCCGACCTGCCGTTGCTCGCATTGAAGCCGCTCTCGAGCTGGAACAGCGCCTTGACGCCGCCGCCAAGGTCTTCCGTCCCCTTCAGGCCCCAACGGCTGCCTTGCGCAAAGCCGCTTGCCATCTCGGTCAGGCTGTGTCCGCCGACGTTATTCGTGTAGTTAATGCCTTCGTCGATCACGCCGTACAGCGTGACGCCGCTTTGGGCAAAGGCAGACGCGGAAAACATCAGCGCCATGACCGGGCCCGCAGTCGCTCCCTTTTTCATTGGATTTTCTCCTGGTGTAAACATGACTCACGCTGCCGACACGCCGATCGGTGCGGCATGCGCGGCAGCGTCTATGAGAGTAGTCGGGGAGCCCGGCAAACCTATGTCCAATACCGACACGCGTTTGCACGGCGCCGACACGGCCCGGGCAACGCTCAGCCCGCCTGCCCGCTGCGCCTGAGGTAATCGGCGCGTGTCCACTCGAGCGCGACGCCGACGCGTTGCGTGCCGGGCCGGATCTTCGGCTTGTGCACGGCAAGCGTCAACGTGTCGAGCGCCGGCCATTCGCGAAACGACAGCTCGGCGATCTCGGCCACCAGGGTCTCGAGCAGGCGCGTATGCGGCTTGTGCGCAAGAAACGCGGCGAGGCGCGCACAATAGCCATCGTAGTCGATCCACTCGCTGTCCTCGCTCGGCTCGTGGCGATAACCCAGACGCGCGTCGATCACGATCGGCTGCGGTGCTTCATGCTCGTGCGGATGGATGCCGATCCGCACCGGCACCGCCAACGCATCGATAAACACACTCCAGCCCCGGCCCGGCAGCAGTGGCCCATCGAGCCCGGCGAGTGGTGCGCTGAACGCGTTGTCGACCGGCTTCATGATGTCAACGGCGCCGCGGCGTCGAGCATGATGCGGCAGAAATAATCGGCGAAGCTGCGGCGCAGGACGACCTCGAAGCGGTCGACGCCGGTCGGCACCAGCACGATCGACGCCTTGAAGTAGTGGCTCTGCGCGCACTGGCCCGGCTCGAACACGCGCGGATGCAGGTCGAGTGGGCAGCCGCGCGCCAGTACGTCGCGTACGCGCCCGCCGCTGATCTCGACGACCGTGTAGCCGCTGCCGACGTCGACCGCCGCCGCGTACGCGCCGGCGATCGCCTGGGCGAGCTTAGGCTCGAGCACGCCCGCCGGCACCGGTTCGTTCGAGCGCACCAGCCACTCGTCGGGGCCGAGCCACAGCACGTCATAGGCGGTGCCGCGCGCGACCGTATTCGGTGCAGCCGGCGGACAACAGCCGACCACGCCCTCGAACGCGCCGACAAAAGCAGGGTCGGAGAGATCACCGCGCACGTTGACGAGATCAAGAAAGGCGCGCTCGCGCATCACGAAGTGTTTCGACGCACGCGCCTGGTGCGCGTTCAGCAGATCGGCCGCGCCGATGAACGGCGACTCGAGCCGCACGCCGCGCTTGCGCGCGTCAGACGCCGGCACGCCTGCCGCCGGCGTAGCGATATTCGATTCATTCCACATTCTGGCGCACCCCTTCCGTATCGTAGAAAATCGGGCTCGAGATTTTCGCGGTCACGCGCCGGCCGCTTGCCAGCGGAATCGCCACGCTCTCGCCCATCTTGTTCAGGCCGCCCTTCACCACGGCCAGCGCGATCGAGCGCTTCAGGATCGGGCTGTAGTAGCTCGACGTCACGTGGCCGAGCATCGGCGTCGGGTCGGTCGTCGACACCTGCGTGTCCGGCGCGATGATCTGCGCACCCTCCGGCAGCACGAACTGCGCGTCGTCGGTCAGCAGGCCGACGAACTGCTTGCGGCCTTCCTTCGCGGTATCCGAACGCGTCAGCGAGCGCTTGCCGAGGAAGTCCTTCGACTTCGCCACGACTCCGCCCATGCCGAGGTCGTACGGCGTGATCGAACCGTCCGTGTCCTGGCCGACGATGATGTAGCCCTTCTCCGCGCGCAGCACGTGCATCGTTTCCGTGCCGTACGGCGTGATGTCGAACTCGGCCCCCGCGGCCATCAGCGCTTCCCACACCGCGCGGCCGGCGTTCGCGGGCACGTTCACTTCGTACGCCAGCTCGCCCGAGAAGCTGATCCGCATCACGCGCGCCTTCGCGCCGGCGACGGTGCCGTTCCGATAGCTCATGAACGGGAAGGCCTCGTTGCCGAAGTCGATGTCATCGCAGACCTTGCGCAGTACCTTGCGGCTCTTCGGGCCGACCACCGCGAAGGTTGCCCAGTGATCGGTCACCGACCCAAGCCGCACCTTCATGTCCGGCCACTCGGTCTGCAGCCAGCGCTCGAGCCAGGTCAGAACGCGCGCGGCGCCGCCCGTCGTCGTCGTCATCATGAAATGCTGCTCACCGAGCCGCACCGTGACGCCGTCGTCGAACACCATGCCGTTCTCGTCGAGCATCAGGCCATAGCGGCACTTGCCGACTTCGAGCTTGTTCCACGGGTTGGTGTACATCCAGTTCAGCAGCGTCACCGCGTCCGGGCCCTGGATATCGATCTTGCCGAGCGTCGATGCATCGAGGATGCCGACGCTGTTGCGCACCGCGAGGCATTCGCGCTTCACCGCCGCATGCAGGTCCTCGCCCTTCTTCGGGAAGTACCACGGCCGCTTCCAGTTGCCAACGTCCTCGAACAGCGCGCCATGCTCGACGTGCCATTCATGGATGCAGGTCTTGCGAACCGGGTCGAGGAAGTCGCCGAGCTCGCGCCCCGCCAACGTGCCGAACGTGACCGGCGTGTAGTTAGGGCGGAACGTTGTCGTGCCGGTGTCGGGAATCGACTTGCCGAGCGCCTGCGCCAGGATCCCCATCCCGTTGATGTTGCCGAGCTTGCCCTGGTCGGTGCCGAAGCCCATCGCGGTGTAGCGCTTCACGTGTTCGACCGATTCGAAGCCTTCGCGCGCGGCGAGCAGGATGTCGGACGCGGCCACGTCGTTCTGGAAGTCGACAAACTGCTTCGGCCCGCGCGCGGCGGCCTCCTGGCTGCCGACGAGCCACAGCGGCAGCAGTGCACCTTCGGCGACGGCTGCCACCTTTGGCGCGGCGGGGCGCTTGGCGTTACTGAAGCCGGCAGCCTTGGCAGCGGCGGCCCCCACTTCGATCGCGAGCGGCAGCGCCTGCGCCAGGCTGAACTCGCCCGCCGCCGCGCCAACGCTCGCCTCGGCCTGCATCGACTTGCCCGGCACGAAGCACACCTTCTCATCGTTCCACCGCGCCTTGCCGCCCGATTGCGCAAACAGGTGAAGGACCGGGCTGAGGCCGCCCGACATCGCGACCAGATCGCACGGGATCGTCGACAACTTGCGCCCGGTCTTGCCGTTTGCATAAGCCGCCACGTCGACTGACGAGACGTGCCGCTTGCCGGATGCAGCCGTCACCACTGCGCCATTCAGCACGGTCAGGCCCTGCCGCTTCGCGGCGGCCGGCAGCGCGCCATTGGTCGATGCGCGCGCATCGACGATCGTCACCTTCGCGCCGCACGCCTTCAGGTCGAGTGCCGCCTGATAGCCGCGATCGTTGTTGGTGAACACGACCGCGTCGCGTCCCGGCAGCACGCCGTAGCGATGGATGTAGGTCGACACCGCCGACGCGATCATCACGCCCGGCAGGTCGTTGTTGCCGAACACAAGCGGACGCTCGTGCGCGCCGGTGGCCAGAATCACCTGCCCTGCACGGATCTTCCACAGCAGCTCGCGCGTGCCCTGGCGCTTCGCTGCCGGCAGGTGGTCGGTGAGGCGCTGCGTCACGGTCACGAGATTGTGGTCCTGATAGCCGAACGCGGTGCTGCGCGACAGGATCGTCACCTCCGGCAGCTTGCGCAGTTCAGCCTCGATCTGCTCGGCCCACTGCAGCGCGGGCTTGCCGTTGATCTCGGCGCGACCGGAAAGCAGGCTGCCGCCAAGCTCGCACTGATCGTCGACCAGGATCACGCGCGCACCGGATACTGCCGCCGCATGCGCTGCCGCGAGGCCCGTCGGGCCGCCGCCAACCACCAGCACGTCGCAGTGCGCGTAGCACTTGTCGTAGCGATCGGCGTCGCGCATGTCGGGCGCCTTGCCGAGACCGGCCGCATGGCGGATCTTCTCTTCGTACTTCGGCCACATCTTGCGCGGCCACATGAAGGTCTTGTAGTAGAAGCCCGCGGGCATGAAGCGCGCAAACTTCTGGTTGACCGCCATGCGATCGCGTTCGAGATCGGGCTCCGCATTCACGCTGGTCGCGACGAGCCCGTGATACAGCTCGACTTCCGTCGCGCGCGCGTTCGGCACCGTATACGCGCCGCGTTCGAGCTGCACCACGGCATTCGGCTCAGCGACGTCCGCCGTCACGATGCCACGCGGACGGTGATACTTGAAGCTGCGCGCGACAAAGCGCACGCCGTTGGCGAGCAGCGCCGACGCGAGCGTATCGCCCTGGAACCCCTGATACGTGCGTCCGTTGAAGGTGAAGGTCAGCGGAACCGCGCGATTGATGCGGCCACCGGTGCCGAGACGGTCTTTCTGGCTCATTTCTTGCCCCTTACTCGCGGTGCTTCTTGCAGTGCTTTATGCGGTGCGTTAGCGCCGGGCTGGCCGAAGGTCTCGTAGCCCTTGATGTCATAGGTGACCGTATCGCGCTCGATCTTGAACCAGCGGCGGCAGCCCTGGGCGTGGATCCATTGCTCGTGATGCATGCCCCGGGTATTGGTGCGCATGAACAGGTAGTCCCCCCATTCGCGGTCAGACAGCTTCTCGGTCTCGAGCGGGCGCGCGATGTCGGCCTCGCCGCCGCATGAGAATTCGGATTCGGCGCGCGGGCCGCACCATGGACATTCGATCAGCAACATTTCTTTCTCCTGGTGGCGTTCAGTGCGCGACGGCGGCGGCGCCGTGCTCATCGATCAGGTGGCCGGTATAGAAGCGGTCGAGCGCAAACGGCGCGTTCAGCGGATGCGGCTGGTCGCGCGCGATGGTGTGCGCAAACACCCAGCCCGAGCCCGGCGTGGCCTTGAAGCCGCCCGTGCCCCAGCCGCAGTTGAAGTAGAGGCCCTTCACGTCGGTCTTGCTAATGATCGGGCAGGCATCCGGCGACACATCGACGATGCCGCCCCACTGGCGGTTCATGCGCACGCGCGAGAACACCGGGAACATCTCGACGATCGCCTGCAGCGTCCCTTCGATGACCTGGAAGCTGCCGCGCTGGCCGTAGCCGGTGTACTGGTCGATGCCCGCGCCGATCACCAGGTCGCCCTTGTCGGACTGGCTGATATAGGCGTGCACCGCGTTCGACATGATCACCGAGTTGACGACCGGCTTGATCGGCTCCGACACCAGCGCCTGCAGCGGATGGCTCTCGATCGGCAGACGCACGCCCGCCATGTCGGCGAGCGTGGTCGTGTTGCCGGCCGCGACCACCGCGACCTTCTTCGCCTTGATAAAGCCCTTCACCGTGTCGACACCGACGACCGCGCCGTGATCGCGCCGGATGCCGGTCACCTGGCAGTTCTGGATGATGTCGACACCGGCCCGATCGGCGCCCCGCGCGAAGCCCCACGCGACCGCGTCGTGCCGGGCGACGCCGGCGCGGCGCTGGATCGAGGCGCCAAGCACGGGGTAGCGGCTGTTCAGGTTGATCGTCGGTTCGATCTCCTTGATCTGCTGCGGCGTCAGGAACTCCGCGTCGACGCCGTTCAGGCGGTTCGCGTTCACCCGGCGCTCGGTGTCGCGCACATCCTGCAGCGTGTGCGCCAGGTTCATCACGCCGCGCTGGCTGAACATCACGTTGTAGTTCAGGTCCTGCGACAGCCCTTCCCACAGCTTCATCGCCTTTTCGTAAAGCGCCGCGGATTCGTCCCACAGATAGTTCGAGCGGACGATCGTCGTGTTGCGCGCGGTGTTGCCACCGCCGATCCAGCCCTTCTCGAGCACGGCAACGTTAGTGATCCCGTGCTCCTTCGCTAGGTAGTACGCAGTCGCGAGACCGTGCCCGCCGCCACCGACGATCACCACGTCATACTCGCGCCTGGGCTCCGGGCTCTTCCATTGCCTTTCCCAGTTCTCGTGATAAGACAGGCCGTTGCGGAACAGACTGAATATCGAATAGCGGCTCATTTCTTGGACCCCTTCCTTAGCATTCAATGACGTTCACGGCCAGGCCGCCGCGCGACGTCTCCTTGTATTTCGTCTTCATGTCGGCGCCGGTCTCCCGCATCGTCTTGATCACCGAATCGAGCGACACATAGTGCTGGCCGTTGCCCTTCAGCGCCATGCGTGATGCGTTGAGCGCCTTGATCGCTCCCATCGCGTTGCGCTCGATACATGGGATCTGCACCAGCCCACCGACCGGATCGCAGGTCATCCCGAGGTTGTGCTCCATGCCGATTTCGGCGGCATTCTCGACCTGGTCTGGCGTGCCGCCCATCACCGCAGCAAGCGCGGCCGCGGCCATCGAGCAAGCAACGCCGACCTCGCCCTGGCAACCGACCTCGGCGCCCGAGATTGACGCCGTCTCCTTGTAGATCAACCCGATTGCGGCCGCTGTCAGCAGGAACTCGACAATGCCGTCGTCATTCGAGCCCGGCACGAACTTCACGTAGTAATGGAGCACCGCAGGGATCACGCCTGCCGCACCGTTGGTCGGCGCCGTAACGACGCGCCCGCCCGCCGCGTTCTCTTCGTTGACGGCCATCGCGTACAGGTTGACCCAGTCAAGCATCGACAGCGGATCGCGCAGCGATTCCTCGGAACGCGCGCGCAACCGGTTGTAGAGCTCGGCCGCGCGGCGTTTCACGCGCATCGGTCCGGGCAGCTCCCCCTCGACCTTGCAGCCACGCTCGACGCAGGCAGCCATCGTCTGCCAGATCGCCAGCAGCCCGGCGCGCACGGAATCGGCCGGGCGCAAGGCACATTCATTGCGAAAGATAAGTTCGGCGATCGACAGCCCGCTGTCGCGGCACGCCTGGATCAGGTCGGCGCCGGTGAGGAACGGATACGGCACGTCGGCCGCCGCTCGCGCACCATTCACGCGATCGCCATCGCGATTGACCACGAACCCACCGCCGACCGAGTAATACTCCTTTTCCACGAGCAACTGCCCCTGCTCGTCGAACGCCTGGAAGCGCATGCCGTTTGAATGCACGACGCTGCCTGTACTGCTCATCAGACGGCGAAAGAAGCCGATGTGCTCCTTTTCGTCAAAGTCGATCTCATGCTTGCCAAGCAGCAACAAGCGCTTGTCCTTGCGGATCTGCGCGAGGCGCGGTTCAATAACGTCCGGGTCGATCCGGTCTGGCAAGCGCCCCTCAAGCCCAAGGAGCACCGCCTTGTCGGTGCCGTGGCCCTTGCCGGTTGCGCCGAGCGAACCGTACAGTTCCGCCCGCACGCGGCGCACGAAACCGAGCAGGTTCGCATCCTCAAGGTGCGATACGAAGCGGCAAGCGGCGATCATGGGGCCGACCGTGTGCGAACTCGATGGACCGATGCCGATTTTGAACAGGTCGAAAACGCTGACATTCATCTGGCTGCCTCTTTGCTATTGCCTGGTAGGTGTCGTTGGATGTCAGTACATCAAAGCGCAGAATTTGCCGATAGAACAAAAGCGGCATCAACGTGGGACACCGCCGCCAGGCGCGGGTCCAAACAGGCCGGAAGTTCGCTTTGGCGATGATTCGCGTCGGAAAAATGCAAGTCCGCGGCATGCGGATCGGCGACGCTGGCTGTGACGGAGCCGCGTCGTGCAGGCAGGCGGCGAGGGCTGCATGGATGCCGTACGCATCACCGGCGTCCGCTACCGATACGCCGCCGCCCCGCAACCCAGATCCGCCCGCTTGCGCGAGCCTGTCAAGATGGATGCATCCATGACAACCGACGTTCCCATTTCCCCTGTCGCCGAGCCGGCGCCACGGCGCGTCCGCTTCGGCATCGTGCTGCTGCCGAACTTCACGCTGACTGCGTTTTCGGGTTTCGTCGACATGCTGCGGCTGTCGGCGGACGATGGCGACTACAGCAAGCCGGTGCGGTGCGTCTGGAGCGTGATCGGAAACACACTCGCGCCGGTACGCGCGAGCTGCGGGATCCAGGTCGCGCCGTGGGAGACCTTCGACGACGCGGAGCCATTCGACTACGTGGTCGTGGTCGGCGGGCTACTGCACTCGGGACCACAGGCCGGACCTGAGACGCTTGACTTCATCCGTCGCGCGGCGGGCGGCGGCACGACGATCGTCGGCATCTGCACCGGCGTATTCGCGCTGATGCGCGCGGGCGTGCTCGAGGGGCACCGCGCCTGCGTCAGCTGGTTCCACTACTGGGATTTTATGGAGCGCTTCCCGTCGGTGGATGCGGACCTGCTGATTGCCGACCGGCTGTTCGTGATCGACCGCCGGCGCATCACCTGCTCGGGCGGGCGCGCGTCGATCGACGTCGCCGCCGCCATCCTGCTGCGCCACTTCGATCACGCCACCGTGCAGAAGGCGCTACGGATCCTGCTCGTCGGCGAGATGCAAAAGGGCAATGCGCCGCAGCCGCATCCGCCCGGCCTCGAGCCCGCGACGCACCCAAAGGTCAAGCGCGCGATTCTGCTGATGGAGCAGCACGTCGGCCGGGCGCTCCCGCTTGAAGCGCTCGCCTGCAAGCTCGATATGTCGCCACGCCAGCTCGAGCGCCTGTTCAAGGCGGAGACCGGCAAGAGCCCGCAGGCATTCGCCAAGCATGTGCGGCTACGGACCGCTGCGTGGTTGTTGACGAGCTCGGACCGCACGGTCGTCGACATCGCGTTGAGCTGCGGCTTTGCTGACGCATCACACCTCGGTCGTGAGTTTCGCAAACAGTTCGGCGTGCCGCCTGCAGCCTACCGCGACAAGGGTATGCATCCGGCCGAGTCGACGCTGCCCGATGGCGATGCCTGCGAAATTTCGGCGCCTACTGAAAACGAAAGCGAAAGCGAGTTGAACTTGCGCATGATGTAGTCATCATGATGATGAAAAGTACTTATTTCGATAGAAGAGACCAATGAAAACACACGCAGCAGTTGCCTGGGGTGCGGGAAAACCGCTAACGATCGAAGACGTGGACCTGGCGGGACCCCGTGCCGGTGAAGTGCTGGTGGAAATCAAGGCCACCGGCATCTGCCACACCGACTACTACACGCTGTCCGGCGCCGATCCGGAAGGCATCTTCCCCGCAATCCTGGGCCATGAGGGCGCGGGCATCGTCACCGACGTCGGCCCCGGCGTGACCTCGCTCAAGCCCGGCGACCACGTGATCCCGCTTTACACACCGGAGTGCCGCCAGTGCAAGTTCTGCCTGTCGCGCAGGACCAACCTGTGCCAGGCGATCCGCGCCACGCAGGGCAAGGGCCTGATGCCAGACGGCACCTCGCGCTTCTCGATCGACGGCAAGCCTATCTTCCACTACATGGGCACGTCGACGTTCGCGAACCACATCGTGGTGCCGGAGATCGCGCTCGCGAAGATCCGCCCCGACGCCCCGTTTGACAAGGTCTGCTACATCGGCTGCGGCGTGACCACCGGCGTTGGCGCGGTGATCTTCACAGCCAAGGTGGAAGCCGGCGCCAACGTGGTGGTGTTCGGCCTCGGCGGCATCGGCCTGAACGTGATTCAGGCGGCGAAGATGGTCGGCGCCGACAAGATCATCGGCGTGGACCTGAACCCGGCGCGCGAGGCCATGGCGCGCAAGTTCGGCATGACGCATTTCATCAACCCGAAGGACGTGGAGAACGTGGTCGACCATATCGTGCAGCTTACGGACGGCGGCGCGGACTACTCCTTCGAGTGCATCGGCAACACGCAGGTCATGCGCCAGGCGCTGGAGTGCTGCCACAAGGGCTGGGGCAAGTCGATCATCATCGGCGTGGCCGAGGCCGGCGCGGAGATCTCGACGCGCCCGTTCCAACTGGTGACGGGGCGCGAATGGAAGGGTTCGGCTTTCGGCGGCGCGCGGGGGCGCACTGACGTGCCGAAGATCGTCGACTGGTACATGGAAGGCAAGCTCAATATCGACGACCTGATCACCCACACGTTGCCGCTCGATCGCATCAACGAGGGCTTCGACCTGATGAAGCGCGGCGAGTCGATCCGCTCCGTGGTGCTGTACTGAGGCCGGCGCACAGCGCTTTGCCGCCGAGCACGGCCTGATGCTTTGCCGGTCCTGACCCAAGTGGTGAACTAAGCACTGACCTCGACACGAGCCGGGTTGGAGAACACAGGACATCACTTCGGTCCGCCGTTTGGCCTGTCAGCCGCCAGATGGGGGTCCCGCAACACCCGTGCAGCCGGAAGAACTGAGCACGCTCCGACCAGGAGCGAGTGCCACGCGCAAGCGCACCGCATCTCGTTCGACGGGCCCTGCCCGCCTTGATAAGATCTATTGAGATTTACAAAAAACATGACAACCGATTCTAGGCCGGTGCGTTTTATCTCGAACAGGTCGAATGGAGATATGCGCCATGGCGAAGAGTCCGTT
>NZ_JWMA01000029.1 GCF_000812465.1 Cupriavidus sp. IDO | reverse complement strand
ACGGCTGGTCACGATAAACCGGAAATGCCGGTCACGATGCCGGAATCCGTGGTCACGATAATCCGGAATGACTGGTCACGATCGGCCGGAATACGCAGCCCAGCGTCTGCGCCGAGGTCCAGCCCGCTTCATTGCCGTTCACGACTGCGTACACGGCTAGCATCAGCGAAGCCGTCACCGTCACCGCGCCGGCCACGTCGAGCCGTTCGCCATGAGCATGGCCGCGTGCTGACGGCAAGAGCGCGACACACAGCGCAGAGACGGCGATGCCAATGGGCAGGTTGACGAGAAAGATCCAGTGCCAGCTCAGCAGGTTGGTCAGCAGACCGCCGAGCAATACGCCGATGCTGCCGCCCCCCGCGCAGACAAAGCCGTACACGCCCATCGCCTTGGCCCGTTCGCCGGTCCCGGTGAACACATTCATGATCAGCGACAGCGAAACAGCGGAGACGACCGCGCCGCCCAACCCCTGCACGGCACGTGCGCATACCAGCAGGATTTGCGAATTCGCCACGCCGCATGCGAGCGACGCCAGCGTAAACAACGTAATGCCGCCGAGGAACAGCTTGCGGTAGCCGTAAAGATCGCCCAGCCTGCCGCCCAGCAGCAAGAAGCCGCCGAAGGTCTGCATGTAGGCATTGACCACCCACACCAGCGAGGTCTCGCTAAAGCCGAGGTCCGCGGCGATCGACGGCAAGGCAACGTTCACGATCGTCGTATCGAGCACGATCATGAGCACGCCGAGACACAGAACGATCAGCGCCAGCCAGCGTTTGTCGCCGTGGATGGAATGGGTCATGCGGGGGCTCCTTTGTCCTGGTCAAACGGGTGCGGGCGGTGCTATGTCACGCAGCGAGCGCGGCGGTCTCTTTCTTCGCCGAGGCGATGGCCCCACTGCGTGCCTCCGGACCCATCGCCACACCTTCCGCGCGAATGAAGGTGATGTCCGTGATGCCCAGAAAGCCGAAGGCCGCCTTCAGATAGGTCTCCTGGTGATCGAACATGGCGGCGGGCGAGCCTTCGCTGTAAACCCCACCCCGCGACGAGGCGATGATCAGCTTCTTGCCGCCACACAGTCCCACCGGGCCGTGCTCGCCGTAGCGGAAAGTCTTGCCGGCGACAGAGATGCGGTCGATCCAGGCCTTCAGTTGAGACGGCACGCCAAGGTTGTACATCGGCGCGCCGATGACCACGATGTCGGCGGCCAGGAACGCCTCGAGCGCGGCCTGGCCCACGGCAATGTCAGACTTCAATGCCTCGTCGACCGGAGCGCCTTGCGCGGCCGCGAGGTGCCCCGCCGTGAGATGGCCGATCGGTGTGGCGGCGAGGTCGAGACGAGTGATCACAAGGTCGGGATGGCTGGCCTGGAAGGTCGCGACTACCTCTGCTGACAGATCACGACTGACGGAGCCTTGCCCGAGGATGCTGGAATCTACGTGTAGCAATTTCATGAGATTTATCTCCGAAGTGTCAGACGATGCGCTTGCCGGAAACCCGCACGATAGGCTTTGACTAACAAATCAGCGCTGGTGCAGGTGATGAGCAAAATGCTATATGGGCAACGATCTCTTGCATATGTCGTGCGCTAAAACGCATCATTGCCATCAATAGAACGATCAGAAGAGGTTGAATCCTGCCCATGAACGCATCCGCCACCTAGATGTGTTTTGTCGCAAACGCGGTCCGCCATGACGTGCGGAACAATATGGACGACTAAAGGCTCGATGACGACGCGCGCCGCAAAGAGGCGGCTTACTGCTTGAGCGCTTCGGCTGTAATCAGCAGCTTGGTCTTCATGTTGAAGCCGTACGCCTTGCCGAAATCAACGCCGAAGTCGGCGCGATCGAACTCACCCACCGCGTCGACGCCGCATACCTCGCGCTTGAGCATCGGGTGCGGCATGCATTTGAACGCGTTGATTTTAAGTGTCAGCGGCTTGGTCACGCCGTGCAGCGTCAAGTTGCCGACGACCGAGGCCGGCTTGTCGCCGTCGAACTTGATCGTGCCCTTGTTGGGCGCTTTCGGGTACTTCGCCGCATCGAAGAAGTCGGCCGTCTGCAGCTGCTCGTCGAGCGTCGTGTTACCGGTGCCGACCGATGCGATGTCGGTCGTGACTTCGACGGCGCCGCTCTTCGCCGCGCGATCAAGCGTCACCGAGCCCTGCGACTTGCCGACTTGCCGCGCCAGGCCGACAGGCCGCCCAGGTGGTCGGCCTCGAAGCTCGGGTACGGTGTGGGCTCCGATCGTTTGTGTAAGGTACACACGCAACCGGCCGGCGGAAATCCGGAGCCACAAAAAACAAAACCCCGGAAGACCGCGATCTTCCGGGGTTTCGCCGCCATTGCTGGCGGAGACGGAGGGATTCGGGCTTTCCTAGTGTTCATGCGGGTTTCCGGGCTGTGACACCTGCCCGGTGATGACTCGCAGTGTAGCAGCTTGCGCCAGCCCATCAAACCGTGCGCGAACAGCCAGCGCATTTTTAGGCCGGGGCCAGCAATCAGCGGCAGCCGTGGGATACCCAACGCTTGCGCATCGGGTGCCCCTGCGGGTATGCCTCGTCAATGACCAGCGACGCGCCAGCGCCTTGGTGCACATACCCGGCCTTCTGGCTCTCAAGGTGCGCTACCTGCTGCGCGGCTGCTGCGGACAGGCCGTGCCCTACATATCCGATCTTCTGTGCGAGGCCGGGGGTGTTGCCGATGATGACGGCAGCCTGTCCTCGGCTCTCCTCCGAGACGTGCTGCCCAGCTTCCCGCTGGATGTTGACCGTCTGCTGATGGTCATGGCTGCGGCCCGCTACGGCGGACATGAATCGATAATCGGTGCTCATGGTGTTTTCTCCTATGTGGTGGTAGCCTGTGAGCCGCATAGCGGCCCGTGGCTGGTTTATTTCGCCCTCAGTGGGGCATGGATAGCATCAGTGGGTTCGGCGCGTTGTAGAGCCTCTGTCGGCGCTCCCGCTCGATGCCGTGGCCGGTGGTCCAGAAGCGGTGCTCCTCGGCCAGAATACCCGGGCGGGTCTCAGTCGAAAGCGGCCAGCCGTTCTCGTCCGTGGGCGACGGAAAGTGCGGCATCAAGGCAAGGCAAACCCGGTCGTACTCCCGCACCGTCGCTGCCCTGTCAGCATCGCTCCAGACACTCCAATCGGCCTCTGCCTGCTCCTCCAGCGCGTCCCGTGCCGCGAGTAGGTCCGCCGCACTGAGCGAGCGCAAAAGGGCTGTACGTCCCTCCTGCACCTCGAATGCCGTGATGGCCTCGTCAAGGGTGGCGGCCCGGGCGTGCTCGGTCTCTGCAAGCATGGCTTCGCGTAGTGCCGCCGTCTTGGCGGCGTACTCGGCCCGTGCTCGTTGAAGGCCAATCACCATGTCTCACCTCCGGTGATTGGACGGCCCGGTACGTGCGGCGGCCATGGCATATTGGCGGTGGTGCTGCCAGCGATGCCGAGTCCCTTCAACATCGTAGTGTTCTGCGCCTTGCAGGCCTCTCGTGCCACAGTGCTGGTGCACAGCACGTTGGTAACGCCGGCATTGACGCTGGCAGTCTTGGTCTTGCTGCTGGTCTTGCTCATATCGTTTCCTCTCCTTGGATTAGCTCGGGAGGTAGCCAAGCGAACGGCCACGGCGGTAACGCACCATCGCAGCCTCTGGCGTATCGGCCAGTCGTGCAATTGCTAGCGGCAGCGCATCGGCGCGGATCAAGGCCCGCTCTTCAATGCTGCCTTGGGCGATGCTCTCCAAGCCGAGAACCTTGGGTTCCCCACTGACCGGACTGCGGAAGGTGACCACGATGCGATGGGTCAGAACGTTGTCGGGCGTATTGGGGTTAGGGGCCATCGACACTTCGGGCTGGCCGAGAATGAAGAGGCTGTACTCGATGCTGGCAGCCCTGAGTTCCTCAAGCTTTGCTTCGGCTTGTGCGATCTCACCGGGGAGGGCTTTCACGCGATCCACTGCATTGCGCAGGCGCTCGAACTCAGCGGCCACATGTTGAACCTTGGTCAGTTCATCGCGTAGATTCTGGATGCGCGCAGCGGCGGCGTGCAGTTCGCTAGGGTCGATATGTTTGGGAATATTGGTCGTCATAGTTTCTCCTTGTATTGCTCGTGGCCGTGAAAACGCGCGCACTAAGCAAGCTCGGTTTTGAGTCGTGAGTGTCAATGGCTCACGGGGTGGGAATGGGCCGGGTGTTATCCGGCAAGGCGCAAGTAATGCGCGGCGGCTACCAGCCCAAGTCTTGGACTAGCAAGCGCTGTAGGTCCGCATCGCGTTGAGCGAGTCGATACCAGCAATCGGGGTTCTCTGTGGCGGACTGCCGCAGGTCTTTGCAGTCAATTGAAAGCGCGGGATTGCGCAGGGCCGTGCGCCCCGTGCCGTCTACCGTGGCGGTCCAATTGCCGCGCTGGTATGTATGGGTAGCAGCACCACGGCGGGCGAGTAGGTCTAGGTGGCTATCGCGTGATCGGGCGGCCGGTGGCCGTTGCCCTGCTCTGATTGCGGCCATGGCTGGCTGGGTCTTGCCGAGGAGGCAGGCATAGCAGCTTCGGTCGCGGGTCCGGCGCAGTGTGCTGCCGCAGCGGGGACACCGCTTCCCGTTGTAGTTCGGTCGGCCAAGCATGAAGGCTGCCCATCGGCCAGGATCGGATACGCGCTGCCGCAATGCTTCGGCAAAGGCTGCGTCAAGGCGGGCGATACTGCGCTGCCGCCGTCCCAGTTTGTCCGCCCGTGGCTGCATTCCGTGCAGTGCAAATCGTGGGTCGGGCTTCCGGGGCAGAGGCTTTGTGTGCCCGGTCATAACGCCGCCACAATGCCCGGCGACATGATGCGAGCCATCAGTGCCCGGTATGCATCCTGCGCTATCACGTTGCCGGTAGGCTTCGCGTGCGCCAGCCATGCGGGCCGAGATTTGCTCACAGTGTCGAAGCTCTGCCGAGCGCGCTGCATCATGTACCGGGCCGCCGCAGCGGAATCCTCGCCAAGGTGCGAGCGGGCCGTGCCGCCAGTGCGTTGCCAAAGTGGGCCGAGTAGGCTCTCGCCAGCCAAAATGCCTGCGGCTTCTAGCTTCGGAATGTGGCGGCGAACATTGTCTGTCCGCTTGCCATGCAGATCGGCGTACCACTGGCAGAGAGTCTTGATACCGGGCGTGATACCGCGACGCTTGTTCGCATAGCCAAGAACAAAGTATGCGAGCTTGCGCACCTCTGGCTGGAGACTGACAAGGACTGCATCCTTCTCGGCCTGCTTGGTCCGCAGGTCCAGCGTGGGAAGCGCAATGGCCGAGGCCGGAATGATCTCTCCCGTTTCCGTGTCGAGGTACTCGGCCACGGATCGCACCTTGCCAGTGCTAGTGCGGTTGACCGTCCATACGGCCAAGCCATGACCGCGCCCCACTGTCGAAATGTCCTTGGTGCGGCTATCCGTGGCGCGTGCCTGAAGTTCGGCGTATTGATGCATTAAGTTCTCCATAGGGAACGGCCACGGCAGGCGCAGGGCCAGCACATGTCCTTGATAGTATTCGGGGGAAATTACAAAAGCCATTTAAAATCAATGACTTAGCTTGGAAAAAGTGAGGGATTTACTAGGCTCCCCTCAGTGACCGAGGGTGCGGTGGGCTGGCATTGCCCTATGACGTGCCGGGTCTGGCAGGAAGAATCGCGGCGCAGGTACTCGGGCTATCTCGCCCTACGGTCCCTGTGTGCGGCTGTGGCGGTGTCTGTGGCAGTGTCCAAGCGAACGGGTCACGCCTTGTCGGGCACGGCGGCGGCTTTGGCTGCGCCCGGCTTACGGCCCGGTCGCTTTCGCGCCAGCCACGACGGCAGGCTTCCCGTACAGGCCAGCACGGCGCGGCGGTAGCCTGCGATACCTTGTGTGCTGGTGGCTGCTGCTCGGGCCGCGTACTCGCGTTCGGCCTCGTTGTATTCGAGTGGATGTCTGGTTTGATTCATCGTCTCTCCTTGAAAAGTGGAATCGCCAACTTCGTGCATCTATCTTGCTGGCACGGCACGGCTTATTAGTCTTTTGGGATACCGAAATAGAACTGCTGCCAACTTCGGCAATCGTGTTCTGGCTGCTTCGGCATACATGGCCCCGGCAAGGGTCTCCACCTGTTCGTGCCAACTGGGCGACCGAAATCGAACTGCTGGTATGTGCCGTACTAGGGTACGGAATGGAATGGCACGCCAGAATGCAAAAGGGCCGCCCGAAGGCAGCCCCTTGTATCTGTGGTGGATTGCTCAGCTTGTCAGCTTGAGAATCGTTGGGTGCGAGACACCGTATTCCTTCGCCAGCCCCCGCGCCGATGCGCCCTCGGCCAGCTTGGCCCGAATCTCAGCCTTCCTCTCATCGGACAGTGCATCCCGCCTGCCCAGCTTCTTGCCCTCGGCCTTGGCACGCGCCAGCCCGGCATGTGTCCGCTCTACCAATTGGTCCCGCTCGAACTGTGCAAAGGCCGCAAACATGCGACGCACTAACTCGCCCGCTGGGCTGGTGACTTCCATTACTGGCAGGTCCAGCACTACGACGCGGATGCCATCGGCCCGCAGCCCCTCTACCGTGCGATCAATGTCCGCTGCGTTGCGGCCCAGTCGGTCCAGCTTGGTCACTACCAGAATGTCCCCCGCTTCGAGCTTATCTCGCAGCTTGGCGAATACAGGACGATCCATCGCCGGGACGGTCCCGCTGATTGTCTCTGCATTTACCCGCTTGGCATCGACCTTGTAACCGGCCTGCGCGGCTAGGAGGACTTGGTTATCCGTGGTCTGGTCGTCGGTGGAGACTCGTGCGTACAGGAAGGTGCGGGACATGATTGCTCCGATTGGTAATCAAACGTGGTAGCAATCATATGTGGTAGTCAATCCGTTTACAAGGACTTTCTTACCGGGCTTGCTGCCCGCTCTGCGGTGGTAGCAATACGGTCGATTGATTACCGGGGCAGCCGGTAGCCCTGTGGTCCGGTCGCCTGTGACCCCGCCCTAGCGCCACTGTTGGGTTGTTGCGTGCGTGATGCGCGGGGGCGTACGGGGGAGCGCGCGGGTCACTTGTCCTCACAACTGCGCGCGAATTAGCGAATTAATTTTTCGCCCGCTCACAGATTACTCAGGTGGCTGCTCCTTGTTATCTCTAGAGGAAGTATCTGTCTTCTCCTCTTCGAGAACAGGTCGCATATCGACGAGTACGCCAGGAAATAAAATCCCTAGCCGGTTCTTCTTTTCGTTCCAGCCTAGGTCACGAGTCTCCATGACGCGCCTCACATGATCCTGGAGTCGCTCATCCACACAGGAGATGAGGTATTCAATCATGCCCTCCGCAACGTCAATTTCGGACTGGAGCCCCTCCAAACCAACTGCTCCGATATCAACCCCAATCGAACGCTCCCACATATTACGATATTCCTTGAATACCGGAATGCGGCCATCAAAATAGACCTCGTTAAATTTCAGCTTATCAATGGAAACGTTACCGTGAAGCAGGTCATTCCTTTCATTAACAAGAGAATGAAACTTCCCACAAATTTCATTTGAGTAGTCAACCGGCTTCGCAAAAGATGTACAAGTAATGTGAAGCGTTTTTATTCTAATATCGATCTGCTGCCTTATTGTATTATCACGAAGCCGAGTGTCGCTCCTTAGATCTGGCCGCATGAACATGAACAGGACAAGATTGACGAACGATTCTACCATTACGGGCAGCATAGACCTGATACCAAAACACAGGCCCAATGCCTTTGAGTATTGCGATAGATTCTCCTCGAATTGCCCCTTGGTTTCTTCGGTTAGAAACACCGACTCACCTAACGCAGAAGCATCCGGCCTCAAGTTAAGCTCACGCAGATCGCCGAGGAGTCGATCAACCGCATTACGAATTCTACGGTATGGATTAACAAATTCGACCCAATGCTCCAGATAATCCTTGCGAATGAAGGACATCTTCTTGCCATGAGTGGAAAAATCTCGCTTTATGGCTTCTAGAAACAGCCCCTTGCTTTTCTCATCAAAAGGAAATACCCCGATTAGCTGCAACTCCGTCCGAAAATTCATTCCAAGGAGAATAATCCACCCATATTCACATTTCAGCGTCCAATCCCAATGAATCAGATTATCAGAATCATCGTTGCGCAAGAAATTTTGGATTCCATTTGGCTTCCCAAATCTTGCGCCAAGATAGCAAAAGAGATCAATTGGCTTAATCTCATTCTTAACCTCCCAAATCTGAGCGCCCTTCGGCCCAGTTTTTGAGTGGAGCATGTCAAATATTTCTTTTGGATGAATGAATTCGAGTGACGCGACCAGATCATCAAAATTGATCATTTAACCCCTCCGCTCAATTGTTCTTTGTTATGTGTCACTGCCAAGGCAGACAACTGCATCGATAAGCCGCTTTGCGGGTAACCCCTCCCCTGCGCCATACGTACCCGATACGCCGCCCTCTGTATGTCCCATGAGGGCCAAGCGCACGTCCGGGGCAACACCAGCGGCCCGGCACATGTCAGCAAACCCATGCCGCCAAGAATGGAAGGTAATGCGCTTGTCCTTGATCTTGAGTGTTTCCCGCAGGAAGCGGCCATATCGCTTCGAAAAGGCGTCCGAGACGATGCCGTATTTGTTCGGCTTGGCCGGGAACAGCGGGCCGTCTGGCTGCTTCCCCGCCCACTCCGCGAAGTCGCGCACTGGTTCGGCCAGCGGCACCCATCGGCGGCTGTCTTGATTCTTGAGGCGCATGTCCACGCCGTTGCCATGCTCCCCTTCGTCGGTAATCATCAGGCCGGGCACCCCCTCGCGGGCCTGTAAGTCGTCCTTCCGTAGCTGGTGCAGTTCATTGAGCCGGGCACCTGTCCAGCGAGCCAGCCGGGGCAGCCAGTACATAGCCGGGTCGGATTCTCTCGCGCCCTCGGTCGCTGCCATGACTGTCTCTGCCTGCTCGGGGCTGTAGGGCAGACGTAGCTCGACTGCTCGCTTCGGTGGCGGAAGCTCTGCGCCCTCGGCGTGGTTCACCTCGATCAGCCCGCGAGACTTGGCCACGCCCAAAAGCAAGCGGATAAATCCAATCTTCTTGTTCGTGGTGGCGACACTGTTGCCTGCCGCTATCCAGCGGTCACGCATGGCGATGATGATCTGGCGTTTAATGGTGTGGATGTCCGGGTCTTTCGCTTCTCGGACTGCGCGGGTCACCGCATCAATGGTCTTGGATGTGGGCTGCCTGTCCCGCTGCCATAGCGGAATGATCTGCTCAAGGGTGAGGCCGTTTGGCTTGTGGCCGGGGGCCTTGGCTTGCTGGTCCGTGGGCGCGTTCTGCGAGGCCATGGCGTCCCGAATGGTGGGCGGGATGAGGGCTTGCCCTGCCTCGGCCCTACGCCGCTCCACGATGGCCCAAACCCGCTCTAGCCGGTCTGCCTCCGCCTCATCCTTTTCCTGCTGCTCGTCCTCGGCATCCCAATGCGCCGCCGTTTCCTCGGCCTGCTCGTGGCTTGCCGCTTCGTCCCAATGCGCCGGGTCTAGGGTGTCGGCGTCAGAGGGCTGCTCAGGCTCCCCCAATAGCAGGGCGACACGTGCGGCATCAGCCTGTTTGCTATTGACAGCGTTGCGGAGGGTCTGCCACTCCTCGTCCAAGTCCACAGATACGCGCCGGGCTATGCGGGCGGCCTCGTCGGAATCCTTTGTCCCGAGACTGCGCGTGATCTCCCGCTTGCCGGGGTAATGCTGGAGTAAATCGAGGGGGATTTTGCGGCGGAAGTAGTAGATGCTGCCGCGCTTGGTGAGGTGATTGGATTTCGCCATGTTCGCACTCTGTCTGAGAGGGTTGGTGTAACAGACACCGGACAGTGCTCGGCTTGGAAACCCGCCCCATAAAACAAAACCCCGGAAGACCGCGATCTTCCGGGGTTCGCCGCCATTGCTGGCGGAGACGGAGGGATTCGAACCCTCGATCCAGGTTTTGGCCCGGATGCTCCCTTAGCAGGGGAGTGCCTTCGACCTCTCGGCCACGTCTCCCAAACTTGACGTCGTGTGAGGGAGGCCACACAACGAAGCGCGTATTCTAGCGAGGCCGAGCCGTTTGGTCAATGATGAATCGATGACACAACGCAACTTTTAGAGCCTCGCCAGAGGCAATTCCTACGAACGGATCACGCCTGATCCAGCTCGAATACCTTGTGCAGCGCGCGCACCGCGAGCTCCATGTACTTCTCGTCGATCAGCACCGAGATCTTGATTTCCGAAGTGGAGATCATCTGGATGTTGATGCCCTCTTCCGACAGCGTGCGGAACATCTTGCTGGCAATGCCGACATGCGAGCGCATGCCCACGCCAACCACCGACACCTTCGACACCTTCGGGTCGCCCGAAACGCTGGCGGCGCCGATGTGGCCCTTCACGTTGTCGTTCAGGATCGTCAGCGCATGCTGGTAGTCGCCGCGCGGCACGGTGAAGGTGAAGTCGGTCTTGCCGTCCACCGACTGGTTCTGGATGATCATGTCGACGTCGATATTGGCGTCGGCGATCGGGCCCAGGATCTGGTAGGCAATGCCCGGCTTGTCCGGCACGCCCAGAACGGTGATCTTCGCCTCGTCACGGGCAAAGGCGATGCCGGAGATGACGGCTGCTTCCATTTCAGACTCTTCCTCAAAAGTAATCAGCGTGCCCGAATGCATTTCCTGTTCGAGCGGCATCAGGGGGTCGGTCAGCGACGACAGCACGCGGGTCTTCACGCGGTACTTGCCGGCGAACTCCACCGAGCGGATCTGCAGCACCTTGGAGCCCAGGCTGGCCATTTCCAGCATTTCCTCGAAGGTGATCTGGTCCAGGCGGCGCGCATCTTCCACCACGCGCGGATCGGTGGTGTAGACCCCGTCAACGTCCGTGTAGATCAGGCACTCATCGGCCTCGATGGCGGCTGCGATGGCCACGGCCGAGGTATCCGAGCCACCACGGCCGAGCGTGGTGATGTTGCCGTCGTCGTCGATACCCTGGAAGCCCGTAATGACGACTACGCGGCCGGCATCGAGGTCACCGAGGATGCGCTCGTCGTCGATCGATTCGATGCGGGCCTTGGTGTACGACGAATCCGTCTTCACCGGAACCTGCCAGCCGGTGTAGCTGACCGCATCGATGCCCTCGCCGTGCAGCGCGATGGCGAGCAGCGCCACGCTGGCCTGTTCGCCGGTGGAGGCGAGCATGTCCAGTTCACGCGGGTCCGGCTGCGCCGAAATCTCCCTGGCAAGCCCAAGCAGGCGATTGGTCTCGCCCGACATGGCTGAAGGCACCACGACTACGCGGTGACCGGCGCGGTGCCACTTGGCTACGCGCTTGGCGACATTCTTGATGCGTTCCGAGGAACCCATCGAAGTGCCGCCGTATTTGTGAACGATGAGAGCCATCTTCTTGTCGACGCCAGCGATTGTGCAAAGCTCTTGAAAATACACGAACAAGGCCAGTCAGGCAAGGCTGGGCCGGGTCTGGCGGGCAACTTCGGTGCGGCGTCAGCGTCGCCCGGACGTTGTCTGGAGAGGAGGAATCGGCATCCACTCGACCCGCCAGCGCGGCGCCGGCGGCGCAGCCGGCCAGCGGCGGTGCATGCCGAGCCCCGCCGCGAGCAGCAGCGAATCGCCCGCCCACAACAAGGGCAAATGGGCGCGCCGCCAGGCCGGTACACCGGCTTCCTGGTAGGCCTGCTTGAGCGCCCTGGCCGGCCCGCCCGGGCGCAGCACGATGCGCTCGCCGCCGGTGCGCACGGCGAGCCGCAGCGGCTGCCGCAGCACCGCCTCCGGCACGCCGAACGTATCGTCCCGCTCGAAGCGCAGTTCGCCTCGCCATGCTCCCACCACGATGCGCGACTCACCCTGCCAGCGAAGCTCGATTGCCGCGGGATGGGCATCCGGGGGCGGCACGCAGGCCAGCACGCGGCCCTGGAAGCGACGAAGCACCAGTCCGTCGTGCAGGATCGCGGGCTCGCCGCCTTCGTGTTCGATCAATTGTGCGCGCATGGCGGCGAGCCGTGCAGTGGATGGCGCCTGCGCGCCGAGGTCGTGCAGCCACAGGCGGAGCACCGCATCGGCATGGGCCGGCGGCAGTGCGCGCAGGCCGGCCAGGTCGAGCTCTGCGCAGGTATCGGCGTCGCGGCCCGGAGAAACCAGCCGGGACAGGTCGGCAGTGGCCAGCTCATCAAGCATTCGCGCCGCCTGCGCGAAATGAGCTGCCGCTTGCGCGATATTGCCCTGCAAGGCAGGAAAGGCTTCCAGCAGCGGAGGAAGGTGAGCCCGCAGCGCATTGCGGGCAAAGCGCGGATCGGCATTGCTGGGGTCTTCGATCCAGCGCAGCGCATGGGCGGCGCAATAGGCGTCGATCTCCTGTCGCCCTGCTGCAAGCCAGGGGCGCAGCAACAGGACGCCGCCCTGCTCATCCAGCGCGCGCATTGCCGGCATTCCCGCCATGCCGGCCACCCCCGTGCCGCGGAACAGCCGTAGCAGCACGGTTTCGACCTGGTCATCGAGGTGATGGGCAAACAGCAGCAGCCCTGCCCCGCTGTCGCGGCACATCGCGCCCAACGCCGCGTAGCGCGCCCTGCGCGCCGCAGCTTCAATGCCTTCGCCGGCGGCGGGTTGCACCGTGGTGCGCCGGACAAAGTAGCCAATCTGCCACTGCGCGCACAAGTCAGCGCAGAATCGATCCCAGTCGTCCGCCTGCGCCTGGAGACCGTGGTGCACATGCAGGGCCACCACGCGTGCAGGCATCCCGGAAGCGGCCACCGCAGCCCGCGTCGCATGCAGCAGCGCGACCGAATCGCGGCCACCCGAAAGCGCCACCGCCACGGCCGCGCCCTGCCCGTGCGGCGCCCCGCCGCCAGAAACAACAAAGGCCGCACCGGCCTGGAGGGCCTGTGCGACCTTGTCGGTCAGGCTGGCGGTCGGATCAGTCCTGGACGCCGGTTTCCTTGAACTTGCCATAGGCGAGCAGGCGTTCGTAGCGACGCGCCTGCAGTTCCTTCACGCTCATGCCCTGGAACTGGCGCAGCGATTCGGCCAGCGACCGCTTGAGCATGGAAGCCATGCCCTTGTAATCGCGATGAGCACCGCCCAGCGGTTCGCTGACGATCTTGTCGATCAGGCCCAGCGCCTTCAGGCGATGTGCCGTCAGGCCAAGTGCTTCGGCAGCCTCGGGAGCCTTCTCGGCAGTCTTCCACAGGATGGAAGCGCAGCCTTCCGGCGAAATCACCGCGTAGGTCGCGAACTGCAGCATCTGCACGACGTCGCCCACGGCAATCGCCAGCGCGCCGCCCGAGCCGCCTTCGCCAATGATGGTGGCGATCAGGGGCACCTTCAGGCCGGCCATCACATACAGGTTGTGGCCGATGGCCTCGGACTGGCCGCGCTCTTCCGCATCGATGCCCGGGAATGCGCCCGGCGTGTCGACGAAGGTGAAGATCGGCAGACCGAACTTGTCGGCCAGTTCCATCAGGCGCTTGGCCTTGCGGTAGCCCTCGGGCTTGGGCATGCCGAAGTTGCGCATCGCGCGCTCCTTCGTATCACGGCCCTTCTGGTGACCGATCACCATGCACGCCTGTCCGTTGAAGCGGGCCAGGCCGCCGACGATGGAAAGATCGTCGGCAAAGGTGCGGTCGCCGTGCAGCTCGTGGAAATCGGTAAAGATTTCACGCACGTAGTCCAGCGTATACGGACGCTGCGGATGGCGGGCGATCTGCGCAACCTGCCACGGGGTCAGGTTGGCATAGATATCTTTGGTCAGCTGCTGGCTCTTGCCGGCCAGCCGCGAAATCTCTTCGGAAATGTCTACAGCCGAATCGTCCTGCACGAATCGCAGTTCTTCGATCTTTGCCTCGAGTTCGGCAATGGGCTGCTCAAAATCCAGGAAGGTGGTTTTCATAAAATCACGCGTACCTGTCTGTGAAGGGGCGCATTCTACCGGAAGTTGGCCGCTATCTTAGCGCCGGGCAGATAGCTTGGACTGCACCTGCAGCGTTTTTTTGTTACGTTAGTGCTTAATACGTCACCGGCAGCGGGTCAAGACTACGCCACATATACCAGGTTGCCACCGTGCGCCAGGGCTCCCAGTTGGCCGCCACCTCGCGCGCTTCACTTCTTGTGACCGGCTCACCGCTGAAATAGTTGGTCGAGATCGCGTTGATCAGCCCGACATCATCCAGCGGCAGCACGTTCGGCCGCATCAGATTGAACATCAGGAACATCTCCGCCGTCCAGCGCCCGATGCCGCGAATCTGCGTAAGCTCGGCGATGACCGCTTCGTCGTCCATCTCCGTCCATTCATTGACGTGGACGCGTCCGGCCTTGAAATGATCCGCCAGGTCGATGATGTATTCAGCCTTGCGGCGTGACAAGCCACAATTTGCGAGCTTCTCCGGTCCCGCCTTGAGGAACTGCGCAGGGGTGATCTTCGGGCAGGCATCCACCAGCCGCTCCCACACGGATTGCGCCGCCTTGACGGAGATCTGCTGGCCAACCACGGAGCGGGCAAGCGTGATGAACGGATCGCCGCGCGAAACCAGATGCGCCGGACCGTAGGTCGGGATCATCTTGCGCAGGATGCGATCACGCTTCATCAGGTCGGCGCATGCCTCGTCCCAGTAGGCCGGCCGTACCGCGTCGATGACGGTTTCGACCGGCAGCGGAATGGCGTCGGCCTCGGGCAGCGAGACTTTGGGTGCCCTCGCATTCAGCTTGGCGGGCGCGGCCGCTTTCCCGTCCGCTCTGGCTACGCCCTTCACGGGCGCTTTGCCGGCACGCCCGCCGGAAGCCTTGGCCGTCTTGGCCGCAGCGGCGGAAGTCGCGGGCTTGCGCGCGGCAGCGTTCAAGCACGCCTCCACTCGGTAGCGCCGCCCGGCTTGTCCTCGAGCACGATTCCGCCCGCCAGCAGCTCCGCGCGGATGCGATCGGCTTCAGCGAAGTTGCGCTCGGCCTTGGCGGCCTTGCGGGCGGCGATCATGGCTTCGATCTGCTCCGGCGTGATGCCGTCGGCGCCGTGACCGCCTTGCAGGAAGGTATGCGGATCGCGTTCCAGCAGGCCCAGCGTGCCGGCCAGACCCTTGAGCTGGCGCGCGGCAGCGGAAGACCCGGTGCGGTTGATCTCGCTGGCCAGGTCGAACAGGACCGACATGGCGATCGGCGTGTTGAAGTCATCGCACATGGCCTCGGCAAAACGCTTTGCATGCGCTTCTTCCCAGTCGACGGCATAGCCGCCCGGCTGGGTGTCCTTGAGTGCCGTATAGAGCCGCGTCAGCGCGTGGCGAGCATCATCGAGATGGGCGTCGCTATAGTTGAGCGGGCTCCGATAGTGCGCGCGCAGGATGAAGAAGCGCACCACTTCCGGGTCGTACGCCTTCAGCACCTCACGGATGGTGAAGAAGTTGCCGAGCGATTTCGACATCTTCTCGTCATTGATCCGCACGAAGCCGTTGTGCATCCAGACGTTGACGAACGGCTTGCCGCTGGCGCCTTCCGACTGGGCGATCTCGTTCTCGTGGTGCGGGAACTGCAGGTCCGCGCCGCCGCCATGGATGTCGAAATGCTCGCCCAGCAGCGCGCAGCTCATGGCCGAGCACTCGATATGCCAGCCCGGGCGGCCAGTGCCCCACTTCGAATTCCACTTGCTCTCGGGCGGCTCGCTTTCCTTGGCGGACTTCCACAGCACGAAGTCGAGCGGATCCTGCTTGGCATCGTTGGCCGTCACGCGCTCGCCCGCGCGCAGGTCTTCCAGCGACTTGCCGGAAAGCTTGCCGTAGCCGGGGAACTTGCGCACGGAGTAGTTCACGTCGCCGTCGGTCGCCTGATAGGCCAGGCCCCTGGCTTCCAGCTTGCCGATGATGTCGAGCATCTGCGGCACGTAGTCGGTGGCGCGCGGCTCGTAATCCGGGCGGACGATGCCGAGCGCGTCGGCATCTTCGTGCATGTACTGGATGAAGCGCGTGGTCAGCTGGCCGATGGTCTCGCCATTTTCTGCCGCGCGGCGGATGATCTTGTCATCGATGTCCGTGATGTTCTGCACATACGTCACCTCGTAACCGGCCGCTCGCAGCCAGCGATGCACCATGTCGAACACCACCATCACGCGCGCGTGGCCGACGTGGCAGTAGTCGTACACGGTCATGCCGCACACATACATGCGGACCTTGCCGGGTTCGATTGGCACGAATGGCTGCTTTTCACGCGCGAGCGTGTTGTAGATGTTCAGAAGCTGCATGAAGCGAAGTGAGTGATGTGAGGGGACTGCCGGGTGCACAGCAAGCGTCGACAGGCGCAGCCATCGGCGCAACTGCCCCGGCCGATTACAGCACCGTCAGGGGCGGGAGCGCTTGCGCCTGCGCAAACGCCGCCGCGCCCCATATCTTACCGGAAGCGCCCTCCCGGTTCCCGCCGCGTAGCGAGGTCCAGGCGGAACCGCCCGCGGGCCGGCGTCGTGCGCACCGCGCCGCTTTGCTAGAATGCCGCGGAGTATAACGGACCCTCCTTAAATGAGCCTGCTCCTGCCCACCCAGACTTTCGCCTCCGCCCGCCGGCACGGGCAGTACGCCATGGCCGCGCTGGCGATCGCAGCCGCGCTGGGCGGCAACGCCCACGCACAGAATGGCCCGCTCTCGCTGGCGGCACCCACCGTGCCGGCAGGCGGCGCGCGGTCGGCCGATCCCGGCATGACCAAGGCGGAACGGGCCGCAAACGACAAGCGCTATGACGAAGCCATCCAGGGCTTCGACCGCGTGCTGGCCGCCAACCCGCGCAATGCCCAGGCCCGCTTCGAACGCGCCTGGGCCATGGCACAGGCCGGCCGCGAGGACGATGCCATCCGCGCCCTCTCCGAAATGGCACAGGACTTCCCGGAACTGCCGGAGCCGCACAACAACCTGGCACTGCTGTATGCCAAGCGCGGCGACCTGAAGCGGGCCGAGGCCGAACTGCTGCTGGCCACAGAAGTCAAACCCGGCTTTGCCATTGGCTACACCAACCTGGGCGATGTCTACCGCCGCATGGCGGAACAGGCATATGCCGAGGCGCTGCGCCGCAACCCGGGCGATACCCGCGCCAGCAGCGCCCTGCGCCAGTTGCGGCCCGCCGCCGCGGCGACCCCGGCACCCGCCGGCGGCCGCGGCACGTCGCCAGCCAACCGATCGGCACCCGCGAGCGCACCCGCCGCCGACTGATCGGCACCATTGTCGCCGGGCCGCCAACGCGGCCCGTCTCTCAATCCAGATTACCGGAGTCCAGTCATGATTCGTTCCCGTCGCATCGTCCTTGCCGGCCTGATGACCGGTGCGCTTGCGCTTTCTTCCTTTGCAGCCCAGGCGCAAGCGCAAAAGGCCGAGCGGGTGCAGTTCGCCACCAGCGCAGGCAAGTTCACCGTCGAGGTCTACCCCGACGCGGCGCCCAAGACGGTTGCCAACTTCATGGAATATGTGAAGAGCGGGTTCTACAGCGGCACCATCTTCCACCGCGTGATCAATGGCTTCATGGTGCAGGGCGGCGGTTTCGACCGCGACATGAAGCAGAAGCCCACGCGCGCGCCGATTCCGCTGGAAGCGCAGAACGGCCTGAAGAACAAGGCCGGCACCGTCGCCATGGCGCGGACCAATGACCCGAACTCGGCCACGGCTCAGTTCTTCGTCAATGTGGTAGATAATCCCAATCTCGACTACCCGCAGCCGGACGGCAACGGCTACGCAGTCTTTGGCAAGGTGGTGGAAGGCATGGATACGATCGACAAGATCAAGGCCACGCCAACCACGGCCTATGGCCCGATGCACAATGTGCCGGCCGTGCCGATCGTGATCGAGTCGGCCACCGTCGTGAAATAACATTACCGAACAGAGGAATTCCCATGTCCAAGGTCCAGCTCCATACCAACCAGGGTGTCATCACCATTGAACTCGACGCCGAAAAGGCCCCGAAGACGGTCGAGAACTTCCTGTCGTACGTCCGCAAGGGCCACTACGACAACACCATCTTCCACCGCGTGATCAAGAACTTCATGGTCCAGGGCGGCGGCTTCGAGCCCGGCATGAAGCAAAAAGGCACCGATGCGCCGATCGAGAACGAAGCCGGCAACGGCCTGAAGAACGACCGCTACACCGTGGCCATGGCACGCACCAACGCGCCGCACTCGGCCACCGCGCAGTTCTTCATCAATGTGGTCGACAACGACTTCCTGAACTTTTCTTCGCCGACTCCGCAAGGCTTCGGCTACGCCGTGTTCGGCAAGGTGGTCGAAGGCACGGATGTGGTTGACCAGATCAAGGGCGTGCGCACCGGCAGCTCGGGCTTCCACCAGGACGTGCCGCTGGAAGACGTGGTAATCGAAAAGGCCGTGGTGGTCGAGTAAGCATCGCCTATGCCTTCCGATTGCGGTTCCGTGCGCGCCTCTCTGCCGGCAATGCCCTTCCGACTCCGCGCATGACCGCAATCTCCCGCACGCCGGTGGCAGGTCCTCTCGAGGTACCGGCGCCGGCGTGGTTCATTTCCGACCTGCACCTGACGCCGGGCATGCCACGTACGCTGGCAGCCTTCGAGCGCGTGCTGGAGCGTGCCGCGCAAGATGCGCGCGCATTGTTCATCCTCGGCGACTTCTTCGAATTCTGGGTGGGCGACGAGGAAACCGACTCGCCGTTCGCCCGGCAGATCGCCGGCGCGCTGCGCGCGCTGGCCGGACGCGGCGTCCCGGTCTACCTGATGCACGGCAACCGTGACTTCCTGCTGGGCCGGCGATTTGCCGCTGCCGCGGGCGCGACGCTGCTGCCCGATCCCACCGTCATCCTCTGCGCCGGCCATCGCGTGGTGCTCAGCCACGGCGACATGCTGTGCCTGGATGACGAACGCTACAACCGCTTCCGGCGCTGGACCCGCAAGCGTTGGGTGCAGCGCCTGTTCCTGGCGCTGCCGTTGTCTGCCCGCTTGTCAGTGGCCCGAAGGCTGCGCGCCGACAGCGAGGCGGGCCGTGCGCGTCAGCTGCGCGAAGGCCAGGGCGCACAACTGCCCTTCTATGGCGATGTCACGCCCTCCGCGGTAGCCGGGCTGATGCAAGCCGGCAACGCCTCCCTGCTGGTCCATGGCCATACGCACCGGCCGGCACGGCACGAGGAAGCCTCGGGCGTGCGCTGGGTGCTGACCGACTGGGACCTGGACGGCAGCCATCCCCGTGCCGCCGCATTGCAGCTGGACGAGAGCGGCTTCCGGGTACTGTCCCAGACCGAGTGAACCGGGCGCTCGGCGCCCGGCCCTCTTACTTCATCAGCTTGCGCAATTCGCTCGCGTCGAAGCGGTCGTTCGGCGTGTTCTCGAGATGCTCGCCCAGCCGGTCGAGCGCGGCCAGCACGGCCTCGATGCGGTCATGCTGCTGGGCGGCATTGTCGATCAGGCTCTTGAGTGCGAGCGACACCGGGTCGTCGGCGTTGGGCGTGATGCCGTAGGCCGAGAACTCCTGCTTGGCGCCCTGCTGCGTCGCGGGCGCATCGGGCAGGATGATGCGCGCCGGAATGCCGACCGCAGTCGCGCCCGGCGGCACCGGCTTGAGCACCACCGCATTCGAGCCCACGCGCGCGCCGTCGCCGACCACGAACCCGCCCAGCACCTTGGCGCCAGCGCTGACCACCACGCTGGCACCCAGCGTGGGATGCCGCTTCTGCCCCTTGTAGAGCGACGTGCCACCCAGCGTCACGCCCTGGTAGATCGTGCAGTCGTCGCCGATTTCGGCCGTTTCGCCAATCACCACGCCCATGCCGTGGTCGATGAACACGCGCCGCCCGAGCTTGACCGCGGGATGGATTTCGATGCCGGTCAGGAAGCGCGACCAGTGCGAGATCCAGCGCCCGAGCCAGTGGAAGCCGGCATTCCAGCAGCCGTGTGCGAATCGATGGAACACCACGGCATGCAGGCCGGGATAGCAGGTGAGGACTTCGAGCCGGCTGCGCGCGGCGGGGTCGCGCAGCATGATGGTGTCGATATCTTCCTTCAGGCGAGAGAACATCTTGGTCGTGTCGTGTTGCCGCGCCGTGCGCCGGGCAACACGGGTCAGCCGTGTGCGCGGTCGCCGGCGAGGTCATTGGCCGGTGGGAACGGGATCAGGGAGTGTAAGAGATTTGCTGCCCCGATGCCGTCAGGGTCATTCGCTGCGACGCGGGTTCAACATCGCTCGCAGGCATGCACCAGGCCGGTCGACGACCGTTGCGCACCGGCGTACGGCACGGCACGCTCCATGAGCCGGCGAGCAGCACCGTTGCTGGTGCCATCGCGCATGGAATAGGCCGGATTTTCCGCCACCTGTCAGTGCTCCTGTTGCGAGGCCGGTGCATCCGGCCCTTGATCGTGTTGTACTGCTGCCTTGTCGCGCACGGCGAGCAGCATGTGCCGGGCGACGCCGCGCAGGATGTTCACCTCTTCCCGCTCCAGCCCGCTGCGGGCAAACATGCGCCGCAGGCGCGGCATCAGTTTGCGGGGGTTCTCCGGATCGAGAAAGCCGATGGCCTCCAGCGCAGCCTGCAGGTGGCCGAACATCGCCTCGATCTGCTCGGCCGTGGCCGGCTCACCAGCATAGCCGATATTGCCGCCGCCGTCCGACGGGCCAGCGCCCGCCTCCAGCAAGGCGAGCCGGGTCTCGTATGCGATCAACTGGACGGCCTGTGCCAGGTTGAGCGAGGCATAGGCCGGATTGGCGGGGATATGGGTAACGGCCTGGCAACGCTCGACCGCCTCGTTGGGCAGGCCGTAGCGCTCGTTGCCGAAGACGAAGGCGATGTCGCCATCGGCCGTGCTGGCCAGCGTCGCCAGCCCGCGCGCCGCAGCATCGCGCGGCAAAAGCCGTGGCGGCCCGAGTTCGCGCTGCCGCGCCGTCATGGCGACGGTAAAGGCGGCGCCGGCCAGCGCGGTCTCGATGTCGCCGACGATGCGCGCTGCCGCCAGCACGTCATCGGCCCCGCTGGCCATGGCAATGGCGTCGGGATGCTCGCGCACGGCGGCCTCCCGTGGCGAAACCAGCACTAGGCTGCCGAAGCCCATGGTCTTGATCGCCCGCGCCACCGAGCCGACATTGCCGGGATGGCTGGTTTCGACCAGCACAAAGCGCACGCGGGCGAACATATCGTGCGGGGCAGCGGCCGCCGTGGCGGCCTGGCTCGTGTCAGTTGCCGGGTTCATATACAATTCGGGGTTCATCTTTGGCGCGGCGCCACGAATTCGCATGCCTGCGAGCCTTTCGCAGCACTTATGGCGACGCCCGACGTTCTTCTACAATCCGTTGTGTTGTCAGCTGCCCGGGACCGGCGCGCGATAGCTTCGCGCCCTGCCGTTTCGTCCTGGCCGGCCTGGAGAGATTCATGCATCCGATGCTCAATATCGCCGTCAAGGCGGCCCGCAAGGCGGGATCCATCATCAACCGCGCGTCGCTCGACGTCGATCTGGTGCGCGTCTCGCGCAAACAACACAACGATTTCGTGACCGAAGTCGATCGTGCTGCCGAAGCCGCGATCATCGAGGTCATCCGCACTGCCTACCCCGAACACGCCATTCTAGCGGAAGAGTCCGGCCAGTCCTGGGCGGAAGGCGAAGACAGCCACGAATACACCTGGGTCATCGACCCGCTCGACGGCACCACCAACTTCATCCACGGCTTTCCGCAGTACGCGGTCTCCATCGCCCAGCTGCACCGCGGCACGCCGGTGCAGGCCGTGGTCTACGACCCCACCCGCGACGAACTCTTCACCGCCAGCAAGGGTGCGGGCGCCTTCCTGAACAACCGACGCATCCGCGTGACCCGCCGCGACAAGCTGGCCGACTGCCTGATCGGCACCGGCTTCCCCTTCCGTGACCTGGAAGGCATGGACGAATACCTGGAAATGTTCGCGCTGATGACGCGCAGCTGCGCCGGCCTGCGCCGCCCGGGCGCCGCCGCCCTCGATCTGGCCTATGTCGCCTGCGGCCGCCTGGACGGCTTCTTCGAGCGCGGCCTGAAGCCGTGGGACATGGCAGCCGGCATGCTCCTGATCACCGAGTCCGGCGGCCTGGTCGGCAACTACGCCGGCGAAGCCCGCCAGATGGAGCAAGGCGAAGTCCTGGCCGGCAATCCCAAGGCCTTTGCGCAGATGGTTCGCCTGCTGGCGCCCTACTCGCTGGACAACGTCAAGCCCGCAGCGGCATAAGCGGCTGACGGCGCAGGAGAGCCTGCAGCCCCCCAGAAGCGCCCGCCGCCCCCGGCGGGCGTTCTTGTTTGTGCCGACGGCCTTCGGCCGCCAAGCGGTGATTACCGGCGCAACAGTTGATTTCCGGCCTTCCGCGGCCATGATCCACATCAAGGCCGCCGCCGCCCGGCCTCCTCAGAATGAATGCATGCGCTGCCCGAGCAGGCGCACGGATTCCAACCTGAGGAGAGCCATATGTTTCCCGAATACCGCGACAAGATCTCCACGCTCAAGACGCAGGACGCCCACTTCTCCCGGCTGTTCAATCGCCATAACGAACTCGACCAGGAAATCCGCAACATGGAGGCGGGCATCCTGCCAGGCACAAGTACCGAGATCGAACGCCTGAAGAAGGAAAAGCTGCAGCTGAAGGACCAGCTCTACAGCATCCTGCGCAAGGCCGCCTGACATGGGTGCAGGCATGAGCGAACAAGACCCGTCCAGAACTCCCGGCCACACCAGCCCCCACCTTGCCCACAACGTGCGCGCCGCCGGCAAGGGCGACGTACTCCCGACCAACACCGCACGTTCCGCCGAAATCAACGAGGTAAACGGCGCCATCGATTCCGCCGTGCAGCTGGCCGCGAACAGCATGCAGGACATCCTCGCGAACCAGGCCGCGCAGGGGGCCGACAGCGTCATGGACGCGATCCGGACACTGATGGACGGCCTATCGCCTGACGAGACCTCGCAGCTGCGCAGCCTGATCCTGGAAGGCAATCCCTCTACGTGGCAGCCCGGCAGGAAACTCCATGCCGACGACGAGCTTTCGCCGGCATGGCGGGAAGGCGCGTATCCGTACAAGAACCTGATGTCCCGCCGCAGCTATGAAAAGCAGAAGTACCGGCTCCAGGTCGAGCTGCTGAAGCTGCAGGCGTGGGTGCGCGATACCGGCCAGCGCGTCGTCATCCTGTTCGAAGGCCGCGACGCAGCCGGCAAAGGCGGCACCATCAAACGGTTCATGGAGCATATGAACCCGCGTGGCGCGCGCGTGGTGGCGCTGGAGAAGCCCACCGAATCGGAGCGCGGACAATGGTACTTCCAGCGCTATATCCAGCATTTGCCGTCGGCCGGCGAGATCGTACTGTTCGACCGCTCCTGGTACAACCGTGCAGGTGTCGAGCATGTCATGGGATTCTGCACGCTGCAGGAGTACCAGGACTTCCTGCAGCAGGCAGCCGAGTTCGAGCGCCACCTGGTTCGCAGTGGCATCCACTTGTTCAAGTTCTGGTTCTCGGTCAGCCAGAAAGAGCAACGCCGCCGCTTCAAGGAGCGCGAAATCCATCCGCTCAAGCAATGGAAGCTGAGCCCGGTGGATATCGCCTCTCTCGACAAGTGGGACGCCTATACCCGCGCCAAGGAAGCCATGTTCGCGCATACGGACACGGCCGACGCGCCGTGGGCCGTCATCCGCTCCGATTGCAAGAAGCGCGCTCGGCTCAACGCCCTGCGCTACATCCTGGCGCGCTTCCCGTATGCCAATCGCGATACCGCCGCGATCGGCCAGCCCGATTCGCTGATCGTCGGCCGCGCACTTGCCAACTGACTGCGCTGGCCAACTCCCCGATTCCGTTTCCCTCCCGCTCCCAAAAGGAAATTCATGTTCAAGCACATCCTGCTCCCCGTCGATGGATCCGAGCTTTCGCATAAGGCCGTCTCGGCTGCCATCCAGTTCGCGCGCACCAGCGGCGCCAGGCTGACCCCGTATATGTGCGTGGAGGAGTACCCCTATGTGATGACCAGTGACACCACACACGAAAAGAAGGCCGTATTCCAGCAACGCGTGGAGGCCGGTGCGCGGCAGGAGCTGGCGAAGGTCGAAGCCGCCGCTGCCCTGGCCGGCGTACCCTGCAGCGCCCACGTCTCACCGGCTGCGACCCCTTATCGCGGCATCATCAACGCGGCCAGGGAGCTGGACTGCGACGTCATCTTCATGGCGTCGCACGGCCGCAGCGGTATCAGCGGACTGCTGCTGGGCAGCGAAACGCAAAAGGTACTGACGCACAGCGATATTCCGGTGCTGGTGTTCCGCTGAAGCAACGATCTCCGGATCTGTGCGACCGGGCTGGCGCGAACGGCCGGAGCCAAGCCGGCCTTGCGCCTGATATCGCGCTCAACTGAAGCGGTCATGCATGATCGTCGCACTGAGTTCGCGGCGCTTCCAGTACATGTGATCGATGCGCCCCTGAAGCTTGCGCAGGATCTCCGGACCAATTGTATTGAATGTCAACTCGACGGCCGGCCGCGTCCCGTCGCCCGGCAAATGCTCGATCGCATCGAATTCAGGCAACCCGTACTTGACCAGGAACGCCCTGATCTCCTCGTCGGAGGTGCCGGGTTCTATGTTCGTCAAGAGTAAGCGGGACATATTGATCTCCCTCTGTCCGTTGCGCCCGAATCGCATGCCGAAGAGCACGCTACGACCAATATAGGCCGAGCGGGCGCACTCGCCCCCGCGATTCCTGTGAAGTGCGCCAGACAAAGGCGCCGGCACGCACGTCCGGCGCCTGCCCACGAGGCCGGCTGGGGTAACATATCGCCCCTGTAGATACGGCAATCGGAACCTCGCCAGCCCGGCGGGACAGCCGCAGGAGAATGGCATTGCAGGACGAAAGCGTAGCGGAACAACAGAACAAGAAGGCATCTGCCGACCGTCATACGCCAATGATGGCGCAGTACCTGCGCATCAAGGCCGATCATCCGGACACGCTGCTCTTCTACCGGATGGGGGATTTCTACGAACTCTTCCACGATGACGCCGAGAAAGCTGCGCGGCTGCTCGACATCACGCTGACGTCGCGCGGCAGCTCCAACGGGGTGCCCATCCGCATGGCGGGCATCCCGTTCCACTCGGCAGATTCGTATCTCGGACGCCTCGTCAAGCTCGGCGAATCGGTGGCGATCTGCGAGCAGATCGGCGACCCCGCCACCAGCAAGGGCCCGGTCGAGCGCAAGGTGGTGCGGATCGTCACCCCCGGCACGCTGACCGACGCCGCGCTGCTGCCGGACAAGGCCGACACTTTCCTGATGGCCGTCCACCAGCAGACCACACGGCGCGGCATCAGCAAGACCGGGCTGGCCTGGCTGAACCTGGCCAGCGGCGAGCTGCGCCTGATGGAGTGCGAAGTCGCGCAACTGGGGCGCGAACTCGAACGCATTCGCCCGGCCGAATTGCTGTACGCGGATGGCATCGAACTGCCGGCGCTGGCGTGCGCGCGCACCCGACTGCCCGAGTGGCACTTCGACCAGGATGCCGGCACGCGCCGCGTGCGCGAACAGCTTGGCGTTGCCAGCCTCGATCCGTTCGGATGCGCGGGCCTCGGTGCCGCACTGGGCGCGGCGGGCGCGCTGCTGAACTACGCAGCGACCACGCAGGGCCAGTCGCTACGCCATGTCCAGGACATCAAGGTCGAACGCGAGTCGGAATTTGTCGGGCTGGATTCGGCCACGCGCCGCAACCTGGAGCTGACGGAGACGCTGCGCGGCGGCGAATCCCCCACCCTGTTCTCCCTGCTCGACACCTGCGCCACGACCATGGGCAGCCGCGCGCTGCGCCACTGGCTGCATCACCCGCTGCGCGATCCGGCGCTGCCCCAGGCACGCCAGCAGGCCATCGGCGTCCTGATTGACCAGGGCAGCGACGATTTACGGTCGGCGCTGCGCCGGCTCGCCGACGTGGAACGCATCACCTCGCGCCTCGCGCTGCTGAACGCGCGCCCGCGCGACCTGTCCTCGCTGCGCGACACCTTGCGGGAGCTGCCGGATGTGCAGGCCTGCATTCGCGGCGACCAGGGCTCGGAACTACTCGCCCGCACGCTCGCCGAAATGGCCATTCCGCAGGACTGCCTGGATCTGCTGGTCCGCGCCGTGACCGAGGAACCCGCCACCGTGATCCGCGATGGCGGCGTAATCGCCCGCGGCTACGACGCAGAACTGGATGAACTGCGCGATATTTCCGAGAACTGCGGCCAGTTCCTGATTGACCTGGAAACGCGCGAGCGCGCCCGCACCGGCATTGCCAACCTGCGCGTCGAGTACAACCGCGTGCACGGCTTCTATATCGAAGTCACCAACGGGCAGGCCGACAAGGTGCCCGACGACTATCGCCGCCGCCAGACGCTGAAGAACGCCGAGCGCTACATCACGCCCGAGCTGAAGGCCTTCGAAGACAAGGCGCTGTCCGCGCAGGACCGCGCGCTGGCCCGCGAAAAGCAGCTCTACGACAGCGTGCTGCAGGCACTGCTGCCGCATATCGGTGACCTGCAGCGTGTGGCCGGCGCGCTGGCGCGCCTGGATGTGCTCGCCGCCCTGGCCGAACGCGCCCAGACGCTGGACTGGTCATGCCCGGAACGCGTGACCGAGAACGTGATCGACATCGTGCAAGGCCGCCACCCGGTGGTGGAAGGCCAGCTCGCAGCAGAGTCCGTGCCTTTCATCGCCAATGACTGCCAGCTCAACGAAGCCCGCAAGCTGCTGCTGATCACCGGCCCGAACATGGGCGGTAAATCAACCTTCATGCGCCAGACCGCGCTGATCGTGCTGCTGGCCTGCGTGGGCGCCTATGTGCCGGCGCGGCGCGCGGTGATCGGGCCGGTCGACCGCATCTTCACCCGCATCGGCGCCGCCGATGACCTCGCAGGCGGGCGCTCGACCTTCATGGTCGAGATGACCGAAGCCGCCGGCATCCTCCATCACGCCACGCCGGCGAGCCTGGTGCTGATGGACGAGATCGGCCGCGGCACCTCCACCTTCGACGGGCTGGCGCTGGCGTGGGCCATCGCTCGCCACCTGCTCGCGCATAACCGCAGCCACACGCTGTTTGCCACGCACTATTTCGAGCTGACGCAGCTGCCGCAGGAATTCCCGCAGGCGGCCAATGTGCACCTGTCGGCCGTCGAACACGGCGACGGCATCGTGTTCCTGCATGCGGTACAGGACGGGCCAGCCAGCCAGAGCTACGGCCTGCAGGTGGCACAGCTGGCTGGCGTGCCGCAGCCGGTGATCCGTGCCGCGCGCAAGCACCTGGCCTGGCTCGAGCAGCAATCGGCCGATGCCACGCCGACGCCACAACTCGACCTGTTCGCCGCTCCGGCCACGCACCCCGACAGCGAAGACGACGAGGCAGGGACTGCCGTTGCACCGTCGCCGGAGCAAGCCGCAGTGTTCGACGCGCTCTCCGGCCTCGACCCCGACAGCCTCACGCCTCGCGATGCACTGGATGCGCTCTATCGCCTCAAGGCGCTGGCGAGCGAGGCAGCCGACGCGGCATGAGCCAACTGGCCCGCGCCTGCCACGGCAGGCGTATCGCGCTGGCCCTGCTGCTGCCCTTGCTGGCGGCAGCCGCCGTCGCGGGCGCGGCACCGCGCGGCGGCAAGCCGCAGGCCACGCCGAAGCCCGAGATCATCCGCGTCGCACTCATTGCCGACATCCCGCAATGGCCGGCTGCCGAAGACAACCTGACCGCGCTGCTCGATGATCTTGCCGAGCAACGGCTGAACCTGGTCGTCCATGCCGGGGGCATCAAAGGCGATACGGAGTCGTGCAGCGATGCGGTACTGGCCTCGCGCCTGCGCGTGCTCGAACAGTCGCCGCTGCCACTGGTTTACGTGCCCGGCGAAACGGACTGGGCCGAATGCCAGCAGCCGACCAACGGGAAGTTCGATGCGGTGGAACGGCTCAACCGGCTGCGCGAACTGTTCTTTCCCGAAGACGCCACGCTGGGCCGGCGCCAGCAGGCAGTGGTGCGGCAGTCCGACCAGGCCATGTTCCGCAGCTTTCGCGAGAACGTCCGTATCGGTCTTGGCAACGTATTGCTGGTCGGCCTGAACCTGCCTGGCGACAACAATCACTACCGCAGCGAAGGCGGCCGCAACGGGGAATTTGAAGACCGCCGGGAGGCCAATCGCCAATGGCTCGCGCGCGCCTTCTCGGTGGCGAAACAGCGCGAGATGGCCGGCATCGTGATCGTCGCGCACGGTGACCCGCAGTTCGGCAACGGCTGGGAGAAACGTGGCAAGCCGACACTGCTGGATGGCTTCATGGGACGCCGCCAGCGCGACGGCTTCCTGGAGTTCAAGCGACAGCTGCGCGAGCTTGTCGGGAAATTCCGCGGGCAGGTCCTGCTGGTGCACACCGGCCTCAGCGGCTACGGCACCGACAAGCCGCTGCGCGATGCGGCGGGGAAGACGCTGCCGAATTTCTCGCGTGTCTCGTTGCCGGCAGGATCGGTCGCGCAATGGACCGAGCTGATCATTACGCCCGGGTCGGCATCCCCATTCAAGCTCGTGCTGAAGGACGGGCCCGCGGGTCACTGAGCGGCCAGCCCGGGGCAAACAAAAAGCCGGCAATGCCGGCTTTTTGTTTGCGATGCTGAGGCGCGCTCAATGCAGCGTGCGGCTACCGCCCTCGTCGTCGTCCTCGTCCTCGTCGGCGATTTCGACACCGGAGGCGCCATGCGCGTGGCCATGCTCGACCTCATCGGCCGTAGCTTCGCGCACTTCCGAGACCTTCAGCCAGAAGCGCAGCGCCATGCCGGCCAACGGATGGTTTCCGTCCAGCACGACCTTGTCTTCGGCGACATCGGTCACGGTGTAGATAATGGAGTCTTCCTCGTCGCCGTCTTCGGGCATGCCCTCGAACTGCATGCCCACTTCGAGCGGCTCGGGGAAGCGGTTGCGCGGCTCCACCTTTACGAGGTCCGCGTCGTAGTCACCGAACGCGTCTTCGGGCTCCAGTTGCAGCTGGGTCTCGAAGCCCGCGTCGTGGCCGTCCAGCGCTTCCTCGATCTTGGGGAACGTGCCATCATAGCCGCCGTGCAAATAGACCATGGGCTCATCTGACTCCTCAATCAGATTGCCCTGCGCGTCCGACAGCTTGTACACCACGGACACCACCGTGTTCTTAGCGATTTTCAATTCTTGACTCCATGAACGATTCCGCATTATACGCGCAGGCATTGCCCCCTGGACTCGTCGATCCCGACGCGCCACTCGCCCTGCTGGGCGGCATGACGCCTGCTGCATTCATGCGCGACATCTGGCACCGCAAACCCTTGCTCATTCGACAGGCAGTGCCCGAAATCGTGCCGCCTGTGTCGCGTGAAGCGCTTTTTGAGCTGGCCGACCGCGATGAGGTCGAATCGCGGCTGGTGACGCATTTTCGCAACCGCTGGAAGCTCGAGCATGGTCCCTTCGCCGCCGAGAACCTGCCGTCCATCAAGACCCGCCAGTGGACGCTGCTGGTTCAGGGCGTCAACCTGCACAACGCCGCGGCCGCCGACCTGATGGGTCAGTTTCGCTTTGTGCCGGACGCGCGGCTTGACGACCTGATGATCAGCTACGCGTCAGATGGCGGCGGTGTGGGCCCGCACTTCGATTCCTACGACGTTTTCCTTCTGCAAGTATCGGGCCGACGCCGCTGGCGCATTTCGTCGCAGACGAAGCTCGATCTGATTCCGGACATGCCGCTGAAAATACTGGCGGATTTCTCGGCCGAACAGGAGTGGGTGCTCGAACCTGGCGACATGCTGTACCTCCCGCCGCAGTACGCGCATGACGGTGTGGCCGAGGGCGAATGCATGACCTGCTCGATCGGCTTCCGGGCACCGGCGTATCGCGAGCTTGCCGGTCATTTTCTCGCATGGTTGTCGGAAACCGTCGAGGAAAATGAAGACCTGAGCGGCCGCTATGCGGATCCCGGCGAGCGTGCGGTCAAGCATCCGGCCCTGTTGCCCGCCGGCATGACAAAGGCCGTGACGGAACGCCTGAAGGCCATGCAATGGGACAGCAAGATGGTCTCCGAATTTCTCGGCACGCATCTGTCCGAACCCAAGCCAAGCGTCGAGTTTCCCGAGATTCCCGAACTCCCTGCGCGCAAATATGCAAAGCTCGCGAAGACGCATGGCGTCGTGCTCGCGCCTGCATCGATTGCGCTCTATGACCGCACGCATTTCTTCCTGAATGGCGAGGCCTACGAAACGCCTGAAGACCTTGCCCCGTGGCTGAAGCAGCTGGCCGATCACCGCCACCTGAGCGCTAAAGAGGTTTCCGCCTGCGCGGATCTGCCGGATCTGATGGAAACCTTCCATCATTGGACGCTGGAGGGCTGGCTGCAGATTGCGCCGCCCGCGCTGTAATAATGCGTAACAATGAGATTCAGCAAATTTCGACGCTACACAAGGCGGGAAAACGCGGATATAATCGTCGGCTGGCTAGTACTGTGTACCACTGCATTTGTCGGCACCCGGGAGAGCCTCTATTTTGCAGTTCAAGAGCGATAATTACCGGTAATTATTCATCGCCTGTTTTCCGTTATTACAAGTTAAAGGACGAACAATGAAGAAGTCTCTCCTGATCGCATCGCTGCTGGCCGCTGTTGCCCTCGCCGCTTGCGGCAAGAAGGAAGAAGCTGCCGCTCCGGCCGCTGAAGCCCCGGCTGCTGCCGCCCCCGCTGCTGAAGCTTCGGCTCCGGCTGCTGCTGCCCCGGCTGCTCCGGCTGCTGAAGCTTCGGCTCCTGCTGCTGAAGCCCCGGCTGCTCCGGCTGCTGAAGCTTCGGCTCCTGCCGCCAAGCAGTAATCGGTTTCGTACCGATAAAAAAACCGACCTTCGGGTCGGTTTTTTTTATTTCCGCAGTGCGAAACACGGCGGCCAACAGCGCCACGCTTTCGCGTCAGGCTCGCACCGCCTGCCAGTCGAGTCCCTCTTCCTGGTCGGCAACCAGCACATCGGCCGGCATTACACCCAGGGCCGTGGCCAGCGCTCCTGTTGCAAGCTCGCGCGTGTTGTTCTGCTTGCTCAGGTGGGCCGCCACCACTCGCGTGAGGCCCGCGTGCGCCACCTGCGCGAGGATGCTCGACGCTACCTCATTCGCGAGATGGCCAAAATCCCCGCCAATGCGGCGCTTCAGGGAAGCCGGATAGACCGAGTTGCGCAGCAGCTCGCGGTCGTGATTGCATTCGAGCACGAGCGCATCCACACCTGCCAGATGCGCAATCACATAAGGCGTCTCCATGCCTGCATCGGTCAGCACACCGAGCCTTGCGTTGCCATCCGACAACACGAACTGCAATGGCTCGCGCGCATCATGGGGAACCGTGTAGGGAAGCATCTGAAGGCCGCCGACATCGAAGGCACGGTCGGCGCAGCAGACACGCACATCGGCCACGTCGGCGCCGCGCATATGCGAGGTTGCCAGCCATGTGCCATGACTGGTGTAGACCGTCAGGCGATGGCGCGCGGCAAAGGCGTAGGCCGAGCCGACATGGTCGCCATGCTCGTGGGTGACCAGCACCGCGTCCAGCTGATCCGGCGTGACGCCCAGGCGCTCGAGGCGCCGGGCCGTCTCGCGGATGCCGAAGCCGCAGTCCAGCAATACACGGGTAGTGGTGGTTCCCTCGCGGGATTCGATCAGCAGCGAGTTCCCCTCGCTGCCGCTACCGAGAAAGGCGAAGCACATCATGCTTGCGCCCGCCCGCTGGCAGACCGGGCCTTGCGGCCCGCTTGATTTACCGGCACAACCCGCGTCAGTGGAGTTGCTCGTCCAGCAGCGAGAGGATGCGCTTGCCGATTTCGGTATTCTCCGGCTGGCCGGCATCGTTCAGGACGGTGACCAGCGTGCCGCTGCCCGTGCCCTTGAGCGAGACGCGGTACTTCTTGGCGGTCTTCGCATCGTCAGGCTTGGTGAACAGCTTGGAGAAGAAGCCACGGCTGTCGACGTTGGCGCGCGGATCCACGTAGCGCACATAGTACAGGCCCTGAGCGCGGTCGCGATCCTCAACCGTGAAGTTGACGCGATCGAGCGACAGGCCGACCGAGCGCCATGCGCGGTCGAACGGCTCCGGCAGTTGCAGCGCCGGTGCGCCATTGACCTGGGACAGGTACGACTTGCCCGACGCAGCGCTGGCGGCAGCAGCATCGGTGCCGGCCGCGGCAGTTGCGCCAGCTGCGGCTGCGCCACCCGTGCCGATACCGGCAGGCGTCGGATTTTTTGCCATGTTGTCGGCCTGGTCCTTCTGCACGCCAAGGCGTTGCGCCAGGCGCGAGAGGAATTCGGCTTCCAGCTCAGGATCGGCCGGACGCGGGGTCCAGACCGTGCTGGACTTGTCGACGCCGGTCAGTTGCTCCTGGGCGCCGCGGTGGCTGATGAAGACTTCCATCGTACCGTTCTGCGCGCGCTCGACGCGGGTGCGGAACTTGTCGCGCTCGGACGTCGAGTACAGTCCATCGAACACCTTGCCGATGGTGTTGCGGATGATGTCCTGCGGGATCTTGGCGCGGTTCTCGGCCCAGTCCGTTTCCATGATGCCGGTCTCGGGCGAGTCCTGCACCAGCAGGAAGCCGCTCTCCTGCCAGAAGCCGCGCAGCGACTGCCACAGCTGGTCGGCACGCATGCCATTGCTGATCACCAGCCAGCGCTGGTTGCCGTCACGCTCCATGCGGATGCCCTGCGCGGAAGGCAGGACGTTCTCCGTCGGAGATGCCTCGCGTACCCGCGTAGCCTGGTTGTAGGTCGACAGGGTCGAGGTGCCGCTCTGGTCAGGTACCGAGTAGCGGCGGTCGCCTTCCAGGCGCGTGAGGTCCGGAGGCACGTCCAGCGAAGGCGTCCGCTTCGACGCGGAGGACTTGTAGTCGATCTTGTCCGGCTGCATCGCTTCATTGATGCTGCTGCAGCCAGTCATCACGCCCACGGCAAGCACGGGCGCAACCAGAGCGGCGCGGCGGACTTGCGTCATGCCGCGGCGGTTAAGCTTGAGTTTCATTGACACGCAATCCTAGTTGATGGAGTGACAGCAGAGCGCCGCGAGATCAGGCCAGCAGGCCGGCGGCAGCCAGCGTCTTGCGTACGACATCGTGGTTGCTCTCGGACAACGGGGTCAGCGGCAGGCGGATACCGCCCTGCATCTTGCCCATTTGCTGGAGCGCCCACTTGACCGGAATCGGATTGGCTTCGACGAACATGGCCTTGTTCAGCGCAATCAGTTCCATATGCAGGCGGCGCGCGGTGACGACATCGCCCTTCAGTGCCGCCGCGCACATCTCGTGCATCTTGCGCGGCGCCACGTTTGCGGTAACCGAGATATTGCCCTGGCCGCCCAGCAGGATCAGCGCCACGGCGGTGGGATCGTCGCCGCTGTAGATGGCGAAGCCTTCCGGGGCGTCATTGATCAGTTGCGCGGCGCGGTCGATATTGCCGGTTGCTTCCTTCACCCCGACAATGCCCGGCACCTGCGCCAGGCGCAGGATGGTGTCGTTGTTCATGTCCGCAACCGTGCGGCCCGGCACGTTGTACAGCACCACCGGCAGGTCCACCGCTTCCGCGATGGTGCGGAAATGGCGGTACATGCCTTCCTGGGTCGGCTTGTTGTAGTACGGCACGACCTGCAGCGAGGCATCGGCGCCGACCTGCCTGGCGAAGGCCGTCAGTTCGATGGCTTCCTTGGTCGAGTTGCCGCCGGTCCCGGCGATGATCGGGATGCGCTTGCCGGATTGCTCCACGGCCACGCGGATCAGCTCGCAGTGTTCCTCCACCGAGACGGTGGGCGACTCGCCGGTCGTGCCAACGATCACGATGGCATCGGTGCCTTCGGCCACGTGCCAGTCGATCAGGGCGCGCAGCGCCGGGAAGTCCAGGCTGCCGTCCTCCTGCATCGGAGTGACGATGGCGACGATGCTGCCGGTAATCTGTGTCATAACGTTAGGGAATTCGGGATGCGAATAACGGGATTGTACCGGAACCGTCGGCTGCTTCGACCGCCGGTTGGACGGGTGCTTATACTAAGAGGTTCAACGTGTGCAGCGGCATTCTCGCCGACCGCCGCACGTGACCTTTCAGGCGGGAAGCGGATAGCGTGGCGGATCTGCCTCCCCTGCCCCGGAAGCCACCTCGCGCACGGCACATAAGCGCTGCACGAAGGCCGTTTTCGGCACTTCCAGTACACCATCCTCATAGCCGATCACACGCAGGCCGCGTTCGCGCGCGACATCGAGCAGCTCACCCGGCTTCAGCAAAAAATCGGGCCGGGAAGGCTTTCCGACCGTCTCATTGCCGCTTGCAAAGGTTTCGTACAGCAGCACCCCACTCGGTGCGAGCGCTTCCGACAAATGCGGCCACAGCGGCCGGTGTAGGTAATTGGTCACGACGACGGCATCGAACAGCCCCGCATCGCCCAGCGGCCAGTCGCCCTGCTCCAGGTCGGCTACGCGGCCGGTCACCGTCGCCGGCAGGCCAGCGACGGCGTCGGCATCGCGATCCACTGCCAGCACGGCATAACCACGCGCGGCGAACCAGCCGGCGTGACGGCCGCTGCCGCAGGCCAGGTCCAGCACGCGGCCACCGGGGCGGACGAGATGGGCCCAGCGGGAAATCCAGCCGGAGGGCGCGGCAAGCGGCGGATGCATCAGCGTCATTGTGCGTTCCTTGTCAGCGGTAGCCGAGGCCCGTCGCGGAGCTCACGTCGCGCATCGTCGCGCGCGCGCCCCGGATGACCTTGCCGCAGCCGTGACCGGCGATGGCGCGCAGCAGCCACGGTCGGCCGCATGCCGGAAAAAACGCGATCTGGGAACATCATGTTTCAGGTATCAGGAAGGTCATGCTTCAGCAGCCGGCCAGCATTCGACAGGCGCCGCTCACTGCAGGAGCATGATCACCGGCCGCAGCATCAGCTCGACGATCGAGCTCAGCAGATTGATCACGGGACGCATCCAGACCTGGGTAATGACCCCTGCCGCGACCAGCGCCAGCACCACGAAAATGCCGTAGGGCTCGACGCGCGACACGGCGTAGGCAATCCGCTGCGGCAGCAGCGCGGTCAGCACGCGACCACCGTCCAGCGGCGGAATCGGGAACAGGTTGAAGGCCGCAACCACCAGGTTGACCAGCACGCCGGCGCGGGCCATTTCACCAAAAAACGGCTCCGACACGCGCATCCATGCCAGCCCGATCGCCAGCAGTGCCCACACGAAAGCCTGCACCACATTGCTGGCGGGGCCTGCCAGCGCGACCCACATGCCATGCCAGCGCGGATTGCGCAGGCGGCTGAAATCCACCGGCACCGGCTTGGCATAGCCAAACACGAACTGGCCGTTGGTCAGGAGATATAGCAGCAGCGGCACAGCGATGGTGCCGATCGGATCGATGTGGCGGGCCGGGTTGAGGCTGACACGCCCCAGCGCATAAGCAGTGTTGTCGCCAAAATGTTTGGCCACGTAACCGTGCGAGGCTTCGTGGAGGGTGATGGCGAACAGCACCGGCAGGGCGTAGACCGCAAAGGTCTGAATCAGGGAGGCATCCATGGCCCTATTGTACCGGTCGGACCGGCTGGCGGATCAGGGAATGAGGGCGGGAAACCACTGCCGGCAGCGCTCCTGCCGCCAGGCTCAGAGCCCGAATTTGGCTACGTCGCCCCGGCCCTCGCGGACCAGTTCCGGCTCGCCGCTGGTCAGGTCGATCACCGTGGTCGGCTGGGCCGGCGCCGGCCCGCCGCACACCACCAGGTCCAGCAGCTTTTCCAGCCGGACACGAATTTCCGCCGGATCGTTGAGCGGCGCCTCGTCGCCGGGCAGTTGCAGCGTGGCAGTCAGCAGCGGCTCAGCCGTTTCGCCCAACACGGCCAGCGGGATCGGATGATCGGGCACGCGCACGCCGATGGTCTTGCGCGCCGGGTGCGAAAGCCGGCGCGGCACTTCCTTGGTCGCTTCCAGGATAAAGACGTAGGGGCCCGGCGTGGCGCCCTTGATCCAGCGGTACTGGCGGTTGTCGACGCGGGCGAAGTTGCCCAGCTCGGACAGGTCCCGGCACATCAGCGTCAGGTGGTGCTTGTCGTCGATGCCGCGCAGGCGGCGCAGGCGCTCCACCGCGTCCTTGTCGTCAAGCTGGCAGGCCAGCGCATAGCTGGAATCGGTAGGCAGGGCAATCAGCCCGCCCTTCTGGATGATCTGCGCGGCCTGCTTCACCAGCCGCGGCTGTGGATTGACCGGATGAATCTCAAAGTACTGGGACATGGAGGGGCGGATTGTCTGGATTCTGGCGGTTCGGAACGGAAGTCCAGGCAAGGGCGTGCGCGCCTGCCCAGGGTCAATATGGTCCGGACAGCCTTACCAGTCGTGCCAGACCGGCGTGACAGTCGCGGGCAGCGGCGGCAATGTGCCAAGCTCCATCCTGCCCTCGCCCGGCCCGTGGAAATCGGAGCCGCGCGACGCCAGCAGGCCATAACGGCGGGCCACATCGGCATAGCGGCGGTACTGGTCCGGCGTGTGGCTGCCGGTAACGACCTCGACCGCACCGCCGCCCAGCGCGGTGAACTCGTCGAACAGGGCGTCGTGCTGGGTGTCGGTGTAGTTGTAGCGGCCCGGATGGGCAATCACGGCGATGCCGCCAGCCGCGCGGATCCAGCTGATGGCGTCCGAGAGGTTCGCCCAGCGGTGGCCGACGTAGCCCGGACGGCCTTCGGAGAGGTACTTGCTGAACACGTCACTGATGGTCGCGCAATGCCCCTGGTCCACCAGCCAGCGCGCAAAGTGCGTGCGCGAGATCAGGTCCGGGTTGCCGACATACCTGAGCGCCCCATGGTAGGCGTCCTCGATGCCGATCTTTGCCAGTGCATCGCCGATGTCACGCGCACGGCGTGCGCGGCCGGAGCGCGTTTCGGCCAGGCCGTCGATCAGTTCGGGACAGAACGGGTCGATCTGCAGGCCGACGATGTGCACCGTCTGCCCCGCCCACGTCACCGAGATCTCCACGCCAGGCACGTAGCGCATGCCCAGGTCTTCAGCGACGGCACGTGCCTCCGCCTGGCCGCCGACCTCGTCGTGGTCGGTCAGCGCCCAGTATTCGACACCCGCGGCGTGCGCCAGCTCTGCCACCGCGCGCGGCGGCAGCGTGCCGTCGGACACGGTGGAATGGCAATGCAGGTCGGCGTTGATGGCATGTGGGTTTTGCATGCGCCTATTCTACTCCCGCGCGTGCTTCCGGGATGGCTCCGGGCAACCGGCATTGCGGCCGTGCAAAGCCCTGCCGGCAACGCTGGCGTCGGCCGCCCGGCACTCCCGGCGGGGTATAGTCGGGTCCTGGAAGACCCACATTACGGCGCCGTCACGCGCCGCCGCCATGCCAATGCAGACCGACATCTCCTCCGCCGCCGCCAACCCCGAAGTCACCCGCACCGACGTACTGATCGTCGGCGCCGGCCCGGTCGGCCTGTTTGCCGCGTTCCAGGCTGGCGTGCTCGGCCTCACGTGCGAGCTGATCGACGTGCTCGACCGCGCCGGCGGCCAGTGCACGGAGTTGTATCCCGAGAAGCCGATCTACGACATTCCCGCCGTCCCCGGCTGCCTGGCCCAGGACCTGGTCGACCGCCTGCTCGAGCAATGTGCGCCGTTTGCGTTCCCGATGCATTTCGGGCAGCGCGCGGAAAGTGTCGCCGAGCAGCCCGCGGGCGACGGCCACGAGCGCATGCTCGTGACCACCGATACCGGCCGGCGCTTTGACGTAGCGGCGGTCCTGATCTGCGCAGGCGCGGGCGCCTTCGCGCCGCAACGCGTCTCGCTGCCCGAGGCCGCGGCGCTGGAAAACCGCCACCTGCATTACGCGGTGCGCGACGTGTCGCGCTTTGCCGGCAAGCGCGTGGTGGTGGCCGGCGGCGGCGACTCGGCGCTGGACTGGGCGCTGGCGTTGCGCAAGGTCGCGGCCCGCGTCACGCTGCTGCACCGGCGCGACGGCTTCCGCGCCGCCGACGGCACCGTCGCCGAGATGCACGCGGCCGTCGCGGCCGGCGAGATGGATTTCGTGGTCGGCATGCTGGGCGCGCTGAAGACCGATGGCCCCGACCCCGCCGGCGCGCTCAGCGCAGTGGAAATCCGCACCCGCGACGGTTCGCAGACGCTGCCCGCGGACGAACTGGTGGCCTTGTACGGACTGGTCTCCGAACCCGGCCCGATTGCACAGTGGGACATGGACATGCGCGCCGGCCGCATCCTGGTGGACACCACCACGTATGAAAGCTCGCGGCGCGGCATCTTCGCCGCCGGCGACATCGCCTACTACCCCAACAAGCAGAAGCTGATCCTGTCAGGCTTCCATGAAGCCGCGCTGGCGCTGCGGCGCGCCTACCACTACGCGTTCCCGGAAAGGGCGCTGGTGCACGTACATACCAGCAACAACGCGACGCTGAAGGAAAAGCTGACGCACGCCTGACACCGCCGTCAGGCGCAGAACGACTCGATCAGTCCGGCCACGGCCGCCGGCTGGTCGTGGTGCAGCATATGGCCGGCGTCGTCGATCACGACTTCGCGGAAGTCCTGGAACGCCTGGAAGCGCTGCTTGAATTCCTCGATGGTCTGCTTGTGCGCGATATGCCGGAGCGTTGCGGAATCGCGCGCTTCCACATGCAGCACAGGCGCCGTGACCTGCGCCCAGATCGCCATCACCTCATCCAGCCGGTACAGCACCGGGTTGACCAGCTTGTGCGCGGCGTCACCCAGGATCTCCCAGCGACCTGCCTCGTTGCGGTGTGACCAGTGCGCGGCGAGGAAAGCCGCGCGGTCGTCGGGCAGGCGCGGATTGGTCTTCTGCAGGCGTGCCGCCACGCCTTCCACGCTGTCATAGGTCTTCAGTCCCTGCCCGGAGCGCAACTCGTCCAGCCAGCGCGCGTAGCGCCTGGGCGCATGCTCCGCGCGCGTGAGCGTCATGCCGAAGCCTTCCAGATCCACCACGCGGCGCACGCGTTCGGGGCGGATGCCGGCGTACAGGCAGGCCACATTGGCGCCCATGCTGTGGCCCACCAGGTCGACCTGCCCTTCCGTCTGGAAGTGGTCGAGCAAGGCTTCGAGGTCCGCAATATAGTCAGCAAACCAGTACGACTGCGTGCCGGGGTATCGCGTCGGCCAGTCGGTCTCGCCGAAGCCGCGCCAGTCGGGCGCGATCACGTGCCAGTCGCGCTTGAGGTGATCGACCAGAAATTGGAACGAGGCGGCCACATCCATCCAGCCGTGCAGCATGAACAGCTTCGGCGCACCGGGCTGGCCCCAGTGGCGCACGTGGTAGCGCAGGCCACGCAACGTGATAAATTCAGACCGCGAGGTTTCCTTGATTGTCATGTGTCTACCCTTGCCCTGGTTGTGCGGGCTTCTCGTGCTGCCAGTCTGAACGGCTCGCGGGGGCTGGCACGGAAGCCTCAATAAAATAGAACGACCGTTCGATTGCACTGATTATAGCGGCCGACGCTTGCCGCACGCGGTGCCCGAGCCGATAAACAGGAGACATGGATGGCTGGACCCGCCTTGCCGGCAACCCGGCGCGACGACTACCGCGCGCTGTACGAATCCTTCCGCTGGGAAATTCCCGAGTTCTTCAATCTGGCAGAGGCATGCTGCGGCCGCTGGGCGCGCGATCCGGCCACGATGGACCGCATCGCCGTGTTCACGGAGCACGAGGACGGGCGGCGCGACGCCTGGAGCTACGCCCACATCCAGGCCGAAGCCAACCGGCTCTCGGCGGCGCTGCGAGCAATGGGCGTGCAGCGCGGCGAGCGGGTCGCCATCGTGATGCCCCAGCGCATCGAGACCGTGATTGCCCACATGGCGATCTACCAGCTTGGCGCGATTGCAATGCCGTTGTCGATGCTATTCGGGCCCGAGGCGCTGGCCTATCGCATCAACCACAGCGAGACCTGCCTGGCGATTGCCGACGAGACCTCGATCGACAATGTCCTGGCCGCGCGCCCCGAGTGCCCGACGCTGAAAGCCGTCATCGGCGCCGGCGAAGCCCGCGGGCGCGGCGACCACGACTGGGATGTCCTGCTGGCCGCGCAGCTGCCGACCTTTACGGCGGAGCAGACCAAGGCCGACGAGGCCGCGGTGCTGATCTACACCAGCGGCACCACCGGCCCGCCCAAGGGCGCGGTGATTCCGCATCGCGCGCTGATCGGCAACCTGACCGGCTTTGTCTGCTCGCAGAACTGGTATCCGCAGGACGACGACGTGTTCTGGAGCCCGGCCGACTGGGCCTGGACCGGCGGATTGTGGGACGCCCTGATGCCGGCGCTCTACTTCGGCAAGCCCATCCTGGGCTACCAGGGGCGCTTCTCGGCCGAGCGCGCCTTCGAGCTGCTCGACCGCTACGGCATCACCAACACCTTCCTGTTCCCGACCGCGCTCAAGCAGATGATGAAGGCCTGCCCGGAGCCCCGGCAGCGCTACAAGCTGAAGCTGCGCGCGCTGATGAGCGCCGGCGAGGCCGTCGGCGAAACGGTCTTCAGCTGGTGCCGCGACGCGCTGGGCGTGATCGTCAACGAGATGTTCGGCCAGACCGAGATCAACTATATCGTCGGCAACTGCACCGCCCAGCATGACGAATCACGGCTTGGCTGGCCTGCCCGGCCCGGTTCGATGGGACGCCCCTATCCCGGCCACCGCGTGCAGGTCATCGACGACGAAGGCCTGCCCTGCCCGCCCGGCGAGGATGGCGAGGTCGCGGTCTGCGCGACCGATATCCACGGCCATCCGGACCCGGTCTTTTTTCTTGGCTACTGGAAGAACGACGCTGCCACGGCCGCCAAGTATGTGGAGCGCGACGGGCTGCGCTGGTGCCGCACCGGCGACCTGGCGCGGGTCGATGCCGATGGCTACCTCTGGTACCAGGGGCGCGCCGACGATGTGTTCAAGTCCTCGGGCTATCGCATCGGGCCGAGCGAAATCGAGAACTGCCTGCTCAAGCATCCGGCCGTCTCGAATTGCGCGGTGGTGCCGTCGCCCGATCCCGAGCGCGGCGCGGTGGTGAAGGCGTTTATCGTGCTGACGGCATCGGTGGCGCGCTCGTTCGACGGCGATGCCGCGCTGGTGGCCGAGTTGCAGCAGCACGTTCGCGGGCAGCTGGCCCCGTACGAGTATCCCAAGGTCATCGAATTCATCGACCAGTTGCCGATGACCACCACCGGCAAGATCCAGCGGCGCGTGCTGCGGCTGCTGGAAGAAGAACGCACAGCAAAAAGACACTAGCCGGCCGAAGCCTCCAGCCACGCCAGCTCGTCCTCGTCGAAACCAGCCGCACGGCGTGCATCGAGATTGAACGGACCGCGCAGCTTGGGCGCGCGGTACTGCCCGGCCAGCGTGGCATAGGTCGCGACCGGATCAAATCCGCGCTCGGCGCACAGCCACCGGTACCAGTGGTTGCCGATGGCCACATGGCCGACCTCATCGCGCAGGATGATGTCGATGATGGCGGCCGCTGCGTGGTCGCCGGCGCTGGCCAGCTTCGCGCGCACCGGTGGCGAGGCGTCCAGCCCGCGCGCTTCCAGCGTGCGCGGCACCAGCGCCATGCGCGCAAGCACATCGCCGGCGGTCTTGTCGGCCATTTCCCACAGGCTGTTGTGGGCGGGGAAATCGCCGTACGCAAACCCGAGCGTGGCGAGGTGATCGGACAGCAGTGTGAAATGCAGCGCCTCTTCATCGGCCACGCGCAGCCAGTCGCGATAGAAGCCTGACGGCATGCCGGGAAAACGCCAGACGGCGTCCAGCGCGAGGTTGATGGCGTTGAACTCGATATGGCACAGCGCGTGGATCATGGCTGCGCGCCCAGCCTCGGTCTGCAGCGAGCGGCGGCGCTCCACCTTTTGCGGCGGAACCAGTTCCGGCAGGGCGGGACGGCCCGGCACGGGCAGCGCCGGATCGGCGACGATCACCTCATCCACGCCTGGGAAGACCTCGTCCCCTCCGGCCGCAAGCATTGCCTGATACAGCGCCCGCGCAGCCGAAGCCTTGCTCCGCGCATCGGTCATGCAAAGCGCGGCCAGCGCCTGCCGGCGCGGCGAAAGTGATGAATCAGGCGAACGGGCAGCGGGTGATTTTTCTGGCATGAGCGTAAAATCCGGACTGCCGCCATTGTAGAGCCTTGCCGGATGCCTCCCACGGCGCCCGCCGGCCGCTCCGCAGCCCTTTGAAAGCCAGCCAGACCCTTTAAAGCCCGGCGGCAATCCCCAGATAACGTGAATCCTTTGTGCAGGAGATGTCATGGCGCTTTACCAGCTCGGCGAGCTCACCCCGAATATCGACAGCGACGCCTATGTGGCGGCGGAAGCCACCATCATCGGCAACGTGACGCTCAAGTCCCGCGCCAGCGCATGGCCTGGCGTTGTGATCCGGGGCGATAACGAACCGATCGTGGTGGGGGCCGACACCAATATCCAGGAAGGCTCGGTCCTGCACACCGACCCGGGTTGCCCGCTGACGCTGGGCGACAAGGTCTCGATTGGCCACCAGGCCATGCTGCACGGCTGCACGGTGGGCGAAGGCTCGCTGATCGGCATCCAGGCAGTGGTGCTGAACCGCGCCGTGATCGGCAAGGAGTGCCTGGTCGGCGCCGGAGCGGTCGTTACCGAAGGCAAGGTCTTCCCGGATCGCTCGCTGATCCTGGGCGCACCGGCCAAGGTCGTGCGGCAGCTGACCGACCAGGACGTGGCCAACCTGTACCGGAACGCCGAGACCTACGCCACGCGCCAGGCCATGTACAAGAAGCAACTCAAGCGTATTGACTGATTCGAGCGCGCGAGCCCCCGAAGTAGCATCAACCGATTGACCGACAGATTATTGTGACCGATACCCAGACCCCCGACACCCTGCAGAAATTCCTGTTTGACGCGGCGCCCGTGCGTGGCGAACTCGTCCGCATGGAAGCCACATGGCGGGAGGTGCTGAGCCGGCACAGCTATCCGGCGCCGGTGCGGCGCGTGCTGGGCGAGATGATGGCGGCGTCCGCGCTGCTGTCGGCCAATCTCAAGTTCAACGGCGCGCTGGTCATGCAGCTGCATGGCGATGGCCCGGTGCGCATGCTGGTGGTGGAATGCCTGTCGGACCTGTCGATGCGCGCCACCGCCAAGCTGGCCGAAGGCGCGCAGATCGCTGACGATGCCACACTTGCCGACATGGTCAACGTCACCGGCCACGGCCGCTTTGCCATCACGCTCGACCCGCAGGACAAGCTGCCGGGCCAGCAGCCCTACCAGGGCATCGTGCCGCTGGCCGACCACCACGGCCCGCTGGACTCGATGAGCGCCGTACTCGAGCACTACATGCAGGCCTCCGAGCAGCTCGATACGCGCCTGTGGCTTGCCGCTGACGACCACGTCGCCGCCGGCATGCTGCTGCAGAAACTGCCCTCGTATGGCGGCACCGCCGAAGTGGGCGAGACCGGCTCGCCGCTGGCCGGCCACGGCCGCGCGCAGGACCTGGATACCTGGGACCGCGCGTGCCAGCTCGGCACCACGCTCAAGGCGGACGAGCTACTGGCCGAAACGCCGGAAACGCTGCTGCGCCGCCTGTTCTGGGAAGACCTGCAAGACGCAGGCCTGCGCGTGTTCGAGCCGCTGACGCCGCATTTCAACTGCTCGTGCTCGCGCATGAAGGTGGCTGGCATGCTGCAATCGCTGGGCCAGGCCGAGATCGACGGCATCGTCGCCGAGCGCGGGCACGTCGAGATCCTTTGCGATTTCTGCGGCCAGCGCTACGAGTTCGATCCGGTCGACTGCGCCCAGCTGTTCGCGCCCGCGCATATCGCGACCGGCGCCGGCGACGGCGCGCACCAGCATCACTGATGCGGTAGCGCACACAAGGACGGAACCGGTGCCGGCACGACTGTGGCGCCGGGGAAACATCGGGCCGGCGACGTGTCCAACGGCTAAATGGTCGCCTCTTTCGGGAGCCTGAAACGATCATGTCCGTCCGAGCCCTGTCCTCCCCATCCCGTACAACCTCCGCACGTCGGATCTCTGCGATCACGCTGGTCGGCAGCGCCCTGCTGCTGGCGGGCGGCTGCGCCGAGATCCCGCGCGACATGAACGGCTCGCCGCCGACGGCGCGGCTGGTGCCCAATGCGATCCCTCCGGCCCCGCTCACGCCAGAGGAACGCCAGAAGCTCGATTCCCTGAACCAGCAGATCCTGCACGAGCAGGAAGACGCCATTGCCCGCCAGCAACAGGCCGAGGCAATGGCCGCCTATGCCTATCCGAATACCAGCTGGAACCTGTATTACGGCGGCTGGGGCGGCGGGCGCTGGGGAGGCGGCGTGAGCGTGGGAATGCCCGGCTACTGGGGCTGGGGCGGCTACCCGTACTGGTGGTAGGCCTCTGGCAGATTCAGGATCGGCGGGCGAGCCCGTCCGCTACGCCAGCCCCTGCCGAGGTGACGCAGACGGCAATTCAGTAATTTCCGGAAAACTCAGGGATGGCCGGTCGCGGCCGGGGAATTGGCCGGAGGCGGCAGCGGCGGCGTGGCGCTGACCTTCGGTGCCGGTGCGACGAACTGCACGAAGACCTCGCCATCCTTGACCATGCCCAGCTCGTAGCGGGCACGCTCCTCGATCGCGCCGGTGCCATCCTGGAGGTCCTTCACTTCCCCTTCCAGCTTGGCATTGCGCAGCTTGAGCGACTGGTTGCGCGTGCTCTGCTCCTGCACCTGGCGGTTCAGGTCCCAGACGCGCAGCCAGCCGCCCTTGCCCAGCCAGAGCGGGTACTGGATCGCAAGCAGCAGCACAAACAACAGCAGCGAGATCAGACGCATGAAAGGTTGCGGACAAGAAATTCCGCACAATGATCTGCGAACTCCGGCCGGAAGGCAATGCCAGCCAGATTTGGATACAAAAACGGCGGCGGCCGGAAACTAGTCCGTGCCGCCGCCATCTCGGGCCATCGGCACATCATTCCCGCGAAGGCGGGGTGATGTGCCCGGCAGGCTTAGCGCAGGTTGTAGAACGCGCTCTTGCCCGGGTAGCTGGCGATATCGCCGAGGTCTTCCTCGATGCGCAGCAGCTGGTTGTACTTCGAGATACGGTCCGAACGCGACAGCGAGCCGGTCTTGATCTGGCCGGCGTTGGTGCCCACCGCGATGTCGGCAATGGTGCTGTCTTCGGTTTCGCCCGAACGGTGCGAGATCACGGCGGTGTAGCCGGCGCGCTTGGCCATCTCAATGGCGGCAAACGTCTCGGTCAGGGTGCCGATCTGGTTGATCTTGATCAGGATCGAGTTGCCGATGCCCTTCTCGATGCCTTCCTTCAGGATCTTGGTGTTGGTCACGAACAGGTCGTCACCTACCAGCTGCACGCGCGTGCCCAGCTTTTCAGTCAGGGTCTTCCAGCCGTCCCAGTCGCCTTCGGCCATGCCGTCCTCGATCGACACGATCGGGAACTTGTCGCACAGGTTGGCCAGGTAGTCGGCGAACTGCGTGGAGGTGAGCTTCAGGCCTTCGCCTTCCAGCACGTAGACGTCTTCGGCCTCGTGGTAGAACTCGCTGGCGGCGCAGTCCAGCGCCAGCAGCACGTCTTCACCAGCGCGGTAGCCAGCCTTCTCGATGGCTTGCACGACCGTGTTCAGGCACTCTTCGTTCGACGAGAAGTTCGGCGCGAAACCGCCTTCATCACCCACGGCGGTGGACATGCCCTTGTCGGCCAGGATCTTCTTGAGCGCGTGGAACACTTCAGCGCCGCAACGCAGGGCTTCGCGGAAGCTGGTCTGCGACACGGGCATGATCATGAATTCCTGGATGTCCAGGCTGTTGTTGGCGTGCGCGCCGCCGTTGACGATGTTCATCATCGGCACCGGCATCTGCATCGCGCCCGAACCGCCGAAGTAGCGGTACAGCGGCAGGCCGGCTTCTTCCGCGGCAGCCTTTGCCACGGCCATCGACACGGCCAGCATGGCGTTGGCGCCCAGGCGGCCCTTGTTCTCGGTGCCGTCCAGATCGATCAGGGTGCGGTCCAGGAAAGCCTGCTCGGAGGCGTCCAGGCCCATGATGGCTTCGGAGATTTCGGTGTTGATGTGCTCGACGGCCTTCAGCACGCCCTTGCCCAGGTAGCGCGACTTGTCGCCGTCGCGCAGTTCGATGGCTTCGCGCGAGCCGGTCGATGCACCCGACGGCACGGCCGCACGGCCCATCACGCCGGATTCCAGCAGCACGTCGCATTCGACGGTGGGATTGCCGCGCGAGTCGAGAACCTCGCGACCGATGATATCTACGATTGCACTCATGAATTCCTCTCTGACTGTTGAATCTTCTTGCTGCTGCCGATTACTGCAAACGATGCATGTGTCAGGCCGATGTCACGGCCATGCCGGACGCCCAAAATCGCCTCAGACGCCCTCGACCACGATCATGTTCATCTTCGCCGCGTGTTCGCGCGCCTTGCGGGCGGCGCGATATGCCTCCCCATCGTGGAATGACTTGGCGGCTTCATAGCTGGGGAATTTCAGCACCACGACACGGGTCGGCGCCCACTCGCCCTCCAGCGGTTCCGTCCGGCCGCCACGCACGAGCACCTCGGCGCCGTGGATCTGCATGGCCTTGCTGGAAAGCACTTTGTACGCTTCGTACTGCTGGGGGTCGGTCACGTCGACGTAGGCGATGATAAAGCCCGCGGCCATGGTGTATCTCCCGATTTTTTGTATTGTCTTTCGATATGGTTTGTCACCGTCCGCACAGCGGCGGCGACAAACCGGGGCCTGCTCAGGCGCAGGCCGGCCAGCCGAAGTTGTCTTCCAGGAAGCCGGCACGCTTTACCAGCGTATCCAGATCCTTGAGCACGGCCAGCAGTTCCTTCATGCGCGACAGCGGCACCGCGTTGGGGCCGTCGGACATGGCCTTGCTCGGATCCGGGTGCGTTTCCATGAAGAGCCCGGCCACGCCGGTGGCCACGGCGGCACGCGACAGCACCGGCACGAACTCGCGCTGGCCGCCGGAGCTGGTGCCCTGGCCGCCCGGCAGCTGCACCGAGTGAGTGGCGTCGAACACCACCGGAGCGCCCGTCTCGCGCATGATCGCCAGCGAGCGCATGTCGGACACCAGGTTGTTGTAGCCGAACGAAACGCCACGCTCGCAGGCCATGAAGACATCGTCGGGCAGACCGGCTTCGCGCGCGGCATCACGCGCCTTGTCGATCACATTCTTCATGTCGTGCGGCGCGAGGAACTGGCCCTTCTTGATATTCACCGGCTTGCCGCTCTGGGCGCAGGCACGGATGAAATCAGTCTGGCGGCACAGGAAAGCCGGCGTCTGCAGCACGTCCACCACGGCGGCGACCGGCTTGATCTCGTCGATCTCGTGGATGTCGGTCAGCACCGGCACGCCGATCTCGCGCTTGACGGTCGCCAGGATCTCCAGGCCCTTCTCCATGCCCAGGCCGCGGAACGACTTGCCCGAAGAACGGTTGGCCTTGTCGAACGACGACTTGTAGATGAACGGGATGCCCAGTTCAGCGGTGATGGCCTTGAGCTCGCCGGCGGTATCCAGCGCCATTTGCTCGGACTCGATCACGCACGGACCCGCGATCAGGAAGAACGGCTTGTCGAGGCCGGCCTCGAATCCACAGAGTTTCATGACAGTCTCCTGCTTGGCGGCCGGGTTCAGGCGCCCTTGCGCTGCTGGCTGGCCAGCGCGGCTTCGACGTAGGCCTTGAACAGCGGATGGCCGTCACGCGGCGTGGAGGTGAATTCCGGGTGGAACTGCACGCCGACGAACCAGGGGTGCAGCGATTCCGGCAGCTCCATCATCTCCGGCAGGTTCTCGGTCGGGGTGCGTGCCGAAATCACCATGCCGCCGTTTTCCAGCGTCGGCACGTAATGATTGTTGACCTCGTAGCGGTGACGATGGCGCTCGTTGACTTCGGCACCGTAGATCGAGGCAGCCTTGGTGCCTGCCTTGACCGGCACGCGCTGGGCGCCCAGGCGCATGGTGCCGCCAAGGTCGGATTCGGCCGAGCGCTGCTCGACCTTGCCTTCGCGGTCCACCCACTCGGTGATCAGCGCGACCACCGGGTGTTCGGTTTCCAGGTTGAATTCGGTCGAATTGGCATCGGTCATGCCTGCCACGTGGCGTGCGAACTCGATCACGGCCAGCTGCATGCCCAGGCAGATGCCCAGGTACGGGATCTTGTTCTCGCGGGCGTACTGGATCGCGCGGATCTTGCCTTCCGTGCCGCGCTTGCCGAAGCCGCCCGGCACCAGGATGGCGTCCAGCGGGGCCAGCACTTCAAGGTGACCCGATTCCAGTTCTTCGGAATCGATGTACTCGATGTTCACGCGGGTTGCCGTATGCATGCCGGCGTGGCGCAGCGCCTCGATCAGCGACTTGTACGACTCGGTCAGGTCGACATACTTGCCGACCATGCCGATGGTGATCTCGTGATCGGGATTTTCCTGCGCGTTCACCAGCTTCTGCCACATCGACAGGTCGGCCGGCTTGGGATCCAGGCGCAGTTCCTCGCAGATCAGGCGGTCCAGGCCCTGCTCGTTGAGCATCTGCGGGATCTTGTAGATGCTATCCGCGTCCCACACCGAAATCACGGCATCCTGCGGGATATTGGCGAACAGGGAAATCTTGGCGCGCTCGTCGTCCGGAATCGGGCGGTCGGCGCGGCACAGCAGCGCGGTCGGCGAAATGCCGATTTCACGCAGCTTCTGCACCGAGTGCTGGGTCGGCTTGGTCTTCAGCTCGCCGGCGCTGGCAATGAACGGCACCAGCGTCAGGTGCACGAAGGCGCAGTGGTTGCGGCCCATGCGCAGGCTCATCTGGCGCGCGGCTTCCAGGAACGGCAGCGATTCGATGTCACCGACGGTGCCGCCGATTTCCACCAGCGCCACGTCGGCCTTGCCATCGTGCGACGCCGCGGCGCCCTTCTCGATGAAGGCCTGGATCTCGTTGGTGATATGCGGGATCACCTGAACGGTCTTGCCGAGGTACTCGCCGCGGCGCTCCTTGCGGATCACCGATTCGTAGATCTGGCCGGTGGTGAAGTTGTTCGACTTGCGCATCTTGGCCGAGACGAAACGCTCGTAGTGGCCGAGATCGAGGTCGGTTTCCGCACCGTCTTCCGTGACAAACACCTCGCCATGCTGGAAGGGGCTCATCGTGCCGGGATCGACGTTGATGTAGGGATCTAGCTTGAGGAGGGTGACTTTGAGGCCGCGCGACTCAAGAATGGCCGCGAGCGAGGCAGCAGCGATGCCCTTGCCGAGAGAAGAGACAACGCCACCGGTGACGAAGACGAATTTGGTCATAAACCGAGCTTGCCGGGGAAATCGGGATTATACATGAGACCCCGCCCCTCGCAGGCCCGGAAATTGTGACAGCGGCCGGGTGCAAAGAGGTTTTGGGGCCCATGCTGCGACGCATTCGCCCCTTCGCCGCGGCGGGCCGCGCCATGTCCGGTCAGCGGCCGTTCCGTCGCATCTCGCCGATCAGGTCGCGCACCAGCTGGGCGGTCTCCTGCGGGCGTTCCATCGGGTAGAGATGGCCGCCCTCGATAAAGCGCAGGTTCTCGCCCACCAGCTTGCGGGTCGCCCCCAGGCCGCACTGCCGGACTTCACGCGAGCGCGTGCCGGCGACGAAGCCGACTGGCACCGGCGCGCCGCGCGAAACCTTGCGGCCCAGGCTGGTCGGCAGCGTGCGATAAATCCAGTACTCGACCTCGCGATTGAAGCGCAGCCGGCGCTCGCTATCCTTGCCGGTCGGTTCGGTGCCATGGATCGCGTAATCGCGCAGCACTTCCTGGTCCCACACGGCAAAGTTAGGCTTGGCGCGGAAATGCTCCCACACGGCCTCGGCGTCGGGCCAGTGCGTGCGCCGGTTCCTGGTCACCGCCGCCGGGCCCGGCTTTTCGTCGATGCCGAGCAGCTGCGCGGTCTTCAGCAGCGAAGCGCGCCAGCCGGCGATGATCGGCGAATCGAGCATCACCACGCCGCGCACGCGCTCCGGCCGCCGCAGCGCCGCCATCAGCGACAGGAAGCCGCCCAGCGAATGGCCCACCAGCCAGACCGGCTCGCGGTACTGGCGGTCGACCTCGCCCAGCAATTCTTCCACCAGGTGCGGCCAGCCGCGCGTCACCGGGAATTCCGGCTTGTGCCCATAGCGATCCACGGCGCGGAACTCGAAGTCGTCGTCCAGCTCGCCAAACAGCTTGCGGTAAGTCGTTACCGGAAAACCGTTGGCATGGGAAAAATGGATGATCTCGCGCATCGTCGTCCTCTTCCCGCTCAGTCCTGCGTGCGCGAGCGCTCGCGCTTGGCCCGCACCGGCTGGCCCCAGCGATCGGCTTCAGTCGTGCGCGCCAGCGGGAATTCGGCTGCCTTGCTCGCATCCCATTCGGGATCGTGGATCTCGCCGAACACCTGGCGCAAGCGCTGCCCCCAGGTGTCGCGGATCATGCGGAAGTACGCGTTCTTTTCGTCGATACTGACGAAGCGCGTCACACGCAGCGTATCGGCCTCGTAGACCAGCAGGTCCAGCGGCAGGCCGACCGAGATATTCGACTTGAGCGTTGAATCCATCGAGATCAGCGCACACTTGGCCGCTTCGCCCAGCGGCATCGACGGGTGCACGACACGGTCGATGATGGGCTTGCCGTACTTGGCCTCGCCGATCTGGAAGTAGCAGTTCTCCGGCGTGGCCTCGACAAAATTGCCCGCCGCGTAGACGTTGAACAGGCGCACGCGCTCGCCACGGATCTGGCCGCCAAAGATCAGGCTGACATTGAATTCGATGCCGGCATCGCGCAGCGCATGGGCGTCGCGCTTGTGCACCTGGCGCACCGCGTCGCCAACGATCGACGTTGCCTCGAACATGTCGCGCGCCGTCCAGAGCGAGCGCTTTTCATCACGGCCTTCGACCAGGATCTGGCGCACCGACTGGCTGATGGCGAGGTTGCCGGCCGTCAGCAGGACCATTACGCGGTCGCCGGGCTCCTCGAAGACAGTCATCTTGCGGGCCGTGGAAATGGCATCCACGCCGGCGTTGGTGCGGGAATCGGACAGGAATACAAGTCCGGCATCGAGCCGCATGGCTACGCAGTACGTCATGGTGTTGTTGTCAGTTCTGGTGCGACTGCGCGTTGGCAGCCCGGGATCATCAGGCATTCTAGCGCCGCCGGGTTGCCTGCGCGCACTGTCTGGAAGCGGCCGTCTAATCGGCTATTCGGCGCCGGCAACGGGCGTGATGGCGATATTCACCTCCATCGTCTCTCCCGCTCCGCCCTCAAGAATGCCCCGGACCGGTGCAGCCGACTGGTAGTCGCGCCCCACGGCAAGGCGTACATGCCGCTGGTCCGTCACACAACGGTGCGTGACATCGATACTGCACCACAAGTCCCGCCCCGGATCCAGGCAGACGTCGGCCCAGGCATGGCTGGCCAGTTCGGTAGCGGCGGGATCGTAGAAGTAGCCGCTCACATAGCGCGCGGGTATGCCGAAGGCACGACATGCCGCCACCATCACCTGCGCCTGGTCCTGGCAGACGCCGGTCCCCAGGCGGAAGGCGTCAGCCGCCGAAGTGCCCACATCGGTCGTATTGGCCTTGTAGCGGACACGATCGGCAATCCCATCGGCCAGCGCCAGCAGCGCCGGCATCTCCTGACCCACGGCCAGGAATGGCGCGGCGAAGGCCCGCATCTCGGGCGGCGCTGTCGTCAACGGCGTCCTGGCAACAAAGTAAAGCGGCGACACCCGCGATTCGCCGGCGCCGGGCGCATCGAAAAAGGCGTGGTGCCCGGCCCGGTCCGCATCTGCGCGCGCAAGCGTCACTTCCACTTCGCCGGTAGCGGTAATCGCAATGGTGTCGGCCGGCCCGCTTACGGTGAAGTTGTGGACGATATTGCCGAAGCCGTCGCGGGCCTCCGACAAATTGCCGGGCGCGGCCAGCTGCCATGCCTGCACGGACTGCAGCGGCCCCGAGCGCGGCGCCAGGCGCAGCTCGTGCACGCTGCGCCGCACGGGCTCGGCATAGCGGTAAACGGTCTGATGATGGATCTTGTATTTCACGGTATCGGGAGGCCGCGGCGGCGGCTGCAGCACATGACGCCCCTGGCGGCCAGGGGCGTCATGCTAGGCTGCCAGCAGCGGTACGAGGAAGTCCCGGCTGATGCCATTGCCGAGGTCGCCGATGCGCTCCAGGAAGCTGGTCAGGTAGGCGTGCAGCCCGACGGCAAAAATGTCGTCGATGCGCGCGTATTTCAGGTCGGCGTGGAGTTTACCAGCCTGCCGCTCCGTCTCCGACGACTGCTGGTTTCTCACCAGCCCCAGGATGGCCACCACCTCGTCCATGCTCGACACCAGCGAGCGCGGCATGTCCGGCCGCAGGATCAGCAGTTCAGCCACCCGCTGCGGCGTGATCACCGCGCGATAGACCTTGCGGTAGACCTCGAATCCCGACACCGAGCGCAATACCGCCGCCCAGTGGTAGAAGTCGTTCTGCTCGCGGTTGGCATCACTGTCGTCCGAGCCCGACGTCTGGAATTTCACGTCCAGGATCCGCGCGGTATTGTCGGCGCGCTCGAGGAACGTGCCCAGCCGCATGAAGTGGAAGGCGTCGTCCTTGAGCATGGTGCCGAACTGCACGCCGCGCGCCAGGTGAGAGCGGAACTTGACCCACTCGAAGAAGCGCGACGGATCTTCCTGCAGCACGCCGTCGGCGATCATGCGCTGGACTTCCAGCCACGTCGTATTGACCGTTTCCCACACCTCCGTGGTCAGCGAGCCGCGCACCGCGCGCGCGTTCTCGCGGGCCGCGCGCAGGCAACTCATGATCGACGACACATTGGTCATGTCGCGCACCATGAAGTCGATCACGTCGTCGCGCGACAGCAGCCCGTACTTGTGGTCGAACGCCGCGGTCAGCTCCGAGATATCGAGCATGGCCCACCAGGCCTGCTCCGCCACCTCGGCGGACTGCGGCAGCAGCGAGGTCTGGTAGTTGACGTCGAGCATGCGCGCGGTGTTCTCTGCGCGCTCGGTATAGCGCGCCATCCAGAACAGATGGTCGGCGGTACGGCTCAGCATGATGGTTCTCCTCGCAGCGGACTGGTCCCTTGCTCGTGCATATCCGAGCCGCTCATCGTTCCAGCACCCACGTATCCTTGGTGCCGCCCCCTTGCGAGGAATTCACCACCAGCGAGCCTTCGCGCAAGGCCACGCGCGTGAGCCCGCCCGGCACCATCCGCACCTCCTTGCCCGACAACACGAACGGCCGCAGGTCGATATGGCGCGGCGCAATGCCGGACTCGACGTAGGTAGGGCACGTCGACAGCGCCAGCGTGGGCTGTGCGATGTACTGCTCGGGCCGGGTCTTGACCACCTCGCGGAAGGCCTCGATCTCGGCGCGCGTGGCCGCTGGCCCGACCAGCATGCCGTAGCCGCCGGCACCGTGCGTTTCCTTGACCACCAGGTCTTCCATATGGTCGAGCACGTACTGCAGGTCGTCCGGGCGCCGGCACATATAGGTGGGGACGTTGTTCAGGATGGCTTCCTCGCCGAGGTAGAAGCGGATCATGTCCGGCACGTACGGGTAGATCGACTTGTCATCGGCAACGCCGGTACCGATGGCATTGCTGATCGTCACGTTGCCGGCCCGGTAGACCGACAGCAGCCCGGCCGCGCCCAGCGCCGAATCCGGGCGGAAGACGAGAGGATCGAGGAAGTCGTCATCGACGCGGCGATAGATCACGTCGATGCGCTGCGGACCTTGCGTGGTACGCATGTACAGGTGGTCGTCCTCCACGAAGAGGTCGCTGCCTTCGACCAGCTCCACGCCCATCTGCTGCGCCAGGAAGGCGTGCTCGAAGTACGCCGAGTTGTACATGCCGGGCGTGAGCACCACCACCGTCGGATCGGCGATGGCCTGCGGCGAGACGCCACGCAGCATGTCGAGCAGCAGGTCGGGATAATGCGCGACCGGCGCGACGCGGTTGCGCGCGAACAGGTCCGGGAACAACCGCATCATCATCTTGCGGTTTTCCAGCATGTACGACACGCCCGAGGGCACGCGCAGGTTGTCTTCCAGCACGTAGAACTCGCCCTCGCCCGCGCGCACGACGTCGATGCCTGCCACATGGGCATAGATGTCGCGCGGCACGTCGATGCCGAGCATCTCCGGCCGGTACTGGGCGTTGTTGTAGATCTGGTCGGGCGGAATCACGCCGGCGCGGATGATGTCCTGGCCGTGGTAGATATCGTGGATAAAGCGGTTGAGCGCCGCGACGCGCTGCCGCAGGCCTTTTTCCAGCGTCGCCCACTCGCTGGCCGGGAAGATGCGCGGAATCACGTCGAACGGGATGGTCCGCTCGGTGCCGCTGTTGGACTCGTCCTTGTCGCCGTAGACGGCAAAGGTAATGCCCACGCGCCGGAAGATCAGGTCCGCTTCGGCGCGCTTGTTCCCCATCGTGCTGTCGGACTGTCTCGCCAGCCAGTCCGCGAAATGCCGGTAGTGCGCGCGCACCGCGCCGTCCGGCAAAGCCTGTCCCGCCTGGATGACCGCCGCCGCAGCGTCACCCCGCCAATCCAGCATCTCGTCGAAAAACCGCGCCGCCATGATGGCCGTTCCTCCATGAAATGGGCGCCCTGCCGCCAAACGACGGACTGGCCGCCCTGTTTTGCCTTGGCTGTACTGCCCCAAGTGCACCGGGCACAAACCCGCCGGAGCGAGGCTGTTGCACCGATGCTGTCGAGTTACTGGCCCTTTCAGCATACCTGTGCCGTAGAAAGCCGCAAGTGTGCTGGCTCTCCGGACACCGGAAGTCGTCAAGCAAGATGTTTGCCAGCGCACATCCGGAGGAAGGGATATGCGGCGGTGCGGCACGCCCGCCGAGGCATGCCGCCGCGAATCTCAGCGGGCGGCGGCCCCCTCCTGCGCGCCCGCGCGCAGGATCGTCTGGACCAGCGCCTCAGGCGTCTGGCGGATGTCCAGCACCAGCGCGCCGCGCGGCTCCTCCAGCGTCTCGAACTGGCTCTGGAGCAGGGCCGGATTGAAGAAGTGGTCGGTGCGGGCCGACAGCCGAGCGCCGATCACCGAAGCGTCGCCCTTCATGTAGACGAAGGTCACGCCGCCGTCGGGCGGGGTCAGGCGGTCGCGATAGGCCTGGCGCAGGGCCGAGCAGGTAAAGATATGGGTGCGGCCCTCCGCCCTGGCCGCATCGATGGCGGCGCGCATGGCAGCCAGCCAGGGCCAGCGGTCTTCATCGGTCAGCGGGGTGCCCGCGTGCATCTTGGCCTTGTTGGCGGCACTGTGGAATTCGTCTGCGTCATGAAAGCCGCAGCCCAGGCGTTGCGCCAGCATCTGGCCAACCGTGGTCTTGCCGCTGCCGGAAACGCCCATCAGGATATAGATCATGTCTGCTCCATCGATCTCGGTATCGGATGGTGTTGCCATCCTTGTCGGTAGCCCCGCGCCGGCTGGCGGCGCGAAGGTGCCCCGGGGCGGCCTGCCGCCCGGCGGGGAAATCTCGGGAAAATCGGCTTCTGGCCTGGCTATTGTGCGACGGATTGCGCGGTTGCGACAGGCTTGGCAGCACCGGCCGGGCCGGCGGCGTCCGCCTCCGACAGGTCGAGTGCGCTGCCCCCCTCTTCCGCGACGCGCGCGTGGCGGCGGAACAGCCCGAACAGGCCCCGGCCTACGCTGAACGCGGCGAAATCGTCCGCCGGCGCCTGGGCGGCCGTGCGCGCATCGAATTCGGCCGGATCGCCCAGCCATTCGAGGGTTCCCGCGACCGCGTCGACACGAACCAGGTCGCCGTCGCGCACGCGCGCCAGCGGGCCGCCGGCAAGCGCCTCGGGGCCGACGTGGATCACGGCCGGCACCTTGCCCGAGGCACCGGACATGCGCCCGTCCGTCACCAGCGCAACCTTGTGGCCGGCGTCCTGCAGGGCGCCCAGCACGGGCGTCAGGCGGTGCAACTCGGGCATGCCGTTGGCGTTCGGCCCCTGGAAGCGCACCACGGCGATCAGGTCACGGTTCAGCTCGCCGGCATCGAAGGCCCTCTGCAGCGCCTCCTGCGAATCGAATACACGGGCTGGCGCCTCGACGAAGCGGTGCTCGTCGGCCACCGCCGACACCTTGATCACGCCGCGACCGAGATTGCCCTGCATCAGCCGCAGGCCGCCTTCGGGGGAAAACGGCTCGGCGGCCGTGGCCAGCACCTGGGCGTCGCCGCTGGTCTCGGCGCCCGCGCGCCAGCGCAGCACGCCGCCGGTCATCACCGGCTCCTGCGTATAGCGGGCCAGGCCTGGACCGGCCACGGTCTGCACGTCTTCGTGCAGCAGCCCGGCATCCAGCAGTTCGCCGATGACATAGCCCGCGCCGCCCGCGGCATGGAAATGATTCACGTCGGCCGATCCGTTCGGATAGACCCGCGCCAGCAGCGGCGTGATGCGCGACAGCTGGTCGAAGTCATTCCAGTCGATGACGATGCCCGCTGCGCGCGCCATCGCCACCAGGTGGATGGTGTGGTTGGTGGAGCCGCCGGTCGCCAGCAGGCCGACCATGGCGTTGACGACGGCGCGTTCATCGACGATGCGCGCCAGCGGCAGGTATTCCCCGCCGCGCGCCGTCAGCTCCAGGGCGCGCCGCGCCGCCGCGACGGTCAGCGCATCGCGCAGCCCGCTGTCCGGATGCACGAAGGCCGCGCCCGGAAGGTGCAGCCCCATGATTTCCATCAGGAACTGGTTGCTGTTGGCCGTACCGTAGAAGGTGCAGGTGCCGGCGCCGTGATAGGCCTCGCACTCGGCTTCCAGCAGCGCATCGCGCCCGACCTGCCCGGTCGCGTAGAGCTGGCGCACGCGCGCCTTCTCCTTGTTGGACAGGCCCGTCGCCATCGGCCCGGCCGGTACGAACACCACCGGCAGGTGGCCGAACTGCAGCGCGCCCATCAGCAGGCCCGGCACGATCTTGTCGCACACGCCCAGCATCACCGCGGCATCGAAGGTGTTGTGCGACAGCGCCACCGCGGTGCTCATCGCAATGGCGTCGCGCGAGAATAGCGACAGCTCCATGCCGGCGTTGCCCTGCGTGATGCCATCGCACATCGCCGGCACGCCTCCGGCCACCTGCGCCACCGCGCCGGCAGCGCGGGCCGCTTCGCGGATCACACCCGGGTAGCGCTCATATGGCTGGTGCGCCGAGAGCATGTCGTTGTAGGCAGTCACGATGCCGAGGTTGAGGGCATGCTCCACGCGCAGCTTCAGCTTGTCGTTCGACGGCAGCGCGGCAAAGCCATGCGCCAGGTTCGCGCAGGACAGGCCGCGCAGCGGCCCGAGCTCTGCCTGCGCCCGCTCGCAGCGCGCCAGGTAGGCGCTGCGGCTGGCGCGGCTGCGCTCGGCTATACGTTGCGTGACAGCGAGGATGTCGGCATGGACGGCATTGGGCATGGCTGGACGTTCCTTGTGGGCTGCGGGGCGATTTGCGCACCCGGATATGTAGATTTTCTACATTATAACGATGACCAGCAAAAAGACGATCACCCGCAACGTCACAAAACCTATAAAAAGGCACAAATAAGGGGAATCCCTAGCTGCCGTCAGCCACTAGAACCATCAAGATTCGTTCGCGCCATGTGTAGAATATCTACACAGCCAGATATCCTGACCCGACCGAAAGCCCCTCAGCCATGCGCGAAAGAATCCTTGCCGTCTACGACTCGCTCCGCCCGTCCGAACGTCGCCTGGCCGACTACGTTGCCCGGCATGGCGCGAGCGTGATCCGGCTGTCGATGCCGGAACTGGCCGAGCGCGCCGGCGTCTCGCAGCCGACCATCGCCCGCTTCTGCGCGGCGCTCGGCTATGACGGCTTTCGTGAATTCAAGCTGCAGTTTGCGCAGAACGTCGGCGGCGGCACGCCGTTCGTGCATCAGGACGTGAAAGCGGACGACCGCCCTGCGGACATCGCAGGCAAGGTCTTCGACCGCACCATCGCCACCCTCATGAGCGTGCGCAACGCGCTGTCGGCCGACCAGATCGAGCACGGCATCCAGCTGCTGGCCCGCGCACGGCGCATCGAGTTCTACGGCTGCGGCAACTCCGGCATCGTCGCGCTCGATATCCAGCACAAGTTCTTCCGGCTGGGCATGCCGACCGTGGCCTACTCCGACTCGCACGTGTTCAGCATGTCGGCGGCCCTGCTCGGACCGGGCGACGTGGCCGTGCTGATCTCCAACAGCGGCCGCACGTGGGACATGCTGACCGCCGCCACCCTGGCACGCGCGAGCGGCGCCAGCGTGCTGGCGCTGACGCACAGCGGATCGCCGCTGGCGAAACTGGCGGACGTCTGCGTGTTTTCCGATGTCGAGGAAGACAGCGAGGTCTACACGCCGATGACCTCGCGCATCAGCCATCTCGTGCTTGGCGACGTGCTTGCCGCGGGCGTGGCGCTCGAACGTGCCGATACAGTCTCGGCAGGCCTGCAGCGCGCCAAGGCCCATTTGCGCGAGCGCCGCATCGCAGGTGCGGAGCCCACCCGCCCCGCTTCGCCCGATGACGCCCCGGCCAATGTCCCGGCTGGCAAGCGCAACGGCAAGGCCTCCACCCGTTAGCGTGGCGCCGGCGGGCGGTCGCGCCAGTAACGCGGCTCCGCCTGCCGGAATGCCGACAGCGTGTAGCCATCGCCGCGCGTGGCCATGGTGACCGCGCCGGTTTCGTCAGTCCGGTAGCGCAGGATGCCGGCGCGGCCGTAGCTCTCCCATACGTCAGCGCGCGGATGCCGATAGCGGTTGCCGTGCCCGAGCTGGAACACTGCGGCATCAGGCCGAACCGCGGCCAGAAGCGCTGCGCTCGACGATGTACCGCTGCCATGGTGCGGCACCAGCAGGAAGTCTGCGCGCACGGCCTCCGGCGACAAGCGATCCACCAGTTCCCGCTCTTCCGCGCGGCCGATATCGCCAGTCAGCAACAGGCTGCGGCTGCCGGTTGCCACACGCAGCACGCAGCTGCGCGCGTTGCTGGCAATCGTCTCATCCTGCGACTGCTCCGCGGCAGGATGCAGCAGCGCAAAGCGCACGCCGTCCCACTCCCACTCCTGACCGTCCGCACACGGCTGCCATTCGCCTGCGGCCTTTCCGAGCAGCGGGTGATACGGGGGCGCGGCCGTGGACCGCTCCCCCGCCTGCACCATGGCAAGGACATCAGGCATGCCGCCGGCATGGTCGATGTCCTCATGGCTGACCATCACGCGGTCCAGATAGCGCACCCCGGCGCCGCGCAGGTACGGCACGATAACCTGGCCGCCGGCGCTGGCGCCCGACGCATAGGCCGGCCCGGCGTCATACAGCAAGGCGTGGGAGCGCGTCCGCACCATCATCGCCGCTGGCCACCAGCATCGGCAGCACCAGCAGCAAGCCATGCACCCGCATGCGGGCCCCGAACGCTGCCGGAGCGAGGAGGATCAGCACGCCCGCCGCTGCAAGTACAGTCGCCAGCCAGCCCGCGCGGGCGGCCTCCCAGACTGCCCATGACGGCTCGGACAGCCAACCGATGGCTGCCACCAGCCACACCATCAGTTGATGGGCGATGCCAAGTAGTGGCCCCGCGACGGCGACTGGAATGACCGCCCCGAGCAACGCGAGTGGCGTGACCAGCAGGCTGACGACCGGGATGGCCAGCGCATTCGCCAGCGGCGAGACGACCGAGACCTGCCGGAACAACAACAAGGTCAGCGGCACCAGCCCGATCGTGACCGCCCACTGCGTCCGTGCGGCAGCGGCCAGCGTTGCGCCGAACCGCTGCCACCAGCCTGTTACCGCCTCCTCCCGCCCGGCCGCCAGGAAGATCACCGCCACCGCTCCAAAGGACAGCCAGAACCCGGGCGCCATCACGGCCCACGGATCCAGCACCATGGCAACGAACGCAGCCCACGCCAGCACCATCGACGCCGGCGGCGTGCGCCCGCTCCAGACCGCCAGTGCTGCCACGGAGAGCATCGCCACCGTTCGCAGCGCCGGTATTTGCAGGCCCGCGAGCAGCCCGTATGCCAGCGCCGTCAGGACAGCCCCGATCAGCGCCACACGCTTTGCCGGCAGCCACAGCGGCAACGGCCGGCGCATCGCGCGGCCCATCCCGAAGGAATGGCGCCATGCCCGATGCACCAGCGCTCCCGCCATGCCGGCGATCATCGTGATGTGGAGTCCTGAAATGCTGACCAGGTGACCGATGCCGGTGCGGGTGAACAGGCGCCAGTCCTCCGCATCGATGCCACGCTGGTCGCCGATGACGAGCGCCACCAGCACCGGCGCGAATTTCGCGTCCGCAGGCAGCGCGGCGCGGATGTGGTCGCGTATCGATGCACGCTGGGCCTCGATTCGCCATGCGAGCCGTTCGTGCACAGCTTCCTGCGGCCCTTCGCGCGACGCGCGCACGTAGCCTGTGGCGCCGTAGCCCTGTGCCAGCAGCCAGTACGCGTATTCGAACCCATAAGGATTGGCCAGTCCGCGCGGCCGCCGCAGGCGGACCGTAAAGCGATAACGCTGGCCGGGACGCAGGTCAGCCGGCGCCTCGCGCCAGTTCAGCACAATGCGCGGGGGCAGATGCAGATTGCCTGCGGCATGCTCGATGGTGAAAGCAAAGCGAGCACCCGTCACGCCCCATGCGGGCAGTCCCGACACCACGCCGCGCACGCCGAGATCCTGTGCTTCCAGCGTGGGCGCCAGCCAGTCGTGCATCCGCATCTCCGAGCGCCAGGCGGCCCAGCCGAAGCCGCTGGCGAATGCCAGCGCTATCGCCAGGGCACGCACCGGCAGGCGCCGCCGCCATCCGGCCAGGCAGAGCGCACAGGTGCCAATCACGCAAGCGAGCACGCGCAGGACTGTCGCGGGCGGCAGGTCGGCTTTCTGCTGCAAGGTCCAGCAGCCGGCGACAAAAGCCAGCAGGATCAGCCGCACAATGCCTCCCGGACGCTAAAAGGGCTCTGTTTTTACCCTCGAACGCCCGACGGAAGCTTGTCAGCCTGTCAGGGATTGGTTTCGGTTGTGTTGACGGCGCCGGGAGGCGCCATGATCGCGGAAAAGGCCGCCAGTCGCGGCAGCGCAGCCACCGAGTTGCGCCACATGGCGGTGGCAAGCTCGGCCTCTTCGAGGCCGCGCAACTCCGCCAGCACGCGCGCCACGCCAGCCACTTCGGCCGGCGTATTGCGCGCCTTGTGCTGCTCCCCGAACTGGTCGTCGGACAGCCAGGCGGGGGCAATGTCCGGCGCGTCGGTTTCCAGTACCAGCGCGTCGAGCGGCAGCTCGGTTGCCAGCCGGCGGATCTGCCGGGCGCGGCTGAACGTCAGGTTGCCGCCGAAACCCAGCTTCAGGCCCTGCTCCAGGAATCGGCGGGCCTGTTCGTGGCTGCCATTGAAGGCATGGGCAATGCCCCGCTTCACGCCGACCTTGCGCAGTTGCGCGCAGACCTGATCCTGTGATTTGCGCACGTGCAGCAGCACTGGCAGATCGAATTCCCTCGCAATCTTCAGCTGCTCGGCATACAGCCAGGTCTGATGCTCGGCATCGAGCCCGGCCACGAAGAAATCGAGTCCGATCTCGCCGACGCCGACAAAGCGCGGATCGCCGACCGAGGCGGCAACTTCCCGGCGCAACGCGTCAAGATCGGCCTGCCCGGCACCGGGCGAGCAAAGCGGATGGATGCCGAGCGCGTAGACGCAGCGCTCGTCCTGGCGCGCCAGCGCGCGCACAGCCTCGAAGTTCCATACCGCCACCGCCGGCAGCACGATGCCGCTGACCCCCGCCGCGGTCGCCGCATCGGCGACCTGGCCGCGGTCGTGGTCGAACTCGGTGGCGTCTAGGTGGCAGTGGGTGTCGATCCACATGGCGGGCAGGCTTCAGCGCTCCTGATGCAGGTGCCCGTCGCGCAGGCGCAGGATGCGGTCGCAGCGGCCGGCCAAGTCGAGATCGTGCGTGACGATGACAAAGCTGGTGCCTAGCGTGCGCGACAGTTCGAGCATCAGGTCATAGACGCCGCCGGCAGTGTGGTCGTCAAGGTTGCCGGTCGGCTCGTCGGCCAGCACGCAGGCGGGCTGCCCCACCAGCGCGCGGGCGATGGCCACGCGCTGGCGCTCGCCGCCCGACAGTTCGCCGGGCCGGTGCTTGGCCCGGCCACCGAGCCCCACGCGTTCCAGCATGGCCTGCGCCACGTCACGGGCTTCATGCTGCTTCAGGCCGCGGATGCGCATCGGCATGGCGACATTATCGAGCGCCGTGAATTCCGGCAGCAGGTGGTGGAACTGGTAGACGAAGCCGAGCGCGCGGTTGCGCACCACATTGCGCTCGCGCTCGCGCAGCGCGGTGAAGGGCTTGCCATGCAGCGCGACCTTGCCGGCATCCGGATTGTCCAGCCCCCCCAGCACATGCAGCAACGTGCTTTTGCCCGACCCCGACGCGCCGACAATGGCGACCTTCTCGCCGGCATCCACGCGCACGTCGACGCCCTTGAGCACTTCCACATCGAGTTCGCCCTGGCGGAATCGCTTGAACAGGCCTTCGCCCAGCAACACCGGCGTGCCGGATTTCGCCTGCGGGCTGGCGGGAATGGCTTCGGCCTTCAACATGACCTCACTCATAGCGCAGCGCCTCCGCCGGGTTGACGCGGGCGGCGCGCCAGCTTGGGTAAAGCGTGGCCAGCGTGGCCAGCACGAAGGAGATGATGCCGATGGTGGCGATGTCGTTCACGCGGGGATCCGAAGGGAGTTCGCTGATGAAATAGATGTCGCGCGGCAGGAACTGCACGTGCAGCAGCCGCTCGATGAGAGGCACGATCACGTCGATGTTGGTCGCGATCAGCGTGCCGCCGGCCACGCCGAGCACCGTGCCGATAAAGCCGATGGCCACGCCCTGCACGATGAAGATCTTCATGATCGAGCCGGGCTGCGCGCCCATGGTGCGCAGGATGGCGATGTCGGCCTGCTTGTCGGTCACGGTCATCACCAGCGTCGACACCAGGTTGAACGCGGCCACGGCGATGATCAGCGTCAGGATGATGAACATCATGCGCTTCTCGGTCTGCACCGCGGCGAACCAGTTGCGGTTCTGCTTGGACCAGTCGCGCAGGTAGAGCTCGCCCGAGAGCGTCCCGGCGAGCGCGTCGGCCACCTGCGGCGCGCGCTGCATGTCCTGCAGTTTCAGCCGCACGCCGGTGGGGCCGCTCAGGCGGAACAGCGTCTCGGCATCATGCACGTTGACCAGCGCGAGCGCGCTGTCGAACTCGAAGTGCCCCGACGAGAAGATGCCGACCACGGTGAACTGCTTGAGCCGCGGCAGCACGCCAGCCGGCGTGATGGTGCCCTGCGGCGCCAGCAGCGTGACCTTGTCGCCGACCTGCACGCCCATGGCATTGGCCAGCTCGTTGCCCAGTGCAATGCCGAACTCGCCCGGTGCCAGCGCCAGCATGCTGCCGGCCTTGAACTGTTTGCCGATATCGGAGACTTTGGGCTCCTCGGCCGGGTCCACGCCGCGCAGCAGCACGCCGCGCACGGCGTCTTCGCGCGTCAGCATGGCCTGCGCGGCCACGTAGGGTGCCGCGCCGATCACCTCTTTGTTCTGCATGGCCTCGGCCGCAGTCTTCTGCCAGTCGGGCAGCGAAGTCGGACCAATCACCTCGATATGCGAGAGCACCGACAGCATCCGGTCGCGCACTTCTTTCTGGAAGCCGTTCATCACCGACAGGACCACGATCAGCGCGGCCACGCCCAGCGCGATGCCAAGCATCGAGATCATCGAGATGAACGAAATGAACGTATTGCGGCTGGCGCGCTTGCTTGCGCGGGTATATCGCCAGCCGATCTGCCACTCGTAGGGAAAGTTCAAGAGGGTTCCTGTTGATTCGGGAAAGCACGGACGCCGGGGCGCCTGCGCCACATGGCGGCCGGCAGGGCATGGGCATCAAGGAAAACTGCCGCCGGCCAGCCGGAAGTTTACAATCTCGGCCACCATGATGACGCACCTGACCCTGATTGTGCCCTTTTCCGTCCCGCCGGGCGCCGGCGACGACGCGAGGGACGATGTCGTACCCGGCGCGCTGCTGCGCCAGTTGGAGTTGCCCGCGCTCGGAAAGTTGCTGACCCGGGCCGAGCCCGGGCTCCGCGAGCAGCATGACGATCCGTGGCTGCGCAGCCTGCCGCACGAACGCTGGCTGGCCGGCAAGGCCGGGCTGGACACTGCCCGTGTGCCGATGGCGCCCTATATGCGCCTGGCCGACAACGGCGGCCGCGAGGACGAAGGCGCCAGCCAGGCGTGGGCCTGCCTGCAACCGGTGCATATCCATGCCGCGCGCGACCACCTGGTGCTGATGCATCCGGACCGGCTCGGCATCCGCGCCGGGGAAGCCACCGCGCTGCGCGCCGCCATCGACGAGCTGGTGCGCGACTCGGACATCACCCTGGAGACGCCCTGCCCGGCCCGCTGGTACCTGCCCGAAGCCGTCTTCGGTCCGCTGGACGCCACCACGCCGCTGCGCGCCACCGGCCGCAATATCGATATCTGGCTGCAGGCCGGCGAACGCGCGCGCGACTGGCGCCGGGTGCAGAACGAAATCCAGATGACCTGGTTCGACCATCCGGTCAACCAGCAGCGCGAGATGGCCGGCGAGCTGCCGGTCAATTCGGTCTGGCTGTACGGCGGCGGCACGCTGCAGCCGGTGTCCCGGCTGGCGGATACGATCCTGACACGAGATCCCTTCCTGGCCGGGCTCGGCCTGGCGGCAGGCAGCCGGGTCGGACCGGTGCCGGCGGGTTTTGACGGGATCGCCGGGCAAGACGGCTCCGTCCTGGTCATGCTGGACAGCGTCACGGAAGCCCATATCGCCGAGGACTGGGGGCTGTGGATCCAGCAGATGCACGCGCTCGACGCCGACTGGTTCGGGCCCGCGCTGGATGCACTGGCTGGCGGGAAGATCGAGGCCATTACGCTCGTGCTCGGCGGCGAGAACCACTTCGCCGAATTCACCGTGCGCCGCGCCGACCTGCGCAAGTTCTGGCGCGGCATGGGGCAGCGCGGCGACTGGCGCGCGCTGCTTTCCGACCTGGCCTTCACCGCCTGAGCGGCAGCCGCCGCCACCTTCGCCCCCACTACCTGAATCCTCTATGACCCGGATCGCCGTCCGCAACTTTTCCCAAGAACATGCCAGGACGCTGGCGGCCGCCGGCCTGCACCCGACCTTGTCGCGCATCCTGGCGGCACGCGGCGTGGCGCAGCCCGCCGACCTGGCCACAGAGCTGCCGGAGCTGGTGCCGCCCGCCGCCATGAAGGGCATCGGCCATGCCGCGAGCTACCTGGCAGATGCCATTGCCGCCCAGCGCCGGCTGCTGATCGTGGCCGACTATGACTGCGATGGCGCCACCGCGTGCGCGGTCGGCGTGCGCGGGCTGCGCATGCTGGGTGCGCGGGTCGACTACATCGTGCCGAACCGCTTCGAGTACGGCTACGGGCTGACGCCGGAAATCGTGGCGCTGGCGGCGAAGCAGCAGCCGGATGTGATCGTCACGGTCGACAACGGCATCGCCAGCGTCGACGGCGTGGCCGCCGCCAATGCGCTGGGCATCGACGTGGTGGTGACCGACCATCACCTGCCGGGCTCGGAATTGCCCCAGGCGGCCGTGATCGTCAATCCCAACCAGCCGGGCTGCGAATTCCCAAGCAAGAACCTGGCGGGCGTCGGTGTGATGTTCTACGTGCTGCTGGCACTGCGGGCCGAGTTGCGCCAGCGCGGCGTATTCACGCAGGCCACCCAGCCGCCGCTGCAGACGCTGCTGGACCTGGTGGCGCTGGGCACCGTGGCCGACGTCGTCAAGCTCGACACCAACAACCGCATCCTGGTCGCGCAGGGCCTCAGGCGCATGCGCGCCGGGCGCATGCATCCCGGCGTGGCGGCGCTGTTCCGGGCCGCCGGCCGCGAAGCCGCGCGCGCCAATACCTTCGACCTGGGCTTCGGGCTGGGACCGCGCCTTAATGCGGCGGGCCGGCTGGCGGACATGTCGCTCGGCATCGAGTGCCTGCTGACGGACGACGCCAACCGCGCCTGGGAAATCGCGCAGGAACTGGACGGGATGAACCGCGAGCGGCGCGATATCGAGGCCGGCATGCAGCAGGAAGCCCTGCATATCCTGGAGCAGCCGCTGGCCGGGCCCGACCCATCGGCGCGTTTTACCGTCAGCGTGTTCAACGACACCTGGCACCAGGGCGTGATCGGCATCGTGGCGTCGCGCCTGAAGGACAAGTTCCACCGCCCGACCATCACCTTCGCGCCGGGCGACGATGCGACCATCAAGGGCTCGGGCCGCTCGATTCCCGGCTTCCACCTGCGCGACGCGCTGGACCTGGTATCCAAGCGCCACCCTGGTTTGCTGGTCAAGTTCGGCGGCCATGCGATGGCGGCCGGCCTGACGCTGCGTGCCGACACCTTCGACCAGTTCAAGGAAGCCTTCGAGGCGGTCGGGCGCGAGTGGCTGACCGACGACCAGCTCGCGCGCGTGATCGAAACCGATGGCGATATCGAAGACGGCTGCTTCAGCCCGGAATTCGTCACGCTGCTGGAGCAGCAGGTCTGGGGCCAGGGCTTTCCCGCCCCGACCTTCTGCGGAGAGTTCGACGTGCTGCGCCAGACCGTGCTCAAGGGCAAGCACCTGAAGCTGCAGCTCGGGCGCGGCAGCCAGCGCTTCGACGCGATCTGGTTCAACCATGCCGATTCGCTCGGGGCCAGCGCGCAGGTCGCCTACCGGCTCGACAACAACACCTTCAACGGCGTCACCCGCGTGCAGCTGGTGATCGAGCACGCACAATAGCGCGCCATACGGGATACGTCATGCCGCAGCCGAGGTCTGCAATGACCTCGAACGTCCAGCCCTGCCTCGCGCAGTAAAGCTCCAGCACCTGCTTCTGCCGCTCCAGGTCGTCCTTCTGGTCATGGCTGGATACGCGCGCATAAGCGATGGTGCGCCGGGCAGCCTCGGAGGCGTGAAATTGCTCGGGCCGCAGACGCGCCAGATCGTAGCGACGACGCCCGCCGGCTGTGCGTTCGTCCGCAATGAGCTTGCCTTCGCGCTCCCAGCGCCTCAGCGTTGGCGCCGAGACGCCCAGAAACTCCGCAACCTCTTGAATGCTGACCATCGTGCGTATCATGCGCAAATTGTGCACAACTGCGCAAGAACGCGCAACTATTCTGTTAGCAGTTCAAGCCCCGGTTCAGCCTCGCGACGACAGGTAGGCCATCGGATCGACCGGCTTGCCGTTGCCCCGCACCTCGAAATGCAGTTCGCTCGGGCTGGCGCCCATGCGGCCCACTTCCTGGCCGGCCGAGACCGTAGCGCCCTCCGTGACCAGCGGCCGGTCGAGGTTGCCATAGATGGTCAGCCAGTCGTCGTTGTGCTTGACGATCACCAGCATGCCGTAGCCGCGCAGATTGCCCACATGGATGGCCCGCCCGGCAGCCGCGGCGCGCACCGTGCCGTTGGCCGGCACGGCAATGCTCAGGCCCTTGCTGGCCGGCGGCGAGTAGCCGGCGGTGACGCGTCCGTCGGCCGGCCATTGCAGGCGGATACCGCTGGCGGGCGGCCTGGATGAGCCGCTGTCCACGCGCGGGGTGTCGGTGACGGCCTGGCCGGTGCCGGTAGAGGCCGATGCGCTGCCGCCGGGCGGCCGCACGCGGATCAGCTGGCCCACTTCGATCTGGCTGGGGCTGGTGATATCGCCGTTCCAGTGGGTCAGGTCGCGCACGCTGCGGCCGTGCTTGCGGGCGATCGAATAGAGCGTGTCGCCCCGTTCCACGCGGTAGAACCCGTCCGGCACGGGCCCGCCAACGGTGCCGCAGCCCGCCGCCAGCACGGCGGAAGCGGCCAGCAGCAGGCCCAGTGCGCGACGGCGGCCGGTCGCGATCTCATGTCTTGTTTGCGTCATTCGTCCCTGTCGGTGTTCGTTTGGGGGCGGCTTCCAGCGCGCTATTATCGCCTCCGCTGCCGGAAGGCCCCGTCGATAGACCGTTCGCAGCGCGAACGGTTCGACCCAGGACGCGCCGCGATGCCCGGATTCCACCCCCGAATCGCGGTGACAATCCGCTATAATTCAAGGTTTTGGAAGCGCAGGAACATCATGGAAGCAGAACGCCTCAACGCCATCTCCGGTGCCATCTCCGATCTCCGTTCGCGAACGGAAGATCTACGGGGGTATCTTTGACTACGATGTCAAAGTAGGAAGGCTGGACGAAGTCAACGGCTTGCTGGAAGACCCCGACGTCTGGAACAACCCCAAGCGGGCCCAGGACCTCGGCAAGGAAAAGAAGGCGATCGAGGGCGTGGTAAGCGTGCTCGGCAAGCTCACCGACGACCTTGGCGGCGCCGAAGAGCTGTTTGAACTCGCCAGGGAAGAAGGCGACGACGAGACCCTCGAAGCGATCGAGGCCGACGTCAAGGGCTTCGAGGAAATCGTGGCGGGCATGGAATTCCGCCGCATGTTCTCGGGCGAGATGGACCAGGCCAACGCCTTTATCGACATCCAGGCCGGCGCCGGCGGCACCGAAGCGTGCGACTGGGCCTCGATGCTGCTGCGCCAGTACCTGAAGTACTGCGAGCGCAAGGGCTTCAAGGCCGAGGTGCTGGAAGAGTCCGAAGGCGACGTGGCGGGCATCAAGAGCGCCACCATCAAGATCGAGGGCGAATACGCCTTTGGCTACCTGCGTACGGAAACCGGCGTGCACCGTCTGGTGCGCAAGTCGCCGTTCGATTCATCGGGCGGGCGCCATACCTCGTTCTCGTCGGTGTTCGTCTACCCCGAGGTCGATGATTCGTTCGAGGTCGAGGTCAACCCGGCCGATCTGCGCGTGGATACCTACCGCGCATCGGGCGCCGGCGGCCAGCACATCAACAAGACCGATTCGGCCGTGCGGATCACGCACATCCCGACCGGCATCGTGGTGCAGTGCCAGAACGACCGTTCGCAGCACCGCAACCGTGCCGAGGCCATGTCGATGCTGAAATCGCGCCTGTACGAGCACGAGATGCGCAAGCGCCAGGCCGAAGCCGACAAGCTCGAAGCCGGCAAGACCGACGTGGGCTGGGGCCACCAGATCCGCTCGTACGTGCTGGACCAGAGCCGCATCAAGGACCTGCGCACCAACGTGGAAATGTCCAACACCCAGAAGGTGCTGGACGGCGACCTGGACCCGTTCATCGAGGCCAGCCTCAAGCAGGGACTGTAACGCCGTCGGCGGCCCGCCCGGATGACTGACGCGGGCCGCGCGACGACTGCCATCGCAATCGATGTACCGCCGCCCTGCCGGGCGGCTCTTCCGACCGGGGCTCCATGAGCGAAGCAAACCATCTCTACATCATCACCGGCGCCTCGCGCGGTCTGGGTGCGGCATTGACCAATGCCCTGCTCGTGCCGGGCAACCGGCTGATCTGCGTGGCGCGCAGCCGCAATACGGAACTCGAGCGCATCGCGACGATGAGCGGCGTGCCGGTGGCCTGGCACCTGCAGGACCTGTCGCAGGCCGGCCCCGCCGCCGGCTGGCTGGCGAGCGTGCTGGACAGCCTGGATGAGCCGCCCGCCAGCGCCACGCTGATCCTGAATGCCGGCGTGGTAGAACCCATCGGCCCGGTCTCGCGCCTGCAGGAAAGCACCCTGGTGCCGCACTTGCTGACCAACCTGGCTGCGCCGATGACGATGACGGCTGCGTTCCTGGAGCGCACGGAGAAGTTCGATTGCCCGCGCAAGGTGCTCGCCATCTCGTCCGGCGCGGCGCGCCGCCCGGTCGAAGGCTGGAGCGCCTATTGCGCCGGCAAGGCCGGGCTCGACATGTTCATGCGCTCGGTCAACGCCGAATACGCGCAGGCGCCGGCACCACGCACCGTGCGCGCCGTGGCGCTGGCCCCGGGCGTGATCGACACCGGCATGCAGGCCACCATCCGCAATGCCGACTTCGCCCAGGTGCAGCGCTTCCGCGAACTGAAGGCCAACGAACAGCTTGCATCGGCCGAGGAAACCGCCGGCCGCATCGTCGCCTACCTGCACCGCCCGGACTTCGGCAGCACCGAGCTGGACGATCTCCGCAATTACTGAAGCCATACTGAATCCGTGCGCGGCCTGCCGCGTGCGACCCCACAAGACATCATGACTGAACCGAACCGCGCCCAGCCCGCCCAGGCCGCAGAAACGCCCGCCACAGACGAGAACAAGATCATCGCGGAGCGGCGCGAGAAACTGGCGGCGCTGCGCCAGCAAGGCGTGGCCTTCCCTAACGATTTCCGCCCGACCCACCAGGCCGGCGCGCTGCATGCCCAATATGGCGAGACCGACCAGGCCGGACTCGAAGCCAACCCGGTCGAGGTTGCCATCGCCGGTCGCATGATGCTCAAGCGCGTGATGGGCAAGGCCAGCTTTGCCACCGTGCAGGACGGCAGCGGCCAGATCCAGTTCTACATCACGCGCGACAAGGTCGGTGAAGAGGTCTACGCCGCCTTCAAGCACTGGGACCTGGGCGACATCGTCAGCGCCCGCGGCGAACTGTTCCGCACCAACAAGGGCGAGCTGTCGGTGCAGGTGCGCGAGCTGCGCCTGCTGTCCAAGTCGCTGCGCCCGCTGCCGGACAAGTTCCACGGCCTGGCCGACCAGGAAATGAAGTACCGCCAGCGTTATGTGGACCTGATCGTGTCGCCGGAAACGCGCAATACCTTCCGCGCCCGCACCAATGCGATCTCGTCGCTGCGCCGCCATATGGCCGACGCGGGCTTCATGGAAGTCGAAACGCCGATGCTGCACCCGATCCCGGGCGGCGCCGCGGCCAAGCCCTTCATCACGCACCATAATGCGCTGGACATGCAGATGTTCCTGCGCATCGCGCCCGAGCTGTACCTCAAGCGCCTGATCGTGGGCGGCTTCGAGCGCGTGTTCGAGATCAACCGCAACTTCCGCAACGAAGGGGTGAGCCCGCGCCACAACCCCGAGTTCACCATGATGGAGTTCTACGCGGCCTACACGGACTACCGCTGGCTGATGGACTTCACCGAGAACCTGATCCGCCAGGCCGCGATCGACGCGCGCGGCAGCGCCGTGCTGACCTACCAGGACCGCGAGCTGGACCTGTCGAAGCCATTCCATCGGCTGACGATCTGCCAGGCCATTCAGAAGTTCGCGCCGCAATACACCGACGCACAACTGGCCGACGCCGACTTCCTGCGCACCGAGCTGAAGAAGTTCGGCGTGAACACCAGCGCGCCGCAATTCCTCAACGCCGGACTGGGCACGCTGCAGCTGGTGCTGTTCGAGGAAACCGCCGAGAGCCAGCTGTGGGAGCCGACCTTCATCGTCGACTACCCGGTCGAGGTGTCGCCGCTGGCGCGTGCCTCCGACACGGTCCCCGGCATCACCGAGCGTTTCGAGCTGTTCATCACCGGCCGCGAGATCGCCAATGGCTTCTCGGAGCTGAACGACGCCGAAGACCAGGCCGACCGCTTCCGCAAGCAGGTCGAGCAGAAGGACGCCGGCGACGAGGAAGCGATGTACTTCGACGCCGACTACATCCGCGCGCTCGAGTACGGCATGCCCCCGACGGGCGGCTGCGGCATCGGCATCGACCGCCTGGTGATGCTGCTGACCGACAGCCCGAACATCCGCGACGTCATCCTGTTCCCGCACCTGCGCCGGGAAGACTGATTGCGCAGGGCATCCTGCCGGACGCTTTGGCTGCACAAGGAACCCCACCGCTGCCGTGGGGTTTTTCTTTGCCCGCTTCGCGAAAGCCATGCCAGGCGTTCAATTGTTACAGCGGCGACCGCTGCGGCCATCGAAAAACGACCGTAACCAATTGAATATAAAAGATTTTTTAAGCTACATCTGATTACAAAATCAAACGGAAAGCGCCGGCGGCTTCGGCCACACTGGATCTATGGATCAAGCCATGCGTCATCGGAGAAAGAACAATGCAAAGCCAAGCCACGCCAAACGCCAACACGCCGAACCTTCCTACGCCGCTGCCGCCGCAACGCCGGCTGAATCCGCTGGTCGGTGCGGCAGCCGTGGCCGTGGTGATTGCCAGCCTGACCGCGGTTGCCGCCGTCACCGGCGTCCTGCCGATCAGCAAGGCCAACCAGGGCATGCAGGAGCCAATGCCGGTCGCAGCCGCCCCGGCGCCCGCTCCGGGCAGCACCACCCGCCCGCCGGTCTATGACGACGGGCAGACCCGCATCGGGCCGCAAGCGGCCATGCCACAGCAATATCAGCAGCAACAGCAGCAACAGCAGCAGGCTGCGCCCCGTAGTGCGCCGGCGCGCCAGGCCGCAGAGCCGGCTTACGGCAACGACGACGCCCGCGGCAATGCCGGCAACGGCAGCAACAGCGCCTACGCCGAACGCCAGCCGGCGAAGGGCAGCCCCTATGCGGGCCGCGTGGTAGCGGTCACCCCGATCCAGACCGAGAAGCCTGCCAGCGGCCTCGGCGCCGTGGGCGGTGCCGTCGTCGGCGGCCTGCTGGGCAACCAGGTGGGCAAGGGTAACGGCCGCATCGTCGGCACGGTGGTCGGCGCGGTGGGCGGCGGCTTTGCCGGCAACCAGATCGAAAAGGCCGTCAACAAGGACACGCATTATCAGGTGCGCGTCAGGATGGACGACGGTAGCCATCGCACCTTCACTTACCAGTCCGCGCCGGGCGTGCAGGTCGGCGAGCGAGTCCACCTGGAAAACGGCGCGCTGGTGACTGGCTAGCGCGTCTAATACGCCGTTACAACAAGGCCGGCTTGTCGCCGGCCTATTCTTCGACTGCGTTGCTATGATCCTTTTGCCAATCGTTCATCGCAAACCTGACGATGCCGCGCGCTCCCCGCACAATCCGCCGGATCTGGCAGCGGCTCGCACCGCTGGCCGGCGGCGTTCTTCTTGCGATGACGCACCACGCAGCGAACGGGCAGGAATTGCTCGTGCTCGGCGGCATCCAGTCGACGGATGGCCCCGGGGAACGCAGCTACGGTTATGCGTATTCCTACCAGCACAACCTCGGCGAGAACTGGTACGCGACCTTCACCTACCTCAACGAAGGGCATGTCACCGACCATCATCGCGACGGCCACAGCGTCCAGCTCTGGTGGCGCTACCTGGCCCTGGACCGCAAGCTGACGCTGGCAATCGGCGCCGGTCCTTACCGCTATTTCGATACCACGGATCCACGGCCCGATGGCAGCTATGACAACCGTCACGGCTGGGGCGCGCTGCTGAGCGCTGCCGCCACCTGGTATGTCAATGGCGGTCCCTGGATGGTGCAGGCGCGCTACAACCGCGCGCAGACGCCATCAAGCATCAAGACGAATACGCTGCTGATGGGAGTTGGCTACCAACTGGATCGTGGCGATCGCGGCGGACCGGTCGTGCCGCCGCCGACGCGCAGCGACAATGTCACGCAGAACGAGCTGACAGTGTTCCTCGGCGGAACCATCGTCAACAGCTTCAATTCGCAGACATCCTTTGCCAAGGCGATGGAATACCGCCGCGGCCTGTGGCGCTACGTGGACGGCACCATCAGCTATGTGAACGAAGGGGAGAACGCGGCGCTACGCCGCAACGGCGTGGCTGCGCAGGCCTGGCTCACGCGTGCCTTCTTCGACGACAAGCTGACACTCGGGGTTGGCGTGGGGCCCTACTACGCCATCGACCTGAGCGAGAAAGGGCTCGCCGCGACCAGCACGCCATCGCGCTGGTCCGGGCTGATGTCGATCTCGGCCAGCTACCGGCTGGGCGCTCACTGGCTGACGCGGCTCACGTGGAACCGGACGGTGACTGGCTATGACCGCGATACCGACGTGATCCTGGCGGGTGTCGGCTACCGCTTCTAGAAAACAAACAGGCCGGCGGAGCCGGCCTGTTTCATGGCTTGCTTACTGCGCTTCTTCGATCCAGGCAGCCTGGATCGCTTCGAGGATCTTCTCGCCGGACCGCTCCGGCACGTCGGCAAAGCCGTCGAGTTCCAGCACCCAGCGGCGCAGGTCGGTAAAGCGCACGCCCATCGGATCCACGTCCGGGTATTTGTCGTACAGGGCTGCCGCAATGGCGTAGGTGTCGGTCCACTTCATGAGTTCTTCTCCGCTGCTGGTTCTACCGGCGCTGCTTGCGCTCAGTGGCCTTCCTTGGCGTGGTTGATCGTGTACTTGGGAATCTCGATGGTCAGGTCTTCGTCGGCAACGATGGCCTGGCACGAAAGCCGCGAATTGGGCTCCAGCCCCCAGGCCTTGTCGAGCAGGTCTTCTTCCTTTTCTTCGGCCTCGTTGAGCGAATCGAAGCCCTCGCGCACGATCACGTGGCAGGTCGTGCAGGCGCACGATTTCTCGCAGGCGTGCTCGATGTCGATACCGTTGGCAAGCAAGGTATCGCAGACGCTGACGCCCTTTTTGGCTTCGATCACTGTCCCTTCGGGGCAGTACTCGACATGGGGCAAAACGATGATCTGTGGCATGTGGTGTCCTGATATCTATGCAATACGGTGCGCGGCCCGGTGATCAGCCCAGTTCCTGCACCTTGCGCCCGGCCAGCGCGCTCTTGATCGAGCGGTCCATGCGGCGGGCGGCAAATTCGTCGGTGCCGTGCGAGAGCTTCTCCACGGCGGCGTGGATCGCGCGATGGTCTTCGCCGGTGGCGATCTCGCGCACCGACGCCATCAATGCTTCCACCGCGGCACGCTCGTCGGCGGACAGCAGGTCGCCATCCGTTTCCAGCGCGCGCATGGTGGCCTCGACCAGCCGGTCGGCCTCGACGCGCTCTTCGGCCAGCGCACGGCTCTTCATGTCGTGCTCGGCCTCGCGGAAGCTGTCCTGCAGCATGCGTGCGATCTCGTCATCGGCCAGCCCGTACGACGGCTTAACCGTGACCGACGATTCCACGCCGGAATGCGTCTCGCGCGCCGTCACCGACAGCAGCCCGTCGGCGTCGACCTGATAGGTCACGCGAATGCGTGCCGCGCCGGCCACCATCGGCGGAATGCCGCGCAGCTCGAAGCGCGCCAGCGAGCGGCAATCGCTCGCCAGTTCGCGCTCGCCCTGCAGCACGTGGATCGCCATGGCGGTCTGGCCATCCTTGAAGGTGGTGAATTCCTGCGCGCGCGCCACGGGGATGGTGCTGTTGCGCGGAACGATCTTCTCCACCAGGCCGCCCATGGTTTCCACGCCCAGCGAGAGCGGGATCACGTCGAGCAGCAGCCAGTCTTCGCCCGGCGCATGGTTGCCGGCCAGCAGGTTGGCCTGCATGGCCGCGCCCAGCGCCACCACGCGGTCCGGATCGAGATTCGTCAGCGGCGTCTGGCCGAAGAAATCGCCCACGGCCTTGCGGATCGACGGCATGCGCGTGGCGCCACCGACCAGCACCACGCCCTTGACTTCGTCCGTGGTCACGCCGGCATCGCGCAGCGCCTTGCGCACCGGCGCCATGGTCTTCTGCACGAGGTGAGTGGTGATCTGCTCGAACGTTTCATCGGTCAGCGTCAGGTGCACGATCTCGCCGGAATCGAGCACGGCATCGATTACGGTGCTGTCGGCTTCCGAAAGCGCTTCCTTGGCGGCGCGCGCACGCACCATCAGCAGGCGGGTGTCCTGCGCAGACAGCGGCTGCAGGCCGGCCTGCTCCACGATCCAGCACAGCACGCGCTGGTCGAAATCGTCGCCGCCAAGCGCGGAATCGCCGCCCGTGGCCAGCACTTCGAACACGCCGCGCGTAAGCTTCAGCACTGAAATGTCAAAGGTGCCACCGCCCAGGTCGTAGACGGCGTAGGTGCCCTCGGACGCGTTGTCGAGCCCGTAGGCAATGGCGGCAGCGGTCGGCTCGTTGAGCAGGCGCAGCACTTCCAGTCCGGCCAGCCGCGCGGCGTCCTTGGTCGCCTGGCGCTGTGCCTCGTCGAAATAAGCTGGCACGGTGATCACCGCGCCAACCAGGTCGTCACCGAGCGAGTCCTCGGCGCGCTGGCGCAGCGTGGCGAGAATTTCCGCCGAGACTTCCACCGGGCTCTTTACGCCGGCCACGGTCTTGATCTGCACCATGCCGGGCGCGTCAACGAAGTCGTAGGGGCTGTGCTCGATGTTCGCCACGTCACGCAGGCCGCGGCCCATGAAGCGCTTGACGGAGACGATGGTGTTCTTGGGGTCGCGCACGGCTTCGTCCTGGGCGCGATAGCCGATATGCGCGGTGCGGTCGGCCAGGTAGCGCACGACCGACGGCAGCAGCGCACGGCCGCGTTCGTCTGCCAGGACTTCGGGAATGCTGCTGCGGACCGCGGCCACCAGCGAGTTGGTGGTGCCGAGGTCGATGCCGACAGCCAGGCGGCGTTGGTGGGGCGCCGGCGACATGCCGGGTTCGGAAATCTGGAGCAGTGCCATGATGATTCTTCGCTTTCTCGTGCGGCAAAAACTACCGCTGCTCAGGCGGGTTCGCGCCGGGGCGCCATTGTGTCATGACCCGGCCGATCGCGCCTGATAGCTCTACCCTTCGAGCCGGTCGATGGCTTCGCTGGTGTCGTGTTCGATTTTCTCGATGAACATCAGCTGCCGTACTGCGCCGCCGGCGGCTTCGTTGTCGCCCGCATCCAGCAGCGCGCCCAATGCCTCGTGGCGTTCACGTTTTTCCTGGCGCAGGTCGCGCAGCAGGCTGTCAAGCCGGCCCACCGCGCGCTCTTCCACAGCCTCCTGCAGCGCTTCGCGCCACTCCATCTGCTGCATCAGGAACGCTGGGGCCATGGCCGTATTGTTCTCGGCCTGGACATCCACCCCGCGCAAGCCCAGCAGGTAGATGGCGCGCTTGAGCGGCTGTCGCAGGGTGCGATAGGCCTCGTTGGCGTGTGCCGCCCACTGCATCGCGACGCGGCGCTCCGCGTCCCCTGCGTTCGCAAAGCGGTCCGGATGCGCCTGCGACTGCACGGTCCGATACGCGGCATCCAGGGCCGCCTCGTCGACGCCGAACTGCACCGGCAGGCCGAACAGCGCAAAAAAATCGTCTTTCAACAGCTTCCCCAACAAAAAGGAGCGGCCGCGCCGCCCCTTCGTCCATCCAGCCTGCCCGTCACCGTCAGCCGCACACTTGCGCCCATTCGGCGGGCGGCTCGTGGCGATCGCACTTCAGGCAGTTCACCTTCGCGCCGAGTTTTGCGGCCCTGCCCTGCACCGTGACCGTCCATGGCCGCGACTGCCAGGGCGGGTCGTGCCGCATGTGCTGGCCGTGACCGCAATCGAGTTCAGCCACCCAGTGGCCTTCCTCGTCCCGATGGAACCCGACAATGCTGCGCTCCATCGCAACTCCGCGATGCAGCGCTCAGACCGTGAAGGACTCGCCGCAGCCGCACTCGTCCTTGACGTTCGGGTTGTTGAAGCGGAAACCCTCGTTCAGCCCTTCGCGCGCAAAGTCGAGTTCGGTGCCGTCGATGTACGGCAGGCTCTTCGCGTCGACAATCACCTTGATGCCATGCGACTCGAACACGCTGTCTTCGGGCAGCAGGTCATCGACATATTCCAGCTTGTAGGCCAGCCCGGAGCAGCCGGTGGTCTTGACCCCGAGGCGCAGGCCCAGGCCCTTGCCGCGACGTTCCAGGTAGCGGGCGACGTGCTTTGCCGCCTTCTCGGTCATCGTGATCATCGTTGCGTCTTCCCTTCTTTCAAATACTCAACAAGAAGCTCAGGCAGCCTTCTGATCGGCCGCAGCGGGGTGCTTCTTCTTGTAGTCTTCGACGGCCGCCTTGATGGCGTCCTCGGCAAGGATCGAGCAGTGGATCTTCACGGGCGGCAGCGCCAGTTCTTCGGCGATCTGCGTGTTCTTGATGTCCAGCGCCTGATCAACGGTCTTGCCCTTCACCCATTCGGTGACGAGCGAGGACGAGGCGATGGCCGAGCCGCAACCATAGGTCTTGAACTTGGCGTCTTCGATCACGCCTGCTTCGTTCACCTTGATCTGGAGCTTCATCACGTCGCCGCAAGCCGGCGCGCCGACCATGCCGGTGCCCACGGCGTCGTCATTCTTGTCGAACGAACCGACGTTGCGGGGGTTTTCATAGTGGTCGAGAACCTTCGTGCTGTATGACATTTTGGCTACCTCTAACGTATCTCGTATGGGGTCTTGCTGTTTTTTCTGACTGACGTGCCGACGCTCAGTGCGCGGCCCACTGGATCGAATTCAGGTCGACGCCGTCCTTGAACATTTCCCACAGCGGCGACAGATCGCGCAGCTTGCCGATCTTGCCCTTGAGCAGTTCAACGGTGTAGTCGATTTCTTCTTCGGTAGTGAAGCGGCCGACCGTGAAGCGGATCGAGCTGTGCGCCAATTCGTCGTTGCGGCCGAGGGCGCGCAGCACGTATGACGGCTCCAGCGATGCGGAGGTGCAGGCCGAGCCCGACGATACCGCCACGTCCTTGATCGCCATGATCAGCGACTCGCCTTCGACGAAGTTGAAGCTGACGTTCAGGTTGTGCGGCACGCGGCGTTCCATATCGCCGTTCAGGTACACCTCTTCCATGCCCGACAGGCCGCGCCACAGGCGGTCGCGCAGCATGCGGATGCGTTCGTTCTCGGTCGCCATTTCCTCGCGGGCGATGCGGAAGGCTTCGCCCATGCCGACGATCTGGTGCGTGGCTAGCGTGCCCGAGCGCATGCCGCGCTCATGGCCGCCGCCGTGCATCTGCGCTTCGATGCGCACGCGCGGCTTGCGGCGCACGTACAGCGCGCCGATACCCTTCGGGCCATAGGTCTTGTGGGCCGAGAACGACATCAGGTCGCACTTCAGCTTGTTCAGGTCGATCGCCACCTTGCCGGTCGCCTGCGCGGCGTCGCAGTGGAAGATGATGCCCTTGGCACGGCAGATCTCGCCGATCTGCTCCACGTCCTGGATCACGCCGATCTCGTTGTTGACCAGCATCACCGACACCAGGATGGTGTCCGGGCGGATCGCCGCCTTGAACACTTCCATGTCGATCAGGCCGTTTTCCTGCACGTCCAGGTAGGTCACCTCGAAGCCCTGGCGCTCCAGCTCACGCGTGGTGTCGAGCACGGCCTTGTGCTCGGTCTTCACGGTGATGATGTGCTTGCCCTTGCCCGAATAGAAGTTCGCGGCGCCCTTGATCGCCAGGTTGTTCGACTCGGTCGCGCCCGATGTCCACACGATTTCGCGCGGGTCGGCGCCGACCAGTGCGGCCACCTGCTCACGCGCTTCTTCCACCGCGCGCTCCGCTTCCCAGCCGTACGCGTGGCTGCGCGAGGCGGGGTTGCCGAACTGCTCGCGCAGGTACGGAATCATCTTGTCCGCCACGCGCGGGTCCACCGGCGTGGTGGCCGAGTAATCCATGTAGATGGGGAAATGTGGGGTGCTCATCGTTATGACTGCCTTTTAGGGACCGCTGATTACGCTGTTCTGTACTTTGCTGCCGTTGCCTGCCGCGTCAGGACTGCGCCAGGCTGAAAACTGAATTCACTACCCTCGCCCGGACCGGCTTTTCTTCCTTGTCGGCCTTGCCGCGCACGGCGGCGGCGACCTGCTGCGCGGCGTCTTCGCGCATGTCATGCAGCACCGCAGGCTGCCTGGCGCGCTGCTGGTCGACCAGGTTCTTGAGGGAGACGGAGTCGAGATACTCGACCATCTTCTGGTTCAGCGTGGCCCACAGTTCGTGGGTCATGCAGCGCCCGGAGCCGTCATCTCCGTTACAATTGCCCTTTCCACCGCACTGGGTAGCATCGAGCGGCTCGTCGACGGCGATGATGATGTCCGCCACCGTGACGTCCTCGGCCTTGCGCGCGAGGCTGTATCCGCCACCCGGGCCGCGCACGCTTTCGACGATCTCGTGCCGGCGCAGCTTGCCAAACAGCTGTTCCAGGTACGACAGCGAGATCTTCTGCCGCTGGCTGATGCCGGCGAGCGTGACAGGTCCCTGATCCTGGCGCATCGCCAGGTCGATCATTGCGGTCACCGCAAAGCGGCCTTTGGTGGTCAGTCTCATGATGCAGGGCTAATACTTGATCGTTTCCGTCAAGTATAAAGGTACCCGACTAATTCAGTCAACTACCCCTCCCGCAGCGCATCAAACCCGGCGGCCGCCCGCGGCCGGCTCTGCACCTGCCGCGCGAGGCGGCACGACCAGGGACAGCGGGTTCTTTAGGATGCGCCGCCGCACAGCCGCGCTCAGCTCGGCGCGGTCCACCCGCCTCAGGTTGCGTGATCGCAACGCCATATTGAAGGCCAGCGCGAAGCTCACCGCGACGTTCAGTACGCCCATCAGCGCAATACCGGCGACGGCGAGCCACAAGCTCTGCAGACGCAGTGCATCGAATCCGAGCACGCCGAGCGCAGTTCCCACCGATCCGGTCGAAAGCGTCACATGACGCACTTCCATATGCGGCCCGACAAAGCTCAGGATTTCCGGCCCCAGCCCCAGCAGGAAGCCCAGCGACACGTTGGCCACGATCCCGGACAGGTTGCGTTTCCAGAAATCCGCCAGCCGCGTGGCGCCGCGCGTGCCGAGCACGTAGCGCAGGCGGCGGTTGTAGGCCATCACGTCGTGTACGCGGTGCAGCGCAAACCAGTTGTCCGCCCAGCCGGCGATCAGGCTCGACAGCCACAGCAGCACGCCGGTGAAGATTGCATAGACCGGCGTTGGCCCGAGGATCGAGAACGACTCGATGGTGGCGATCGCCTTGGCCGGCGTGATCAGGTTGGCGCCGAACAGCTTGTGCGCCAGCCACTGGATCGCCAGTGCGACCGGGAATACCACCGCGAGATTGCCGAAAATCGCTGCCGCGTTGGAGCGGATCATGGCGATGGTGTCGTCGACGAAGATCTCCCGGCCCTCCGGCCGCCCCGCCCCGTCGAGCCGATGCGCCAGCGCTGGCCCGGTCATTGCCGGCTGCTTGGTGGCCAGCGTGAAGTGGGCGAAATGGATGGCCAGGAAGCTGCCCGCGTAGTTGAACGACGCGAGCAGGCCCTCGATGAATTTATCGAGATGCAGGCCGTAGATTATGAACTTCAGGTAGACCGTGGCCACCGTGATCAGGCCGCCGCCGGCTGCCGCGCGCATCAGCTCGCTGTACTCCTTGCGGTCCCGCGTGATGTAGTGCTCGCCGGTCTCGGCCGAGCGCTCTACCACCTTCCGCGCGAGCTGCGCGAAGGTGGTGCTCGCCAGATGCGAAACGCTGCGGCGTGCCTGCGTGGAGCGGATGAGTTCCGCAATCAGGTGCGAATGCATGCCGCGCCGGCCGGGCTCCACCCACGCCGCCAGCAGCAGCTCGATGCGCGCGAGGCGCACCTTCATCCGCTCGATCTGGAATACGACCTCAACCGAAACACCGTTTTCTTCGAGATCGTCATAGACATGCTGGACCGCGCCATGGCAGCCGTCCAGCAGCGCGCGGAAATAATTGAGCCGATGGCCAAAGGCCTCGTCACTGCGGCTCAGGCCTTCCTCGCACAAGGCCATGATGGCGCCGTCGAGGCGGAAGAACGGCGTGTCCTGCACGCGCTCCCTGAGCCGCGAGCGGATCGACTGGCTGAGACCGGTGGCACGCACCTGGCTCACCAGCACCTCGATGCTGGCTGCCAGCGTCCGGTCCAGCGCCGCCCAGTAGCCCGGGGCTTCGCTGCGCGCGTTGCCCTCGTCCGGCAGCGCGCCGGCCTGCAGCACTCGCGCCAGCCGGGACAACAAATCATCGTCCAGCGCTTCCACCCATTCGGCGTCGTTGTCGCCGACAAACAGCTGCGCGAACAGCGCCGCCATGTCGCTGCGGTTCGGCGGCGGCGGCAGGAAACGCGCCTGCAGCCGGTCGATCATTTCACCGACGAAGCCCGGATGCGACGCGACACCAGTGTCGCAGAGCAGCGCGGTGGGATCGTTCTCGCGCATGATGCTGCGCACGGTGCGGGCAAACTGCACCGCCCACTCCGGGTTGCGCTCCAGCACCTGCAGCAGGTAGCGCATGCGGACATGCTCCGGGTGGCTCCTGTTGCCATCTTCACTATCCGTGCCAGGCAGCCCGTCGCGCCGCACCCAGAAACCCAGTTCGATCAGCCAGCTGTTGCGTTCCGCCAGTGGCGCCTCCGGGTTGGCTGCCGTGAGGATCGCGTCAAGTTGAAGGCTGGCATTGCGCGATTCGCGCCATTTGCGAAACAGGGTTCGAAGCATGAAATCTCGTGGGGTGGATCGGGCGGGCAGCGCTCAGGCTGCGTTGGCGGACAGGCGCCGCCGGACCATGTCGACGATGCCATCGCAGGCATCTTCGACATAGTCGAGCACGCGCTCGAAGCCGTCGCCTTCGCCATAGTACGGATCAGGCACTTCATCCACCGTGTGACGCGTGGCGAAGCTCATCAGCAAGCGAAGCTTGTCATCGCCGGCATCGGGGCACAGGGCTGCGAGGCCTGCCAGGTTGTCGCGGTCCATCGCCAGCACCAGGTCAAAGCGCTCGAAGTCGGGCACGCCCACCTTGCGGGCGCGCAGGGCCGAAAGGTCGTAGCCCCGGCGCAAGGCGTGGCGCTGGGTACGCGGATCCGGGGCGCGCCCAAGGTGATATTCGTGGGTGCCGGCGGAATCGAGATCGACGAGATGGTCCAGCCCGGCGGCGACGAGCTTGGCGCGCAAGACGCCCTCGGCCGTCGGCGAACGGCAGATGTTTCCCATGCAGCACATCAGGATGGCGAATTTTTTCATGGCTTGCTGTCACAAACTTGAAGTGATGCCGGCTTCAGCGGCGAACGCACGGCGAACAGCAAGCAAAGGAGATCAAAGACGCACGTTCCCGGCCTGCCCTGCCGCTTGCGACGGAGGGCGCGATTGTATCGCCTGAACGGTCCTTACCGAGCGGTATGCCCCGAATGTGCTGCGACGCGCTTACGCCAGCTGCTTCGCCAGCCGCTCCCCGTGCGCAAACCCCGCCACCTCCGCGGCCTGCGCCGACTTGAAGTGATCGGTGATCAGGGATTTTTCGAGCAAGGTACCTGCGGCGCGGATATTGGTCTTGGGGCGACAGACGCGCACCGTGTACTCCCACTCGGTCTGCGAGCGCTGGCGGACCAGGACTTGCACCTCATGAGTCTCGTAGACCTTTTTTTTCCATTCGCCCAACTCGGTCATTGTTGTCTCCAGGGATGGCGGCGGGTTAGCGCCCTAGCCTAGTTGACCTCACCTGCGTCGATGGCCCGCATCGCAGCAGCTTCGGCCATGGCAACCGCTGCTTCCTCAGTGGGTGCATCGCCGGCGATCGCCTCGAAAGTCGGGCCGGAAGGCTCGCCAAAGGCATCAGCGATCCGCAATTGCGCCGCGAATCCGCCAGTGACCTGCGGGACCGCGCTGGCTACGACCGCATAGCCGCCATACTCGAACTGACGTTCCATCGTGCCCTCCTCCATCTGTGCCCGGTCCCTCGGGAGTAGCGTCGCCGGCCACTTGTCACGGCAGCTTTGCCGCCAGGATTTCCAGCTTCTGGATCGACGGCGGGCCGTTGAACAGGTCCGGCGCCTTTGCCATCAATGCCGCGGCAACCTTGCCGGCCAGGTGCGCGTCGCGCGATGCCTCGTCCGGGAACGCATCGAAAATGCCGAACGTCGAGGGGCCCAGCCGCAGTGCGAACCAGGCCGTGGTGCCGGCCTCCTGCTCCACCAGCGGCAAGCCGTCGAGCAGGAACTGCTCGGCCTCCTTCTCCTTGCCGGGCCGGGCTTCCAGCGGGACCCACAGCGCGAGCTTGACCATGGTGCATCTCCTGAATGGGTGCGACGCCTTCCACTATAGGCCTTCCGCCACGGCCGAAGCACCGCGTCGCGTCGCGTGCATCAGGCCGGCGGCAGCACCGCCCCGCCGTCTCCACTGGCCCCGAACACCTGCGCCTTGAGCTTGGCAAGCTGGTCGCGGACCTGGGCGGCCTGTTCGAACTCCAGGTTCTTAGCATGATCCAGCATAAGCTTTTCGAGCCGCTTGATCTCCTTCGAGACCTGCTTCTCGCTCATGTCCTCGTAACGCGCACGTTCCTGGGCGGCCAGCAACTCCGCCTTGACCTCGCCCGGGTTGTAGACGCCGTCGATGATGTCCTTGATGCGCTTGACCACGCCGCGCGGCGTGATGCCGTTGGCCTCGTTGAATGCAATCTGCTTGGCACGGCGGCGCTCGGTTTCGCCGATGGCCTTCTTCATCGACTCCGTCATGCGGTCGGCGTACAGGATGGCGGTGCCGTTGACGTTCCGCGCAGCGCGGCCGATGGTCTGGATCAGGGAGCGCTCGGCACGCAGGAAGCCTTCCTTGTCCGCGTCGAGAATGGCCACCAGCGAGACTTCCGGGATATCCAGCCCTTCGCGCAGCAGGTTGATACCGACCAGCACATCGAACGTGCCCAGACGCAGGTCGCGAATGATCTCGACACGTTCCACCGTATCGATATCCGAGTGCAGGTAGCGAACCTTGACGCCGTTTTCGGACAGGAACTCGGTCAGCTGCTCGGCCATGCGCTTGGTCAGCGTGGTCACCAGCACGCGCTCGCCCGCCCCGACTCGCAGATGGATCTCCGACAGCAGGTCATCCACCTGCGTGCCGGCCGGCCGCACGATAATGATCGGATCCACCAGCCCGGTCGGCCGCACCACCTGCTCGACGACCTGCCCTGCATGTTCCTTCTCGAACTGGGCCGGCGTGGCCGAGACGAACATCACCTGGCGCATCTTGCGTTCGAACTCGTCGAACTTCAGCGGCCGGTTGTCCAGCGCAGAAGGCAGACGGAAGCCGTACTCCACCAGCGTCGTCTTGCGCGCCTTGTCGCCGTTGTACATGCCGTTGAGCTGGCCGATCAGCACGTGCGATTCGTCGAGGAACATCAGCGCGTCCGGCGGCAGGTAGTCGACCAGCGTGGGCGGCGGATCGCCGGGACGGGCGCCGGACAGGTGCCGGGAGTAGTTCTCGATGCCTTTGCAGAAGCCGAGCTCCGACAGCATTTCCAGGTCGAAGCGCGTACGCTGCTCCAGCCGCTGCGCTTCCACCAGCCGGTTTTCCTTGTAAAAGAAATCCAGCCGCTCGCGCAGTTCGGTCTTGATGTTCTCGATCGCCCGCAGCACGGTCTCGCGCGGCGTCACATAGTGGCTGGACGGATAGACCGTGAAGCGCGGGATCTTCTGCCGCACGCGGCCGGTCAGCGGATCGAAGAACTGCAGCGATTCCACTTCGTCATCGAACATCTCCAGCCGCACCGCCATCTCGGCATGTTCCGCCGGGAAGATATCGATGGTGTCCCCGCGCACGCGGAAGGTGCCGCGCTGGAAATCGGTCTCGTTTCGGGTGTACTGCATCGCAATCAGGCGCGCGATCACGTCGCGCTGGCTGATCTTGTCGCCCGTGCGCAGAATCAAGATCATCTGGTGGTATTCGGTCGGGTTGCCGATACCGTAGATCGCCGAGACGGTCGCCACGATGATCGTGTCGCGCCGCTCCAGCAGGCTCTTCGTCGCCGACAGGCGCATCTGCTCGATGTGCTCGTTGATCGACGAGTCCTTTTCGATAAACAGGTCGCGCTGCGGCACATAGGCCTCAGGCTGGTAGTAGTCGTAGTAGCTGACGAAGTACTCGACGGCATTGCGCGGGAAGAACTCGCGAAATTCCGAATACAACTGCGCCGCCAGCGTCTTGTTCGGCGCAAAGACAATGGCCGGCCGCCCCATGCGCGCGATCACGTTGGCCATGGTGAAGGTCTTGCCGGAGCCGGTAACGCCCAGCAGGGTCTGGAACGACAGGCCGTCGTCCACGCCCTCCACCAATTGCCGGATGGCTTCCGGCTGGTCGCCGGCCGGCGGAAACGGCTGGTAGAGCTGGAACGGGGAACCGGCAAAAGTGACGAATTTGTCTTCGTCCAGGACCGGAGCGACTTCGGCAAGATTCGACATATGGGGGTAGGGGAAAAACCTCAGGAAACGGGGCGGATACGCTAGAATCTTGGGGTTGCGAGTCCCGCTTCAAGCCGAATCAAGCAGGATCTGCCGCATGCCCCAGCGCAGTCCGGAGCATTCTACGCCTTCCCGTTTTGTTACATAGCTGACCACGAGATCCCAAATGAGTTTGTTTTCTGCCGTCGAGATGGCCCCGCGTGACCCCATCCTGGGCCTGAATGAAGCCTTCAATGCCGATACCCGCGCCACCAAGGTCAATCTGGGCGTCGGCGTGTACTTCACCGACGAAGGGAAAATTCCCCTGCTGCGCGCCGTCCAGGAGGCAGAAAAGGCCCGTCTGACCACCGCCACGCCGCGTGGCTACCTGCCTATCGAAGGCATCGCCGCCTACGACCAGGCCGTGCAGGCGCTGCTGTTCGGCAAGGAATCGCCGCTGATCACCGAAGGCCGCGTTGTGACGGCCCAGGCACTGGGGGGCACCGGCGCCCTGAAGATCGGCGCCGACTTCCTCAAGCGCCTGTATCCGGATTCGAAGGTCGCCATCAGCGACCCAAGCTGGGAAAACCATCGCGCGCTGTTTGAAGCCGCTGGCTTCCCGGTCGTCAACTACGCCTACTACGACGCTGCCAGCCACGGCCTGAACTTCGCCGGCATGGTCGAATCGCTCAAGTCGTACCCGGCCAATACCATCGTGGTGCTGCACGCCTGCTGCCACAACCCGACCGGTGTCGACCTCTCGCCCGAGCAATGGAAGCAGGTTGTCGAACTGATCAAGGAACGCGACCTGATCCCGTTCCTCGACATGGCTTACCAGGGTTTTGCCGATGGCATCGATCCGGACGGCGCGGCCGTTCACCTGTTTGCCGAGTCGGGCCTGCCGTTCTTCGTCTCCAGCTCGTTCTCGAAGAGCTTCTCGCTGTATGGCGAGCGCGTCGGCGCGCTGTCGATCGTGACGACCGGCAAGGAAGAAGCCCAGCGCGTGATGTCGCAGGTCAAGCGCGTGATCCGCACCAACTACTCCAACCCGCCGACCCACGGCGGCACCGTGGTCGCGACCGTGCTGAACAGCCCGGAACTGCGCGCCATGTGGGAGGAGGAACTGGCCGAGATGCGCGACCGCATCAAGCTGATGCGCCACGCGCTGGTTGACAAGCTGGCCGCCAGGGGCGTGCCGGGCGACTTCTCGTTCGTGAAGGCGCAACGCGGCATGTTCTCGTACTCGGGCCTGACTTCGGCCCAGGTCGACCGCCTGCGCAACGAACACGGCATCTACGCCGTCAGCACCGGCCGCATCTGCGTGGCTGCGCTGAACAGCCGCAATATCGACGCTGTGGTCAACGCCATTGCCGCAGTAATGTAAGCAGCACTCGCTGAGGCGGTCCCGCTGCCGCGAAAGCGACTGCAACGATACAAAGTAACAAAACGGCGACTTCGGTCGCCGTTTTTACTTTTGTTTTCAGTGATTGTCATGCGGAATTCAGGCCTTTGGCCTATTGTCTTTTCCGTTTGCCAGCGTACCTTAGGGTATATGCTGCAACGCACGATCATTCGATAGCGTGCATAATCGGCTACGCGTTATACGCGTCAACAAGACGGAAATACCAGGCAAACCGGCAATGCTCTACCAACTGCATGAGTTCCAGCGCTCGTTCCTGCACCCACTGACCGCATGGGCACAGGCGACCGCCAAGACCTTCACCAACCCCCTCAGTCCGCTTTCGCTGGTTCCTGGCGCCCCCCGCCTCGCCGCCGGCTATGAACTGCTGTACCGGCTTGGCAAGGAATACGAAAAACCCACGTTCGACATCCGCTCGGTACGCTCCAACGGTCGCGACATCCCGATCGTCGAGCAGACCGTGATGGAAAAGCCGTTCTGCAAGCTGGTCCGGTTCAAGCGCTATGCCGACGATCCGGAAACCATCAAGCTGCTCAAGGACGAGCCGGTCGTGCTGGTCGCCGCGCCGCTGTCCGGGCACCACGCCACGCTGCTGCGCGACACCGTCCGCACGCTGCTGCAGGACCACAAGGTCTATGTGACCGACTGGGTCGACGCGCGCATGGTGCCGGCGGAAGACGGTGCCTTCCACCTGTCCGACTACATCTACTACATCCAGGAATTCATCCGCCATATCGGCGCCGAAAACCTGCACGTGATCTCGGTCTGCCAGCCCACCGTGCCCGTGCTGGCCGCGATCTCGCTGATGGCTTCCGCCGGCGAGAAGACGCCGCGCACGATGACCATGATGGGCGGCCCCATCGATGCCCGCAAGAGCCCGACCGCCGTCAACTCGCTCGCCACCAACAAGTCATACGAGTGGTTCGAGAACAACGTCATCTACACGGTGCCGGCCAACTATCCCGGCCACGGCCGCCGCGTCTACCCCGGCTTCCTGCAGCATGCGGGCTTCGTGGCAATGAACCCGGACCGCCACCTGTCGTCGCACTACGACTACTACCTGAGCCTGGTCGAAGGCGATGCCGATGATGCCGAGGCGCACGTGCGCTTCTACGACGAATACAACGCCGTCCTCGACATGGCAGCCGAGTACTACCTCGACACCATTCGCGAGGTGTTCCAGGAATTCCGCCTGGCAAACGGCACCTGGTCCATCGACGGCAATCCGGTGCGCCCGCAGGACATCAAGAGCACCGCGCTGCTGACCATCGAGGGCGAGCTCGACGATATCTCGGGCGCTGGCCAGACCTCTGCGGCGCATGACCTGTGCGAGGGTATCCCCAAGACCCGCAAGGAGCATCTGACTGCAACGAAGTGCGGACACTACGGGATTTTCTCCGGCCGCCGCTGGCGCGAGGACATCTACCCGCAGCTGCGGGAGTTCATCCGCAAGTATCGTTAAGCGCTCCGGCGTACGTACGACAAAAAAGCCCGCGGTCGAAATGACGCGGGCTTTTTCCTTGTACTGCGGCGGACCGGTCAGCGGCGCGCGAGGTAGGACAGCAGCATGTCCGTATGCAGGTCGGCAAAGCGCTCGTGCTCGTCTTCCGACGCCACGTCACGGCCGATCACGGCGCTGATGGTGTACCGGTTCGACAGCACGTAGTAGCCCAGCGCGGAGATCGTCAGGTAGAACTGCGGGACGTCGACATTGTCCCGGAACATGCCCTGCTGCTGCCCGCGCCGAATCACATCCGCCAGCACGTTGACCACCGGATTGATCAGCTGGTGCAAGTGGGCCGACTTCTTCAGGTGACGGGCCTCGTGCAGGTTTTCGCTGTTGACCAGGCGAATGAACTCGGGATGCTGGTAGTACCAGTCCCAGACGAAGCGCGCCAGCGTGCGCACGCCGGCCACGGGATCTTCGTCGACGATGTGCAGTTGCTCCTCGGCGGCGCGGAATTCGGCGTACTGCTTTTCGAGCACGGCCAGGAACAGGCCTTCCTTGCTGCCGTAGTAGTAGTACAGCATGCGCTCGTTGGTCTCGGCCCGGCGCGCGATCTGGTCGACACGGGCGCCGGCCAGCCCCCCTTTGGCAAATTCCTCGGTCGCTGCGGCCAGGATACGTCGGCGCGTACCTTCAGGGTCCCGCTTGGTTTTGGTCTCGTTTGACATGGTGCCCGATCATCGGTTGCGCGGATTATGGCACAGCCAACCCGGCTGCCGGTCGGTCGTGCCAGGCCTGCTGCCGGCAAAACGTGCGCGCGCGTACGTTCCACCCGGAAACAAGCCCGCCGCATGATCGCCGTTTCTGTCAGGCAGCGAAATCGGGGATAATCCTTGCGGCGCCACGGCCCGCAGAGGCCAGCCAGGCTTTTGTTGCCCGCATGCTGCCAAGTCCCTCACCAGTTCCTGCCATTTCCTTTCCGTTGTCGTGATTCCCGCCGCCCTGACCCTCGCAGACCGCCTCGAAGCATTGCTGCCGCAAACCCAGTGCACCAAGTGCGGATTTAACGGCTGCCGCCCTTATGCGGAAGCCATGGCCAGTGGCGAGGCCGCCTGCAACCGGTGCCCGCCCGGCGGCGCCGAGGGAATCCGCCGCCTTTCCGCTGCGCTCGGCGTCGAACCGCTGCCGCTGGATCCGGAGCGAGGCATCGAGCAGCCGCGCGCGGTGGCCCGCATTGACGAAAGCCTCTGTATCGGCTGCACGCTCTGCATCCAGGCCTGTCCGGTCGACGCCATCGCCGGCGCGGCCAAGCAGATGCATACCGTGATCCCCGAGCTGTGTACCGGTTGCGACCTGTGCGTGGCGCCCTGCCCGGTCGACTGCATTGCCATGATTCCGGTCACGGGCGAGCGCACCGGCTGGGCCGCGTGGTCGCAGGAGCAGGCCGATGCCGCCCATGCGCGCTACCTGTCCCGCAAGGCGAGGCTGGTTCGCGAGCGCGAGGAAAATGACGCGCGCCTGGCCGCCAAGGCTGCGGCCAAGCTGCAAGCCCTGCAGGCCGAGGCCGCGCAGTCGGACGCCGAACGGGCGGCCCAGGAACGCAAGCGGGCCATCATCCAGGCCGCGATCGAACGCGCCCGCCAGAAGCAGCAGGCCGCCAGGCCGCAAAACACGGAAAATGTCCCGCCCTCGGTGCAGGCGCAGATCGACGCCGCCGAGGCGCGCCGCGCCAAAGCCGGCCTCACGGATAAGGCTGCACCGAAAGACGACAAGACCAACACTCCTCCCGAAGAACAATGAATGCCGCCAAGTGCCGTGCCCTGTTCGAAACCCTGCGTGAAGTCAATCCGGCCCCGACAACCGAACTCGAATACAGCTCCCCGTTTGAACTGCTGATCGCGGTCCTGCTGTCGGCGCAGGCCACCGACGTCGGCGTCAACAAGGCGACACGCAGGCTGTTCCCCGTCGCCCACACGCCGCGGCAGATGCTGGAGCTGGGCGAGGCCGGACTGAGCGAATACATCAAGACCATCGGCCTCTACAAGACCAAGGCCAAACATGTGATCGAGACCTGCCGCATCCTGGTCGAACAGCATGGCGGCAAGGTGCCGCCTGATCGCGCCGCGCTGGAAGCCTTGCCCGGCGTGGGGCGCAAGACGGCCAACGTGGTGCTCAACACCGCGTTCGGCGAGCCGACCATCGCCGTCGATACGCACATCTTCCGCGTCTCGAACCGTACCGGTCTGGCACCCGGCAAGACCGTGCAGATCGTCGAGCAGAAGCTGCTTAAGGTAGTGCCGCCGGAATTCCTCCATGACGCCCACCACTGGCTGATCCTGCATGGCCGCTATGTCTGCAAGGCGCGCAAGCCGGAATGCTGGCACTGCGTGATCGAGCCGCTGTGCGAATACCGCGAGAAGACTGAAGCGCCGCGCGGATGAGTTTGACCGAAAAGAAAAGGTTCTTCACCAGATCGCGGTTCGGGGTTCTTGGATGCTCTGCTGTTTCGCCGGCGTAGCCGGCGACCTACTTTCGGTCGCGCCCGAAAGTAGGTCGCCCCTTCAGGGGCGAAACGGGGCCGTCGACCTCCGACAACGCCAGGCCGCAGCCACTACCCTCAGTAACATCAGCAACGGTCCCCCCCACAAATCACCGAAGTCCCAAAGAAAAGACCCGCCAAAGCGGGTCTTTCATCTTGTGCAGCAATGATCCGCACTCAGACGATACGGCAGGCCTCGTCGAACGACAGGCGCGGGCCGCGCGGGAACAGCTTGTCGGCTTCGCCGTAACCCAGGTTGCACAGGAAGTTGACCGACCATTTGCCGTCGGGGAAGAACGCGGCGTTGACCTTGGCTGCGTCGAAACCGCCCATCGGACCGCAATCGAGGCCCATGGCGCGGGCCGCCAGGATGAAATAGCCGCCTTGCAGCGAGCTGTTCATCAGCGCGTCGCGGGCGATCTTCTCATCGTTGCCTGCATACCAGGAACGCGCGTCGGCGTGCGGGAACAGCTTCGGTAGCTGGTCATGGAATGCGGTGTCGAAGGCGATGATTGCGGTGACCGGGGCGGAACGAGTCTTGTCGGTGTTGCCGGCGGACACGCACTCGACCAGGCGGGCCTTCTCGGCGGCGCTCTTGACGAACACGATCCGGGCCGGGCTGCTGTTCGCCGCGGTCGGGCCGAACTTCATTGCCTCATAGATCTGGTGAAGCACGGCGTCGTCCACGTGACGGTCTTGCCACACGTTGTGCGTGCGGGCCTCGGTGAACAACTGGGCCAGGGCTGCCTGATCGATCTGGGTCATGCGCTCGTTCCTGTACAAAAGTGTAAGAAAACGCGAATTGTACAGAAGGGTCTCCGGCTGTTGCCACAGCCGGTTTGAGCAAGGGATTCAATTCTGTTGCATGTTGCCCTGCGCGCCGGCTCGCCGCGTCAGCCACAGCACGCCGGCCAGAATCAGGCCGCCTCCGACCGCCTGAGCCGCGCCGATATGCTCGCCCAGCAAGACTGCAGCCAGTACTACCGTGACGACTGGCTCCAGCGTCGACAACATCGAAGCCTGCGCCGCACCGAGGCGCTGCAAGCCGGCAAAGAACGTCAGGATCGCCAGCACCGTCGATAGCAGCGCAATGCCCAGCATCGCCAGCCAGCCGCCCGCCGTGGCCGGGAACTGCGGCGGCATGCCGGCCGACCACCGCAGCAGGCTGATCGACCCGTAGACCAGAGCGGCCGCGGTGCAGATCACTGTCGTGGTGGCAATGGCATTGACGCCGGCGGTGACCCGCGCGCCGACGATGATGTAGACCGAATAAATCGCCGCCGCGGCCAGTCCAAGCGCAATGCCGAGCGGGCTGCCCTCGCCGCCGCCCACGGTCAGCCCTGCGCCAAGCGAGCACAGGACCAGCGCCACCACAGCCGCCGTGGTCAGCCGCTCTTTCAGGAAAATTGCCGCCAGAATGGTGACAAACAGGGGGTACAGGTAGAGCAGCAGTGCAACCAGGCTGGCCTGGGCATGGTTGAGCGCCGTAAAGAAGCAGTACGACTGCCCGACATAGCCGATACCACCCATTGCCGCCAGCGCCAGCACGCGCCGCCAGGGCGGCAGCCGGATGCCGCGCGCCCGCATCACGAACGCCAGCGCAATGGCCGCCAGTGCAAAGCGCACCGTCAGCAGGCCGTAGACATCCGCGCCAGCCTCGTAAGCGAATCGGGCAAAAATGGCCATCGCCCCAAACGCACTCGCGGAAAGTGCGATCAGCAGCACACCGACGAACTTGTCGCGCGCGTGATCGGAAAGGGTCGAGGCGGAAACGGTCATTGGCAGGCAATGGGAAAACGAGGATCCCGCATTCTACTGGCCGCTGTGCCTGCCACGCCAACCCGCCAGCGGGGCCGCGCACGGTCGTTTACAATGTCGCCACCATGTTCAATCCCTCACGAGAAGAAGTCCGGCGTTTCTTTTGCGACGCCTGGCAGAAACAGCTTTCGGGCAGTGTCCTGACTCCGCTGGAAGTCATCGCTGTCGACTGGATCGGCGAGCATCCCGAATACCACGCGCTGCTCACCGACACCGAAGGCGCGCTGGCCCAGGACTTTACGCCCGAAGGCGGCGAGACCAACCCGTTCCTGCACCTGGCCATGCACCTGTCGATCTCCGAGCAGGTGTCGATCAACCAGCCGCCCGGCATCCGGCAGGCTTACGAAATGCTGGCGCAGCGGCTGGACTCCCCGCACGAGGCCCAGCATCAGGTCATGGAGTGCCTGGGCGAGATGCTGTGGCAGGCCCAGCGTTCCGGCCTGCCGCCGGACGGCGCGCACTATATCGATTGCGTCAAGCGGCGCGCCGGGCGCTAGTGGACTGATCCCGGCAAGCAGCACGGCAACTGCGTACAAATCGTCACAACCCGCCAGAAGTGACATGGTAGGCTTGTGCGCATTCTCATTTGCCCCCGCCCGCGTCACCAGCCAGGCCCGACGCGGCACGACGCCGATACATGTCCCAGACCACGCTTTCTCGCCGGCGGACGTCAGCACCGCCGACTGGCAAGTCCCTGGCGCTGCTCTGCCTCTCGCTCGTCCTCGCCTGGCCCCTGTCCGGCCAGGCTGCGGTATCGCTGCTGCAGCCGCCCCGGGTCATCGATGGCACGCAGCCGCTGACATTGACGCTGCTGATCAGCGCCGATGTCGGCACGCGCCGCTACCAGGTGCCGGAAACGCTGGAAGTGACTGCCTCCGGCGATCTGCAGGCGCCGCTGAAGCTCGTGCTGCAGCGTGTTGGCGCAGGCCCGTCGATTGTCTATCTGCGCAAGGGCGAGAATCGCACCATCCAGTACACGGCGACGCTGCCGCCGGCCCTGCGCGGCCAGATCCGGCTTGATGCAAGCGGTATTGACGCCGCGCCCGTGCTGGTCACGCTGAACCGGCAGCCGGCGACACCGCCACCGGCGCAGCAAGCCCAACCGGCAACCGTCGCGGCAGCGCCGCAGGCTGAGGCTGCCCAAGCGGCTACGAAAGGCGACAATGCCCCGGTGCCGCTGGTGCCGGTGGCTGCCGCAGGCCAGCCCGCGCCCTCGCCGTCCGACCTGCGCGACAGCGCCCGCCTGTCCTTCCATGACCCGATGTACTTTATCGCCGGCCCGCATGACGGCGCCAATGCGAAGTTCCAGCTGAGCTTCAAGTACCGGATCTTCGAAGGCGAGAATCCGGCCTCGAAACGGCTGATCGACAACCTGTACTTCGCCTATACCCAGTTCTCGCTCTGGGACCTGTCCGAGCAGTCCAAGCCGTTCCGCGATACCAACTACCGCCCCAGCGTCTACTATTACCTGTCGGACACCGGCGTGCATAACCGGACCATCAGCCGGCTGTCGCTGGCGACCGGGCTGGAGCATGAATCCAACGGCCGCAGCGGCGCCGAGTCTCGCAGCATCAACACCGTCTTCTTCAAGCCGACGTTCTATTTCGGCGACCAGAACGACTGGCACTGGCGCGTGGCACCCAAGCTGTACGCCTATCTCGAGAAGAGCGACAACCCCGACATCGCCCACTACCGCGGCTACATGGACCTGGGCATCGCCTATGGCAGGCCGGACTCCTGGGAACTGTCGGCCACCGTGCGCAAGGGAACATGGAAGTGGTACGGCAGCGTCGACGCGCAGCTGACCTACCCGCTGGCGCGCCTGCTGCCCGGAACGGCCGGGTACCTGATGGCCGGCTACTTCATCGGCTACGGCGAGAGCCTGCTCGACTACAACCAGAAGATGCCCTGGCAGTTCCGCATCGGGTACGCGCTGTCGCGCTGACCCGAGAGCCGTTCGCCCTCAGCCCGCCAGCGGCTTGCCGCTGGCCTTCAGCCGTGCGTTCGCCACGGCGGCGGCGAACTGGCCGTGGCCATGCCAGCCGGTCGCGCGCCCGAGCTTCTTGCCGCGATGGAAGAACATGAACACCGGGATGCCGTGCAGGCCGAAGCGCCGGCCCAGCTCCGGGTGCTCGTAGACATTGGCGTGCAGCCAGTGTAGTTCCAGCGCGCGGATCGGCTCGGGATTACCGAGCATCGCCTTCTTCGCCATCTCGCAGTTGAAGCAGTCCAGGCCCCAGAAGAATACGCAGACGAGCGCGTCCCCGGCCTCGGCAATGGCGGCGTCGATCGAAGCCGGATCCACCTGCCGCATGCCGAACGCCTCAAAAGCCCGGTAATCAAGGTGCGGAGCCGGGCCGTCGTTTGCGGCGCCGGCAGCTGGTTCGCTGGACATGGCTTGACTCCGGAAAGCAAAAGACGCCCGGGCCGTCAGGCGCCGGGCGTCTCATCGTGACAGATCCGGCCAGGCCGGATTGCGATTGCGGCTTACTTGGGCGCCGACACCGTCACCAGCGCCGGGCGCAGCACGCGGTCGGCAATGGTGTAACCGCGCTGGAGCACGTTCACCACGGTGTTGGGTTCCTGCTCCGATGGCACCATCGAGATGGCCTGGTGGCGGTGCGGGTCGAACTTCTCGCCCACCGGGTTCAGTTCGACGATCTTGCCGCGCTCGAAGGCGGCTGCAAGCTGGCGGGCGGTGAGTTCCACGCCTTCGCGCAGCTTGGCGATATCGCCCGAGCCGTCGGCCAGCGCTGCCTGCAGGCTGTCCATCACCGGCAGCAGGTTGTCGGCAAAGTTTTCGATGGCGAACTTGTGGGCCTTGGTGACATCTTCCTGCGCGCGGCGACGGATGTTTTCGCCTTCGGCGACGGCACGCACATACAACTCATAGTTCTCGCGTGCCTTGGCTTCCAGCGCCGCCAGCTGGGCGGCCACGTCCTCCACGGCAGCATTTTCGGCCGGCTGGGCCGCTGCGTTGGTCGCCTCTTCGCCGGCCGGCGTAGGCGTCGTAGTGGATGGCGTCTGCTTCTGTTCTTCCATGTCGATCCGTATCAATTCATTGTCGCGGCCAGCCTGGAATTGGGCCGCGGGTGGTAAATCGGCGTGAGTAAGGGGCACTTGGAGGCAACCGGCCCGATTTCAAGAGTGGCCATCTGGAGACGTGGAAACACAAGGTTACAAACACTCGCTATATGCAATGGACCGCTTATTGCTTTGTTGCACCGCACTCACTAACATTCTTCTTAAGAAAAATGACAAAAATACCGGGGGCTTGGAGATGGTTCACTTCTGTGCATCTTCCGAAGGGTTAGCCATGCATAAGCTGCCTGTCCTGACGCTCTGCCTGCTTGCCGCCTTGTCGGTCATGACGGTGTTCATCTGCCTGTCCGGCGCGTTCACTCCGCGCGATACCGAGTATGGCAGCGGCAAGGCCGTGTTCAAGCACTACATCGTCCCCATCGTCAGCCAATAAGTACCGCCGACACCCCAGCGCGGCTGCTCCGGCATGGCCGGGGCAGCCGCGTCGTCATTTTCAGCCCTTGAAATCGTCAATGCGACGCCGGTCGCGCTTGGTTGGCCGTCCCTGCAACTGCGAAGCCGGCTCGGGCTGGTAGCGGCGCCGCTCGCTTTCGGCCTGGCGCCGCGTCTGGCTTTCCGCGGTCTCGGCATAGAGCGTCTGTGCGACCGACGCCGAGCCCCGCGCCGGTGCGATGCCCTTCACGACCACCTCCCAGCGCTGCTGGTGCGCCTCGATCGCGACCGTATCGCCCGGCCGCACCTCGCGCGAGTTCTTGCAGGCCTGCCCGTTTACCGTGACCTTGCCACGGTCGACTGCCTCGGCTGCCAGCGAGCGGGTCTTGAAGAAGCGCGCGCACCACAGCCATTTGTCGATCCGCAGGCGGGCATCCGGCTCAAAACTGACGTTCATGCGGCGGCTCCCCGGGCCTGGGCGCGCGAGCGCCTCGCCTCCAGTTCGTGCGGATGCGGCGCACTGAGCGGCCAGCCCTGGACGTGCTGCAGGCCGATCTCGGCCAGCCCCGCAATCCAGGGCGCCGAGTCGTTCATGCACGGAATGAAGTGAAATTCCTTGCCGCCCGCGACTTTGAACTCGGTCTGCCCTTCCATTGCGATTTCTTCCAGCGTTTCGATGCAGTCGGCGGGAAAGCCCGGACAGAACACGTCGACGCGGCCGGTTCCTACCTTGCCCAGTTCCGCCAAGGTCGGCGCCGTATAGGGCTGAAGCCATTCGGCCTTGCCAAAACGAGACTGAAACGTCACCTGATACTGCCCCGACTGCAAACCGAGCGCTTCACCGAGCATGCGGCCAGTCTTCAGGCATTCGCAATGATACGGATCACCAAGCTCGAACGTGCGCCGCGGCACGCCGTGGAAAGACAGGATCAGCTTGTCGCCGCGCGCGAAGTCCGGCATGCCGTGCTGCGCCCAGTAAGCGCCAACCTGCTGGTGCAGCGCCGAGATATAGGCCGGATGATCGTGGAAATGCTTGACCAGGCGCAGTTCCGGCTGGTTGCGCCACTGGCCGAGCACGCGGAAGACCTCGTCGAATGCCGTCGCGGTAGTGGTGCCCGAGAACTGGGGGTACATCGGCAGCACCAGGATATGCTCGGTGCCCTGCCGGCGCAGCGCCTCCAGCACCGAGGCGATCGACGGGTTGCCGTACCGCATCGCGCACGCCACGGTCACCTCGTGCCCCTGCTGGCTCAGCAGCCGCTGCAGGGCGTGGGCCTGCCGCTCGCTGTACACAAGCAGCGGCGAACCCGTCATATGTGCCTCGCGCAGCCAGATCGACTCGTACTTGAGGGCCGACGCGCGCGAGCGCAGCGGCAGGATCACGCCGTGCAGCAGCGGCAGCCAGGCCGCGCGCGGGATCTCCACCACGCGGGGATCCGACAGGAATTCCTTCAGGTAGCGCCCTACTGCCTTGGGCGTGGGCGCGTCTGGCGTACCGAGGTTGACCAGCAGGATCGCCGTGCGCGGCGCCTGGCCGTGCTGGTAGGCCGGTTCGGGAGAAAACGTCATGTCGCTTCCGGTGTGGCGGGGCGGCCGACCGCAAGCGGTCCGGCGCGCCGGGTATCGCCGGGCTTCAGGGAAATGCAGTAAGCGCTTGTCTGACCCGCCAGCCGCACCACTGGTTCTAGTTCTGGCTGAGCGCGCTGGACAGCAGCCGCGCCGTGATGTCGACGATCGGAATGACCCGCTCGTAGGCCATGCGGGTCGGGCCGATCACGCCCAGGGTGCCAACGATCTGGCCGTCGACTTCGTAGGGCGCGGTGATGACCGCCATGTCTTCCAGCGGCACCAGCTGGCTTTCGCCGCCGATGAAGATCTGCACGCCCTGCGCGTGGCTGGAGACATCGAGCAGCTGCAGCAGGCTGGTCTTGTGCTCGAAGACATCGAACAGCTTGCGCAGCTTGTCCATGCTGGAGGCCAGGTCTTCCACCTCCAGCAGCTTGCGTTCGCCGCTGATAAAGACGTGATCGTCCTCCTCGGCCATGGCGCTGCTGCCGGCCTCGACGGTGGCCTGCATCAGCTGGGACATGTCGCGGCGCAGATCCTGCAGTTCCACCCGCAGGTGGCCGCGCACGGTGTCGAAGCTCATGCCGGCATAGTGCGAATTGAAGAAATTCGCTGCCTCGATCAGCTGGGCGGGCGTGTACGGCAGTTCGGTCTGGATGATGCGGTTCTGCACATCGCCTTCCGGGCTGACGATGATCAGCAGGATGCGCTTGTCCGACAGCCGCATGAACTCGATCTGGCGGAACGACTGCGTGCGCCTCGGCGTCATCACCACGCCGGCAAAGTGCGACAGGTTCGACAGCGTGTGCGCCGCCGCCGTGATCATGCGCTGTGGCCCCAGTTGCTGCCCGGCGAGCTGCCCCTGGATCTGGCCGGTCAGTTCGGCCAGGCTGGCGCCACGATCGAGCGGCTTGGCCGTCAGCATGCTGTCGACGAACAGGCGATACCCGCGCGGCGTCGGAATCCGGCCGGCCGAGGTATGCGGGCTGGAGATAAAGCCCATTTCCTCCAGATCGGACATCACATTGCGAATGGTCGCCGGCGACAGGTCGAGCCCGGAGTACTTGGACAGGGTCCGCGAGCCCACCGGCTGCCCTTCGGCGATGTAGCGCTCGATCAGAGTCTTGAGCAGCGTTTTGGAACGTTCATCCATGATGCCCCGATTTTACGCAAGTTTTACCGCTTCGGGCGGCCGGCCATGGCTGGGCCGGAAACGCCGGCGGCCGTTTGCTGACAACGGTCATAACCGTATGGTCTAATCCCGGCATGTCCGCCCCCCCAAAGCCCAGCGCCTCGCGCACCCCTTACCAGACCGTTGCCCTGGTGGGCAGGCACTCGACCGCCGGCATCGAAGGCCCGCTGGAGGAGATCGCCTCGACCATCCTGAGGAACGGACAGGATGTCGTGTTCGAGCGCGAAACCGCGCTGGCCACCGGGCTGACCGACTACCCGGCGCTGTCGCCGGAGGAAATCGGCAAGCAGGCCGACGTGGCCGTGGTCCTCGGCGGCGACGGCACCCTGCTCGGCATCGCGCGCCAGCTGGCCGGCTATGACGTGCCGCTGATCGGCGTGAACCACGGCCGGCTGGGCTTCATGACCGACATCCCGCTGGAAGAAGTGCAATCGGTGCTGCCGGACATGCTGGCCGGCGCGCACGAGGCCGAGACCCGGCTACTGCTCGAATCGCGCGTGATCCGCGACGATGGCGTGATCTTCTCCGCGCTGGCCCTGAACGATGTGGTGGTCAACCGCTCCGGCATTTCCGGGATGGTGGAGCTGGCGGTGTCGGTGGACGGCAACTTCATGTACAACCAGCGCTCCGACGGCCTGATCGTCTCGACCGCGACGGGTTCGACCGCCTACGCGCTGTCCGCCGGCGGGCCGATCCTGCATCCGACGCTGTCCGGCCTGGTGCTGGTCCCGATCGCCCCGCACGCGCTGTCGAACCGTCCGATTGTCCTGCCGCACGACGCTGAGGTCACCATCGAGGTGGCCACCGCGCGCGACGCCAGCGTCAACTTCGACATGCAGTCGCTGACCTCGCTGCTGCCGGGCGACCGCATCGTCGTGCGCCGTTCGGCCAAGACTATCAAACTGCTGCACCCGGTCGGCTACAACTACTACGCCACGCTGCGCAAGAAGCTGCACTGGCACGAGTACCCGACCGAAGACAATCGCCTCTGAAGCGCCCCGCAACTGACTGACTCCACCCGCCCGCCACGATGCTGCGCAGCCTGTCCATCCGCGATTTCGTCATTGTCGACACGCTCGACCTGGACTTCTCCTCCGGCTTTACTGTCTTCACCGGCGAAACCGGCGCCGGCAAGTCGATCCTGATCGATGCCCTGGCGCTCGTGCTCGGCGAGCGGGCCGATGCCGGCGTGGTCCGCGAAGGCGCGGCGCGCGCCAGCGTCAGCGCCACCTTCTCCACCCACCCCGCCCTGGACGCATGGCTGGCCGAACGCGAGCTGAGCGGCGAGGACGACGACGGCGGCCGCACCGTGCTGCTGCGCCGGACCGTCGATGCCGGCGGCCGCAGCAAGGCCTTTATCAACGGCGCCGCCGCCACGCTCGCGCAACTGCGCGAAGTGGGCGACCAGCTGGTCGACATCCACGGCCAGCATGCCCACCAGCTGCTGCTGCGACCCGACGCCCAGCGCCTGCTGTTCGACGCCCACGCCGGGCTGACCCAGCAGGCCGGCGCGGTGGCCGAGGCCTGGCGTGCCTGGCGCGCCTGCGTGCGCCAGCGCGAGGCGGTCGAGCACCAGTCGCGCGAGATGCAGCTCGAACGCGAGCGGCTCGAATGGCAGGTGGGCGAGCTCGACAAGCTGAACCCGCAGCCCGGCGAGTGGGACGAGATCCAGTCCGAATACAACCGCCTGTCGCACGCGGCCGGACTGATCGACGGCAGCCGCGCCGCGCTCGACGCCCTGTCCGAAGCCGATGGCTCGGTGCTGTCGGCGCTCAACACGATCGTGCACCGGCTGCAGCAGCTGGTCGATGTCGATCCGGCGCTGCGCGACGTGCTGGCCGCGCTGGAACCGGCGCAGTTGCAGGCCGAAGAAGCCGCGCACTCGCTGACGCGCTATGTCGACCGGCTCGAACTCGATCCCGAGCGCCTGCAGACCGTCGAGGAACGCATGCAGGCGCTGCATGCCACCGCGCGCAAGTACCGCCTGCCGCCCGAGCAGCTGGCCGATGAGCTGATCGCCCTCCGCCAGCAGCTTGACGACCTGCAGGCCGCGCAGGACCTGAACAAGGTGATGGCCCGCGAAGCCGCCGCCCGCGCCGCCTACCTGACCCTGGCCCAGCACCTGAGCCACGCCCGCAAGGAAGCAGCCGACCTGCTCTCCGCCGCCGTTACCGAGGCGATGCAGGGCCTGTCGATGGCAGGCGGCAGCTTCGTGGTGGCACTCAACCAGCTGGACGAGGGCCAGAGCTTCGGACTGGAGCAGATCGAATTCCTCGTCGCCGGCCATGCCGGCGTCACCGCCCGGCCGCTGGCGCGGGTCGCTTCCGGTGGCGAACTGGCGCGGATCAGCCTGGCTATCTCGGTCATCACCAGCGAAGCCTCGCCCACGCCGACACTGATCTTCGACGAAGTCGACACCGGCATCGGCGGCGCAGTCGCTGAGGTGGTGGGCCGTCGTCTGCAGGAACTGGGCCGCGCGCGCCAGGTGCTGTGCGTGACCCACCTGCCGCAGGTCGCGGCGCAGGCTGGCAGCCACCTGCTGGTCAGCAAGGAAACCACCGGCGACGCCGCGGCATCCGTCACGCGCTCGCGCATCCGCGCGCTCGACGCCGCCGGCCGCGTGGTGGAGACCGCGCGCATGCTCGGCGGCGCAACCGTCACTGCCACCACCCTGCAACATGCCGAAGAGATGCTGGCGCAGGGCGCGCGCGCCGCAGGCGGCAAGGAAGGCCGCCGCGCACGCCGCGTCGCCAGCTGAGGACACGGCGCTGGACGCCCCCCGGCAAGCTTTCCACGAATTCAAAGGAGCCTTACCCATGACCCGCCATTTGCCGCCATCCGGAAGCCGGCGCAGGCCCGCACTCCGATCCGTTGTGGCAATCAGCGCTGCCGCCGGGCTGGCGCTGATTGCCCTGACGGGCTGCCAGGCCCAGGCCGGGGCATCGGCCCCGCCCACGGGCAGCATCAGCGCCGATCGCGCACTGGGCGACATCATGGTCCGCTTCACGCCGCCCGCGGTGAATATGTCGGAAGACGCGGGCCGCCTGCTGGCAGGCATCGAAGGTCCGATCCGCTTCGTGGTGAAGCGTCCGATGTCCGGTGGCGTCTGGCTGGTCACGGCCATCACGCCGTCGGCCGATGCCACGCTGGACCAGGCCGTCGCCACGCTGCGCGCCGCGCCTCGCATTGAAACGGCCGAGCCGGACCGCGTGATCAAGCCCAACCGGACCATTCCCACCTCCCGGGACATGCCGCCGAACTGAGGTCGGAAGCCGGATTGCCGGGCAGCAGGATCGCCGTTTAACCGGCGAGGTGCTCCCGGCGGTACCCAGGGTCTAAACCTTCGGTACCCCTTGCACATTCGGGCCGGATCGTATTCGCTACATAGCAGCGCCCGAAACGGGCTGCGACGCCACCCGGCACAGGTCCGGGCGCCATCAGGAGGAATGCATGCCGCACTCTGCGCAGTCCGTCTTCCGCAATTTCCTGGTCTGTCGCCGCGCATGGCGTGCCGTCGTGCTTGCCACCGCCGCGGCCTCATCGATGGCCATGGCGCCGCCCGCCGCGGCCGCACCAGAGGCGCGCCCTGCCCCGGCCTATACCGGCAATGTCATCGTGCGCTGGCGTGATGCCAACGGCTCAGCAGCTTCGGGAGCCGCCATGCCTGCCGCCAGCATGGCCAGCGCCGCCGCCGACGATCAGGATGACCGCATCCGGCGCGTGCGCGAGAACACCGGCATTGGCCTGTCGGTCAGGCGTTCCATGGCCGGCAACATGCAGCTGATGAGCGTGCCTTATGGTTCCGGCACCGATCCGGAAGCCGTGGCGGCAAAGCTGCGCCAGGACCCGCGCGTGGCCGACGCCGTGCCGGACCGCTGGCTGCACCTGCATGACACCGTACCCAACGATCCGGATTTCAGCATCAACCAGCCCTACATGATGGGACCGGCCACCGTGGCCGGCGGCGCCAACCTACCGCGCGCCTGGGACCGGACGCAGGGCAGCAGCGGGATCGTGATCGCCGTGCTCGACACCGGCTACCTGCCGCACCCGGACCTGGCCGCAAGGCTGGTGCCGGGCTATGACTTCATCAGCAATACCACCATCTCCAACGATGGTGACGGGCGTGACAGCGATCCCACCGACGCAGGCGACAACGTCCCCGCCGGTTTCACTTGCCCGGGCAGTACCACGCCCACCACGACTGCCACGTCCAACAGCTGGCACGGCACTCGCGTAGCGAGTGTACTGGGCGCCATCACGAACAACGGCCGCGATATCGCCGGCGTCGACTGGAATGCCCGCATCCAGCCGGTGCGCGTTTCGGGACGCTGCGGAGCACTGTTGTCCGATACCGTGGACGGCATGCGCTGGGCCGGCGGCATAGCGGTGCCGGACGCGCCGCCCAATCCTACTCCGGCGCGCATCGTCAACATCAGCCTTGGGGGCGGCACCTGCTCGAGTATCGAGCAGCAGGCCATCAACGACCTGACTGCGCGCGGCGTGGTCGTGGTTGCCGCCGCCGGCAACAACCGGGGCGCGGTCGAAGCGCCGGCTGACTGCACCGGCGTGATTTCGGTCACCGCCAACGCCAATGACGGCGAGAACGCCAGCTACGCCAATGTCGGGCCGCAGGTCACCATCAGCGCCCCGGGTGGCGGCTGCGGCAATTCGAAGGTACTGAACGGAAAGTGTACGGTCGCACCGTCGTTCATCCGCACGCTGAGCAACGACGGCACGACGTCCCAGGGCGCGTACGTGGTCACGTCATCGCAGGGCACCAGCTTTGCGGCGCCGATGGTGTCGGGCGTTGTGGCGCTGATGCTGGCCGTCACGCCCTCGCTGACTCCGGCGCAGGTCACCACGGGCCTGAAGAGCTCGGCCCGCCCCCATCCGCCCGGCACTTATTGCACCATCAATCCCGGCGTCTGCGGCGCCGGCCTGCTCGATGCCGACGGGGCACTGACCGCAGCCGCTTCGCCCGCGCTGACGGCGCCGGCGCCCGCAACGACATCAAGCGGAGGTGGCGGCGGTGGCGGAGGCGCGGTGGCCCTCTGGTCGGCGCTTCTGCTGGCAGTCAGTGGCCTGGTGACGTTCACGCTGCGCCGCAGGCGCTAGTGGACCAGGGCCGCCGGCAGCGCGTCTCACGGCCAGACGGCGACATCAAGGCGCATCGGCCGCATCCGGGCCGCCGCCGGCTCGGCCGCGCCACCATTCCTGGAGCACCCAGCAGACCAGCCCCGCGACCGCCCCAGTTGCGTGCGCGGCGCGAACCACCCCGAATCCCCACGACGGCTCGAACACGATTGGCGCCAGCCACGACTGCTCCAGCCAGACCTTGACCAGCACGCCCAGGCTCAGCAGTACGCCGATCACGCGCGACAGTCCTGCGCCACGCAGCAGCGTCAGCGCCCCCCATAGTGCCAGCCCGTGCAATGCGCCGGAAAGTCCGCCATACCAGCCCACGGCGGAGACGCGCAGCAGGGCAATCTGCGCCGCGACGCCGCAGATCAGAAGCACCAGCAGCATGTCGCGTGCGCGCGCTTCGCGCCCGGCCAGCAGCAACAGGCCGGCCGCGGCGCAGGCATCGGCCAGCCAGTGGCGCCAGCCGAGGTGGGCCCACATCGCGCTCAGCAAGCGCCACCACTCGTGGTCCGTGCGCACGGCGTCGCGCAGGAAAAGGCCGTGCGCATGCAGCCACGGCACAAAGGTGAAGAGGGCCGACAGCGCCCATACCGCCGCAATCGCGGCCAGCACGCCCGGCCAGGTCGCACCGGTGCGACGGCGCTCAGGCGTCACCGAACACGGCCCGCCACAGACCGCGCACGTGCGCGGTCTGCTCCGCCACCGAAGCGTGCGGCAGCCGCGCCTGGTCCTTGCCGTCCAGCCGCAGCTTGTGCTGGCGGGCACGAAACAGCCGGTAGGCATCGCCGACCGCGATTGCCAGCCCCGCATCGATCAGGCCCAGCTCACCCGCTTCGCGCAGCAGCGCGATATTGCCGGCATTGCGCGTCAGTTGCGGATGCGCACGGCTGTGCAAGAGCACCAGGTACTGCACGGTGAACTCGATATCGACCATGCCGCCGCGGTCGTGCTTGAGGTCGAACAGCTCGGTCTGGTTGGGATGACCTTCGGCCACCTTGAGACGCATCTGCGCGATGTCGTCGCGCAGGGTGACGGGGTCGCGCGCCTGCCTCAGAATCTCGTCGCGCAGCGCCTCGAAACGCACGCCGATCTCCGCATCGCCCGCGCAGAAGCGCGCTCGCGTGAGGGCCTGGTGCTCCCAGACCCACGCCGTGTTGTCGCCCTCGCGCAGCTGGTAGCGGCGGAACGCGTCGAAGCTCGTCACCAGCAAGCCGGCGGCGCCGTTGGGACGCAGGCGGGTGTCGACGTCGAACAACATGCCCGCGGCGGTATGGCTGGTCAGCCAGGTGATGAGCCGGCGCGCATAGGCGGCATAGACTTCCGGCGCACGCTCGTGCTCATCGTCATACAGAAAGATGATGTCGAGGTCCGACGCATAGCCAAGCTCCTTGCCGCCGAGCCGGCCATAGGCAATCACGGCAAAGCGTGGCTGCTCGCGGTGGCGCGTGGCCAGCTGGCGCCAGACCGTTTCCAGCGTGACTTCCAGCATCGCATCGGCCAGGTCCGACAGCCGGTCGGCCACCTGCTCCACCGTCAGCAAGCCCTGCAGATCCTGCAGCAGCACGCGGAAGGTCTCGGCATGGTGCTCGCGGCGCAGCACATCCATCTGCTGCTCGATCTGGCCATCGACCGCCAGCAGTTTTTCGGACAGGCGCTTGCGGAAGGCCTGCCAGTCCGGTGCGTCGACCAGGGCGTCGCTGTCGAGCAGTTCGTCGAGCAGTTGCGGGTGGCGCGTCAGGTAATCCGCGGCCCAGCGCGAGGCGTGCAGGGTCTGGGCCACGCGGTCCATCGCCTGCGGATACTCGGATAGCAGCGACAGGTAGGAAGCGCGCCGGATGATCGCATCGAGAAAATCCACGAAGCGCGTGATGGTGCTGTCCGCATCGTCCTGCCTGGCCGCGAGATCGAGCGCGCGGTTGACCAGCTGGTCGAAGCGCACGCGGCTGGATTCGGACAAGGCGCGATAGCGCAGCGACGTGGCGATCGCGCGCAGGCGGTCATAGAGCCCGGCACAGTCGGTGAAACCGGCGGCCTGCAATCGCTGGCAAGGCGTGGAGTCGTCGGCGTCTTCGGGATCGCTCTGGTCCGGGCCTTCGCGCTGGGTGCGGGCGGCCTGCTGCTCTTCCAGCACCAGGCCCGGCCACAAGGCCTCGCATGGCGCAGCGTCGGGGTCGGAAAAGGTGGCTTCGAACTGCTGGGCCACCGGGTCCTGCAGCGCCGCCAGCTTTGCGGTGAGCGCCGGCCAGTCGGCGCAGCCCATCATCCGGGCCACGGCCAGCTGTTCTTCGGCGGAAGTCGGCAGGTGATGCGTCTGCGCGTCGTCGCGATACTGCAGCCGGTGTTCGAGCTGGCGCAGGAAGCGATACGCGTCCGCCAGCTGGGCGGCCTGCCCGGCCGGCAGCAGCCCGCGCTCCACCGCGACGGCCAGCACTTCCAGCGTGGGGCGCACGCGCAGCGCCGGGTCCTGCCCGCCGCGGATCAGCTGGAAGACCTGCGCCATGAATTCGATCTCGCGGATGCCGCCGCGGCCGAGCTTGATATTGAACGAGCGCTGGTTGACGCCGTGCCCCGCCAGCCCGCCGCTGCGCTTGGCGGCTTCGCTGCGGATCTGCGCGTGCAGCGAGCGGATGGCGGCGATCACGCCGTAGTCGAGGTAGCGCCGGAAGATGAACGGCGTGGTCAGCCGCGACAGCAACGATGCCGTGCGCTGGGCGTGCGGGGTGTCGAGCGCCGACACCACGCGCGCCTTGATCCAGGCATAGCGTTCCCACTCGCGGCCCTGCACCACCAGGTACTCTTCCAGCATGCCCAGGCTGCACACCAGCGGCCCGGCATCGCCGTTGGGGCGCAGGCGCATGTCGACGCGGAAGACGTAACCGTCCCCGGTCACGTCCGCCAGCAGGTTGATCAGGCGCCGGCCAAGGCGGATGAAGTACTCCTGGTTGGACAGGCTGCGCTGCCCGCCCTGGGTATCGCCGTCGTCGTCATAGAGGAAGATCAGGTCGATGTCGGACGAGACATTGAGCTCCCGCCCGCCGAGCTTGCCCATGCCGACCACCACCAGCTCCTGCAACTCGCCGTCCTGCGCGCCAACCGGCCGGCCATAGGTAGCGGCCATGTCGTCGCCCAGCATCGCCAGGCCATACTGGATCGACAGTTCGGCAAGATCGGTCATGGCGCCGGTGACTTCGGCCAGCGTCGCGTCGCCGCGCAGGTCGCGCTCGATCACCACGCACATCACCTCGGCACGCAGCCGGCGCAGCGCGCGCTTGACCGCCTCTTCGGCATCGGCCGAGGGCTCGTGCAGGACCTTCAGCCTGGCTTCCATCCAGGCGCGCGAAAGCGGTTGGCCAAGCGCGTCCGCCACGATGCCGGGAAGCTCCGGCCGGGCCTGCAGCATGCGCCGTGCATAGTGCGAATACGCTGCCGAGTACAATACGTGGCCACCGCAATCCGACGGGGCCAGAGCCTCGGCTACGGTTGTGGCGAAGGCGCCGCTAGCCATGCCGCCCAGCGCCTGGTTCGCAGCGCCGCCAGCCGCCACCTCTGCCTTGCCGTCCGGAGCCACGGGTGTGGTGCCGGCGCCATGTTGGATTGCGGCGATCGTGCCCGCGGCGGAACTCGTCGGATCTGAGGCAGTCATTCCAGTAACTTGAAATGCGAGAACAGGTAGGTGCGGTCCGTGCGTAAGTCCTGTTGCACGTTGTATTTCTTTGACCCCGCACCGGATTGGAGAGCGGCTAGTATTGTCGGATAATCTGCGCATGTCCAGCCGCGCCCCCACCCCCGCTGACGGTTCTCCCCCCCATGGCGGCGCGGGTGGCCACGAAGCCGCCACCAGCCTCGCTTCCCCCACGCTCGAAGCGCCCGTCCTGTCGCCCGCCGCGCGCGCTGGCGCATGCGCGCGCGCGTGCATGCGCGCCGTGCGCGCGGGCTTGAGCCACCCGCTTTGGCCCGGGCTGGGCCGTGCCCTGCTGCGCCTGGCACTGGTGCTGGGCGCCGTGGCACTGGTGGCCGTGCTGATGATCCGCTTCGTGCTATGGCCACAGGCCTCGGCGGCTCGCCAGTGGCTCCAGGACCGGGGCTCGATCGCGGTGTCCTCGCACCTCACCATTGGCGCGCTCGATACCTACTGGGACGGCTGGCACCCCGCTTTCCGTGCGCGTGACATCAACGTGACGGACGACCAGCGGCGCGTGTTGTTCTCCGCCGGCTCGGTCGACGGCAAGCTGGCGTGGCGCTCGCTGTTCAGCATGGATCTCCAGTTCGTGAGCCTGGCCGTCGCACGCACCGACCTGCTGGTGCGCCGCACGCCCGAAGGCAAGCTGCTGGTGGCCGGCATGGTGGTCGATGCCGCCGGCGGCCAGACCGACGACGACCGCTTCCTTGCCTGGCTGATGGCCCAGGGCAACCTGGACCTGTCCGGCGGCAAGCTGCGCTGGCTCGACGAGAAAGCCCGCCTGCCCCAGCTCGACGTCGCCGAAATCCATTTCAGCGCCCGCCGCGACGGCTCGAAGCACGTCGCCAGGCTGGAGGCACAGGCCGGGGCGCTGGCCCCGCAGCCGCTGGTGCTGCAGGCCACGTTCCGCCATGACTACCTGCACAGCGCCGGCAACTGGCGCTACTGGACCGGGCAGGCCAGCTGGGATCTCGGACAATTGCAGCTGCCCGTCGTGCAGCGCTACCTCGCCATCTTCGACCGGGTCGAAAGCGGCACCTTCAGCACCGATGGCACCATCGAGTTCCGCACCGGTCACATCACGCGCAGCCAGAGCCGGCTGCGGGCAAGCCGGGTCGACCTCCAGCTCACCGGCGCGGCCGAGCCGCTGCGCCTGGCCAATGCGCAGGCCTTCCTCCTGCATCGCACCGACCGGGACGGCAGCAACCTGCTGACCATCGACACCCTGCTGTGGCAGCCCCAGCAGGCAGAAGGCCCGCCTGCTGCCTCCGACACCACTTGGCGCGAAGGCATGCGCAAGGTCACGATCGGCTGGGCGCTGGACAACAAGGACCAGCTTCGCAGGTTTTCGATCAAGGCCCCGACCTTCGACCTGAACACCGTACGCGCGCTGGCTACGTCGATGCCCGTGGATACGGCCATCCTGCGCCAGCTGCGCGCGCTGCAGCCGGCCGGCCATATCGACAACCTGAACGTCAACTGGAGCCGTGACCGCGTTGGCGTGCTGGATCGCCGCACCGGCAAGGCCCACTACACGGTGCAGGGCACTTTGCGCGAGGTTTCCGTCAACGGCCAGCCCGCGGTGCCCGCCGTCGGCCCGGAAGGCAAGGCGCGATTGGGCACCCCCGGTTTCTCCCGCCTGTCCGGCAGCTTCAGTTTCGATGACCAGCAAGGTACGGCGCGCTTTGACGGCCAGGGCTCGGCGCTAGTGCTGCCCGGCATGTTCGAGGAGCCCCGCCTGCCGTTCGACCAGATCGGCGGCGACGTGCGCTGGACGCACGAGAACGGCAGGCTGACAGTGAACCTGGACGGCATCCGCTTTGCGAATGCCGATACCGCGGGCACGATCAGTGGCACCTGGCACGCCGGCGGCGACAGCAGCGCCGGCATCGCCGACCTCACTGGCGAACTGAGCCGCGCCCAGGTCGCGCGCGTGCCGCGTTACCTGCCGCTGGGCCTGCCCGCCGGCACCCGGCATTACCTGGCCGGCGCGCTGACAGGCGGCGAGGCGGCTAACGTCAAGTTCCTGCTCAAGGGCGACCTGACGCATTTCCCGTTCCACGCGCCGCACGAGAAAGCCGGCGACTTCCGTGTTGAAGTGCCGATCCAGCGCGTCAGCTACCAGATCGCCCCGCATGAAGCGGCACCCGGCGGCGGCAGCCTCTGGCCCGACTTCACCGACATTGCAGGCCAGGTGCTGTTCGAGCGCGGCGGCATGTCGTTCCTGGCCCGCCACGCCACGGTGCAGGGCATTGCCGGCGTCACGCTGCAGGAGGTCAGTGGCCGCATCGACGACCTGAGCGACCACGGCCACCTGCTGATCGATGGCGGCGCTAGCGGTTCGGTGCAGGGCTTCCTGCGCTACATCGCCGCCTCGCCGGTGCGCGAATGGACCGGCCGCATCACCGAAACTTCGCGCGCGCAGGGCAATGGCAATCTCAGGCTGAAGCTTGACCTGCCCCTGACGAACGCCAGCGCGGCCAAGGTCGACGGGCAATTCCACTTCCCCGGCAACGACGTCGTGCTGACCCCGCAACTGCCGACGCTGGGCGGCGCCAGCGGCGTAGTGGCCTTCAATGAACATGGCTTCCAGCTCGACAATGTGCGGGCCCGCTTCCTCGGCGGCGAGGTGCGGATCGGCGGCGGCAGCCAGGCCGACGGCACGGTGCGCGTAACGGCCGGCGGCAATGCCTCGGCCGCCGGCATCCGCGACGCGCTCGCCGGTTCGTCCATGGCGCCGCTGGCCGGGCGGCTGGAAGGCAGCACCGGTTACAGCGCGGTGATCGGCTCGCACGACCGCCTGCTCCAGGTACAGATCAGTTCCGACCTCAACGGCATGGCGCTCGGGCTGCCCGCGCCACTGGCCAAGCCGGCGGCGCAAGACCTGCCGCTGCGCTTCGAACTGCGGCCGGCCAGCGGCCCGGGCCGCGCCGGCACCGAGGAAATGCTGCTGCAGCTTGGCAACGTGCTGAACGCGCGCTATCTGCTGCGCCCCGACCGCAACGGCGGCAGCGCCGAGGTTGTGGCCGGCGGCATCGGCATACAGCAGGCGGCCGCGCCGCTGCCCTCCAGCGGCGTCAGCGCCGCAGTCACGCTCGATCACTTCGATTTCGATGCCTGGCATACCGCCCTGGGAGACCTCGGCGCGTCGGCCGGCGGCGAACGCACGCCGGCGTCGCCCTTCGTGCCCGACCGCATCACCGCCCGCACGCGCACGCTGCACGCGATGGGCCGCCAGCTTGACGACGTCGCCCTCGACGCTTCTCGCGAAGCCGGCGGCTGGAACGTCAGCCTCGAATCGCGCCAGGTCGCCGGCACCACGCAGTGGCGCAATGACGGCAGCTCGCCGTCCGGCTCGCTGCGCCTGCGCCTGAGCCGCCTGAACGTGCCCGACAGCACCGAAGAACACAACGTCGTCGACGCCCTCGCCAGCAGCATCGACGAGCTGCCTTCGATCGACCTGGTTGCCGACCAGTTCATGCTGCGCGGCCATGACTTCGGCAAGCTCGAGGTCAAGGCCCACACCAGCCGCAGCGGCAACGAACCGGTCTGGACCCTCGACCGGCTGTCGATCGAGCAACCCGGCGCCACGCTGACCGGCAACGGCAGCTGGCGCGTGCCGCGCCGCCTGCGGGACAGCGCGAACGCCGAGCGCCGCACGCTGCTGAGCTTTGCCATCGATATCCGCGACGCCGGCGAAACGCTGGACCGCCTGGGCCTGCCGCATACGCTGCGCGACGGCAAGGGCAAGCTGGAAGGCCGGGTGGCATGGCGCGGTTCGCCGCTGTCGATCGACTACCCCACGCTGTCCGGCCGCCTCTCGCTGGATCTGGAAAACGGCCAGATCCTGAGCGTCGATCCGGGCGCGGCGCGGCTGCTGGGCGTGCTCAGCCTGCAGGGGCTGCTGCGCTTTGCCACGCTCGACTTCCGCAGCCTGTCTGGCCGCGGGCTGCTGTTCGACCGCGTGTCGGGATCGGGCACCATCGAAAACGGCGTCGGCACGATCCAGGATTTCGAGCTGAAGAGCCCGCAGATCATCGCCAGCATGACCGGCTCCGCCAACCTGCTGCGCGAGACGCAGGACATGGAAGTGCAGGTGGTGCCGCGCATCAACGCCACCTCCACCTCGGTCGCGGCTGCCTTCATCAATCCGGTGCTCGGCATTGGCACGCTGGCTGCACAGCTGCTGTTTGCCGACGAGTTCTCCAAGGTGTTCACGCAGCACTACCGCATCAGCGGCAGCTGGGCGAATCCGCAAATCAGCAAAGTGGAGGACAATAAGACGCAACGCCAGCCGGTGCGGGACCGCTCCGAGCCCGCCTTCCTGCGCTGAGGCCACCGCGACCGCCCGGACTGCCTGGACCGCCATTTCGCGCGACAAGAGAGGATCCGATCCCATGACAGCCCCTGCCCCGTTCCGCGTTGCCGCCGTACAGACCGTGACCGGCACGTCACTTGATGCCAACCTGGCGCGCGCCGACGTGCTGATCGCCGAAGCTGCCCGCGGCGGCGCCGAGCTGGTGCTGCTGCCGGAGTACTTCTGCATGATGGGCAACAGCGAAGCCGACAAGGTCGCCGTGCGCGAGCGCGACGGCGATGGCCCGGTGCAGCAGTTCCTGGCCGACGCGGCGCGCCGCCACGGCATCTGGCTGGTCGGCGGCACACTGCCGATGTGGTGCGACGATCCGGCGCGCGTCTACAACACCTCGCTCGCCTTCGATCCGCGCGGCGAACGCGTCGCGCGCTACGACAAGATCCACCTGTTCGGCTTCACGCGCGGCACCGAGAGCTACAACGAATCCCGCACTATCGTGGCCGGCCGTACGCCGGTGAGTTTTGAAGCACCGTGCGGCCGCGTGGCGATGTCGGTGTGCTACGACCTGCGCTTCCCGGAGCTGTATCGCGGACTGGCAGGCGATGACGGCGCGAGCTTGATTCTGATGCCGGCCGCCTTCACCTACACCACAGGCCAGGCGCACTGGGAAATCCTGCTGCGCGCCCGCGCCATCGAGAACCAGTGCTATGTGCTGGCCGCGGCACAGGGGGGCAAGCACGAGAACGGCCGCCGCACCTGGGGCCATTCGATGCTGGTCGACCCCTGGGGCGAAGTGCTCGCCATGCTGCCTGAAGGCGAAGGCGTGGTCAGCGGTGTCATCGACCCGGCGCGGCTGGCCGAAGTCCGGCAAAACCTGCCGGCACTGCGGCACAGGGTGCTGTAGCATGTACGGCAACTGAGGGCGTCGCGCACGACGCTCGTCGAACCGAATTTTCCGCGCCGGCTGCGAGCCGGCACGGGCCAAAGAAGAAAGGACATTTCATGAACGTCGGCGATCTCGGAATCCGCAACCTGGCCACCGCGCAGCAACTGCTGCTGGCGCCGTATGGCCTTGACGAAGTCAAGCTGCAGCGCGTGCTGGCCGACATCTTCACGCACAAGGTCGACTACGCGGACCTGTATTTCCAGTACACCCGCAACGAGGCCTGGAGCCTGGAAGAAGGCATCGTCAAGTCGGGCAGCTTCAGCATCGACCAGGGCGTAGGTGTGCGCGCGGTGTCGGGCGACAAGACTGCATTCGCCTACTCGGACGACATCAGCCTGGCGGCGCTGTCGCAGGCCGCCGCGGCCACGCGCACGATCGGGCGCGCCGGCAACGGCCGCATCAAGGTAGCCGGCGAACTGGCCTCGCAGACCGGACGCAATCTCTACACGCCGAACGATCCGCTCGACTCGATGGACGCGGCCGACAAGGTTGCCCTGCTCGAGCGCATCGAGCGCATGGCCCGCGCCAAGGACCCGCGCGTGGTCCAGGTGATGGCAGGCCTGGCCGGCGAATACGACGTGGTGCTGGTGGCGCGCAGCGACGGCGTGATCGCCGCCGACGTGCGTCCGCTGGTGCGCGTGTCGGTCACGGTGATTGCCGAGCAGGGCGGACGCCGCGAGATCGGTTCGTCAGGTGGCGGCGGCCGCTATGCCTACGGCTATTTCACCGACGAACTGCTGCAGAAGTACGTGGACGAGGCGGTCTCGTCGGCACTGGTCAACCTCGATGCCCGCCCCGCTCCGGCCGGCGCCATGACCGTGGTGCTCGGCCCGGGCTGGCCCGGCGTGCTGCTGCACGAAGCCGTCGGCCACGGCCTGGAGGGCGACTTCAACCGCAAGGGCTCGTCGGCCTTCGCCGGCCGCATGGGCGAGCGCGTGGCCGCCAGGGGCGTGACCGTGGTGGACGACGGCACGTTGGCCAACCGCCGCGGCTCGCTCAACCTGGATGACGAAGGCAACCCGACCCAGTGCACCACGCTGATCGAGGACGGCATCCTGCGCGGCTACATGCAGGACACGCTCAACGCGCGCCTGATGAAGCTGCCGGTCACCGGCAACGCGCGCCGCGAAAGCTACGCCGCCCTGCCGATGCCGCGCATGACCAACACCTACATGCTCAATGGCGACCGCGATCCGCAGGAGATCATCGCCAGCGTCAAGCGCGGCCTGTATGCGGTCAACTTCGGCGGCGGCCAGGTCGACATCACCAACGGCAAGTTCGTGTTCTCCGCGAGCGAGGCGTACATGATCGAGGACGGCAAGATCACCTACCCGGTCAAGGGCGCCACGCTGGTCGGCAACGGCCCGGAATCGCTCAAGGACGTCACCATGATCGGCAACGACATGCGCCTGGATTCGGGGGTGGGCGTATGCGGCAAGGAAGGCCAGAGCGTGCCGGTGGGCGTGGGCCAGCCGACGCTGCGCATCGAGAACATGACGGTGGGCGGCACGGCTTGACCGCACTGCACGCGGCAACGGAACGGGACCCTCGGCGGGTCCCGTTTTCGTTTGCGCCACCGCCCTTGCGGGGCATTACGGCCTGGCTTCGTAGATCAGGTTGAACGGTGTCTGCGCCACGCGCCGGAACTGCGAAAAGCCGCCCCGCTCCACCACTGCGCGCATGCGCGTTTCCCCGGCCTGCGCCCCCAGGCAAAGCCCGACTTCCTGCGAGCGCGAGGCCGGCGTGCAGATAAAGGTCGAGGCCGAATAGAACACCCTTCCCACCGGATTGAGGTTGTCTTCCAGCTTGTCGTTGGCGAACGGCTCGACAATCATCCACGCACCATCGGCACGCAGCGTCTCTCGCACATGCGCCGCGGCACCGGCGGGATCGCCCATGTCATGCAGGCAATCGAAGACCGCCACCAGGTCGTAGTCCTTGCCGCCGAAATCCTTGGCGGCCGCCACTTCGAAGCGCACGTGGCCCGACACGCCGGCACGCCGGGCTGCCTCGGTCGCATAGCGGATCGACGGCTCGTGGTAGTCAAAGCCGGTAAAGCGCGAAGCCGGATACGCCTGCGCCATGATGATGGTCGACGCGCCATGGCCGCAGCCCACGTCCGCCACGCTGGCGCCGGCTCTCAGTCGCGCCTCCATGCCGTCGAGCGCCGGAATCCACTCCGTCACCAGATGCGCGGCGTAAGCTGGCCTGAAGAACCGCTCGGTGCCGTGGAATAATGCAGGATCGTGTTCATGCCAGCCGAGTCCGCGGCCATTGCGGAAGATGTCGATCATCTTCGGAATCGCCCTGAACTGCGCCACGGCGATCTGGAACGCGCCCGGAATAAAGGCGGGGCTGCCCTCCTGCGCCAGCGCGAAAGCCTGCTCCTCGTTGAGGCTGAACCGTTCGCTGGCGGCGTCATAGTCCACGTAACCGCTGGCCGCCTGGGCCGACAGCCATTCGCGCAGGTAGCGCACGTCGGTGTGCGTCTTCTGGGCCAGCACCTCGGCTGTCATCGGCTTCTCGGCCAGTGCCTTGTACAGGCCGAGCTCATCGCCCACGACCACGGTGGCAGCGTGCATCACAGCGCCGATATCGTGGACGAACTTCTCCACGAAGGCGTTCAGCCTCCCTTCGTCGACTGCCATGATTCCACCTCCGTGGCGCTCCCCGCCAATTCCAATATAGGCGGCGCGAACTGCCCCGGGCGCAATAAAACTGCGTACACGCACACCGGGACGGCGAGGCGCCAGCTCCCTCGCGGCACTTGCCAACGCCCACGAAAGGCGCTATAAAGATGCTTCGCCGTGCGGCCAGCAATGGACACACCCCGAATTTTTTGCAATGGGCGCGCAATTTTCTGCCTTTATGTCAAGCAGCGCAGCATAAATCCCGCGCCTCGAAACGAAATCGATCAAAGCTGACCTCAGCCAACGCCTTTCTCCGCCATGTCCGCTAAGTTTTACTTTTACTTTTTTAGCGATCTCACACCGCTGGCGGATAGAGAGGGACGGCTGTAAGCGCCCCGAATACAAAAAAAACCGCCAGCAAGCCTGGCGGTTTTTTTATATCCGATTGTTTCCGTACCCGATCCCCGACTCTCACGACCTCACAAAAGACCCGGAGCCATCATGCTGAAGAACACCGACGACCTGCGCATTCGCGAACTCAAGGAACTGCTGCCGCCGGCGCACCTGATCCGCGAATTCGCCTGCTCCGAAAAGGCTTCGGACGTGATCTACGGCGCGCGCCAGGCCATGCACCGCATCCTGCACGGCATGGATGACCGCCTGATCGTCATCATCGGACCGTGCTCGATCCACGACACCCGCGCCGCCCTCGAATACGCCAAGCTGCTCAAGGTCCAGCGCGACCGCTTTGCCAACGAGCTGGAAGTCGTCATGCGCGTCTACTTCGAGAAGCCGCGCACCACGGTGGGCTGGAAGGGCCTGATCAACGACCCGTACATGGATGGCAGCTTCAAGATCAACGATGGCCTGCGCACCGCGCGCGAGCTGCTGCTGAACATCAGCGAAATGGGCGTGCCCACCGGCACCGAGTACCTCGACATGATCAGCCCGCAGTACATCGCCGACCTGGTGAGCTGGGGCGCGATCGGCGCGCGCACGACCGAGTCGCAGGTGCACCGCGAGCTGGCGTCGGGACTGTCGTGCCCGGTCGGCTTCAAGAACGGCACCGACGGCAACGTGAAGATCGCCGTCGATGCGATCAAGGCAGCGTCGCAGCCCCACCATTTCCTGTCGGTCACCAAGGGCGGCCATTCCGCCATCGTGTCCACCTCCGGCAACGAGGACTGCCACATCATCCTGCGCGGCGGCAAGGCGCCGAACTATGACGCCGCCAGCGTGCAGGAAGCCTGCGAGGCCATCGCGAAATCCGGCCTGGCGGCACGGCTGATGATCGATGCCTCGCACGCCAACAGCAGCAAGAAGCACGAGAACCAGATCCCCGTGTGCGAAGACATCGGCCGCCAGATGGCCGCCGGCGACGAGCGCATCGTGGGCGTGATGGTGGAATCGCACCTCATTGCCGGCCGCCAGGACCACGTCCAGGGCACGCCGGTGGAGAACCTGACCTACGGCCAGTCCGTCACCGATGCGTGCATCGGCTGGGAAGATTCGGTGAAGGTGCTTGAAACGCTGGCCGAGGCCGTCAAGGCCCGCCGGCTGGTGAGCGGCAGCGGCAACTGAGCGCCGCGTGCGGGGGCATCCCCGCATCGAGCCCAAAGAAAAAGCCGGCCACTTGGCCGGCTTTTTTCCTGCCCGAAACGGGGGTGCCTTACTTCTTGAGCACCAGGTCGCCCGGCAGCGATTCGATATAGGCGGCGATGTCCTTCAGCTCCTTGCGGGTGAAGGGACGCGGCTTGCCGTCCTTACCGGTCACGGCCGGATTGGAATTGACCTGCCCTGCCATGATGGCGTTGGAGCGGCCCACCAGCGTGTTGCCCGACGTCTGGTACGAGGCCAGCGCGTGGTACAGGTAGTCAGCGTGCTGGCCTGCCAGCTTCGGGTAGTCCGGCGAAATCGGTGCGTTCAGGCCGGCGCCGTGGCAGGCCACGCAGTTGCCCTTCTCGACCAGCGCCTTGCCGGCAGCGAGATCCGCGGCCGAGGCCGACATGGCGGAGGCACCCAGCACGAGTGCGCCGATCGCGAACGAAAGCGTCTTAAGCGTCTTCATGATATGGAGCCTCTTACTTCAGGGAATTGGTTGCCGAGCCGGCCTTCTGCTGCGAGTAGTACGCAGCCACGTCGGCGATGTCCTGGTCGGTCAGGGTGGCGGCAATGCCACGCATGGTCGGGTGCTTGCGCTCGCCCTTCTGATAACTCTTCAGCGCGTTCTCAATGTACTTGGCGCTCTGGCCGCCCAGCATCGGAACTTCATAGATTTCCGGGAACGATGCACGGTAGCCGGGAATGCCATGGCAGCCGATGCACATTGCGACCTTGTCCTTGGCGGCGTCTCCATTGCCCTTTACTTCCTGGGCCTGCGCTGCCGTTGCGGCCGCGCCCAGCACCACCATCGTGAGGAGCTTTTTCATTGTCTTAGCTGATTGGAAGTTAAACCGTGCGTGACCTGCCCTGTCGGGCGGAGACGGTTTCAGAATGCCTCTGCGCAAGCCCTGGCATTCCCGCGGGGATCGCCGAGGCGCAGCCGGCCAGACATGTCGCACCCGGTCTGCATGCCGGGCTGTGGAACACCATTCTGGAACCATCTCTCGCAATCGCCGCGACCCGGAAGGGCCGCAGAGAGACAGAACGCGGACTGCCGGATACTGGGGAACTGGACGTGGGGGCGCGTCAAACCGCCGCATTGTACCGCAGGCTTCACCCGGCAGTCCAGCAGCGCGCCCGGGGCATACGCGAACGCCAAAGCTCTTTTATACTGGCCCATTCCGACCGGCTTTCGCCGGTCCCGGATGGCATTTGCCAGGCGGCTCTGGAGACCCGCGGCGATGCCTCTTCCGGCGCTCTTTCCCTGTTTTCCGCCGCGTTCTACAGCCGTGACCTTCATGGCATAAAAACCACACCGAACATCAAACCGGCCCACCGCCCGCCACCTCAGGTTGTCTCATGACCAACACCGCTAACGCTTCGCCCATCGCGTCCACCGCCCAGCAGGCCCGCTTCGAGGGCAGTGATCAATATGTCGCCACCGACGACCTGAAGCTGGCCGTCAATGCCGCCCGCACGCTGCAGCGTCCGCTGCTGATCAAGGGCGAGCCCGGCACCGGCAAGACCATGCTGGCCGAGGAAGTGGCCGCCGCGCTGGGCATGCCGCTGCTGCAATGGCATATCAAGTCGACCACCAAGGCGCAGCAGGGCCTGTACGAATACGATGCCGTGTCGCGCCTGCGCGACTCGCAGCTGGGCGACGACCGCGTCCACGACATCCGCAACTACATCGTCAAGGGCGTACTGTGGCAGGCCTTCGAAGCGGACGAACAGGTCGTGCTGCTGATCGACGAGATCGACAAGGCCGACATCGAATTCCCCAACGACCTGCTGCGCGAACTCGACCGCATGGAGTTCTACGTCTACGAGACGCGCGAACTGGTCAAGGCGAAGCACCGCCCGCTGGTGATCATCACCTCGAACAACGAGAAGGAGCTGCCCGACGCCTTCCTGCGCCGCTGCTTCTTCCACTACATCAAGTTCCCCGATGCCGAGACGATGCAGCAGATCGTCGACGTCCACTACCCTGGCATCAAGCGCGAACTGGTGGCGGCCGCGCTCGAATCGTTCTACGAGATGCGCAACCTGCCGGGCCTGAAGAAGAAGCCGTCGACGTCGGAGCTGATCGACTGGCTCAAGCTGCTGATGGCCGAGGACATGCCGCCCGAGGCGCTGAAGAGCCCGGACAAGAAGGCCGCGATTCCGCCGCTGCATGGCGCGCTGCTGAAGAACGAGCAGGACGTGCACCTGTTCGAGCGCCTGGTGTTCATGAACCGCGCCAACCGCTGACGGCAGGCAGTCGTTCATGACATCGTTCGTCCGGCCGGTCACGCTGACCGGCAAGCACGCCACGCTCGAGCCGCTGTCCGCCGCGCACGCCCCCGGCCTGCGCGAGGCCGTGGCCGACGGCGAGCTGTGGAAGCTCTGGTACACCAGCGTGCCCGCACCCGAGGCCATCGAGGCCGAGATCGAGCACCGGCTGGCATGGCAGGAGCAGGACATGTGGCAGCCATTCGCCGTGCGCGACAACGCGAGCGGCAAGCTGGCCGGCATGACCAACTTCATGCACATCGACGCCGCCAACCGCCGGCTCGAGATCGGCGCGACGTGGTACGCACGCAGTGCGCACCGCACCCCGATCAACACCGAGTGCAAGCTGATGCTGCTGCGCCACGCGTTCGAAGCCCTGCAATGCATCGCCGTGGAATTCCGCACGCACTGGATGAACCAGCAGAGCCGCGCCGCCATTGCCCGGCTCGGGGCAAAGCAGGACGGCGTGCTGCGCAACCACCAGCGCCTGCCGGACGGCTCCTTGCGCGACACCGTGGTGTTTTCGATCATCGCCAGCGAATGGCCGGCGGTGCGCCAACACCTGCAATTCCAGCTCGACCGTCCGCGCTGAAGCGGCCGCCGACTGAAAGCGAGGCATCATGCTGATCGATTTCTTCTTCTCGCTGCGCCACGCCAAGCTGCCGGTCTCGGTCAAGGAATACCTGACCATGCTGGAAGCGCTCAAGGCGCAGGTCATCTCCCCGTCCATCGACGAGTTCTACTACCTGTCGCGGATGACGCTGGTCAAGGACGAGAAGCACTTCGACAAGTTCGACCAGACCTTCGCCGCCTACTTCAAGGGCGTGGAAAGCCTGGTCGACTGGAAGTCCGACATTCCGCTCGACTGGCTGCAGAAAACCCTCGAACGCGAGCTGTCTCCCGAGGAGAAAGCCAAGATCGAGGCCATGGGTGGCCTGGACAAACTGATGGAACGCCTGAAGCAACTCCTGGAGGAACAGAAGGAGAAGCACGAAGGTGGCAACAAGTGGATCGGCACGGGCGGCACCTCGCCGTTCGGCCACGGCGGCTACAACCCCGAGGGCATCCGCATCGGCGGGCCGTCCAAGGGCAACCGCACCGCCATCAAGGTGTGGGAGACGCGCGCCTACAAGGACTACGACGACCAGGTCGAACTCGGCACGCGCAACATCAAGGTCGCGCTGCGCCGCCTGCGCCGCTTCGCCCGCGAAGGCGCCGACACCGAACTGGACCTGGACGACACCATCCACTCCACCGCGGCCAACGCCGGCCTGCTCGACATCAAGCTGCGGCCCGAGCGCCACAATAAGGTCAAGGTGCTGATGCTGATGGACGTGGGCGGCTCGATGGACGACCACATCAAGCGCGTGGAAGAGCTGTTCTCGGCGACCAAGACCGAGTTCAAGCACCTGGAGTACTACTACTTCCACAACTGCCTGTACGACCATGTGTGGAAGAACAACCGCCGCCGCCACGCCGAGAAGCTGGCCACGTGGGACCTGCTGCACAAGTACACGCCGGACTACAAGATCATCTTTGTCGGCGACGCCACCATGAGCCCGTACGAGATCCTGCAGCCAGGCGGCTCGGTGGAGTACAACAACGCCGAAGCCGGCGCCGTGTGGCTGAACCGCATGACCGAGCAGTTCCCGCACTTCGTCTGGCTCAACCCGGAGCCCGAAGGCCTGTGGCAGTACCGGCAGTCGATCACCGTCATCAACCAGCTGATGAAGGGTCGGATGTACCCGGTGACGCTCGCCGGCCTGGAACAGGCGATGAAGGTGCTGTCGAAGTAAGCGCGCTATCTCTGTTCAGTTGCGGGGCACGCCTTGGAACCCGTTTCACAATGAAACGGGTTCTTAGCCCGCCCCGCCCTCCGCCGGCACGTCCGCGCCTTCCATGACCCACTCGCGGAAGATGCGCAGCGCAGGCAGATGCTGCTTCTGCTCCGGGTAGCACAGGTAGTAGCCTTTCTTGCTGGGCACCCTGGCCGGATGCGCCACCATCAGCGCGCCGCTGGCGAGTTCTGCTTCGATCAGGCAACGCGGGATCAGCGCGATGCCGAGCCCCGACAACGCCGCCTGCGTCAGCAGCGAGAACTGGTCGAAGCGCGCCCCGCTCCACGCTTTGCGGGTGGACACGCCCAGCTCCGAGAACCAGTCGGGCCAGGCCTCGGGCACGGTCGTGTGGTGCAGCAAGGGGTAGCGCAGCAGCGTGGCGGGCGCGCGCGCGACGCCGTCCGGCTCGTCGTCCAGCAGCCCGGGGCGGCAGACCGGCAGGACTTCGCGCCCGGTCATGTAGTCGGCCAGGCTGCCCGGCCAGACACCATCGCCGAAGCGAATCGCGGCATCGAGGTCGGGCTCGGAAAAATCGTAGCCCTGCGCGTGCGGGACGAACTCCAGCGTCACATCCGGATACCTGGCAAAGAACTGCGGCAGCCGCGGGATCAGCCACTTGGCGCCGAGTGTCGGCATGCTGGCGATGTGCAGGATGCCGCCGCGGCCCTGCCGGGCGATCAGCTCGACGGTGGCAGCTTCGATCTCGTTCAGGCTGGGACGGATGCGCTCCAGGTAGCGCTCGCCGGCGGCTGTCAGCAGCAAGCGCTGGCGCACCCGCTCGAACAGGTCCACGCCCAGGAAAGCCTCCAGGCTGCGCACCTGCTTGCTGACGGCCCCCTGGGTGACATGCAGTTCACGGGCAGCGACGGTAAAACTGTTGTGGCGGGCGGCGGCCTCGAACGCCTGCAACTCGGTGAGCGACGGGCATAGACGTCGCATAAAGCACCTCTTGGTTCACGACCAAATGGAATGACCTCGGGATTTTATTTCGTTTGCGGCCGGCTTGCTCGGGCGAGCAGAATCGTGAAAACCACTTTTTCCCTCCCTTTCCCGGAAAATCGCATGCAACGCCGCCACCTACTCCACGTTCTCGCCGCCGTTTCGGCTGCCGCCGCCGCTGCCTTTGCCCTGCCCGCCGCCGCGCAGACCCACTACCCGAACAAGCCCATCTCGCTGGTAGTGCCCTTCCCCGCGGGCGGCACCACGGACATCGTCGCCCGCATCGTGGCCGACAAGCTCGGCCAGCAGCTGGGCCAGGCCGTCGTGGTGGACAACCGCGGCGGCGCCGGCGGCAGCATCGGCACGGCCTACCTGGCCAAGGCCGCGCCGGACGGCTACACGCTCGGCATTGCCACGGCGTCCACCCATGGCATCAATCCAGCGGTCTACCCGCGCCTGTCCTACGATGCAACCAAGGACTTCACCACCATCACCAACCTGGCATCGGTGCCGAATGTGATGAGCATCAACCCGGCGGTGAAGGCCACCGACATGAAGTCGTTCATCGCACTGGCGAAGTCACAGCCGAACAAGCTGGCCTATGGCTCGGCGGGTAACGGCAGCGTCTCGCACATGATGGGAGAACTGTTCAAGATGAGCAGCAAGACCGAGCTTCTCCATGTGCCGTACAAGGGCGTGGGCCCGGCGCTGAACGATGCGCTGGCCGGCCAGGTGCAGGTGCTGTTCGACAACCTGCCGTCGTCGCTCCCGTTCATCGAAGGCGGCAAGCTGCGCGCCCTGGCCGTGGCCTCGCCCAGGCGCGTGGCGGCGCTGCCCAACGTGCCGACCTTTGCCGAGCTAGGCCTGCCGGAAGTCAACGACGCCGCCTGGTTTGGCCTGATCGCGCCGGCCAACCTGCCGGCCGACATCCAGAACAAGCTCAACGCCGCCGCGCTCAAGGTGCTGGCGCTGCCGGAAGTGAAGGCCAGGCTCGAGAAGCTGGGCGCCACGCCGGTAGGCAATACGCCTGCGCAATTTGCCGCGCAGATCAAGAGCGAAGTGGCCAAGAACAAGCGCATTGCCGCCGCCGCCAGGATTTCCCTCGACTGATTGCGCAGCATCATGACTGAAACAGACCGAAAGACCGCGGATAGTCCGTACTTCCTGTACCAGCCGGAAGGCGCGCCCAGCGCGCTGTTCCTCGATTCGCCGCACAGCGCGACGACGTACCCGACGGACTTCCGCCCCGACCCGACGCTGCCGCTGGCCCTTCTACGGCAAGCCGAGGACACCTTTGTCGACGAGCTCTACGCCGGCGCGCCGGCGCGCGGCATTCCGCTGCTGTGCGCGGGCTTTCCACGCAGCTACCTGGACGCCAACCGCGCGCTGGAGGAAATCGACGAAGTCCTGCTCGACGCCCCCTGGCCGGGCGCGAAGCAGGAAACGTCCAAGACCCGCCTCGGAAAAGGCCTGGTCTGGCGCGTGCTCGACACCGGCGAAGCCATCTACGACCGCAAGCTGAGCGTGGCCGAGGTGCAGGACCGCATCAACCGCTGCTACCTGCCCTACTACGCGCAGCTGCAGAAGCTGGCCGACCGCGCCGTCGCCGCGCATGGCAGCGCGTGGCACATCAACTGCCATTCGATGCCGAGCCAGGCCGCGCAATACGCCACCGAGTTTCCGGGGCTGCAGCACCCTGACTTCGTAGTCGGCGACCGTGACGGCACCACCTGCGACAAGCGCTTCACCGACCGTGTGGAGGGCGTGCTCAAGGACATGGGCTACGACGTCTGGCGCAACCACCCCTACAAGGGCGTGGAGATCGTGCGCGTGGTCGGACAGCCGCAGACCGGGCGCCACAGCCTGCAGCTCGAGATCAACCGCAAGCTGTATATGGACGAGGCGGGACTGACCCACACCGAGGGCTTCGCCAGGCTCAGGCACAACCTGAATGCACTGCTCGACGAGCTGCTGCGCTTCACGCGTTCGATGCAGTCACGCGCGCTGTCCTGATTCGGGAACTGCATCGCTTCGGGTAGCGCCACGCCATAACCTCCGGGTTCGCCTCAGTTGCGCGACCCGGAGTTTTCCTGCTAGCAAACGGGAGCGTTCCGCCGCCATCCACGACGTTTCTCCGTGGATCATCGGCGAACGGATGCCTTAGAAGAATGGGTAACAAAGTTTAGGAACTTTGCCGCATAGGTTTCCTCTATCATGGCAATCCTTTGCGAACCCAGCTTGCCTGCAACGGCAAGACAAACCCGTGATCCGACGAATTTCCGAACTGATCGGCAGCCGCCTCAGCATGCTGACTGCCGCAGTGGCCGGTGCGATCGCGCTGGCGGGCTGCGCCAACCTGCCGGCCGAAGGCACCGATGCCACGGCCAGCCCGGCCGCCGCAACGCCTGCGCCCGCGCCCGCCCGCCCCGCCGCCGCACCGACTACACCCGCCGCCTCCACCACGCCGCCCACCAAGACCGTCACCCTGCCCGATCGCGGCCGGGTGAGCCTGGCCGAGTATCGCGTCAAGATGCGCGAGCAACTGATGAAGACCGAGAACGCCACGGCCGATGTGGCGGACTGCGCGGCCCACGCGAGCTGGGTAGTGCCCCGCTCCTCGAGCTACGATGCGCTGAAGATCCCGACCGGTGCGCTCGGCCCCGACCAGGCCACGGTGGAATCCTGGAGCGGCCGCTTCTCGCAAGGCAAGCAATCCGTGCCGGTCAGCTCGGTCGTGACCTTCCCGGCCACCGCCCACAAGCGGCGTGGCGACGACCAGTGGCAACCGGTCAAGGTCCGCTGCGGCTATGACGACGGCATGATGCTCGCGTACGAGTTGCTGGACAGCAGCGGCGCCACCATCTCGGAAGCTGCCGCGGCGCCGGCGGTGCACGCCTCGTCGCACGCGTCGTCCGGCAAGAGCCACAAGGGCAGCAAGGCAAGCAAGAGCAGCGGCTCGTCCAAGTCGTCGTCCAAATCGACTGCCAAGGCGAGCAGCAAGCAGACATCTTCGTCCGCCAAGTCGACCAGCAAGACCTCGACGACGAAGAAGACGCAATAAGCGCCGCGCCGATAGCGTGAAAGGCCCGCCATGCCGGCGGGCCTTTCGTCGTGCATTCAGCCCAGGTAGTCCAGGATCGCCTGCAGCATGGCCGTGCCCAGCAAGGCGCTGCGTGCGCCGTTCCAGCCGACAGCGGCGTCGGGCAGGTCGGCATTGTCCTTGAACGGCATTTCCAGCGTCAGCGCGAGGCAGCCGAAGGTGTGGCCGATGTACTTGGAGGCCAGCTTGAGCGCGTCGGCGTTGTACTTGCTGGCGGCGTAGCCGTGCACGTCCTGGAAATCGGGCGAGGCGCGCTTGAAGGCCTCGATGAAACGGCCCTGCTCCACGCGCTGCGCTTCGGTAAAGCCCGGCAGCATCTCGCTGCCGGCAACGAAGTTGTACGGCAGCGCCTCGTCGCCGTGGATGTCGAAGAACAGGTCGCAGCCGCTTGCCTCGATGGCCCGGCGCACGTGCCAGACCTCGGGGCTGGTATCCCGGCTCGGCGTCATCCATTCGCGGTTCAGGTTGGCACCGGCGGCGTTGGTGCGCAGGTTGCCGCGCGCGGAACCGTCCGGATTCATGTTCGGGACAATATGGAACACGGCCCGCTCGAGCAGCTTGCGCGCGACCGGATCATGCGCCCATATGCCGGTGCCGGTCAGCCGCTGCAGCACGCCTTCGCAGAACCACTCGGCCATGCTTTCGCCGGGATGCTGGCGGGCAATCATCCAGATGGTCTTCTTGCCCGGCGCCGGCTTTCCCAGCGTGACCATGGTCAGGTCGCGGCCGTCGACCGTGCTGCCCAGGTGCGACAGCTTCGCCAGCGGCGAGCGCTGGCAGGTGGCCAGCAGCGACAGGTGGCGCTCTTCCGGGTACGGCTCGAAGTACGCGAACCAGACGCTGTCGTGCTCGGGCGTGAATTCCACCGTCATCACGCCGCCGTCGTAGCGCGTCGGCACGCGGAACCAGTGCGCCCGGTCGTACGAGGCCACCGCGCGGTAGTCGCGCCAGCCGTCAGGATAGGTGCATTCACCGGCATTGAGGAACTGCAGCCGGCACGCCTGCCCCGCCGCGCCCTGCAGGCGGAAATGGAACCACTGGCGGAAATCGGCGTGGGAGTCGGCGCGGATGCGCAGGCGGATATCGTCGGCGTGATCGAGCGCTTCGACGTCGATCGCGCCCGAATCGAAGCTGGTCGAGATATGCAGGGCTGAGGTCATGGCGTTCAGTCTCTTTGGCGTAGTCGGTTCAGTCTTCCAGGCGGCGGCGGAACACCCAGCGGGTGTCGTCCGAGGCGGCCGCCTCGAAGGCATAGCCGTCCCCGGCAAAGCGCTTGAGCGCCGCGGCCTCGGTCACGCGATGCGTGACGGCATAGCGTGCCATGGTGCCACGCGCGCGCTTGGCATGGAACGAAATGATCTTGTAGCGGCCGCCCTTCCAGTCCTCGAACACCGGCGTGATCACCCGTGCCTGCAGCACCTTGGGCCGCACCACCTTGAAATACTCCTCCGAGGCGAGATTGACCAGGGTGGGCGCGCCTTCATGCTTGAGTCCGGCCATGTCGCCGTTGATCATCTGCGTGACATCGTCGCCCCAGAAGGCGTACAGGTCCTTGCCGGCCGCATTGTCCAGCCGCGTGCCCATTTCCAGCCGGTACGGCTGCATCCGATCGAGCGGACGCAGCACGCCGTACAGGCCGGACAGGATGCGCACATGCTTCTGCGCAAAGCCCAGGTCGTCGGCAGTCAGCGTTTTCGCATCGAAGCCATCGTAGACGTCGCCGTTGAAGGCCAGCACGGCCTGCTTGCTGTTGGCGGCGGTGAATTCCGGCGACCACTCCGCGTAGCGGGTAACGTTGAGCACGGCCAGCTTGTCGGAAATGTCCATCAGGGCGCCGATATCCTGCGGCGCCAGCTTGCGCAGGCGTTCGATCAGCGCCGCCGAGCGGTCGATAAAGCGAGGCAGCGTATGGGTCTTGATACGCGCGGGTGTTTCGTAGTCGAGCGACTTGGCGGGAGACAGAACGATGAGCATGGCAAAATCGCGGCAGAAAACAAAGCCAAGATTGTAGCGAATGCCTAACGAACCCACCGGCTGCGGCCCGGCGCCCGACCCCGTCGGCGTCACATCCTCCAACGGCAACGCGCCTCGCGTGGTGCTGGACTCGAATATCTGGGTCGACCTGCTGGTCTTCCGCGACCCGCACGTCGAGCCGATCCGCGCCGCGCTGGAAGCCGGCGCCGTCACACCGGTGATCCGCGCCGACTGCCGCGAAGAGCTGCGCCGGGTGCTGGCCTACCCGCAGTTCGCGCGCTTTGCCGTCGACATCGACGCCGCTCTCGCCACCGTGGACCGGCTCACCAGCCTCGAGCCCGCGCCGACCGAAGCCGAGGCCGGCGCCATCAACCTGCCCCGCTGCAAAGACACCGACGACCAGAAGTTCATCGAACTGGCCCACTTCGCGCACGCGGCCTGCCTGGTCTCCAAGGACAAGGCCGTGCTCAAGCTCAGGAGCCGCTTGCGCCGCTCCAGCGGCGTGGAAGTCCTCAAGCCGCCCGCGTTCGGCGCCTGGCTCGCCGCGCAGGGAGCGCCCGCGGCCGCCTCGCCGGAATCCCTTTAGAATTGCGCGAGCCGCTTCCCAATCCAGAATGTTCCGTCCCACCGCACCATCCTTCGCCGCAGCCATGTCCGCAGAATCCACCCTCGCCCCGCTGACCCCGCCACCGTCGCGCCTGCCCAGCGTCGGCACCACGATCTTCACCGTGATGTCCGCCCTCGCGGCCGAAAAGAACGCCGTCAACCTGGGCCAGGGCTTTCCCGATTTCGATTGCGACCCGAAGATCGTCGATGCGGTCGCCCACGCCATGCGTACGGGCCACAACCAGTATCCGCCGATGGCCGGCATTCCGCGCCTGCGCCAGGCCATCGCCGCCAAGATCGCGAATCTGTACGGCCACGCTTATGACTGGGAAACCGAGATCACGGTCACGGCAGGCGCCACGCAGGGCATCCTGACCACGATCCTTTGCACGGTGCACCCCGGCGACGAAGTCATCGTGCTGGAGCCCTGCTACGACAGCTACCTGCCCTCCATCGAACTGGCCGGCGCGAAGGCGGTGCCGGTCACGCTCGACGCGCCCGACTTCCGCGTGCCGTTCGACCGCCTGGCTGCCGCCATTACGCCGCGCACGCGGATGATCCTCCTCAACACCCCGCACAACCCGACCGGCACCATCTGGCGCGCAGGCGACATGGACAAGCTGGCCCAGTTGCTCGCGGGCACCGACATCCTGCTGCTGTCGGACGAGGTCTACGAGCATATGGTCTACGACGGCCAGCAACATGCCTCGGTGTCGCGCCACCCCGAGCTGGCGCGCCGCAGCTTCGTGATTTCGAGCTTCGGCAAGACATATCATGTCACCGGCTGGAAGGTCGGCTACGTGGCTGCGCCCGTCGCGTTGATGGCGGAATTCCGCAAAGTCCACCAGTTCAATGTGTTCACCGTGAACACGCCGATGCAGCACGGCCTGGCCGACTACATGGCCGACCCGGCGCCCTACCTCGAGCTGGCATCCTTCTACCAGGCCAAGCGCGACTACTTCCGCGCCGGGCTGGCCAACTCGCGCTTTAAGCTGCTGCCCTCGGACGGCACCTACTTCCAGTGCGTCGACTACACGGCCATTTCCGACCTGAGCGAAGCCGACTTCGCCATGTGGCTGACGCGCGAAATCGGCGTGGCCGCGATCCCGGTCTCGGCCTTCTACTCGCAGCCGCGTGAATCCGGCCTGGTGCGCTTCTGCTTCGCCAAGAAGGAAGAGACGCTGGCGCTGGCGCTGAAACGGCTCGCCAAGCTGTAGCCGGTATCCATCGGCTCCGAAGCAAAACGCCCGCGATTTCCGCGGGCGTTTTGCTTTTCTGGCGTGTTGCGCGCCTTACTTGTTCCGGCTCAGCATCAACTCCGTATTCGCCTTCCGGTCAGCATTCACCTTCTGCACCGCCTCGCGCTCGGACAGCTTCTTCAGGTAGTCCCTGACCGGCAGGTCGGCCAGCATATCGGTGCCGTAGATGATCTTGGTGCACGACGACACCAGCGGCAGGTGGACGGCGGCCGCGCAGTCGGCCAACGTGAACGTATCGCCACCGATATACGGCGAGAATTTCGTGAGCTTGGCAAATGCCGGAATGTAGCGTGACAGCAGCTTGTGCTGGCGCTCCTTCACGTTGTCGCTGACCTTGCCGCCGAAGAAGGCTTCCGGATACAGCTCGCGGGCGGTCAGCTCCAGGTACAGCTCCATGAAAGTGACGAGCTCGCGGACTTTGGCGGCCTGGTACGAGTCGGCGGGCAGCAGCGGGGTCTGGGGGTAGGTCGCCTCGATGTATTCGGCGATGGGTTCCGATTCGCACAAGGGGCCGGAATCGGTGATGATGTAAGGCACCTTGCCCGCCGGCGAGGCCGAGACATCGGTCTGTCCGATCCAGGCCAGCACCTCCTCGAACGGCACATTCTTTTCCAGAAGCGCCAGTTTTACCTTGTTGTAGTAGTTGCTGGCGGCAAAACCGCATAGTTTCAGCATGTCGTCTCTCTCCGATGTTGGAATGATCGCCCGCAAGCGCTGGCTTGGGACGATTGTGAACCATCCGGGGCTCTCCGGGCCGCCGGTCTGGCCGATCAGCGCACGCGGCCTGCTTTTCTGCACTGTTACGGAAGGTGCAAAAAACGTACGATCGTGCTAATTTAACCACAACTTTTTGGACGCATGATGAGCACTTTCACTATCGACACCCTCGGCATCGTCGGCACCGGCGCCATGGGCCGTGGCATCGCGCAGATCGCCGCGCAGGCCGGCCTGACCGTCAACCTGTACGACGCCAACCCGCAGGCCGTGGCTGCTGCACGCCAGTACCTGCAGGACACGCTGGCCAAACTCGCCGACAAGGGCAAGATCAGCGCGGCCGATGCCGAGGCCACGCTGGCCCGCGTAAAGCCCTGCGGCGCGCTGGAAGACCTGGCCGGCTGCGATATGGTGCTGGAAGCCATCGTCGAGAAGCTGGAAGTCAAACGCGACCTCATCGCCAAACTCGAAGCCGTACTGCGCGAGGACGCTATCATCGCGTCGAACACGTCCTCGCTGTCGATCACCGCGATCGCAGTGGGCGCAAAGCAGCCGGGCCGAATCGCCGGCTATCACTTCTTCAATCCGGTCCCGCTGATGAAGGTCGTGGAAGTGATCGACGGCCTGTCGGGCAACCCGGCCGTGGGCGATGCGCTGATGGCGCTGTCGCGCCGCATGGGCCATACGCCGGTGCGCTGCAAGGACATGCCCGGCTTCATCGTCAACCATGCCGGCCGCGGCATGAACATCGAAGGCCTCAAGGTTGCGCAGGAAGGCGTGGCCGAGTTTGCCGATATCGACAACATCATGCGCGAGCAGGCTGGCTTCCGCATGGGCCCGTTCGAGCTGATGGACCTGACCGGGCTGGATGTGTCGCATCCGGTGATGGAGTCGATCTACAACCAGTTCTACCAGGAGCCGCGCTACCGCCCGTCGCCGATCACGGCGGTCCGCTCGGTTGGTGGCCTGATCGGCCGCAAGGCCGGCGCCGGTTTCTATCGCTATGCCGATGGCCAGAAGCAGGTGCCTGCCGCTACCGCAGTGCCGGCTGCGCGCCCGTCCAGCGTGTGGGTGAGCCACGCGAGCGAGCGTGGCCACGCGATGGTGACCAGGCTGCTGGGCGCCATGGGTGTGACGCCTGAAGCCGGCAACCAGCCGTCCGCCGATGCGCTGATCATCGTCACCCCGCTGGGCCTCGACGCTACCACAACCGCTCTGCAGCAGGGCCTGGATCCGGCGCGCACGGTTGCGATCGACACGCTGCTGCCGTTTGAGGCCACCAAGCGCCGCACGCTGATGACCACGCCGGCCACCAGCGCCGCGGCCCGCGACGCCGCACACGGCCTGTTCGCCAGCGATGGCGTGCCCGTTACGGTGATCCGCGACTCGGCCGGCTTCGTGGCCCAGCGCGTGCTCTGCTGCATCATCAATATCGCCAGCGATATCGCCCAGCAGCGCATTGCGACGCCGTCGGACATCGACCTCGCCGTGAACCTGGGCCTGGGGTACCCCAAGGGCCCGCTGGCGCTCGGCGACGCGGTCGGCCCGCAACTGGTGCTGGAGACCCTGCGCAACATGGAAGCCCTGACCGGCGACATGCGCTACCGTCCGAGCCCGTGGCTGTGGCGCCGTGCCGGACTCGGCCTGTCGCTGCTGACCGAAGAGAACTGAGCACCCGCACCCGAGGCCGCCCCATGACCGCACAGCTGCTTTCCGCCCGTGTCGATTCGACGCTGGTGCTGACCATCTCGAACCCCGAGGCGCGCAACGCGCTCCATCCGGACATTTACGCGGCCTCGCTGGAGGCGCTCGATGCCGCCGCGACCGATGACGAGCTGCGCGCGGTCATCATCACCGGGGCTGACGGCATGTTCTGTGCCGGCGGCAACCTGAACCGCCTGCTCGGCAACCGCGCGAAGCCGCCCGCGGTGCAGGCGGAGAGTATCGAGACCCTGAACCACTGGATCGAATCGCTGCACGCCTTTCCCAAGCCGATCATCGCGGCCGTGGAAGGCGCCGCGGCCGGCGCGGGGTTCTCGGTTGTGCTGGCTTGCGATTTCGTCGTGGCCGCGAGCGACGCCAAGTTCGTGATGGCCTACGTCAAGGTGGGCCTCACGCCCGATGGCGGCGGCTCCTACGAGCTCGCGCGCGCGCTGCCACGCCAGCTGGCCAGCGAACTGATGATGGAGGGCAAGCCCGTGGATGCCGCGCGCCTGGCGCAGTTCGGCCTGGTGAACCGCGTGGTACCGCCCGGACAGGCGCTGTCCGAGGCCCTGCAGCTGGCCGAAGGGCTGGCCGGGCAGTCGCCGCATGCGGTGGGCCGCATCAAGGGCCTGATCAATGGCGCAGGCACTGCATCGCTGACCGAACACCTGGCCGCCGAACGCGACAGCTTCGTGGCCGCACTGCATCACAAGGACGGCGGGGAAGGCATCAGCGCTTTCCTCGAAAAGCGCAAGCCGCGCTACCGCTGAACACCGCCGGCGCCCCAGCGCGCCGCTGCAGGCAGCCCGCGCAGACGGGCCCTGCCGAACCGCAAGGAGACAAGCATGGAATTGCCGCCGTCGTCGCGTCGCCGCATCTACCTGATGCGCCACGGCGCCGTTTCGTACTTCGACGAAGGCGGCCGTCCCGCCCTGCCGGAGATGGTCCCGCTCAACGAGACCGGCCGCATGCAGGCCACCGCCGCCGGGCGGGCCCTTGCCGCCGAGCACATCCGCTTTGACCGCGTCATCGTCAGCGGCCTGCCGCGCACGGTCGAGACCGCACAGCGCGTGCTGGCCGAGCTGCCGGAGATGCACGACGTCACGCCCGAAGTCTGGCCCGAGCTGCAGGAGATTCGCGGCGGCGACTTGGCGGATATTGCCGACGAAGACCTGCGCGACGCCTTCGTCGGCGCCTTCGAAGGCGAAGTGGCCGAGGAAAAGCGCTTCCTCAATGGCGAAAGCATCGGTCACTTCCTCGATCGCGTGCTGCCGGCGCTGGAGCGCCTGCGCAACGATCCCGACTGGGACACCGTCCTGCTGGTGCTGCACGGGGGCACCAACCGCGCGATCCTGTCGCAGGCCATCACCTGCGGCCGACGCGTCTTCTTCGGCTCGCTGCTGCAGACCGCGGGCTGCATCAACGTGCTCGACATGGGCGACGGCCCGCTCGACTGGGTGGTGCGGATGACCAACTATTCGCCGCCCACGCCGGTTCACAGCGGGTCGCGCCATACGACGATGGAAGTCCTGCTGCACCAGTATCTGCGCGGGCGCCGGCCAGCCAACTGAGCGCCGGCACCGTACACGGAAATCCCCCTCATACCGATCAGAAAACCAACGGAGACAGCATGAGCAGCAACGTTTCGCACTTCGAGGGCACACGCCCGGTCGCGGACCAGCAGCGCTTCGACACTGCGGCGCTGGAAGCCTGGATGCGCCAGCACGTGGAAGGCTTTGCCGGCCCGCTGACCGTAGAACAGTTCAAGGGCGGCCAGTCGAACCCGACCTTCAAGCTCATCACGCCTGGGCAGACCTACGTGATGCGCGCCAAGCCCGGTCCCAAGACCAAGCTGCTGCCATCAGCCCACGCCATCGAGCGCGAGTACCGCGTGATGGCCGCGCTGGCCGGCACCGACGTGCCGGTGGCAAAGATGTACGCGCTGTGCGAGGACGAATCGGTGATCGGCCGCGCCTTCTACATCATGGAGTTCGTCGCCGGCCGCGTGTTGTGGGACCAGTCCCTGCCCGACATGAGCCCGGCCGAACGCAGCGCCATCTATGACGAGATGAACCGCGTCATTGCGGCCCTGCACAGCGTGGACTACCAGGCGATCGGCCTCGGCGACTACGGCAAGCCCGGCAACTACTTCCAGCGCCAGATCGAGCGCTGGAGCAAGCAGTACAAGCTGTCCGAGACCGAATCGATCCCGGCCATGGACGCGCTGATGGAATGGCTGCCGCAACATATTCCCCACGAGGATGCGGATCTCACCTGCATCGTCCACGGCGACTACCGTCTCGACAACCTCATGTTCCATCCGACCGAGCCGAAGGTGCTGGCCGTGCTGGACTGGGAGCTCTCCACCCTCGGCCATCCGATGGCGGACTTCGGCTACCACTGCATGAGCTGGCATATCGCCCCGGGCCAGTTCCGCGGCATCGCCGGGCTGGACCATGCCGCGCTGGGCATTCCTGACGAAGCCACCTACCGCCGCATGTACGAGCAGCGCACCGGCCGCCCGATCACCGGCGATTGGAACTTCTACCTGGCCTTCAGCATGTTCCGCATCGCCGGCATCCTGCAGGGCATCATGAAGCGTGTGGTGGATGGCACCGCGTCGTCGGCGCAGGCGCTGGACGCAGGCAAGCGCGCGCGTCCGATGGCGGAGATGGGATGGCAATATGCACAGAAGGCCAAGGGCTGAACGGGAAAGCGTCCTGGCCGTACCGCGGGTGATTTGAGTTGCATGGATTCCTGGAAGCGTAGCTGTTTCGCTGCCAGGAGCCCTGCGCCTAAACTCTGATCTGCACCAAATTGAAAACGCTTCAGCGCTGAGACGCGTCACGGGCAAAGCGCGCATTCCGCCCTATGCCGCGCCAGCCGGTTTACCTACACTCCGCTCATTACCCGCAGTTCCAAGACCAATAACGAGCCGAGTCGAGGAGACCTGAGATGCGAGCAATCCTGTTGAAGGGCGGCCTCGCGGCCATGGCCTGTGCGGTGCTGAGTGCGAGTGCCGGTGCGCAATCCGCGATGTCGTGCCGTGACGGCGACTGCGATGCCCGCGACGGCGCCCTGCTGGAGCAGAAGACAACATTGCGCCTGAGTGCCGCCGCCCTGCTGGCGCAGCTCAATGCCAGCGACGAGGGCCGGCAATTGCTGCAGGTCACCGGGGCGCCCAGGTGCGACCTCGAGATCGTAACCCTGCGGTACCGCACGGTCGGCGGCGCGGGCGAGCCGACGACAGCCAGCGCCGCCCTGATGATTCCGGGCGGCCAGGCCTGCAGCGGCCCGCGCCCGACCCTGATGTACGCGCACGGGACCAGTACCTACCGCAAATTCAATATCGCCGACCTGATGCAGGCCGATCCTGCCAATGGCGACGGCGCGTCCGAGGGCATCAGCGTTGCAGCCATGTACACGGCCCAGGGCTATATCGTCGTCGCGAGCAACTATGCGGGATATGCAGGCTCAGGACTCGACTACCATCCGTACCTGAATGCCAGGCAGCAATCGGCCGATATGGTCGATGCTCTGCGGGCCGCGCGTTTCGCCATGCGCAAGCCCGGATCGGGCAGGCCAGCCTCGGAGAGCGGCAAGCTCTTCATTACCGGGTACTCGCAGGGCGGGCATGTCGCCATGGCGACGCACCGTCGGCTGCAGGCGATGGGGGTTCCGGTAACGGCATCCGCGCCGGGGTCGGGGCCCTATGCCCTGGCGGCCATGGGCGATGCGCTGGTAGCCGGGGAGGTGGGCATCGGCGCCACGGTATTCGCGGTACTGGTCACCACGAGCTACCAGCATTCGTACCGCAATCTCTACCACCGCCCCGGCGAAATCTACGAGGCCGCCTACGCGCCTGGCATCGGGAACCTGCTGCCGAGCGTCACCCCGGTCGAAACCCTGATTGCGCGGGGCAAGCTGCCCGCCACGCAGCTGTTCAGCAACGTCCCGCCCGCGCCGCAGTTTGCTTCCCTGACACCTCCCCTTTCCCCGCCGCTGACACCGCCGGAACTGACTCCCCTGTTCGCGTTGGGCTTCGGCAATGCGAATCTCGTGCGCAATGACTACCGGCTGGGATTGCTGGAAGATTCGCTGGCGAATCCCGATGGCGCGTTCCCGAGCCCGACGGCGGCGATGGCGCCGGCCGCCAGCCCTGCTCACCCGTTGCGCCAGGACTTCAGGCGCAATGATCTGCGCAACTGGCTGCCACGCGCGCCGGTACAGCTCTGCGGCGGGCGCGCCGATCCCACCGTGTCCTTCTTCAACGCGACCGTGCAGCAAGCTTTCTGGCAGAACGCGAACGTGCCGGCCGGGATGACCAGCGTGCTCGATGTCGACGCCCCCATCGCCGGTCCCGCCGACCCGTACGCCGCGATCAAGCAGGGTTTTGCCAGCGCAAAGGCAAACCTGGCCGCGCAGGCTGTGGCAGGGGGTGCCACCGACGGCGGCGCTGCGGCTGTCCTCGAGGCCTACCACGGCACGCTTGTTGCGCCGTTCTGCATGGCTGCTGCCAGGGCTTTCTTCGGGCAGTTCTGAGCAGCAGCCCCGGCCCTCGCGCCTGCAATCAGCCGGTAAACAAGAAACGGGCGCCGTGGCGCCCGTTTCCGCAATCACAGAGGGGGCAAGCCGGCCTCAATCTCCCAGCGCCACCCCTTCCCGCCTCGGGTCCGCGCCGCCCGCCCAGACCACCTTGCCGTCGGCGCGCTGCTTGCGCATGATGGCCTGCGTGCCACTGGTCATTTCGATCTCGGCCACTTCATGCCCACGCTGCTTCAGGGCTGCTGCCAGCGCCGGCGTCACCAGGCCCTTCTCCAGCTCTGTCGGGCCGTTGCGGCTGCCGAAGTTGGCCATGCCGACCGCCGCCTGCACATCCATGTTCCAGTCGAGCAGGCCGACCAGCGTCTTCGAAACGTACTCGATGATCTGGGAGCCACCGGGTGAGCCGACCGCTGCCAGGAACTGGCCAGTCTTCCTGTCGAACACCAGCGTCGGCGCCATCGACGAGCGCGGGCGCTTGCCCGGCTCCACGCGGTTTGCCACCGGCTTGCCGTTCTCGCTCGGCACGAACGAGAAGTCGGTGAGCTGGTTGTTGAGCATGAAGCCGCGCACCATCACGTGCGAGCCGAAATATGCCTCGACCGAAGTCGTCATCGACACTGCGCCGCCCCGGTCATCGACCGCCACGATCTGCGAGGTCGAGATGCGCGGCGGAGAACGATCCGGCGCGAACGCGACCGTCGGCCCGTCCGGCACGCCCGGCTGCGCCTTGCCGGCACTGTTGTCACCGATCAGCCTGGCGCGCTCGGCCAGGTAGTCCGGCTTCGTCAGGGCCGCCACATCGACCGGCACGAAATCGCGGTCTGCCACATATAGCCCGCGGTCGGCATAGGCCAGGCGTTGCGCTTCGGAGATGGCATGAACGGCAGCGGGATTGGCCTCCAGCACCGCCGGCGTATTGACCGCCCTTGGTTTCAGCGCCGCCAGCGCAAACTTTGGGTTATGCGTTTCCAGCGCCTGCAGCGTGCCAAGGATCTGCGCGATCGCAATGCCGCCTGACGACGGCGGCGGCATGCCGCAGACCTTCCAGAGCTTGTAGTCGGTGCAGACCGGCTTGCGTTCCTTGGCCACGTAGCCGCGCAGATCAGCCGTCGACAGCGTGCCCGGATTGGCGCTGCCATTCACTTTCGTGGCGATGTCCTTCGCAATCGGTCCGGTATAGAACACGCTCGCGCCATGGCGGGCGATATCGCGCAGCGTCTGCGCCAGCTCCGGGTTTTTCAGCATCGTGCCAACCGGTTTGGGCTTGCCTTGCGGGTCCAGGAAGTACGCCTGCATCTCGGGCGATGCTGTGATGAACTGGTCGGCCGCCACTTGCGTATGGAGCCGCTCCGAGATCGGGAAGCCGTTCTCCGCCAGCGAAATGGCACGATCGAACAGCCGGGCCCACGGCAGCTTGCCGTGCTGCCGGTGTGCCAGCTCCATCGCGCGCAGCACGCCGGGCGCGCCGACGGAGCGGCCGCCGATGCGGCCCTCGTTGAATTCCATCGGCTTGCCGTCGGGCCGCAAGAACAGGTTCTCCCTGGCGCCGGCCGGCGCGGTCTCGCGGCCATCATAGGCCTGCACGCGCTTGCCGTCCCAGTACATGATGAAGCCACCGCCGCCGATGCCGGTCGCCTGTGGCTCAACCAGGGTCAGGACGGCCTGCATGGCAATGGCTGCATCGATCGCCGATCCGCCCTTGCGCAGGATATCGCGGCCGGCTTCGGTTGCCAGCGGGTTGGCGGCAGCAGCCATGTGACGCGCGGAGTAGACCGTCGACATGCCTGCGCGATAGCCCGAGGCAACTTCAGGCGGGGCGGGCAGAGCCGCTGAAGGCGCCGCCGGTGCGGATGATGCCACTGGTGCAGCGGGTGCACCGGTTGGTGCGGTTGCTGCGGTTGCAGCAGGTACGTCGCTTCGTGTCGCGCAAGCGCCAAGCAGCGCCGCCAGGGTCAGGGCCAGCGTGCCTCGCCAGACCATCGTAGTAGGAACCAGGTCAGCCATCCGATCTCTCCGAGGGAAGGATGTCGGCATTGTAGTGGCTAAGCGCCGATTCCGATGTCGGCGGCCGTCTGATTCGGCGCGGCACCCTCTGTGCACTGCAGCGAAAAAGGCAGCAATCACTCGACCCTCGCCCCACTTCTGCCCCGTTTCGCCATGAGCGCCGGCGCGCGGAGCTCAGCGCGTGGTGAAGGACCAGTTCAGGCTGACTGGCTGGCTGCCAAGCGTGCCGGTGACTGCGACCGTATAGCGCTGCTGGCTCGCCAGCGGTGTGGTCGGCGTGCAGATAGCCAGCCCGCGCGCGGCGCTGGACAGGCCCGATGAACGGCTGTCAACCTTCAGGCAGTTGACGTTGTTGCCCTGCGCGTCGGTGATGGTGAAGCTGTCCGCATTGAACTGCAGCGAGGTGTTGATGGCCTGCAGCGAAACCGGGTAGCCCATGGTGCTGCCGGCATAGCCGGGAGCCGGATTGGGGCTTTCCGAATTCACCCAGCTCGCCGGCACGTCCGCCTGGCCGTTGAACGGATACGCCACCATCTGGCTGTCGCTGCCGCCCTTCGATGCATCCGCGAGATCGATGGTCTGGTAGTAGCTGGCCGAAGTGCCGCCGTTGTTCGGGCCCACGCTTTCGGCGAAGCCGCTGCCGGCCGAACCGTAGCTGCCCAGCAGCGCCGAACGGTGGAATGGTGCATCGATCAGGTCGGAGACCAGCGCGTCCTTGGGCGACATCGACAGCTGGGCGTTCGCCACCGAAGTCCACTTGTTGGCACCCGCCACGACTTCGGCGGTGGCGTTGGTCGGATAGGCCGCCTGGATGCGGCCGTCGGCGGTCGCGCCGATATAGCCCGGGTTGCCCGCGGTCTCGTCGTGCGTGAGCACGTTGTTGGCCAGCATGTAGCTGGTGTGGCTCTGGGCCGTGTTGCCGAGCGCATCGCGCGCAACCAGCGGCGGCAGGCCGACCTGCTCGCGCCGGTAGTTGGCGTAGCAGAGCCCCGCGCTGCGCGGCTCGTCGAGGACGCGATAGTTGCTCACGCTGCTGCCGCGCGCCGGCAGCAAGGTGACGGTCGAACCCGAGGCCGACGCCGGCGCTGCGCCGCTGACGGTATAGCAGGCGCCAGCGGTTGTCGTGCCGCTCGGGCCGGAGGCGGACTGGCCGGACGCGCTGCCTTGCGCTGCCGGCTGCGCGCCCGATCCTGAGCCGGACGTACCCCCACTGCCGCCATCACCGCCGCCGCCACAGGCGGATAGCACGAGCAAGGTGGCGGCAGCGCAGGCAGCCGTCAGGTACTGCGAGGCCGGCCGCGTGGATCGCGGCGAGTGGGCGTGGTTTTTTGCAAGCAAGCGTTTCCCGGTCATCGGTCTGAATCGTCGTAATAGGGATGGGGGAACTGCCCGCAGGGATCCGCCGAGGCGGACGGGACGGCAGGCAAGCGCTGGCTCGCGCTGTGATGCCGGGGGCAGATGGGACCGGACGATGTTATGAGCGTGCCGGATGAGCGTCCAGCCTGCGAACAATTGCTTACGTGTGACCCGTGCGCGCTGCACGGAAGCGCGAAATGTGCCGCACTGGCTCGGCAGTGCATCACATCAACGCGTTGAAAGGGATGACCCGACGCGTCCGAAGCGCCGGATCAGGCAGCCGGCGCCACGTCCGACATGCCGCCGCCGAGCGAGCTCATCACCGCCATCAGCTGCTCGCGCAGCCAGCGGTTGGCGCCGTCGTTCTCGCCGCCCGCATGCCAGTACAGGTGAAGCTCCAGCGTCGGCACCTTGAACGGCAGCGACAGCAGCCGGTTGGCGTACGGCTCGTTGGCGATGCGTGCGTAGCGCAGCGGCAGCGTTGCCAGCAGGTCGGTGCAGCTCACCACGCGGCAGGCGGCCGCATAGTGCTGGCAGCGCAGCCGCACCCGGCGCGTCAGGCCCATGCGATGCAGGGCCTGGTCTTCCAGCCCCGCTCCGCGGCGGCGCGACGACACGTGTACGTGCTCGGCCGCGAGATAGCGATCGAGCGTCAGTTCCTTCTTCACCAGCGGATGGTCGCGCCGGGCCAGCACCACCATCGGATCGGCCATGAACGGCGCGTGGTGGATGGCCGGCGACACCGGCAGCAGGATGTCGATGGCGGCATCGAGCGTGCCGGCCAGCAGCTCGGACTCCATCTCGCGCCGGTCGAAGCGGATGGCGGCGATTTCCACCTGCGGCGCCATCGCCGTCACACGCGCCATCAGCGGCGGCAGCAACGTGGACTCCAGCGCATCGCGCATGCCGATGGTGAAGCGGCGCACGGTCGCGGCGGGATCGAAGTGCGGCGTATCCTGCAGCGTGCGGGCAAAGGACTGCAGCGCGGCGCGCACCTCGGATGCCAGCGAGCGCGCCAGCGGCGTGGGCGCCATGCCCTGCCCGCGCCGCTCGAACAATGGGTCGTCGAACAAGGTCCGCAGCCGTCCCAGCGCATGGCTCACGGCGGGCTGCGTCAGGTTGAGCTGGCGCGCGGCCGCGGTGATGCTGCCTTCGCTGTAGATGGCGTCGAACACCACGAAGAGATTGAGGTCGATGCGGGAGAGCTGCATGGCAGGCATTCTGGCATGGAATGCAGGATATTGATACTACCCAATCCAGTAAATTCATTTTTCTAATTACTGACTTTCAGATAGAGTGCATTCCATCGGCAAATGCCGCGTGCATACCGGCGCGCCTGACAAGGCCGTGCCAATTTCTGGAGTAGCGAGGAGACCACATGCAATTCGAGCACACCCCGAAGGTCAAGGAAATGCAGGCCAAGCTGCTGGCCTTCTTCGACAAGCACATCTATCCGAACGAGAAGCGCTTCGCGGAAGAAATCGACGCGAACCGCCGCGCGGGCAACGCATGGATTCCTTCGACGGTGATCGAGGAACTCAAGCCGCTGGCGCGCGAAGCCGGCCTGTGGAACCTGTTCCTGCCGCGCTCGCCGCGCGCACCGCAGGGGCTGTCGAACCTGGAATACGCGACGTTGTGCGAAATCATGGGCCGGGTGCCCTGGTCGCCCGAGGTGTTCAACTGCTCGGCACCCGACACCGGCAACATGGAAACGCTGGAGCGCTACGCGTCGGAAGAACTGAAGGATCAGTGGCTGGAGCCGCTGCTGGCCGGTGAAATCCGCTCGGCCTTCCTGATGACCGAGCCGGCCGTGGCGTCGTCGGACGCCACCAATATCGAATGCCGCATCGAGCGCGATGGCAACCAGTACGTGATCAACGGCACCAAGTGGTGGTCGTCGGGCGCCGGCGACCCGCGCTGCAAGGTCTACATCGTGATGGGCAAGACCAATCCCGATGCCGGCCGTCATGAGCAGCAGTCGATGGTCGTGGTGCCGGCCGATACCCCGGGCATCACCATCAAGCGCTTCCTGCCGGTGTTCGGCTACGACGACGCGCCGCACGGCCACATGGAAATCGAGCTGAAGAACGTGCGCGTGCCGGCCTCGAACATCTTGCTAGGCGAAGGCCGCGGCTTCGAGATCGCCCAGGGCCGCCTCGGCCCGGGCCGCATCCACCACTGCATGCGCAGTATCGGCGTGGCCGAGCGCGCGCTGGAACTGATGTGCAAGCGCGCGCTGTCGCGCGTGGCCTTCGGCAAGCAGATCTCCAGCCACGGCGTGACGCAGGAGCGCATCGCCGAAGCCCGCTGCGAAATCGAAATGGCCCGCCTGCTCACGCTCAAGGCCGCCTACATGATGGACACCGTGGGCAACAAGGTGGCCAAGGCCGAGATCGCGATGATCAAGGTGATCGCCCCGAACGTGGCGCTGAAGGTGATCGACTGGGCCATCCAGGTCCACGGCGCGGCCGGGGTGTCGAGCGACTTCCCGCTGGCCAACTGGTGGGCGCACCAGCGCACGCTGCGCCTGGCCGACGGTCCGGACGAGGTGCACCGCAACGCCATCGCCAAGCTGGAGCTGGCCAAGCACATGAATGTGAACCCGGACGACATCAGGATGCCGGTGGCGCGCGGCTTCTGAAGCCCCGGCTCACTCGCAAGACGGCCGGCCCTGCCGGCAGTGTGGAAAACGCGCAGCCTGTCTGCGCGTTTTTTTCTTCTGTGCTTAAATCCCCCGGTTCGCCGCATCCGTTGCGGATGTGGCAGTAATCACAGCCAGGAGACTAATTGCGATGATCGACGTCTACACCTGGGCCACGCCCAACGGCCACAAGGTCCATATCATGCTCGAGGAGTGCGGCCTGGAGTACAAGGTCCACCCGATCAACATCGGCGCCGGCGACCAGTTCGGCGAAGACTTCCTCAAGATCAGCCCCAACAACAAGATCCCCGCCATCGTTGACCCCGACGGCCCTGACGGCAAGCCGATCTCGCTGTTCGAATCCGGCGCGATCCTGCTCTACCTCGCCGGCAAGACCGGCAAATTCCTGCCCGAGGACGTGCGCGGCAAGTACGACGCGCTGCAGTGGCTGATGTTCCAGATGGGCGGCGTGGGTCCCATGCTCGGCCAGGCGCATCACTTCCGCATCTACGCCCCGGAGAAGATCGAGTATGCGGTCAACCGCTATACCAACGAGGCGAAGCGCCTCTATGGCGTGATCGATACGCAGCTGTCGAAGCACGCGTATCTCGCCGGCGACCAGTACACCATTGCCGACATCGCCACCTTCCCCTGGCTGCGCAGCTGGCAGAACCAGGGCGTGGACCTGGACGACTATCCGCAGCTGAAGCGCTGGTTCAACGAAATCGCTGAACGCCCGGCGGTCAAGCGCGGCGTCGAGGTGCTGGCCAAGGAGCGCAAGCCGCTGCAAGGCGACAAGGAACGCGAGGTCCTGTTCGGCGCCACGCAGTACAAGCGTCACTGAGGCAAGATGACGGCGACACGCCCGGGCGGCGTGTCGCGCATGGCTGCGCTGCCGCTCAACCCGGCAGCGAAAGCGCTTCGCGCCGGGATGGTTCCCGGCGTTCTTCATTGAGGCCGGCGGGCGCGCAAAGCGCCTGCAGATTGCCGGCGCGATCCCCTTGCATGCAGCACAGCAGCCCGCTTCCCGGCTGCAGCACGTCGATCTCGCAGGCATCCTGCGGATCCGGCGCGTACAAGGTGCCCGGTTGCAGAGGTGCGCACTGGCCCCTGGCATCCGGAGCCGCCGGCCTCCAGTGCAGGCTCAATGCGCCGCGATAGCAGAGCGCCCATCGCAGGCCACGCGCACGCAGGCGCCGCCCCCAGTCGTCCTCCCCCACCGAAAGCCACGCAAATTCCGCCTGAATCGGCGCGGCTGGCGTCCCCGCGGACTGAGCGTCATCGGGAGCCGGCATGACGCGTACCAGAATCGTGTCCAGCATGATATTCAACTGCATCGGCACACCGGCGGCCGGCACAAAGATGTCGCCGCCGCTCATCAGCACCGGCTCTTGCCCCGCCTCGGCAATCCTGATGCCGCCACGCAGGCATGCCCACCATTCGTGGCACTTTGTGACAAATTCGTTCTGTGTTTCGCCGGTGCGCAGGAAAATGTAATCGCATGTGTGACCAAGACCGGCACTGGCCGCCAGGACACGCGACCGGAAACCGATGTGGAAATCCGAACGCGGCCGGCGGCCGGTGCCGAAGTCGCGCATCTGCGCGTCGAACAGCGTAAAGATCTGCATGGCAATCCCCCTGACGGAGCGATAGGGACGCGATGGTCCCGGAAAGCGCATCGACGGCGTGCGCGTGCATTTCGCACGCGCACGCCGTCGATGCGCGGTTGCCCCGTTTCGGTACGGCCGGCAGGCCGCCCGGTTCATGCCATGGTGCCGCGCCTTGTGGCTGGCGCATCCCTCCAACACGCGGATCAGACACCAATAGTGCGTGGCAATATAAGTTGTCGTTGCCGCAAGGTCAAACCGTTCCGTCAGACTTGCTCATTCCTGCTCAAACGGGAACAAAGCTGACGTTCTGCTTCACTGAGATACTATGAAGGGCCGCGGAGGAAGCCCCTGGA